>CAXTWQ010000049.1:30425-37240 GCA_964248065.1 uncultured Bryobacteraceae bacterium | reverse complement strand
CCGAAAATCTGATTGATCTGGTTTACGATCTTGGCGGCAGGAGCGGTTTCGAGGTTCAGCGATGACAGCTGGCGGGAAGCTTTGTCGAGCGCTCGAATTTCGATGCGATTGCGGAAGGCTCGTGATCGTTGGTGACGCGCGGATGTGGAAAGGCGGCTGACCAGCAGCGCAGCACATTCGAAGACGATCAATGCGATCCAGTTCTGGGGGTCGTCGACCGAGAAGTGAAAAAGCGGGGGAACAAAGAATACATTGAGGCAGAGATTGGCTGCCAGCGAGGAGACCGTTGCTTCCCAAAAGCCTGCCTCAGTTGCGATGATCATGACCAGCAGGAGTTGAATGAAGCCGGCGGCGGCAAAGTTCAAGTGGAGTTGGAAAAGCACAAGCGTAGTCACGCCGACAGCGGTTACTCCGGCGAGTGTTCGGAGCAAAGAGAAATCGCTTCTATGTTTGGGGGAACTCATCTGGGCGCGTGGTCCTGCTCGAATGTAACGAGTTGGTCCTTAGGATTGCATAAGGGCCGAAAACTTACATTCAGTGTTGGCGGTCAAGTTTGCCGACCCCGAGGAGTCCGCCTTTTGTTTGCTCGACCCGTGGAACGTAGTCAGGTTCATTGCTGACCCAGATGATTTGAGGTTGATCTCCACCGCTGATGGGTGAGGCGGTTAGGAGGGAGTAGCTCTGCCCACCCAACTGGAAATCAAGGTGTCCCCAGCTTGCCTGACCCTGCACTGCGCCGGGAAAAGGGTCTAGAGCAAACCGGAGCAAGCCAGTGCCCGGAACATACAGCATGACGACTTCATCCGCTTGGCGAGCAATGGCACTCGCGCCCTTCAAGTTGAATAAGACCGTGTCTCCACTGATGATGACGGGGCTGGAGACGACCAGCTGATTCGGATCAGGTTCGAGCGGTATGCCGAACAGCGTCGACTTAGGTTGGTGATCGAGGACATGTCCTTGGAGAACCAGTGTGCCTCCACCCTCGATTGGAACTTCCAGCGGCGTTCCGGGGCGGTAGGTGAAGAGGTGGCCAGTCAGGTCTCTGAGTTGGTGCCGGGCATCGACCTGATTGGCGTTAGTTGCCTGGTACCGGCGAGATCTGATGGCAAGCTGCACTGAGTCAGCGCCGATTTTCGAGATAGCAATGTGAGTACCCACAACGTTGGTTGGACCATCTCCCCAAACCCAGATGTCGTCGTAGCCGGCCTTCACTGCGTGTTGTGGCTGGAACGGTTGATGGAGAGTATGCGGGTTGTGCGGATCTAAGGCGAACTGAAACCACAGCGGACGGGTTTGCTGTGCATGCAAGTGGAGTAAGTTCGCTGTGAGCACCAGGAAGAGCGCGGCTATCGAGATGATGGCTAATTTTGGGATTCGGACGCTGCCCGTCGTCGGCGCGAGCCAACGCCTGTGCATGAAAGTTGCGGGAGGAG
Source organism: uncultured Bryobacteraceae bacterium (assembly GCA_964248065.1). Taxonomy (GTDB): domain Bacteria; phylum Acidobacteriota; class Terriglobia; order Bryobacterales; family Bryobacteraceae; genus Bog-105. The sequence continues at coordinate 35,807 of CAXTWQ010000049.1, read as the reverse complement.
GGGTGAACGTTGGTGCTGCGGCAATAGGGTCTCGACTTGCCTGCAACCGCAGCTCGGCACCCATGGTGGAGTAGGTGTAGAGGCGGCTATGGCACTCGGAACAGCTGTTAATGTGATCAGCAAATTGTGACGGAACTGATTCGCCATCGTATAGGGCAGAAATCCAGTCTCCAATCTCTTGACAATCTATTTTCAAAGCTTGTTCCATCCATTCCTCACTTTGTTCCTAGCCATACCTGCCGAAGCTGTTCACGTGCTGAGAAGAGCCGTGACTGACCGTTCCCACTGGGATTTCGAAAATGCTGGCCAGTTCGGTATACGAGTAGCCTTCGATTTCCCGGAGCCATAAGATATTGCGAAGATCGGGCTGCAGGTGCTGAAGTGCATCGGTGATCAGCAGTTCCGAATCAGTGCCGGTAGAAGCCTCGCGCACGACATTATTAGAGACGGCCTGCTGTCTCCACCAATCGGCAGCTTTTCGCCTTGCGATTCCGAACAGGTAGGCCCTGACGTTCGACCTGGACGAATCGAATTGATCCGGACGTTTCCATAGTTGGAGAAAAGTGTCCTGGGCTATGTCGTCGACCGCTGAGCGGCCTCCCAGGTAGATCCGCAGGAAGTCACGCACTGCCAGGAAATTGGCAAGGTAGACCTTTTCAAAACCAATCGGCTCGCCAAGGGTGAGTTGAGGCCACAATGGCCTGTCTTCCTGCATGGTTGTTTGGTTGCTATTCGTTTTCAGGGGGGCAAGAAGTTCAGCTGAGTATAGAGGTACACCTCGGTGGAAAGTGATGACATTGATGTTACAGTAGAAGCATCATGAGCATCAGGACGACAATCACGCTTGACGATGATGTGATCGAACGAGTTAAAGATGAGAGCCGATTAAGCGGAGCATCTTTCCGTGACACCCTCAACAACTTGCTTCGGGTAGCATTGCTTAACACCAACGTTGGGCCTTCCCATCGTTCACTAAAGATTGAACCGACACCGATGGGGCAAGTGGAAGGATTGAACTACGACGACGTCGAGTCGCTGCTTGAGTTTGGCGAGGGCGAGCGGCATCGATGACCCTGTTGGATGCAAATCTTCTTTTATACGCCTACAACTCCAAGGCGCCTCAACAGGCCGCAGTCTCAAAGTGGCTGACCGAGTTACTCGAGAGCAACGTAACCATCGGATTGCCTTGGGTTACAATTTGGGCGTTTATTCGGATTTCCACAAATGCGCGGCTGTGGGATAAGCCGCGATCCGCACAGGAAGCATTCGGCATTGTAGGCGAATGGCTAGCACTGCCTGGAGTTGTGCTTTTGCAACCGGGCCCGCGCCATTTTGACGTGCTTCGATCGTTGGTCTTACAGCACCAGGCGAGTGGCCCTTTGGTGACCGATGCCACGCTGGCCGCACTTGCGATGGAGCATGGGGCGACGCTGGCTTCGACGGACCAGGACTTCAGCCGATTTGCAGGACTGCGTTGGGTAAATCCGCTCAGTACGAAACGCGTCTAGCTGCGTGCTTCCTGCTAGAGTGGCTGCGTGTTGGAACGAAGTGCGCGGGCGATGGCTCGGGCGATTGCGAGCGGTGAGACTTCCTCGATCGAATTAGTTGACATGCATCTGCGTCGCATTGAGGCTGTCAATGGGCAACTGAATGCGGTGATAGAGGTGTTCGGTGAGGAGGCTCGGGCGGCCGCTCGGGTGGCAGATCAGCGGCTTGCGGCGGGGGCGCTTTGTGGTCCTTTGCATGGCGTTCCGTTTTCTGTGAAGGACTCGATGGACGTGCGGGGACATCGGACCACGGCAGGCACGTTGGGGTTCAAAGACAGCCAGACAGCGCTGCAAGATGCCGAGTTGGTTTCGCGGTTGCGGCAGGCGGGGGCGATCCCGATTTGCAAGACGAATTTACCTGATTTGCTGTTTGCTTACGAGACCGACAACCTGCTGTTTGGACGTACGAACAATCCGTATGATCTGGCGCGGACACCGGGTGGCAGCAGCGGTGGCGAGTCGGCTCTGATTGCTGCTTGCGGTTCGCCGTTTGGGTTAGGCAGCGATGCCGCGGGTAGTGTGCGGATCCCTGCTGCGTTTTGTGGCATTGCCGGTATCAAGCCAACCAGCGGACGGTTGCCGCGAACCGGGCATGTGCCGCCGGCTGGTGGCTGGATTGAAGCACTGTGGCAGATTGGGCCGATGGCGCGCTGGGTGGAAGATCTGCAATTGCTGATGCCGCTGCTGGCAGGTGCGGATGGGTACGACGTGTTCTGTCCGCCTGCAGCCTTGGACATTTCGCCTGAAGTGCAAGGACTACGGGTCGCCTACTTCACCGGTAACGGGATTTCCAAATGCTCGAGGGAAGTTGTGAAAGCAGTGGAGCAGGCCGCACAAGCGTTAGCAGGGGCTGGTGCCACAGTAGAAGCGGCGCGCCCGCCGGGCGTTGAGTACGCCTATGACCTGGAGATGAGTCTGCTGGGTGCAGACGGCGGCGAAGGAATCGAGGCTTACATGCAGGCCATTGGCAGCCATCAACAGCACTTTCTCTTGCGTGATGGATTCCTGAACCGAACACATCGCTATGGCTGTTCGACGGCTGAACTGGGGCAGCGATGGGCGCACTGGGACCGGTACCGCGCCGAGTTAGCCCAGTTCTTTACGCAGTACGACGCGGTATTGAGTCCTGTGTATACGCAGGCTGCTTTAGGGCACGGCGAGTCGGTTGAGGAAGAGTTTTTTCGCGGCTTCAGCTATACGATGGCTTGGAATGTGGGTGGCAATCCGGCGGCGGTCGTGCGATGCGGCAGCACCGGCGAAGGGCTGCCGCTGAACGTACAGGTGGTTACTCCACGCTGGCATGAGATGCGGGCGCTGACAGTTTGTGCGTGCCTGGAGGAGCGATTGGGCGGTTGGCAGCCGCCGCCGTTATTCGGCTGGGACGAAGGCGAACGCGACCGGTGAGGGCACTTCGAGTTTCTGGCCGGTAGCAGTCAGCTTGCCTGTGGCCGAATCAACCTGAAATAAGGCGACCTGGTTCGTTTTCTGGTCGCCAGCGAGCAGGAGTTTGCCGGTTGGATCGAGTGCAACGCCGCGCGGCCAAGTGCCTCCGGTTTCAACCGTTTGGGTGTGCTGAAGTTTGCCAGTGCTCTCGTCTACCGAGAAGACCGCGATGGTGCCGGGTCCGCGCACGGAGGCGTACAATGTATGGCCGGATGGATGGAGCAGGATCTCTGCCGCGCCGTCGAAAGGCTTACCGTCAGCACTGGTGGGCAAGGATTGGAAGGCTTCAAGAGCCCCGTTCGCGGCATTGACCCTGTAGGCCGTTACGATCGACGTGAGTTCATGAATCACGTATGCAAATTGCCCATTGTGACTGAAAACCATGTGACGCGGTCCCATGCCGGGTTGCTCCTGAACGAACGGTGGGTCATTTGGGACTACTTTGCGGGCTTCGGCATCGATGCGGTAAATGCGGATCTTGTCGAGCCCCAGATCAGGAACGTAGAGGAAGCGGTTGTTGGCAGAAATAACGATTTCGTGAGCGTGGGGGCCCTCTTGGCGCTTGGTATTCACGCTAGAGCCTTGAGCAGTCAGCAGCGTGATCATAGCGCCGAGGCTGCCGTCGGTTTCAATTGGAAATACAGGAACGCTGCCGGTGCCGTAATTAGCAGCAGCGAGCAGTTTGGTGGAGCGATCAACAGCCAGGTGACAGGGCGCGACGCCCTCGGACGAGTGCTGGTTCAGTGCGGTCAGTTTGGCGGAAGTACGGTCAATCTTGAATGAGCCGACAGCGCCGTTGCCCTTGTCGGCTTCGCTGACTGCGTACAGAAAGCGTCCGGCGGAATCGGTTGTGATGTCCGATGGATTTGGAAACTCGCCGGCAAGCCCAAGCGGATCGAACCGGGCGGAATCCGGATGGTAGTGGAAGGCGTAAATTCCTTTTCCATAGACGCCCACATAGAGCAGATATTGCGACGCAATCGGAGATGCAGAAGTTGACATAAGAGTAAGAAGACCGGTGACGAGAGCGGCTGATTGCCAGAGGGAAACGAACGGTAAGGGAGCGCGCATATAGGTTTTGAGAGCGACTCTACACAGCTTATTGCTGTTCCATTACTATAGACAGTCAGGGCAACAGAAATCGTGAAGGTGCAAACAGCTTTTCTCTTTAGCGCGGTGTTGTGTGCCTGCTTTGCGGTAAGTGCCCCGGGCGCTGAAGGCATTGGAATCTTTGAGGCGCATGGGGATGTCGGGAGCAATCCGAAGGCAGGCACGGCACAATTCGACCCGAGCACAAACAGTTATCGGGTGACCGGCGGCGGCGCAAACGTTTGGACCAAGCAGGATGCGTTTCAATTTGTGTATCGAAAGGTCTCGGGCGATTTCACCTTCAGTGCTGATGTGCGCTTTGCCGGTACCGGGACAGAGTTGCATCGGAAAGCAATGCTGATGAGCAGGCAGAACTTGGACCCGGACTCGCCGTACGCTGATGTAGCACTGCATGGCGATGGATTGACCGCGCTGCAGTATCGGCCGAGCGCGGGCGTTGATACGTCGGAGTTTCGGGCGGCAATGAAGGCGCCACTCCACTTGAGCATCACGCGCTACGGGCATGAGATCACCATTAAGGCGGGTAGTCCCGGAGAAGAGCCGGCGACCACGGGACCGGTAATCGTATCGATGCAAGACCCGGTGTATCTGGGGCTGGCTGTTTGTTCGCATAATGCAAACGTCTTGGAGACGGCCGTGTTCTCTAATCTAAAGCTGGAGGCGGCGAAAGGTAAAGGCACACGATGAAGACGCAAGTTCTTGGAGCTGCTATGGGCTTGGCTTTGCTGGTGGGCATGAGTGTCGGGCAGGAGGCGAACGCGGTGAAGAAAAGTCACGTTGTGGTCTTCGATCTGAAAACGAAGACGCAGCGTACCGTTTACTCAGCAGACACATTGATTGAGGCTCCGAACTGGTCGCCCGACGGCAGGCGGCTACTGGTCAATACGGGCGGCGAGCTTTTCTTCCTGCCGATTGGCTCAAGCAGTGCAGCGCTGGAAAAGGTCAATTTGGGCGACTTCGCCAAGTGCAACAACGACAAGGGATTTTCGCCTGATGGCAAATTGATTGCGTTCTCATCGAGCGCCAAGGCAAAGGGCTCACAGGTGTTTACAGTGGCAACTGGCGGTGGGACGCCCAGCATGGTTGTGCCGGAGACTCCGTCGTACTTTCATGGGTTTTCGCCGGACGGCAAGTGGCTTGCCGTAGTGGCCCAGCGCGAAGGCAATTTCGATCTGTTTCGGGTGCCCGTAGGTGGTGGCACGCAGGAGCGGCTGACGACAAATGCCGGCTATGATGATGGGCCGGATTATTCGCCTGATGGCAAGTGGATCTACTTCAATAG
>CAXTWQ010000049.1:18242-30415 GCA_964248065.1 uncultured Bryobacteraceae bacterium | reverse complement strand
CCTTTTGTAATGTGTATCTAATTAAATCGCGTTCGCCGGGTATGTTGGTATATCTGGCGGATGCCAGCCGACGGGGCGGGAACGAACGATGCGAAGGCAGAGCGGGTGACGAGCGATGAGGGTGAGGACTGGTTTCCGCACTGCTCGCCTGATGGAAAGACGCTGATCTTTCTTACCTTTCCTAAAGGCACAACGGGACATAACGGACGCGGGCCGGTGAAGATTCGTATGGTGCCGATGCCTGGACGGAAGATGAACACCGCTTCGCCTGTTGAGGTGACTTCGTTCCTAGGCGGACAAGGCTCGATTAATGTGAACTCATGGGCCCCGGACTCGCACGCTTTTGCGTTTGTGACTTACGAGCAGTAGTGGTGTGTAAACCTGTTGACCTTCGTACAGTCCGGCCTGTGAGGCGGCACTCCCTGGTTTCAACCCCGACACGACATGTCGAGTTAGTAGCGCTTTCCGATCAAACTCCAGCTCGAACGCAGGATACTTCGCGCTGGAGCGTCACGGACGACCCGAGGGACCGTGCGGGAACCGAAATGGTCTGACCCAGATCCACCTCATTACAGAATTTCTGGAGTCGGGTAATAGCCACATCCAACCGAAACCCCTTTCGTTAAGGATTTGAGCTGCTGATCTCGACGAGCTAATGGTGGTGCGATCTAGAAGATACGTAAACCCTTGGCGACTACCAAGCGCTAATCGACTCCACCTTGCTATGCTGTCCTCGCAGGATTCAGTGCCCGTCAAGTGAGACTCGATGAAGCGTCACCCGATCAGTACTTTCCTTCTCGTCACGCTCCTGTTCAGTTCGGTCTTTTACTTCCTGATCATTCGTTCGGGTCACATGGGACGGGGGTGGGGTGGATACGTCGCTGGGCTTATGTGGTCGCCTGGCTTTGCAGCGCTGCTCACTTGCAGACTGCTGGGTCGCGATCTAACAACAATTGGGTGGAGCTGGGGCACTGGACGCTACGAAACAACCGCCTACTTCATTCCTTTGGCCTATTCTGCAATCATCTACGGCTTTGTTTGGCTCACCGGCTTGGGCGAGTTCTTCAATAAAGACTTCATTGCCAAGGTCACACAATCGTTCGGCCTCGGCGCTTTGCCGGATTGGCTCAGCATTTTCCTTTACTTCCTGTTCACCGCAACCTTCGCTGTCATTCGCGATACAGCGACCGTTATCGGTGAAGAAATCGGGTGGCGTGGATTTCTCGTTCCGGAACTTGCGAAGAATCGCAGTTTTGCCGCTACCGCTACGCTAAGCGGACTCATTTGGGCTGTTTGGCACTATCCGATCGTGCTGTTCGCCGACTATAAAAGCGATACTCCGGTCTGGTTTTACCTCCCTGTACTGACGATCATGTTGCCGTTTCTCACCTTTGTCTGGACCTGGTTACGGCTCAAATCGGGCAGCATCTGGCCTTGTGTGATCTTGCACGCATCTCATAACACATTCATTCAGTCCTTCTTCGATCCATTGACTGTTCACAACAAGACCACAAACTACGTCGCAAACGAATTTGGAGCTGGGATTCTCGTCCTCTCGTTACTCATGGCTTTCTACTTCTGGCGGCGAAGGGGAGAAGTAGAGAACCATTCATGTCTTGCAGGGTCGTTACGGCTCCAGCCGACCGTGGGACGTAGGCTGCGGGATTCCCTATGACTGCGGCTGACCCGCAGTTCTCTAGAAGTTTTTTCCTCGGAGTATTCAATCAAAGCCAAGTTTTTCTGCTCCTTGGGGCCTCGATCACCACTGTCGGTCTACTGGCCGCTGCATTTTCTCTTCTGCGTCGACGAATTGATGCACTACTCCTCTGGTTTGCGGCGTTTGCCCTTCTTTACGGTGCTCATCTGCTTTTGGAGTATCAGCCACTCTGGAGCCTGGGCGTCCAATCGCCCGTTCTGAGCCGCATCGGATTGGCTACGGGTCTCCTCTCGCCGATCCCCGCCTTTTTCTTCTTTGATTCGTTGAACCTGCTAGGTAAGTTGGGCCGAATCCTGCGAGACGCTTTCTGGCCGATAGCAGCGGCTCTCACATTTTTCACCCTCATCTTCCATTACACCCAGCTAGTCGACGAAATAAACAACATCCTCGTCGTCATAGCGCTTTTGATTCTGGTCGCGGCGCTATTGCGAGTTAAGCAGCGAGACCGTGACGTAGCAATAGTTCGTTGGGGCGTTCTCTTCTTTTGCACTTGCGCCCTGTACAACAACATCGTTCGAAATTTCCCGCACTACTACAACGTCGAGCCTTTCAGTTTTCTCGTCTTGTTGGCTTGTTTAGGCACTGTCGCAGGGCGCAGGGCTTTAGCTCAGGAGCAGGAGTTTAGCAACATCCAAAAGGAACTTCAGATTGCCCGTAATATTCAGATATCGATCCTTCCGTCTGAGTTTCCGGTCTCGACCAGCTTCAGTGTTGCTGCCCGCTATCTTCCCATGACATCCGTGGCCGGCGACTTCTATGACTTTCTGCTCGCCGACGACAAACAGGCTGGCATTCTGGTGGCCGACGTGTCCGGACACGGAGTCCCAGCCGCTCTTATCGCTTCCATGGTGAAACTTGCCGCGGCGGCGCAGATTGCTAATGCAACCAATCCTTCGGAGTTTCTAAACGGAGTCAATTCTATTCTACTGGGCAACACACAAAGACAATTTGTCACTGCTGAGTACGTCTACCTTGATGCAGAACAGGAGGAGTTACACTACGCTGCCGCCGCTCACCCGGCGATGTTGCTGCTTCGAAACGGTGAAGTGATCCGAATCGTCGAAAACGGTCTGATGCTGGCCGCATTCTCCTTTGCCTCATATACGACAGCTTCCCACCCACTTCTTCCGGGCGATCGATTGCTGCTGTATACGGACGGCATTTTAGAAGCTGCAAATGTCCGCGATGAGGAGTTCGGTGAAGAGCGGCTGGGCGCTCTCTTACAAGCGACTGCCGATCTCACACCGGCAGAGACCACGGATCGCATCATTGCAGCAGTCCAGCAATGGTCTGTTTCACAGGGGGACGACTTGACCGTTGTCATCTGTGATTACACTGCTTCGGACGGCGAATAATCTGTCTCTAGAAGTTGGCCTTTGCTCCTGGGCGTTAAACATTGAGCACAACACTTGCAACCTGTAGATGCATGCTTCTAGCTGCACGCTTCGACGCGTTTAGATTCGCGGGTGACGGCGATGTGTTTACCATCTTGTTCCAGGCCCGGCTGATTTCGAATCCTCCTTTTCAAATACTCAGACTGCGTTTTTTTGCCTAAAGAAGGTCGTATCTGGCAACAGAGCCGGTCAAGACGCACGAAAGTGCTTGGTAATTTGCCGAGAAACGGTTCGGCTCTGGCGCAAGCACCAATTTCCGGTACGATGGGCGAAGTACGTTGAGCAAGCTCGGCGAACCTGTTAAGTTGCAGCGGGTGGAACACACCGGCCCAGAGTAAGCCGACTCGACGAATCAGAAGCCAAACCAGCTCATCCGCAATGCCAGGAGAGAGCGTCGAATCGCTATGTTCCTGGCTTACCGGCGCTCCCCCGGGAGTTGCGAACCCATTTGGACGGACATCGCATCTCGTGAGGGACTCGGTTATAACAACTCTTCCAGATTCCGGAAAAGTGCCTGGAGAACTACTTGCGCTATAGTCGGCGGCAATCTTGATTTGACAACGACGCGATTAGTCTTACTTCAACCTTCCGGTACGCTCCAGTTGATGCCGGAACATGGCGGCATAAGGCTGGCAGGAAGGCGAGCGCAAATCTTCAAGAAACACTTTCATTTTGCGCTGCCAATTCGGATATTGCGCAGTACTTCCAGGCAAGTTCTGCTGCTCGGTTTCCTTGGTGAAATCTTCCTGGTTGAGCAGAAGGATGGCGGATGGTCCCTGGGCCAGAAACCCTATCGTGGCGTTATGGAGGTCTCCGTCTAATTCTGATATTTGGTCCGCATTTCTCGTGTAGTGCTCCGGAAGCAAATGCTCCTGGTGCAGCACGTCGAGCATGCGCTGACGTTCCTGGCGGCGCTCGTTCCGCTGGTTGTGATACCCATTCTCATCAACGAGACCAGCGGCTTTACGTGCTTCTATGTCGCGGTAGGTCCAGAAGCCGGCGAGCGTCGCAAGATCGTGCGTTGAAGACGCGACTAGGGCTTGACGCGGGTACTCGTTGCTATGCAGGAATGCTTTTGTCGCGTGATTTTTCTCGAAGTAGAACAGCCGGTAGCTGAGGATGCCGAAGCGGGACAGCATGTTGCGAATTTCGTCGGTGACAGTGCCCAGGTCTTCGCCGATAATCACGTTTTTGCTTCGAACGCTTTCCAGGGCGAGAATGCGCATCAGGTCGGTTGCATTGTCGCGAACATACGTCCCGTCAGCGGCACGGTTGCCGTCAGGAATCCAGAAAAGCCGGAACAGGCGCATCACGTGGTCGATGCGGAGGGCGCCGCCTAAACTGACGATCTTGCGAACGCTCTCACGGTAAAGCCGATAGCCATTTTCCCAGTGGGCAAGGGTATTGGGTGGCGGAAAAGCCCAATCCTGGCCGTCGGGGGAAAAGTCATCGGGTGGAGCACCGACTCGACAACCACGAATATAAAACTGGTTGTGCCCCCAGAGATCAGATCCGCAGCTGTCGGTAGCAACGGCTAGGTCGTGGTAGAGCCCGATGCGCATTCCTGCCTGTTGAGCATACTGTTGGGCGGCTTGCAACTGCTCATCGATCACAAACTGGATGTATTTGTAGAAGTCCACCAGCCGAAAGTGCTCAGCCGCAAAGGCTTGGCTCTCGGCAGTGTCAGGGGATTGGAATGGTGCCGGCCAGTCTTGCCAGGTCCAACGATTGCGATCCTGCTTATGCATTAGCTCGTCCAGCGCACAGTAGAGGGCGAACTTCTGAAGCAGATTGCCCTCGCGTTCGCAGTACGAAGCGAAGAGGCGCGCTCGTTCGCTGTTGCCTGACACGCGCCGGAATTGGCGATAAAGCAGCTTCAGAAAGCGGCGCTTCAGCTTGTCGATCTCGCTATACTGCACGAACTCGGCGTCCCGCAGCTCTTGTAATTTCTGTTGGATGCGGGGAGAAACGAGCATTGCCTGCGCGCTTGGAGTGTCAGCAAACTCCGGCACGCTTTCGACGTCGATATAGAGCAGGTTCTTATAGAAGATAGAGAGCGGCAGGTACGGGCTGGTGTTGTAGGGAACGCGATTATGTAAGGCATGCAGTGGGTTAAGGCCGATCAGATCGAAACCGACTTCCCCGTGCGCCCAATCGATCAATGGACGCAGGTCAGTAAAATCGCCGCAGCCCCAATTGCGATGGGAACGAAGGCCATAAAGAGTGACATTGAACCCAGCTGTTTTGCCCTGATCCGAGAGAAAAGGAGGTAAATAGGCGCGGTCGGGGCAGACAATTACATTGCTCTGACCGAGTAAGTTGCCGTCCAGCGTGGCAGAGAGTGAGTGATAGCCGAGCGGGGTTTCGGGCGGAAGGGGGAGCGCATACGTTTGCCAGCGGCGTTCGCCAGCTGCGTGTCTGTCGATCACCTGCAGCTGACAAAGTTCAATGCTGCCCGAGAGCGCGGAGTGATCTTCGAGCTTGAGAGTAAAGCAGAGCGAACCTTCCGTGGATTCTTCAACGGTCAGCGGTACGGTTTTGTCGGACTCGCTGATTACGGCTGTTTGCGGAAAGATGGGAATGATCTTCTTTTCGAAGAGCCGGTAACGGGACTCGTCGATAGTTTGCTGCGTGGTTGAATCGACGCCGATTGCGCTCAGGAATTTGCGGAGCACATCGGGTGAGGTTTCATGCCGCTGGTGAAAGATGTCCCAGTAGTCACGGTCGATACCGCAGGCGTCGGCTGCCCGTAGCAGAGCACCGTCGTAGTTCAAAGAAGGTTCAAATTGCATGGGCAAGTGCTATCAACAATGGTAAGGCGGTCGATGGTGACTCGATACTGCGTGGGATACTTGAGTTGTGAGTGATTCAGAACGATTTGATATCAGTCAGCCGCCGGAGCTGTTTGCCCGTGCCGATGACGACGAGGGTCTGGACTTACGGGAAAGTGTCATTACGACGACACTGGATAGCGCACTGAACTGGGCGCGAAAGAATTCATTATGGCCGCTGACATTCGGCTTGGCGTGCTGCGCCATTGAGATGATGTCGATGATGGCGTCACGCTATGATGCGGCGCGGTTTGGTGCGGAAGTCTTTCGCGGATCACCACGGCAGTCGGACCTGATGATTATTGCGGGGCGCGTCTCAAATAAGATGGCGCCAGTAATTCGTCACCTCTATCGCCAGATGCCGGAACCGAAGTGGGTTATCTCGATGGGTGCTTGCGCGACGTCAACTGGCGTGTTTAGCAACTACGCATTGGTGCCAGTCAATCAGGTGATACCGGTAGATATTTACGTGCCGGGTTGTCCGCCGCGCCCTGAACAGTTGATCTACTCGATCATGCTGCTGCAGGAAAAGATTCAGAACGAGCGCGGTACTGTTCGCAAGACCTTGAACTTGGCGTAGATTCTTTGTCGTGTGCGTGCCCGATAGAAAGCACGAGTATCAAGGGCCAGCAATCCAGCTTCAAGACGCTAGGCCAACCAGCTTCGCTCTGACAACGCCGGAGAGCGGTGATGGACACGGATGTCTGCCTCCACGCCACCCGCTTGACACCAGCCGGCGTGGATTCCATCATTGAAAAGTACACAGTAGGGCGCACCGGCGATTGCATCGCCGAAAGGGCAAAGCCCGCCTACAGTAATCAACTGGAGGTGTGTATGGTGAACTTCGACAATCTTAGAAAACAGGCCAAACTGCTGGTCCGCTGGCACCGTGCAGGCAATTACTCCGTCGGCGGACGGATCAGAAGCCTGCCTCGCTACCGGGGCTTGACTGATGTGGAGGCGCTGGCATTAAAGTTCCCGCTTAACGAGGCGCAGGAGATCATCGCGCTGGAATCGGGGTTTCACAGTTGGGCGGCACTCAAATCCGGACTGTCCACGATGGAGGAGCGTCCTCAGAATCTTGCGAGCCCGGTGCTAAAGGGAGCACTGCCCGTGGTGTTCGTCTCGCATGTGCAAACCTCGGCTGCTTTCTTTCGCGACAAGCTGGGGTTTGCCATTGATTTTCTGCACGGCCATCCACCGTTCTACGCCTCGGTAAGCCGCGGTGCAGCTTGTATCCACCTCCGCTTCGTTCACGAACCAGCCATTGCTCCTGGAGTACGCGAACGAGAAGGTGAACTCTTGTCAGCTTTTATCAAGGTCGACAACATCAAAGGCTTGTTCGCAGAATACAAAGCTGCGGGAGTCAGTTTTGCCCAGCCTCTCAGGAAGGAGCCTTGGGGAGCGTCTGGGTTTACAGTACTCGATCCGGATGGCAACTGGATTTATTTCGCCGATTGACGGAAACGGCTAAGTCCGACGAGCAGACTCGCCACTGCCCGAATTGCCCAATTCAGTTCTCTTACCCGTCGCCCCGGAGATCGTAGAAAACACGGATGAGGTTGCCGTCTAGATCGGCCGCCATAAACTCCCGCAGCTTCCAGGGTTTGTCCTCGGGCTCAGAAACGATTTTCGCCTGTGCGGCCTTCCATTGTGCGAAGAGTTCGTCCACCTCAGCCTTGCTCTCGAGATTGAGCCAGAAAAGTATGGGTCCCAGATTGCCGTGGGACTCTCGGAAGGAGCAACTGGTGATAAAGAGTCTGCAACTGCCCCTTGAGATGCCTGCAATACCGCCCTGGTCGTCCCCCCAATCGAAGGTGAAGCCTAAAGTATCGACATAGTAGGCTGCTGCTTTGTCCACGTTGGCTACGGGGATTTCCGGGACAGGAGCAGGGAAAGTCATGGGTTCTTGGGTTCATCGTAGCGCGAGCATGCAGCCTGGACAGTCCCGAAATAAGAGGAACCCACGCCATAGTTTTTACTGATCGCTGGTAGTAATGGCGATGTTTGTTGTTCGGTCTGAGGACTTGCGAGCCGAGTAAGCATAGAACCGAAACTGCGCCCAATGAGGGTACTCCGCAGTTTTGGGTAGGGAAAAGGGATCTGATAACCCGACGTAATCCGCCCAAGGCGTTGTGGCGAATAGCGTTGGCGTCTCATGATCGGCCGCAATTTAAGCGGCAGATCCGCGTTTACCTCAGCGGCATCCGGCTGATTAGCCTCTTCTTTGACTGGGCGCAGGGAACATCCTCCCACACCGCTGCGTATTGAACCGGTATGGCCAGACGCATAGTTCTCGCGATCGTAGGACTTGTGATTCTGGCAGGTGGAGACTTCCTGATCCGGCTGACATTAGCTCCCCATCCAGAAAATCAGAGGCCGGGAAAGTTCCCAGAAGAGCTTGTTTTCGTTCGATCAAAGGATGATGTTGTCAGCGGTGGCGTGGTTTTCACGGCGCCTAGAGGAAGCGCTAAACCGATCGTGGTGGTTTGGGTTCACGGATGGGGAGCGAACTTCTACCTTCCGAGTTATGTTGGCATCGGACGAGCACTCGCAGAGCGCGGATTCACAACCATCTCTGTCAATACACGCATGCATGACATCGGGAATGTCGAAAAATACAGATCGGGCCAGCGGGTGCGTGGCGGGGGCTATTGGGGCGTCGCCAGCGAGGATGCGCGGGACATCGCCGCTTGGGTCGGCTTCGCACAAAAATTGGGTTTCGACCGCGTGATCCTGGCTGGCCATAGCGCCGGGTGGGCAAGCGTCGGCAGGTATCAGGCGGATGCGCGGGACCAGCGCGTAGCGGGATTAGTGTTCGCATCGGGATGTATCGGCTGTGGCAGCGAGCACGACGATCCAGCACTGGGAGCGCGAGCGAAAACGCTTATGGACGAGGGCGCCGGCGACGATCTAATCAGGCTTCCCCAGCGATCTTTTCCGTCTTACGTGAGCGCTGCAACCTATCTGGACAGTATCGACACGCCAAGAGAATACATCGATTTCTTTGGAATTCGAACACCGAGTCCGGCGGTGACACGAGTCTCTTGCCCACTTCTGGCTTTTTCGGCGGTAAGGGCGACATCGGCGGACAGGCGCAATTGATTCAACTCAAGACCTCACTTGGGCGGCTCAAGAGTGGTCCAAGCCGTGTGGACACCGCCATGATTCAGAATGGTGACCACGAGTATGTTGGGGAAGAGGCTCAGGTTGCCCAAACGATCGCCTTGTGGGCCGGCATGATCCTAATGGAGCCTCGCTGAATGGGAAAGCTCGCGCCCAATGCCCTCGCTCCGACGAAACGCTAGCGATGCTGGACGGACAGGAAACCACGGCTGTACATCTTCAAGACCGGACTGAAAAAGCATTACCGGATGGTTCTCAAACACAGTAGATCAAGAAAATCTCAGGAGGAAATATCATGTATGTCGATCCGTTGTGGTTAAGGATTTTGCTTGGAGTACATATCAGTGCGGGCATGCTTTCGTTTGTGCTGGCTCCAGTGGCGCTCGCGACGGCAAAAGGCGGCAAGCAGCACAAGCGCTGGGGGATGGTCTATTTCTGGTCGATGGGCGTGGTTGCAGCAACTGCCCTGCCCATGGCGCTATACCGACCGGTGCTCTTTCTGGCCTTGGTCTCCGTCTTGAGTTTCTACTTAACCTTCTCTGGCTATCGAGTGCTTAAGCTTAAGAACTTAAGCCGCGGCGGGTCGGCCAAAGTGATTGATTGGCTCGCCGCCATTTTGGGGTTTCTTGTTTGCGCTTTCCTAGCCGGGCTTGGCTGGCTGCACCCGCAGGCAGTGCAGGGCATGGGAACGGTGGCGATATTGCTTGGGATTCTCGGCATGCGGACGACTGCGGCGGACCTTCAGCACTTCATCTGGAAACCGACTGAAAAGATGTTTTGGTGGTATACACATCTAGGCAAATTCATCGCCAGCTATATTGCGGCTTGGACAGCGTTTTCAACCGCAACGTTGAGCCATATCTTTCAACATGCTGGGATCATGCTTTGGCTCTGGCCCGCGGCGGTCGGCATACCAGCTATAGTGCTGACGACCTTCTACTACAAGCGAAAGTTTGCCCCGAAGCTGATTCCTGTTACAGCCTGATCTCCGGGCGTAGGTAGTTCCAGAGACATAGATAAGTGAATGACCGGCACTATTGCGGATAATCGGTTCCGCCGTATGGATTGGCGGTTCATCTAGTCAGTGGATCTTCGATCCAGGGCGGGGTGGCGTCAATCAGCGAAGCGAGGTATGGGTGTAATTGCTCAAGCGCGAGCTTCATCTCCCATGCGATCTTGCGATAGGAGAAGTGGCCTTTGACTCCACTTCGCAAGCGCGAGATGTATTCGAGTTCGGCGTAGTCCATCTTGAAAAGAAAGCGCGAACGGGCGGCGAAGGGCAACAGGTACTGAGCGGCTGGTTGTGGAAGTTGGGATATCGCATCGTTGACATTTGCGAATGCTTCTTCGAACAGTGGCTGGGCCCCGCACTGCCCCGCTAGCGCCGGAATTTCGAAGCCAAGAGCGTTTGTGTACTGCTGGCGCAGTTGATGGCAGCGGCGATGTCGGTGCAGGTCGCGATAGGCGCCAATGTCCATCACGAAATCAAATACGAACGGAGCGCTTCTGAACTGTTTCGGTAGTTCATCATGCTTGCGTCTGGTGCCGCGGGCAATGTTGATGACCTCCTCGCGTTTTGAGTCAGGCCACTGTGATGCAAGATCATAGAGTTCGCGAAAGCTTCGGGTTGTGACGGGATAGAGCAGCGATGCGCAGAGCTCTGCGGTGATGTCAGATGGCTGGAGCAGATCAATAGCTGGATGAGGATGGTTTGGCGAAGCGGGCAAATGATCGACGGCCCACTCGATCAGGTCGGCACGCAGCCGCCTGGGATATTCGTCCGCTTCGGCGTGGCGGGCGAGTGTGGGAGCAATTGGGTCTGAGGTACTGTTGTCACCGCTCCAAATACATTCCGGCTTTGCAGCACAAGCATGTGAAAGCTCATCGCCCAGCTCGCGCAACTCTTGAAATTCGGAGCCGCGGAGACGGCGAATCTGCTTCTCCAGAGTGCGAATGCTGGTGACTTGGCCCACGCCGGTGGGAATGCCCAGAGGCAGCAGATAACGGGCGACGTCGAAAGCGCGCGCCATCAGGTTACGCTCATACGCATCGGGCTTCATGGCTTCCGGGCGCGGCAGTTGTTCGCGCAAATGAGCCAGAGCGAGCTTTTTCACACGACGATAATTGTCCAGAAGTTTGCGGGCAGTGTTTGAAAATATGAGCTGCTCATCAGCACTCAATTCGGGTGGAGTGATAACCCCGGAGTTGGCGAAATCCTGATAGCGCGAACTGCGCGCCTGACCATCCCATAACGGCTCGTCCTCGATCTCGGTAGCAGCGAGTTCGGAGATGTTTTCAAAGCAGACAGTGACATGGCCGAGGTCGGCAATGGAGGCGTGGCCGTATTGGAAATAGAAGCTCTCAAGAAACTTGGAGGAGTCGTGGGAGCGAACCCATTCGACCGAGTCTCGAATAGAATCGGGGGACCGGCTATAGCGGGCCAAGGCGTACGCCAGCTTTTCGGGAGGCATGGGCGCCACGGCGATGACGCGTTTGGGGATGGTGTTGGACAATTCCCCATTATCTAAAGTGCTGAGCTTCTCACTCTTCTGCGAACCGATTATAGCTATCTTGTGGCTATAATTACTTAATGAAGGTCAGCGTCGCGGAAGCGAAGAACAAGCTTACGCAGTTATTGCAGCAAGTTGAAGCTGGGGAGCGGGTAACGATTTGTCGCCACGGTAAGCCGATTGCGGATCTCATTGCAACCAATGAGGAGCAACGCAAACCACGCGTATTTGGCGCTATGAAGGGCAAGATTATCATTCATGACCCAGATTGGGCTAAGCCGCAGAACGATATAGAAGCATGGCTCAGAGGTGATGTCTAGGCATGCGTTTCCTTTTGGATACGGAGGCGTTCATTAAGCTCTCCGAAGAAGGAATTGAGAGTCTAGGCCCGAAGAGCCGAAAAGTAATCGTTGATCCTGATCACGACCTGCTGATTAGTTCGGTCTCTATCACCGAATTAGCCATCAAATCTAACATTGGAAAACTGAGCATTACGGCGGACTTATTTGTCGAGTCAGCAAATCACCTTCGCCTAGGGTTCGTACCTTACGAATCCAAGCATGCTATCCGCCTTTTCGGGCTGCCGCTACATCAC
>CAXTWQ010000049.1:16974-18232 GCA_964248065.1 uncultured Bryobacteraceae bacterium | reverse complement strand
CATCACCGCGACCCGTTTGACCGAATGCTGGTGGCGGTCGCCCTGGCCGAGAATCTTCCACTAATTTCATCAGATCGTCAGCTCAAGAAATATGCCGGTCTCCAGTTAATCTGGTGATTGGCCATAAACTGGCTGGCAAGGTCAGGTCTAAATGAAGATTCGAATCAAACGTTTACATCCAGATGCAAAGCTTCCTGAATATGCGCACGGGCCGGCGGAGGATGCCGGTCTTGATTTGTGCAGTGTCGTAGAAACGGTGCTGCAACCTGGCGTTCCACAAGCCGTGGCGACCGGCTTGGCGTTAGAGATTCCGGCGGGGTACGAAGTGCAGGTGCGTCCACGAAGCGGGCTGGCGTTGAAGCATGCTCTCACGCTGCCAAATGCGCCCGCGACGATTGATCCGGGGTTTCGTGGTGAGTTGAAGGTAATACTTCTAAATCTTGGTAAAGAGCCGTACCAAATACATAAGGGCGATCGAGTGGCACAGATGGTAGTAGCCAAGTATGAGGCTGTGGACTGGCAGGAGGAGCAAGGAGAGCTAACTGAATCTGACCGTGGGCATAGCGGGTTTGGCTCGTCGGGCCAATAGCGCTCAGTCCTTGACCTCAGAGGTGAGGCGACTGGCAAGCGGTTGGGTCTGGCCGGCGTACTTGTTTCCCACCTTCTTGTAATACGGCACCGAAACTGGTGAAGAAAGCTGCTCGAAGGTGAACGAGCAAATACGCATACCGGGGTAAAGCGCGACGGGCATGATGCCGAGATTGCTCAGTTCAAGAGTTGCTTTGCCGCGCCAGCCGGGGTCGAAGAGGCCCGCCGTACCGTGTACGATGATGCCGATGCGACCCAAGCTGGAGCGGCCCTCCAAGCGGCCGAGGACATCGTCATCCAACTCTAGCGTCTCTTCAGTAATGGCGAGGGCAAACTCGCGGGGCTGCAGGATGAATGGCTCTCCGGCCTTGACGTGCACTGTGCGCATTAAGTCCTGAATGGCGTGTTTCTCGCGAACATCGATGAAGGCAAATCGGCTGTGTTCGAAGACGCTGAATTCGGAACCGAGCCGGAAATCTACCGAGCAGCTACCCCACTGTTCCGGCGGCAGTTCGGGGCTAATCCGAATCTTGCCTTTCTGCATGTAGGCGCGGATATCGACGTCGGAAAGAACCATAGGGACGGGCGTTGGAACAGTCAGCTTAGCATGTGCAGAATGTTATATTGAGTGGGTTAACAGAGTGGGCGGCTAGCTCAGTTGGGAGAGCAC
>CAXTWQ010000049.1:0-16964 GCA_964248065.1 uncultured Bryobacteraceae bacterium | reverse complement strand
GTCGTGGGTTCGATCCCCACGCCGTCCACCACCGTCTTTTCTATTTTATTGCTGCCGGCAGGAATTTCTTATTGACCTTGGCGACTACCACGTAATTGGGGTCAACCATCTCGTCAAGATGAACTTCGCCAACCTTTGATAACAACTCGTACGCATCCATCTCAGATAGTCCGTAGCTGTCATGAATCCAGTGGATCAGCTCGGTGTACGAGATTCGTAGAGCATCATCCAATGGGCGATAGATGCCCACAGCCATGATGTAGTTTTCATTCTCGAAGCGGGGCCAAGCGATCTTTTTATCTTTTACCAGATCAACTTGAAGCTGGACCTTCATGGAGATTTCGATTGCGGTGCCATCTATCTCGCCATCACCCATCGCGGCATGGCCGTCGCCAAAAGAGAGCAACGCACCCGGCACGTTGACGGGCAGGTAAAGCGTGTTGCCGACGCTGGCTTCAGGCGCATCCATATTGCCACCAAATTCGGCCGGAACGATGGAGCTTCGTGTCTCACCCTCTGCAGGCGCGACGCCTACGCAACCCAGGAATGGATGCAGCGGGATCTTGACAGAAAACTGTGAATCTTTGGCGTGGAAGGTCGCCACATTCGCGGCGCTATCGACGGGGTAGGTCCATTCAGTCTTCGGGATGGGACCACCCAGCACGGGCGTGTAGCTGCTGCTGTTCAAAGCGCCAAAACCAGGACCGGCGGCTCCGAAGCCCTCCTTGGAATTAACGTCGATGCTCACGAATTTGACTTTGAGCAAGTCACCCGGTTCGGCTCCGTCGATGTAGAAAGGACCGGTCAAAGGGTTCGGCCCGTTCACCTTGAACCCAGCCTTCTCTGCTTCTTTGCCGTCCGCATCTACCGTGGTGGTTGCAATGGTTTCACCCGGCTTCACATGCATCACAGGGGGAAGGACGCCGTAGACGGTTTTCAGATCCTTGTAGTTCAGTTCGTAGTGGCGCACGCCATTGGTCTGAGCAAAGGATGGGCCTGCCGCACAGGGCAACAGGAAGAGGCAGATAAAAGCAGGTTTGAGGGACATGGATGAGTATTGGCTAAAAGAGTACTTTAAAAGCGAGCTGAACGTTGAACGGTTCGCCGGGTCCGATGCCGGGAGAGCCGCTGTAGTCGCCAATGGTGTCGCTGCTCTGGCCGAATCCGCCGCCGATATAGCCGCTAGGTGGTGCCAGATTTACTCGGTTGAACACGTTGAACATTTCAACCCGCAGTTGGGCGTGAAGGCGTTCGCGGATTGGGATGTTCTTGAAAAAAGACAGATCGACATCGGCAAAGGCGGGCGCCCTGATCACGTTCCGTCCAATGTTTCCGAAGCTGCCGTTTGCTGGATTGGCGAACGCATCGGGGTTAATCCACTGCACTGGCTCATGATTGCTTAACTGGTGATTGACGCCCTGATAAGGATTGCCGATCAGGTCAGCGCGCGTAGTATTTTCGCCGGTTCCGCTTGTGTCATTTGAGGCGTAGATGTTGAATGGAAGGCCGCTGTGAAAGGAAAGGTTCGCATTGGCCTGCCAGCCATGGGTTAGCCAGGCCGGGCCGCGACCCAGGCCAGGAATATCGTAGATCACATAACCCGTTAACGTGCGGCGGATATCGTAGTCAGAGCTTCCGTAGTTGCCTTTAAGATTATTGCTGTCCTGAGGCAACGCGCCGACATACTGAGTAACTTCATCCAGGCTATGACTCCAGGTGAAGTTGACCTGGGAAATGAGACCATGCCAGCTGGCGGTCCGCAGCGATGTTTGAAGACCGCTATAGTTCGAAGTTCCGATGCTCTGAATTTCGTCGATGACTCCGAAGTTCGGGAACTTCGCAAAGTATGGCCGCGTCGTCTGCTGGTAAGCGAACCCATTGGGGTCAGTTGTGTTGACGAAGCCGCTGCCGAGCGCCGCTTGATTGATATCTCGCAGGATAAGCAGATGACGACCCTCTGAGCCGACATAACCAATCTGCAGGATTGCGTTTCTGCCTAGACTCTTTTGAATATTCAGGTTGTAGCTCATCATGTAGGCGGGCCTAAAGTTAGGGCTGACCGAGAAGAGGTTTACAACGTTGTTTCCGGTCAAGGATACGTTGCCGGATGGAAAGATAGGTGCCCCGCTGGCGAGTGTATAGCCATTCTGCTGGAGTGTATAAACCGGCTGCGATCCTGCAGGATTCCCTTCCACTCCAAGCGGCCCGTTGTTGGCCACCGAGGGCGTGGACAAACTGGATGAGTTGTCCAGAAAAGGAACGATTGCCGGGGTATCGAAGTAGATGCCGTAGCCGCCGCGAAGGACGAATCCATCGCCCGTCGATGGTTGGTAAGCAAAACCTACCCGCGGGCTCAGCGCTTTCCAATATTGTGGATACAGATCACCAATCTGCTGACCGACGGTAACTAATCCGCCCTTGGCAGGATTGAAAACCGAAAGATCGTTGCGGTTATCGTGGATGGGGCCTTGATAGTCGTAGCGCGCTCCATAGTTCAGCGTCAGCTTTGGCGAAAGCTGCCACGTATCCTGGGCGAAAAGGTCGAAGCTGTTCATCGTGACCTTGCGCTCCTGATTGCCACGCACGATGGTGGATTGGTAGACGTCGCCGCTCAAGAAGTCAGCCAGGGCAACGATGTTTGTGTCGTAATTCGGATTGTTCAGCAGACCGCTCCAAGGGCCTTGCGAACCGTTAAAGAAGAACGCGCCGCGTGCGCCAGTGCTGTAGAAAGAATCGATGCGGGCTTGGCGCACCTCGCCACCAAACCGTATCTGGTGTTTGCCGGACACAAACGAAGCGGTGTCGTTGATGTGCCCTGTTGCATCACTTCGTCCCGAGTTCGGCGTCAGCCCGATGGTGTCAAATCCGCTGATGGAAATAAAAGGCGCGCCCGAAAGGTTGGGTGAGTTGACACCGGTGTTCAAGCCGAGGGCAACCGGGTTGAAGCTGCTGTTGAAATCGGAGAACACCTGATTGAAATAGCTGAGCCCGAACAGAAGCTGATTGGTGAGCCGGGGCGAAAGGGTCTCGTTGTAGATGAGCGAGTAGTTCTGAACGTGCAGCGGAGCGACCTGATAGTAGTCCTGGATTCGTGAGCCAATAGGGGCGGTTTGTGTTCCCTGCCCTACGAACGCCCGGAACGATAAGCGGTTTGATTCATTGAAGCTATGGTCGATCTTGGCAAGTCCGTTGTTGCTGTAGCCTCGCTCAGCGTTTGGATTGAAGTAGTTGTTAGCGGACGCAGCGCCGGTCAATACATTTGCAGGCCAAAGTGTTCCCAGAAGTCTTGTGGCGAGAGGGTTGACGGGCACGCCATATTGGCTCATCAGATCAACGGCAGCAGCTTCGTAAGCACCTGATGGTTCGGTAGAGAGCGCCTGGTTTCCGATGAGGAACTGTTGCCGTTCATAAGTGAGAAAAAAGAATGTTTTGTCTTTGATGATGGGGCCACCGAGAGAGAATCCGCCTTGCTGATTCCGCATCTTGTTTTTGGGTGTACCTGCTGGTGCGAAGGGTGACTGGGCGGCGAGCGCCTCATTACGGTTGTAATAGTAAACCGATCCATGTACCTGATTGGTTCCGGACTTGATGACCAGGTTGATACTGCCGCCCGGGTTGCGACCGGACTCAGGACCGGGCTGCGTCTGCAATGAGAACTCCTCGACTGCATCGAGCGGCATCACAGTACCGGCTATGCTCTGCACGCCGCCCTGATTGACAGCCATCACATTCCACCACTGGTCGTTGTTGTCGGTGCCTTCAATTTGCCAGTTCACCTGATTTGAGCGTGCGCCGTTAACCGACCCACCAGCACCACCGGCGTACCCGGCGAAACCTGGTGACAGCGCGATCATCTGGGTGAAGTCGCGGCCATTTAAAGGCAGGTCCTGCACCGTCCGCGCGGGCACATCCGTTGTCAGGGTGGTGTTGGTTGTTTCCACCGCAAGGCTTGCTGCTGAGACCTCTACGGTTGTTGCCTGCTTGGCTACATCCAACTTGACGGGCAAGTTGTAAACCTGCCCAGCGGAGACGCGAACGCCGTCTACACGCAGTCGCTCAAAGCCGGGTTTGGAGATCTGAATCGTATACTCGCCGACGGGCAGATCCGATAGAGAAAAGCTGCCGCTAGCAGAAGAAAGGGTTGAGTAAGGCAACCCGGTGGCGCTGTTCGTCGCCTGAACAGCAGCATCAGCCATCACCGCACCGGTTACGTCTGTTACCGAACCGGTGATTCCACCACGGAATGTCTGGCCGTCAGCAACAACAGCCAGTTCGATACAAGCAAGAATGACAAAGAATGCGCGAACCACTTTCCACCTCAGGAGTCAATACATGGGATCGCGAGCAGGTGCCTTCCGTGACGGGAGGGGAAGTTTGCAGCGCGAAGAATGCCAATCGAACCCGGAGTGGTTTATAGACTTGTAACATCCTCAACTTCCCATGTCAATACTGGGGTGTTCGGGTGTAGGGCTTGGCGAAGGCTGCTAAGGCTCCTTACTCATTCCCATTGAGTTAAGGCCACGCCAGAAGCGGTCAGGAAGAAATTTGTGAACGAATAGGAGAAGAGAGCCGCCGACTGGGTATCTCAGCCGGTGAGAATAGTCGCTTGAGGCGCTCAAGATTGCGTCGACAACGGGCGTTGGTTCCTGTGCTTTTTCTCCTTCGCGTCTTACCCATTTCATATATGTATTGAATGTCTCTTCGTAAGCAGGGTGCGAGGTGAACCGGAGTCGACTGCCGAGGAAGCCCGTCTTGAAGTGCGCCGGTTCAATGACTTTTACGCGAATTCCATGTGGTGCCACTTCGTAGCGCAATGCTTCTGAAAAGCCTTCGACCGCGAACTTCGATGAGTAGTAGCCGATCGCAAAAGGGGTTGCGATCCGTCCGCCAATGGAAGACATGTTGATGATAATGCCGCTCTTTTGTTTGCGCATTTGCGGCAACACGTGCCGAGTCAAGGTAGCAAGGCCGAAGAAGTTCGTTTGGAAGATCGCTTCCAGCTCACCATTGGCCGCACCTTCCAGGGGACCGAAAAGGCCATAGCCGGCATTATTGACCAGGACGTCGATAGAGCCAAACCGCGATTGCAGAATCGACGCCCCTAATAATTGATACCTCATCGGACACATCCAAAGGCAATGTAAGGACTGTCGGATAGTTTCTTCCAAGTTCAGCAAGCACCAATGGATTTCTGGCAGTAGCAACCACGTTCCATCCAGTGGCCGCGAACTTCTCTGCTGCTGCCAATCCTATTCCTGATCCACAGCCCGTCAGAAACACTGTCCTTGGCATTCAAGACAGTCTAACGGAACAGCGAACGCTACACCTTTGCTTGGGTGTTAGGAAAAGAGAGATCGTCTCCTTGTTCGATATATCGGGCAAGTGCACTACGATGCAACGTATGGGTTTCACAAATGCAGGAGATATAGGAGGTCGACCTCTCGTGGTGGTAGGCGCAGGTACTCTCGGCCGGCGTATTGCCCTAGTACAGGCGTCAACCGGGGACCAAGTTCGTCTTGTTGATCGATCAAGTCAGGCCCTGGAGCAAGCGAAGACTTTCATCGAGTCAGCGCTTCCGAGCCTTGTGGCTGCGAAGGGCAATCAAGCTGGAAAGGTGTCGTATAGCGATGATCTGCCCTCGGCTCTGCAAGGCGCATGGCTGGTTACAGAGGCCGTGCCGGAGAAACTCGATCTTAAGCAAGAGCTTTTCGCTGAGTTGGATCGGCGGGCACCCGCTGACGCGATACTGGCCAGCAACTCTTCTTCCTATCCAAG
Organism: uncultured Bryobacteraceae bacterium; assembly: GCA_964248065.1. Lineage (GTDB taxonomy): Bacteria > Acidobacteriota > Terriglobia > Bryobacterales > Bryobacteraceae > Bog-105. The sequence continues at coordinate 11,189 of CAXTWQ010000049.1, read as the reverse complement.
CAGTGAGTTTGTCGGACGTGTCCGGCTGCGGGAACGGGTCGTGAACACGCACTACTACATGCCTCCTCAAGTAAATGCAGTGGAGATTATGTCTTGTGGACATACCGATCCTGCGGTTATCGATCTGTTGCTTCAAAGGCTGCCTGCTTATGGCCTGATTTCCTTCCTTGTACAACGGGAAAGCGTCGGCTTCATTTACAACCGGATCTGGGCCGCCATCAAGCGGGAAGCCTTAGCCGTGGTTGCGGAAGGCGTGTCTTCGCCTAAGGAGGTGGACCGGATTTTCTCCTCGGTCCTGGGTGTGCCGGCGGGTCCTTTCCAAGTGATGGATCGAGTTGAGCTCGACGTAGTTCTAGACATAGAGAACCACTATGCGGCGATTCAGCCTAGCTTGCCCGTGGGCCCGCGTCATCTGCTTGAGGAATATGTAAACAGAAATTGGTTGGGCGTTAAGACGGGAAAAGGATTTTACGAACATGAAAGGCCTGATGCATAGGCGCGGGTTCGGTCGATTAAATAAGCTAATCGAAAAGGCAATGTGCGAAGTGTAACGGGTTGCAGGTCTGAAGCATACCCGGCTGATGTAGACACTAAGCCAGAATGCCGAATATCGGACTCCGATCTGCGAGCAGATAAACCTGGAAATGCAATCCGCTTCGAGGTCGTGTTGCGGTGAAGCTGATCAAAGCCGGGGATTGACTCTCGCGAGATTAGCCAACGGTTCCAATGGCGGCAAGCTCTCGCCTCCATTGATCTTCGAAGGCGTGTGGAGGCCGGTATCGCCTGGCTCGCGCCGAAGAAGAGCACGTTAAGGCAACCGCAACAGCTGTAAGCATCCTGAACCTACATAATGCGCTATCGCGAATTTTTCCTAGCACCTTAGAACAGTTAGGAGGCACCGATACTTCCGATGAAGTCGAGAATGGCCCTCGCTAATTCGTCGGGAGCCTCCATTGCGGCGTAGTGGCCTACGCCGGCGAGCAACACCGAGCGAACTTCGATCGCCGCCACCTGCGACATGGTGCCGAATGTGAAAAGGCCGCCGCCTGCGCCAACCGCAAGTACTGGCACGGTCAGCTTCTGCGTATTGGAAAGAGCCTGGATTTCCGGGCCCTCCTGCAGCATCGATCTATAAAGGCCAATGGCTCCGCGCCAGCCGTGGGGGCGCGAGTAGGTACGGACGAACTCGTCGATGTCGCTGTCGGCAATCGCTCCCGGAGTCGCGCTCATCATTGGAAATGCGAACTGTCCAAGAAACTCGCGCTCGCGGCCAGCGAGCAGCATTTCAGGGATGCCGGGGGCTGCGAGAACCCCGATATGCCAAGTACCACCATGGGTAACGTCAGCGAGCATTTCGAGGCCGAACCCGGCCAAGCCCATCTCAATCGCGGTGAGACTAAGCACGTTCTCCGGATGCGTTGTGGCGAGTCGAAACACACTCGACCCGCTGATGTCCTGCCCTGTTATATGGACTGGGCCAACGTCGAGCGTTTCAATGAAGCGATGCAAGTCTTCGGCGGAGGTCTTGCTGTCATACTCGCCCGGCCCATTGTCAGAGTCGCCAAAGCCACGCAGATCAACGGCAAAGACACGGTGGTCCGCCGCGAGCAGCGGAATGAGTTTTCGGAAAGTCCACCAGGTCTCTGGAAAGCCATGGACTAGTAGAACCGGAGATCCCCTGGTGCCCGCGGCCACATAGTGCAGCTTGGTTCCGTTAACCTCTATGCCGTGATGCGTTACGCCTGGCAGCATCGGACCAGTTGCCGTAATTTCCATTTTCTTCCTTAGTGGACAGCCAAATCGTCTTACACCATTATTAGACAACCTGGTTGTCTTTGTCCAATCAATTCGTTTACGTAGTTATCTTCTTCAGGCACTCCTTTAGGCTTGTTCTATGGCTCGTTCTGGTGCAAATCTCGCACTTCTCTTACTTGGAGGGTTTCGTTCACTGGTGGACGCTGCGACCGCTGAGTTAGCGCACCGTGGGTACGATGACGTTCGCCCTGTCCATGACTTTGCAATGCGGGCCATCGCTGCGGGTGCCGACAGTGCCTCAGAACTTGGTCGCCGTCTCTCGGTTTCAAAGCAGGCAGCGGCGAAAACTATCTCCCTGCTGCAGGAGCGCGGATACATTGCACGCGACACGGATTCAACCGACGCTCGCCGCAAACGCCTTCACGTTACCGCATTCGGTTTCGAGGTATTGCGACAGGGTGAAGCAGTCTTCGACGAATTACGTCATCAGTGGGAACAGCAGATCGGTTCCACCCAGCTCGAAAGCCTAGAAACGCTCTTAGGAGAGCTGGTGGGCGCTTTGCCCGAGCAATTCGATACCCCAGGATGGATGGCGCAAGATCAGCCGGTTCGCCGCTGATGCTGCTGAGCGTAAGCCGGACCGTTCGGATTGGGATGAAGGAGGACAACGGAGTGCACAATCTGCACTAACCAGATGAGCCCTGTCATGGCAAACGTTGCGAAGGTCTGCGCAACGAGAAGGGCTACAGGAATGAGGACTCTTTCTCCTGGCCGGCGGCGATCAGCGGGATGCAGCGAACCACGGCGTCGACGAGACCGGCTGCGGTGTGCGGTGTCGCTTCCACGGTGACGACGAGACCATGCTGTGAGGCGGCGTCGGTCGTGACCGGGCCGATGCTTGCGATGCGCATTCGATTCAGCGTGAGTGCGTCCGTAACAGTCGTCAGGTTGTCGACGGCAGAGGGACTAGCGAATAAAATCCAATCCGGATAAGGATCACGAAAAACGGATTCAGCATCGGCCTTCAGACCAGGCGGCAACTCATTTCGATAGGCTTCCACGACGTTGACTAGAGCTCCTAACTTTCGCAACTCGACCGGTACAAGGTCACGGGCGAGATTACCACTAGGGATGAGGATGCGGTTGTCATGCAGATCAAATTCAGCAAACGCTGCCACCAGAGCTTCGCCCACGTAACGCTTTGGTGAAAGTGATACTTCGAAGCCGTGTGCCCTGCAGTGCGCGGCTGTCGCACTACCAACAGCAGCAATTCTCGCATTGCAAGACGCCCCAGGAGGGAGTGCGGCGGCGAAAGCTTCGACTGCATTTACGCTTGTGAAGAGCAACCAATCGTACTGATTGCAGTTGGCAGCGGCTTGGGTCAGCGGTTCCGGATCTAGCGCTGGCTGGACTGAGATAGCGGGCAACAGGATTACGTCTGCACCCAGGTCGCGCAAGGGAGCAGCCAGTTCCTCAGCCTGATGTGCTGCCCGCGTGACCACGATGCGCACGCCATGAAGATCAGGCATTAGAGAACACCCGCAGTCAGCAGCGATTCAGCGCCTTGCCGCAGCAGCTGTTCGCCAGCCTGGCGCCCGACCTGCTCGGGAAGGAAGCGCGATCCGGAATCGTGGACACGAATGTGGCGAGTGCCATTTGGGGAGATAACAATGGCTTGCACGTGTAGTTGTTCGCCCTGAACCTGAGCATAGGCGCCGACAGGCAATTGGCAGCCGCCGCCAAGGCTCGCAAGCACGGCACGTTCGCAGGTGACGGCTTGTTCAGTCAGTTCGTGATTCATCTTATGGCAGAGAGAAAAGGCGCGGGCATGGCGGAGCGTTTGAATGCCAAGAGCGCCCTGACCTGGTGCCGGGCAAATCTGGTGCGGCGCAAAAGACTGGGCTATGTGGTGCGCTAGATGCAGGCGGCGAAGACCGGCTGCCGCCAGCATAATGGCATTGAACTGGCCTTCTTTCAGCTTGCGCAGGCGAGTATCGACATTGCCGCGAATGGGTTCGCAATTCAGATCGGGACGCAGCATCCGGAGTTGCGCAGCACGGCGAGCCGAGCTGGTGCCGACTCGCGCTCCGTTGGCAAGCTCATTTAGGGTGCACCCGACCAGAGCATCGCTGGGGTCTTCGCGTTCCGGAATGGCAGCAATGGCGAGATCGGGCGGGTTCTCAGTGGGTAGGTCTTTCAAGCTGTGAACGGCAAGATCGATTGACTCATTTAAGAGCGCCTCTTCAATTTCCTTGGTGAAAAGGCCCTTGCCACCGGCCTGTACGAGCGAGGCAGTTTGCAGATGATCGCCTGTGGTCTTGATGACCTGGATTTCAGTATCGATACCCAGATCAGCCAACCGCCCTGCTACATGGTTGGCCTGCCACAGCGCAAGCTGGGAGCCGCGAGAACCGATAATCAGGGTCATCGATCGCTGAGCTGGAACATGCGGCGAACGGCGCTGACCAGTTCGCTCTCATTCGGGTCTTCGGTTGTTTGCTGAGCGGCCTGGCGGCGCAGTTCGGAGATGGGACCGTGCGCTACCTTGTTGATAATTCCGCGCGTGAGTCCATCCAGAGCTTCTTCCTGCTGGACAGTCAGGGTTCCCAGCCGTGCCCGATAGCGAAGCAGCACATCCCGGCGAATGGCTTCTAACTGTTCCTGCAGTCCAAGAATGGTGGGAGCAAGATCGCGCGACCGCAGTTTGGTTTCCAGCAGCCGTACTTCTTCCGAGACGATAGACTCGGCCTGCTGAGCCACCTCCATGCGAGCCTGCATATTGCGCTCGGCCAGCCTTTGCAGGTCGTCGATATTGTAAAGAAAAGCGTGTTCGAGCCCGTTCACCTCGGGCGAGATGTTCCGGGGCACGGCGATGTCGATCAGGAACATCGGTTCATTCTTGCGAAGCTCGATGGCACGGCGAACCATGTCGCGTGTGAGCACATAGTCAGGCGCACCGGAGGAAGTGATCACGATGTCCATCTCCGGAAGGCGCCGCGGGAAGTGATCATAAGCGATTACTTCGCCGCCAAACAACTCGGCAACTTCGGCTGCCCGAGATGCGGTGCGGTTTGTAATGAATACCTGCTGCGTTCCGGCTCGGAGCAGGTTACGCGCAGTCCCTTCAGACATTTTTCCGGCACCGACAATCAGGACTCGCCGCCGACTCAGCTCGCCAAAGATTTCGCGTGCTAATTCCACGGCCGCATAGCCAACCGAAACTGCCGAGGCGCCGATCTCAGTCTCGGTGCGGATGCGTTTTGCAACATTGAAAGCGCGCGAGAGAACGGAGTCGAGAATGGTGCCGACAGTGCCCTGTTCACGCGCCTGCTGGACTGCCCCTTTGAGTTGCCCGAGGATCTGCGGCTCACCGACGATCATGGAGTCGAGACTGGCGGCTACACGGAAGAGATGGCGGATGGCAGCAGACTCTTCGTAGACGTAAATATGAGGGCGGATAGCATCAGCGGGAAGCCCACTTCGCTCCGAGACAACGCTCTCAAACAGACGATCGACAAATAAATTGCCTGAGAGGCACGCTGTGACCTCCACACGATTGCAGGTGGAGAGAATCACAACTTCCTTAGCCCCACGAGCCTGAAAGTCGAGGAGCGCAGAGGGGATCTGATCGGAATGAAACGCGAGCTGTTCGCGGATCTGCACCGGGGCAGTTCGATGGTTGATGCCCGCGACGGCCAGCTTCATTGCGCCCAAAGACTCCTAATACCTAGATGCGTGGCCCAGGTGATGAGGGAGCAACAAAGCACAGAAACCGCGAGCCAAGCCATCCGGCGGCCTCGCCAACCGGCTGAAACTCGCAGAAAGATCATCGCCAGATAAAAGGCCCAGGTAAATAGAAAGAAGCCAATCTGCGGGTTCAGAATCCAGCGCGTGCCGGTTTCGACAAAAGCCCAGATGACGCCGGTAACCGTGCCTGCGGTGATGAATACGAATCCGGCATTCATCGATTGGGAGATGATGCGATCCAGAGTTGCTAACGGCGGCAGTCGATTGTACGCGGGCGTCAGGTTCTTGGCTTTTAGGTGACGCTCTTGCAGAAGATAAAAGATAGAGGCCACTGCGGCCAGAATCAAGGAGGCAAAGCCAACCAGGACAGTCGAGATATGGACCAGCAGCCAGGCGTTGCGGAGCAAAGGGCTGCTCCAAGTCTCGACCGGGAACTCGGTTGCGCCAATCAGGGTCATAAAGAAGACCACGGGAAAGAGGCAGACTCCGAAGATGGCGACACGATAATAGCTGTACGAAAGTAGGAAGAGAACCGCAATGAGGAGCGCGCAAAGCGACGTCGTCTCGTAGAAATTGTCCAGGGGCATGTGCCCGGTCTGGGAACTCAACTCGATGAGGGAGATGAGATGCACCACCGCACCGGCACCGAATGCTATCAGGGCTGGGGTGAACAGACGCGTACTTTTCCAAAAAAGATAAATGAGTGCGTAAAGCAGCTCGCAAGAGTACAACGCGGCAGCCGTCCGCAGCCAGATAACAGACATGGAGAGATCTGGTCCTAGTATAAGGTTCCGGCTTGGCTTGCCACCGGAAAGATCAGGCGGTGGTGCTCTAAATGCACCGCGGATTACAAAGTTAGACCAGGGGAGATAAGTAAACGTTCATGAGCGGGTTCTTAGCGGGTAGGAAAGCTTTGGTGACGGGCGGAACGCAGGGGATAGGATTTGCTGTAGCCCGGGCGCTGGCCCAAGCGGGCGCACGCGTGCTCATTTGCGGCCGCAACAGCCAGCGATTGGAAGCGAGCGTGGCTGAGTTGCGGTCGGTAGCCGGACAGGATATGGTTTTCGGCGCGACCGCTAATGTCGCCAAAAGCGAAGACGTCTCAAAGCTGTTCCAATTCGCCGATGAGGTTCTTGGCGGGTTGGACATCCTGGTGAACAATGCCGGAATTGGGCTATTCCGCTCCGCAGCAGAGATGACGGTAGAGGAGTGGGATCGCGTGATTGGGACCAACCTATCGGGTGCTTTCTATTGCACACGCGAAGCATTAGCGCGGTTTCCGCAAGCCCACGGCGGGCGAATCATTAATATCAGCAGCTTAGCCGGGAAGAACCCATTCGCTGGGGGCAGCGCCTACAACGCCTCAAAGTTTGGGTTGAATGCGCTTAGCGAGGCTACTATGCTGGATCACCGGTTCGACAACGTCGGGGTGAGCTACATTATGCCGGGCAGCGTCGACACGGAATTCTCAGGCGAGCAGGGGCAAGGCCGATCGGAGTGGAAAATCGCACCGGAAGACATAGCCGACCTGGTATTGACCATTCTGCGGATGCCAAATCGAACGCTGGTGAGCCGCATTGAGGTGAGACCTTCCCGCCCGAAAAAGAACTAAGAAAAGCGCAGTTGGTCGGCATGGGCTGCTAGGACGCCGGAGTTTTCAACAGGACTCTGCGGAGGCTGGGGAGAGCTATGCCGGAATGGCAGACCGGTTGCTTTGAAGATTATTGAAAATCCAGCAAGAAGTAGTGGCTGGAGAACACACTGTTGAAGCAGTAGCAGTGCTAAGGGCGAGTGGCAGGAAGAAGGGCGGGGCGGAAGAGTTATGAGCCGGTTACGTAAAGTTCTGGATCCGACAAAGACAGGGCGGGAAGCGGAATCTTTAGAAAAGAGTCTGCTGAAGCTCGTAGTAGGGCAAGATGAGGCGATCGAGCAGATCGTGAACATCTATCAGATGCATATGACCGGGCTTTGCGCGCCGGGTCGTCCGGTGGGGAATTTTCTCTTTCTGGGGCCTACCGGTTCCGGAAAGACACGCACAGTGGAAGCAACTGCAGAGGCGCTGCTGAACAACCCACGCGCAGTCATCAAGATCGATTGCGCAGAGTTCCAGCACAGCCATGAAATTGCCAAGCTGATCGGTTCGCCTCCCGGCTATCTGGGCCATCGCGAGACTCACCCACTTCTTAGCCAGGAAGTGATCAACCAGCACCACAATGACCAGGTGAAAATCAGCTTCATCTTATTTGACGAGATCGAGAAGGCTAGCGATGCTCTCTGGAACCTGCTGCTGGGCATCCTGGACAAAGCAACGTTGACCCTGGGCGACAATCGCAAAGTAGATTTCTCAAAGGCCATGATTTTCATGACCAGCAATTTGGGCGCTACCGAAATGAGCGCCCTGGTGTCGCCGCGCCTTGGCTTTGGCCGGGGCCAGGCCGTTGCGGAAGAAGAGACGGACACTGAAGCGTTGGCCAAGAAGATGTCGCGCAGTGGCGTGGAGGCGGCACGCAAAAAGTTTACTCCCGAGTTTATGAACCGGATTGACAAGGTGGTGGTGTTCAAGCCGCTTGGCGAGACACAGCTGCGCCGCATTCTGGATCTGGAACTGGGCCAGGTGCAACAGCGAATTCTGCTCTCGCCAGTAGATAAGTCATTCGTGGTTACTGTTTCCGATGCCGGCAAGAACTTTCTGCTTGCTGAAGGTACGGATGTGAAGTACGGTGCCCGCCATCTGAAACGAGCCATTGAACGGTTGCTGGTTCATCCGCTTTCGAACCTGATGGCAACCAGCCAGGTGAATGCGGGAGACTGGATTCAAGCCGATTTTGACGCCGAACGCCGATGCTTGGTCTTCACCAAGGAAGCGGAGGGCATGGAAGTACAGGCAATGGCGAGCATGATGGGTGACAACTTTCGCTTGCCGGCAGCAACAACGGCCTCGGCGCATAGTGACCTGGCCAAAACGGTTTCGGCGGGTAAGTCTTCTAAGAAGTAGAACGAGCTTAGTCTGGTGGGGGAGGCCGGAGGTAACACTCCGGCCTTTTTGCCGTTTAAAACCCGGCCAGCGCGAAGGCGATTACCAGTCCGCTACCCTGAAAGATCTCTGGGAGCAACAAGCTGACCGTGCCTGCTAACGGGTGGACGGGGCGTCCAGGGACAGTGAAGCTCTGATGAGTGTCAGTGCCTATCCATCGACTCGCGGAATTGTCACCGAACCACAATACTCAAGCGAGGAGCTTCTCCGGATCCGCACCCTGTTGCTGATCGCGTGCCTGTTTACCGTTGTCGGCGGGTACTTGGATGCGTACTCATATTTAGCGCACGGCCATGTTTTCGCAAACGCTCAGACTGGGAATTTTGTTTTTCTTGCCGTTTACATCTCTGGCGCGCAGTGGGCACAGGCGGCGCGACATCTGCCTCCCATAGCAGCGTTCACGTTGGGAGTGGCAGCAGCCAAGTGGCTAAGTATACACTCTCAGAAACATCCGTTTCATGCCACTCTGTTCTGCCAGGGAATTGAACTTGCGATCCTAACTGCGCTCACGCTTTGGGGTCCTTACTCTCCAGATGTGTGGGTGGTTCCTACCATTTCCTTCGTTGCGGCTCTTCAAAACACTAGCTTCAGCGCTCTTGGGCCTTGGTCGTTCAACTCAGCAATGACCACGGGAAATCTGCGAGATGCAATCTCAGGACTCGTCTTGTGGATCGCCCGTCATGAGACAGAGGCCAATCGCGGCAAAGCCGTCGCTCTGGGTCTTATCTGCGTTTCGTTTCTGATAGGTGCCCTGTTAGGAGCGTGTTTCACAAGACTGAACTCAATGTACGCTCTTGCGCCATGCGCAGGGCTGGTAGCTGTTGGGCTTTGGCTGACCTACCGTAAGCGCAGAGAGTTCGGTCCGTAACCTATGAAAATGTAAACGGAACATTTTTGGCCACTTGGATTTGCAGAACGTGTCTCCCTAGCTTGAGCTTTCCGCAGGATAGAGTAAACTCACCCTTGCTTCTTAAATCTGGAGAGAACATGTTGAAAGCACTATTCGTTACCGCATGTCTGTGGATTGGCACAAGTCAGCTGAGTGCCCAGGCTTTTGTTCAGATTAGCTCCATACAAGCGCGCCCGGAAGTCTTGACCTGCGTAGGCCCAGGCGCAACAACGAGGATCCGACTCCAAATCTATTTATCGGGTTTGCCAGAAGCCGTCAAAAATGCTTCCGGCACTGCCCAACTCGCGGTGTATTCAGCTAAACCCTCGATCAACAAGATCGACATTCACGCCATCAATCAAGATTTTTCACTTACCGAAAGCCCAGCGCTCGTCGACTTCGAAGTCAACTGCACGGGGGACACACTTCCCGGCGAATTTGCTCTGGCCGCAACCATCTTGAAGGTGCCCGAAGGCATTCTCATCAAGGAATCGACGGTGGAGCCGATTGTGCGGGTGAAGATTGTCCGTCCGGAATGAGTTCAGTTTGTGCACTGAGTGTGCCCTTGCCTTTCGCTATGGGCAGCAGCGTCGGATAGAATTGCACGAAGGTGGTGTCCACCACGGCATGAGCAGTGTGGCATGAATAGCAGGCAGCCGATGGCGCAATCATCTTCGCAGTCTTGCTGTTACCGAAAGCAAAGAAGGCCCATTTCCCGCCATTGCGACCAGCATCTTTGACGTGCGCCTCAAGTCCCATTAGCTCGGTGCCCTGGTAGTTTCCACTTTGGTTGATCGAGCCTTTCCCTTCAGCTCCACGATTTTCCAGGACGAGCACGGTCTTGTCTGGCCACGTGCCCGTTTGGAGAAAAGATTGATAAGCATTGCGATTCACAAAGACGTTGTCGAACATGTGGTGATGGGTGGCTTTTGCCGCTGGGTTGTAACTCATGTCGAAGCCTGAAGTCAGGTAAACCCATTCCCTGTAGTGCCCGGGAAATTTGAGCTGGCCATCGTTTGTATACTCCGGACCGGCATCCCGTAAGTTATTGCTGTCTCGAAACCCCGCTAAAGCAAGCAGCGCCGCAAGGCCGAGCAAGGAACAGGTGATCTTCATGAGCATGTGGCTAGTATGGCGTTGAGCTTCCTAGAAGCTACAGTATGCCTGCAACCAGCGAGCGGTTCACTGTCTTGATCGTTTTGGTTGTACTTTCAAGAACCATTGAAAGTGTGGACCGAAGCCGCACGCGCCCCCCTCGCACCGTTGACTCAGGATGGGAGCTTGTTGACCTTGCATTGGGCTCTTCGACGCGACTAGAACAGTCGTTCTCATCTGCGCCGTATATTGCGCGCTTTGGTCAACCTTTGCGATGATCCGACCTGCACGATCTTTTTTCATGAACTTCGTTGACTCTATCGCAATACAAGATTGGAGGTGCGCGAAAGATTGCAAAGACCACGAGGCAAGCAGCTCGTTTGCCTTGCTTCTTAGTGCCGCGACAAGCCCGGATTCGGCGGTGCATCCGGAAACACCGTCGATAGCGTCAATTCACGATACTTTGCTGCCTCCTCCGCACGTGCCATCTCGACCTGTTTCACGTAAGTCTCCGCATTTCTGCCAAGGATCAGCCGCTTTGGAACGTCCTCGGCGTTTGCGAGCTTGACCACGATCTCGGCAATCTTCCTCGGATCGCTCTCCGAGTTGCCGGGCGCAGCAGCCAGCATCTTATAGATCGCGCCGACAGACGATTCATATTCCGGCAGA
>CAXTWQ010000048.1:24588-37508 GCA_964248065.1 uncultured Bryobacteraceae bacterium | reverse complement strand
CAGAAACGGCGCGGTCCGGCGAATTGTGACGGCGGTGGAGGTCTCTGATTTTGCGGGGTGGCGCGACGCTGCACGACGCTTACTGGCATCCGACACGCCGCCTGACCAAGTGCTCTGGGCGCCGGGTTTGTTCTCTAGCGAAACCCAAGACCGCCCACCAGCACAGGTCACAGCCACCGTACCGAAAGAGTTTTTGCAACTGGCCAAGACAGTGGCTCTTTATCGCGATGAGCGCAAGTGGCCCCTGCTCTACCGCGTGCTCTATCGCCTGACGCATGGCGAGCGCTCACTCTTGAAGATCGATATTGACGACGACACGCGCTAGTTGAACCTGATGGAGAAAGCGATTACGCGCGACATGCACAAGATGAAAGCCTTCGTGCGTTTTCGCCGTGTGCAGGGTTCAGAGCCGGAGGAGTTTGTTGCCTGGCATCGACCGGATCATCTGATTGTGGAAGCACTGGCGCCGTGGTTCGCCGATCGTTTCGGAGCGATGCGATGGGCGATTCTCACGCCCGACCGAAGTGCGCGCTGGGATACAAACGAGCTGAGCTTCGGGCCGGGTGTTCCAAGGTCTGAGGCGCCACCGGAAGATGAGCTGGAAGATCTATGGCGCGATTACTACGCATCGATTTTCAATCCTGCCCGGGTGAAAGTGAAAGCCATGAAAGCGGAAATGCCGGTACGGCACTGGGCCACTTTGCCCGAGGCGCAGCTCATCCCAAGTCTTTTAGCAAAGGCAGATACAAGAGTTAACCAAATGGCAACCAGTCAGAAATCATCAGCGGCACTGTTTGTGCCGGCAACACGAAGCATCTCAGAGCTGCAGATTGCGGCGCCTAACTGCCGGGGGTGTGATCTCTATCAACACGCGACACAAGTTGTTTTTGGCGAAGGCCCCAGCGATGCCAAAGTCGTGATGGTGGGCGAACAGCCAGGTGATGAGGAAGACGTAAAAGGACATCCATTCATCGGCCCGGCCGGGCGGCTTCTCAGCAAAGCCATGCACGAATCGGGACTCGACCGGGAAAAGATATACGTCACAAATGCGGTGAAGCATTTCAAGTTCATCGAGCGTGGGAAGCGGCGGATACACGCTAAGCCGACCGGCATTGAGATATCCGCATGCCGGCCATGGCTGGAAGCGGAACTGGCCTCTATTGAGCCAGAGCTGATCGTATGCCTGGGTGCAACTGCGGCGCAGGCTCTGATGGGCCGGGAGTTCCGCGTTACGACCGATCGCGGTAAGTTCTTTCCACATCGCTGGGGCAAGGAGTTGGTAGCTACCATTCACCCTTCAGCAATTTTGCGCGCACAGGAGCGTACCGAAGAAGAGTACGCACTGTTCGTCAAAGATCTGCAGCTGATCGCGGCCAGAGTTGCCGAACTAGACAAAGCAAGTTAGTTGTAGCGCCACTACATCTTCCCGGGCATTGTCGGCGGTTGACTACTCCTTGAGTAGCCGTGAACAGCTGAGCGTTTCGCATTCCCTCGATGCGCTTCGTCACTCATGGCGTGCACACCCGATGCATCGATCCAGCGATTAAAGAAGTTAAAGAGAGCGCAGACCGTGATGGCATAGTAAATTGCTTCATCGCTGTATCCACATGCATGCAAACTCTCGATATCGGCAGGCCCGATATTGACTGAGTCCTCGTTCACCTTGCGTACGAATCTGAACAGTGCTTTTTCCTCAGAGGAGAGCGCTGAAGTTTCCGGATTAGCCAGAACACCCTCCACCAGATCGGTACTACCGAGCAGTTCCGCTGCGACCGCAGCGTGAGATTTCGTTCAAAAGGGACAGCTGTTCAAGTTCGATGTATACGCGGCAATCAACTCACGGATGCCAGGGGAAAGCGGCGCAGCTTCACGCATCATCTCCTGCGTAAAGCGCTCAAGATGCACGGCAGCGTTGAATTTGAACGCAAACATATGCAGAATTTGCGGGTACTCAGGACCGGCTTTTTTGACCATGTCGAGGACACGCGAGTAAGGGTCATCACCCCTGTGGCTTTCAACGTCTTTCAGAAACATTTCCTGCATGCGAATCATCATATCGAGTCGTTTTTGGTCGCCTTCGAAAAAGTACCTAAGCGTTTGCGCGATGATAGAGGAAGAGAACTATGGAAAAGCCATTTCACTTAATGACACCTGCGGAACGAACGGCGGCCCGAATCGCTCAGAATCGCGCGATTGAGGAACGCATTAGTGAACGAGGGCCGGTGGAGAAGAATAAGAAGCCACCAGCCAAGTCGACTGGCGACTTTGTGCGTGCGACACCAGATGAGCGTGCTAACCAGCTCGGCCATTTAGTGCGCAAGGTTCGCTAGCTCGCTGGACCAATCCCTGGAAGGCCGGGGCTCGCCAGCCGCATGGAACGAGTCTCGGCAAACCCTCTCAGCAAATTAGGCACTCTCGCGCAATGCTCGGCGCGGCTTTTCTGGGGCATTTAGGAACGATGTCGACTTCTTCCCTTCAGCGAACGCTCCAACAACTCCCTCAATATAAGTCACCGTTCCATGCAGCATCAGATCTGTTGCTCCAGCAATGTGAGGAGTCATTAGAACTTGCGGAAACTCAAGAAGAGGGTTCTTCTCGTCCGTCGATTCAGTACTTGAAACGTCAAGACCTGCCGCGGCGATTTGGCCGCTTTTAACTGCAGCGTACAGAGCGTTTTCATCAACCAGTACGCCCCGTGCGATGTTAATCAACGTCGCTCCATGCTTCATGGCTGCCAAAGTTTCAGCGTTGACCATATTCTCATTTTCCGGTGAGGCTGGAACACATAGCACCACGTAGTCTGCTTGGGCAAATGCAGCATTCATCTGGTCAGATGGAAAGACTTGTACATCTTCCGGCGCATTCTCCGGATGATTAGCGGTAGCCAGCATACGCATCCCAAACGGGCGCAGGCGCTCTATCAGTAATTGTCCGATACCGCCCAGTCCAACAATGCAGACTGTTTTGCCGCTCAACGCCGGATTAAGCCGGGGTGCCTCGACAGATTGATCCTGCATCGACCGCAGTGCCTGGTTGAGATGTCTGGAAGCCGCAATCATCAGAAGTACAGCAAACTCAGCAACTGACACCGCATTGCCCGTAGCGTCTGATGGGCAGAAAGATACCCAGATGCCAAGTTCGCTCGCGGCGTCGATATCAACACCCTCGTAGCCGGCAGTGGTCGTTTGAATGAGCGCGAGTTTAGGCTGACTTTCCATCTGCTCGCGGGTGATCTCGCCCATGACAAGCACAATATCCAGGTCAAAGGCAGGTGCGTCCTCGCCCTTGATCCACGGCAGGATCTGATGTTCTGGAAGTTTGCCGTTAAATTCGCGGAGGAGCTCCGCGGTAAAGACGTTGTCTGTGTGAAGGAAAGCGAGTTTCATGAAGTGTCTTATTACGCTTCGATGGTAGCGTTCCACCATACCTTTATTGGCCTCCTTTCTCCGGCGCTGCTTAAACAATCACTCCATTCGGCTAATCGCACGCTAACTCCAGGTCCTAACTGAGTTGACCCCACGCCTGCAAGTCTTCCCTGACTTTCTAACCCTCGCCTTCCTTGGCCGACGAACTTGGTTCTAGGAGTAGGTTGCAGTCTGGTAGACACTAGGTTCAACAAGCAACTGTGAATGGCATGGAAGGCCATTGATCGAAATGCAAACTTGCGTCAGGAGCCAGTTTTGAAATCTTTTGCTACATTTGCCATCGCTATTTTTTTCGTGAACCTTCTAAACGGTTTCGGCGGGCAAATGATGTTCACTCCGACTGTGCTTCTCACCAGACATCAAGAGGATGAGCATGCTCCAGCGGCTACAGAAACTAGACCAACTGAATCGCAAGCAATCGATAGAAGCTTTCAACAAATCGGTTCTGAGTTTGTCGCTTCCGATAAGGCCGACCAACTATCCATTGCAGCAATTAAGAACGGTCAGGTACGTTTCTACAACTTCGGCTCAGCATCCCGGACTAGACCTCACGCTCCCACGCAACTCACCATATACGAAATCGGTTCAATCACTAAATTGTTCACTTCCTTGCTGCTCGCTCATGCAGTAACTGAGGGGAAAGTAGAACTTACAGACGATATACGCCGATACCTTCCGGGCCAATATGCCAATCTCACTTTCGAAGGCGTGCCGATACGTCTAATCGACTTAGCTGATACGACTTCAGCGCTTCCTGACAACCTACCGGACCTTTCAACGGCCCTCACGAAAGCCGGACCTGATGAAGTACCGTTCGTCATTTTAAAAGCATCGCAGCACTACAGCGGCGCCCAACTGCTTGAGGATCTTAAGTCGGTAAAACTGCTGGATCGCCCAGGTACTGCTCCCCATCATTCCAATTTGGCAGCGGCTCTGCTCGCCATCATTCTTGAAAGAGTTTACGGCGAAACGTACGAAACTTTGCTTGCCCGATATGTGGAGAAGCCCTTCGCTATGAATCGCGGCACCGGTCGTTTAAATCCGGCGCTGCTTGCCTCGGGATACAACGAACCGCATGTTCCGATGCCCCCTCTTGATGCGCGTTCGATTCTAGCTGCCGGCGGTCTCCGTTATAGTGCGGCGGATATGGCTCGGTTCCTCAGTGCCGAGCTAACTGCCTCAGAAACTGCGATCCGACTTAGCCAACAGCCCGCTTGGGGCGACCCGGACAAAACGGCCGTAGGCTTTAACTGGATTCTTAGCCGAACCATTGATGGCAAGCCGCGGCTCCAGGCCTCAGGCGGTACCTTCGGGTTCTCCAGTTACATCGAGATGTATCCGGATCTCGACTACGGCATTGTTCTTCTGGCTAACCGTTCAGGGCAGACGCAAGACGAACTTCAGCACCTTGCAGATCGGGCACTGAAAGAAGTATTCGGAAAACCGCCGGTTCAAACTGCTTTGGAGCAGGCGTTGGAGGCAGGGGCGTATCTGGATGTGAGCACAAGATTGCCAAGATACGGCATGCTCATCCCGAGTTGCACTTGTCTGAGGAGTACGTGAATCAATGGGCTGGGGGCTTGCTGGCGAGCAGTCCTGCGCATGCGCTAGAACTGTTCAAATACAACGCCCAGCAATGGCCCAAGAGTTGGAATGCTTTCGACAGCCTTGCTGAAAGCTACGAGCAAGTAGGCGATAAAGAGCGGGCAATAGCCAATTAACATCGTTCGCTCGAACTCAATGCGGCTAACGATCATGCCGTAGAGCAGTTGAAAAAACTTCAACCGTGAAGTGGAACTACGTCACAGGCTGGACCATCCCGGAAGCCACTAATTCAACCCTGCTCGCCAGCGATCAATCAGCAGTAATTGCTTCTGCACCTGTTCACGCTCAGGAGCATTCGGCTCTAATCGAAGATAAGTCTCCAGGTCTTCCTTGGCCGCTTTATGATTGTGCTGGCGCAAATGGACGATGCCACGGTGCCGATACTCTTCCGCATAATCAGGCGCAGCTTCAATCAACAGATTTAGTACCTGCCGGGCTTTATCGAAAGCCTCGCCACGCAAATAAATAGCTTTCAAGTTACTCAGCATGCGAACCAGGATCTGGCGCTTGTTCACGGCAGAGAGTACGGCCGGATTGGAACGGAGATCAACATTAGCAGTCTGCCTCGCCAGGGCGGAGCAATCAGCAAAAGTAAGAATGCGTCCGTTGTGGAAAGGATCAACCCAATAGCGCGATTCGGCGTCTTCGTAAGCCACGATGAAATGACCGGGCAGCCCGACGCCATAGACGTGGCGATTGCAGCGTCGCGCTACTTCGATATAAACAACCGACAGCGTAATCGGGATACCGAGCCGCCGCATGAGCACCGAGTTCAAGCAACTGTTGCGAGGGTCGTAATACTCTTCCTCATTGCCGCGGTACTGGAGCACTTCAAACAGCAGCTCGTTCGCGGCTTTGATGAAATCCAGGCCAGGCGCTTGCGGCGTTAGTTGAGCTTGAATCTGTTCGGCAAGGTTATCAAGGCGGAATATCGAAGCATCCAGGTCCAATCCAGGAAATTCGATAGCGGCCATTTCCAAAGCCGCAATATCGAGGCTGACCGGAGAGCGTTCATCGCGGAGGGCATCGAGCAATCGCTGCACGGCGATTAGGTTAACACCTCTAGTGGCGTGTATTAGCGCGACCGGGGTTCTGCGCTGCTGTGAAGCGCCAGACAGCCGCAGGCGGAAGATTGGCCCAGACGCGACCCAGGCACTCGGCGTGCAAACCAAGCTGTTTCTGAGGCACCGGGCAGCCGGCCGCATAAGTAAACTGAATCAGTTGGCCACCGTAAGTAAGTGCGTCAAGCATGGCTCGCACTGTTTCGAGTTGGTCGGCTTTGGCGAGGTTGCGTAGCGGAAGACTGGAGACAACCGTTTGGACGGGCGCACCAAATTCTCCGGAGACGATCCTTGCCGATTGCAGGGCTTCAGCGCAGCGTACGCGGACAGCCGGGAACTCGCGTCTGAGAAAATCGGCAAGTTCCGGGTCGCGCTCAACCACAACAAGTCGCTCAGGAGCTAAGCCGGTCTCAAGCAAAGCGCGAGTAACCGAACCAGTACCGCCGCCAATTTCCAAGACCAGAGACTTGGAGGGATTTACGCGTGACGCCATCAGGCGCGACAGCTTGGAGGAGCTGGGCGCGACTGCACCGACTTGCAATGGATTGTTCAGCAGCGACCGCAAAAAGAGCAGCGGAACAGAGGCAGGTCGTGCCGCGCGTTCGGGCATCCAGGGGAGTCGATCTTCATTCACGGGCATCGATATGTGGCAGAAGTCGTTGCAGTACTTCTCCACTGACGGTAACAGAACTCCATTCGCGATGTTATAAAATCCCGCTTTGACCTATGCGAGCCATCGGCATTCTTCTGGCGGTTCTGGTGATCTCTCTTATGACTACACAGGCGTGGGAAGCTACTGAGGATACTGTTCACCTGGAGGTGCTTGACCCTGCGATCAACGCGCTGGTTCCGGCAGGGTCACGGCTGCAACGAATCGCCAATGGCTTCAAATGGACCGAAGGACCAGTCTGGATGCCAGGTGGCTATCTGCTCTTTGCGGAGATTCCAAGCAACTCCATCCGGAAATGGTCGGCACAAGGCGGTACGGAGATGCAACTGCAACCCAGCGGTTATGCAGGCAAGGAGCCATTCACGGGACCAGAGCCAGGTTCGAATGGCATGACACTCGACAGGCGGAGTCGGCTGACGGTAGCGGGACATGCGGCGCGCAATGTCTGGCGGCTGGAGTCGGCCGATTTGCAGAGTCGTCCGACATTGCTCGCTGACCGGTACGAGGGCAAAAAATTGAACAGCCCGAACGATCTGGTTTACCGGAGTGATGGGAGTTTATACTTCACCGATCCGCCATATGGCTTGCCAAGCCAGGGCGATGAGGACCCGGCAAAAGAGCAGAAGTGGAATGGAGTTTATCGCTTGGACGGCGCTGTCGACCACAGAGCCGGTAGCCCACCTGATCCGCATCGGCTTTCGCTTTTGATTCGTGATCTGAGTCGGCCAAATGGCTTGGTGTTCTCGCCTGACGAGAAATTTTTGTATGTCTGCAATTCGGATGTGAAACGCAAGATTTGGATGCGCTATCGAGTGGCCGCGGATGGTGGAGTAAGCGAGCCTCATCAGATCTTCGATGCAACAAGCGATGAACGGAAGGGCTCGCCTGACGGTATGAAAGTGGATGTAAAAGGAAACCTTTACAGCACCGGTCCCGGGGGTATCTGGATCTTCTCGCCAGCAGGTAAGCGGCTGGGAGTCATAGTAATTCCTGAGCTGACAGCAAATCTTGCGTGGGGTGAGGCAGATGGAAAAACCTTGTACATCACCGCTAGTTCCAGTGTTTACCGGTTGAAGCTGGCCGTAGGCGGGGTTAGGCCCGGGGTTCAATAACAGGTTTGTCGAAGGCCATAGGCTATTTGCCCTGCAACAAAAGCCGGGAGAAGTCGGTCTCCTGAATGGAGTATCGAAATGGCAACCCTGGAAGAATATAAGAGCAAATACAGCAATGCACTTCAAGTGATCACCCAAAAAGGTGTGAGGCTTTCGCACATGCACGTGCAGAACAACAAGTTTTTTCTGCAGGGCGCGGCACCATCCGAACAGGCCAAGAACGACGTTTGGAACGCGATCAAAGCTGTGGATCCTACCTACAGTGATCTGACGTGTGACTTAACTGTGGATACAAGTCTGCCTGCACCGGCCGAGCCTCAAGCAGCTTCCAGCACATCAACGTCAACCGGCAAAACCTATACTGTTCAACCCGGCGACACTCTTTCCAAGATTGCCAAAGAGTTTTACGGTAATGCGAACGAGTACAACAAAATCTTTCAGGCAAATCAGGACAAGCTGGAGAGCGCCGATAAAATTCAGGTTGGTCAGGAACTAGTCATTCCTTAGTTCCCTCCAGAGAAGCACGTTGGCAAAGCTGAACGGCCCCGGGCGATTCTCATTTTGGAGAGCCGTCCGGGCCCCTGTTGAGTTCAAACGCCGGAACCGCCATGTGACAGGGTGGTCGGCATCAGAGCTTTGATGGCGGTTCCAGTTATACTTATAGCTGGAGAGCCCTAGTGAATTTGCGTGGTTTTGCCCGGCTATTCGCACATATACAGCTATTGCCGGTGCTCGAAAGCGGTGAAGAGACCACGCTGATCGGCGGGCAGGCCGTAATGGAAGGCGTGATGATGCGCTCGCCGCATAGCTACTGTGTTGCAGTACGGCGCCCGGACGGAGAGATTGTCACCGAAGAGAGCCCGCTTGAGAGGCTATCCGACAAGCATGGTGCTTACAAGTGGCCGATTGTTCGCGGCCTGGTCACCTTGGGCGGCGCCATGTGGCTGGGAATGAAAGCACTGAAATTCTCTGCCGATTGTGCGCTGGAGGGCATAGGCGGCACCAAAGCTCAGAAAAGAGAACTAACGCCGACGGCAATGGCGTTGCAAATTTCGTTCTCACTGTTGTTCATGATCGGTCTCTATAAAGTTGTTCCGTTATTTCTGGCAACGTTGATCGGACACCACTTTCCAGTAGTCGGTGGCCGGTTCGCCGTGAACATGATAGACGGACTGTTGCGTATCGGTATCTTCCTGAGCTTCATGTATCTGCTCTCACGTATGAGCGAGATGTATCGGCTTTTTCAGTATCACGGAGCTGAGCACAAGGTCGTTTTCAACTATGAATCGGGCAAGCCGGTGACAGTAGCTAACGCCCAGAAATTTGTGACGTGGCATCCGCGATGTGGCACCAGCTTTCTGGTTGTGGTGCTAATTGTGGCAATGCTGAGTTTTGCCTTTCTTCCGTTTGATAACTTCTGGGCCAAGCTTGGCGCGCGCATCGTCTTGATGCCACTGGTTATTGGCATCAGCTATGAAGCAATTCGCTTTGCGGCGAAGGGGCAAAGCCGGATCTTGGCATTGCTGACCCGACCTGGACTTTGGCTGCAGCGTGTGACTACCAAGCCTCCGACCGATGCACAAACGGAAGTGGCCATCTGTGCTCTAGAACATGCAATGGAATTAGAGAAGTCGCACGGGGGCGTGCTGGTGGTCGCGTAGCGAGCCGCAGCTCCGCTAAAACGACTCCGCTATGCCCGAAGGAACAGACTAGAATGCAATTCAAAGATCGATTGGACGAATCGGAAGTAAAGTTCATCGAACTGACAGACCGGATGAGCGACCCAGCTGTCATCAACGACTCCGATCTATATCGTAAGACGGCTAAAGCACAGAGTGAACTTCAGGAATCTGTTGCCAAGTACCGCGACTGGAAGCGAGTCGACCGGGAACTACGTGATTCTCGCGCAATGTTGACCGAATCCGATCCGGATCTGAGGCAGATGGCACAGTTGGAGGTATTGCGGTTAGAGCCTGAGCTTGCAGCCATCGAGAAAGAGTTGCAGGTGCTGCTGCTTCCGAAAGATCCGAACGACGAAAAGAATGTTGTTCTGGAAATTCGCAAAGGAGCAGGCGGTGACGAAGCTTCGCTATTTGCGGCCGAAATGTTCCGCATGTACGGGCGCTACGCGGAAGAGCAAGGCTGGAAGGTAGAGGTCACCTCGCTCAGCGAGTCGTCAGTAGGCGGTTTAAGCGAAGTGATCGCGATGATTAGCGGGCACAAGGTGTATAGCCGAATGAAGTATGAGAGTGGTGTGCATCGCGTGCAGCGTGTGCCCGCTACCGAGACACAGGGACGTGTTCACACATCAACCATTACGGTTGTTGTCATGCCTGAAGCCGACGAAGTAGAAGTGCAGATTGATGCTAAGGACATCCGCATTGATACTTTCTGTTCTTCCGGGCCTGGCGGTCAATCAGTAAACACTACTTATTCGGCTGTACGTATCACCCACCTTCCGACTAACACCGTCGTGTCTTGCCAGGATGAGAAGTCGCAAATCAAGAACCGCGCAAAAGCGATGGGAGTTCTTCGTTCTCGTCTCTATCAAATGGAGATTGAGAAGCAGCAGGCGGCCATTGGGGCAGAGCGCAAGGGCATGGTAGGTACCGGTGACCGTAGCGAGAAAATTCGAACCTACAACTTTCCGCAGAACCGAATTACCGATCATCGCATTGGCTTGACGTTGCACCAACTGGATCTGACAATGCAGGGCAGGTTGCAGCCGGTGATCGATGCACTGACGACGCACTATCAAGCGGAACTGCTAGACAACGCGGCTTGATGACCGTGCAATCGGCGCTGCTGCAAGGTGCCGATATTCTGGACAAGAACACTGTTGCGGTACCGCGCCTGACATCTGAGGTGCTGCTTGCACATGCCATGCGTTGCGATCGCAGCTACCTGTATGCGCACGGCACAGACACGCTGACGGAGATGGCGTGGATTCATTTTGGGCGCTATCTGAACGAGCGGCTGCGCGGTCGGCCAACACAATACATTACCCATCGGCAGGAGTTCTATGGCCGCGACTTTTTCGTCGATGAGCGTGTGCTGATTCCCCGCCCCGAAACCGAGCATCTGGTGGAAGCAGCCGTTACCCAACTTCGTGGGCGAACTCGAGCGCGCGTGCTGGATGCCGGAACCGGCTCTGGTGCAATCGCCCTCAGTGTTTCGCTGGAAGCAGGGTTTCCGGTTCTCGCCTCTGACATTTCGACCGAGGCCTTGGCTGTTGCAAAGCGGAACTGCAAGGCGCTGGGTGGAACGGTAACCTTCTTTGCGGGCGATCTGCTCGATGCTGTGGCACCCGCGAGTATTGATCTTTTGTTATCGAATCCGCCTTACGTGCCAGGAGGCGATAAGGCCAACATGCAAAGTGAGGTGCGTGATTGGGAACCGCATGTCGCGCTCTTTGCTGGCGACTCTGGTCTTGAAATCTATCATCGACTTATCGAAAGTGCAAGTCGGGCAGTAGAGCCGGGTGGACGAATGCTGATGGAGTTAGGGTACCGATTGCTTGAAAATGTGCGTGAAATGCTCGCGGCAGACTGGGGCGACATCGAAGTAATCTTCGACTTGGCAGGTTTGCCGCGCGTCATTGGAGCGACCCGAACTTAGAAACTGTAGAGTACAATGCAACGCCTGGTCTGCCACGTCGACATGGATGCGTTTTTTGTCTCTGTTGAAGAGCTCTTTGATCCGTCGCTTAAAGGCAAGCCGGTGGTAGTGGGCGGCAAGGCACACGAACGGGGCGTAGTTGCAGCCGCGTCCTATGCAGCGCGGAAATTCGGAGTTCATTCAGCCATGCCGTTGCGCATCGCAGCGCGGCTCTGTCCGAAGGCTATCTTTGTTCCAGGCCGTTTCGAACGCTACCGCGAGTACTCGACGAAAGTCTACGAGACACTGCAAACCTTTTCGCCGTCGGTCGAGATGGCCTCTATTGACGAAGCATATCTGGACCTGACCGGCACACAACGCCTGCTTGGGCCAGCGCTGCTCGCCGCACATAAACTGCATCACACAATCGGTGTTCAGACCGGGCTGCGCTGTTCTCTAGGGCTCGCTTCATCGCGGCTCGTCGCCAAGATCTCGTCAGACCAGGCCAAACCGAATGGCGTGCTCTATGTCGTTCCCGGTGCGGAAGCAACTTTTCTAGCTGGCTTGGAAGTAAAGAAGATTCCTGGAGTTGGTAAAAAGACTGAAGAGTCACTGCATAAGCTGGGAATTCAGCATGTAGGCGACTTGGCGAAACTGGACGAGAGTTTTCTAGCAAGCCGGTTCGGGAAGTGGGGTTTGGCGCTTGCCGGCAAGGCTCGTGGCGAAGATGCCGGAAGCTGGTTTGACACTCCGATTGGGGAGCGCGATGATCCGAAATCGATCAGCCACGAACACACTTTTCGCGAAGACGTTGCCGAGTTCGACAAAATTCACACCGCCTTGATCCGGCTTTCTGAAATGGTGGCCAAGCGCCTGCGTGAACACAAGCTGTACTCCAGGACTGTGCAGCTTAAGCTGCGTTTTCAGGATTTCACCACTATCACGCGAGCTATGACTCTCGACCATGGCACGCAACTGGATGGCGAATTAGCAAGGGCAATGATTGCTCTATTTCAGCAAGCGTGGGATGGGAAAACACCGGTGCGTCTGCTAGGTGTCAACGCCGGTACGCTGTCCCACCTTGAGGGCCAAATGAACCTTCTGGAGGAGGACAAGACTCACCGGCTCCGTCAGGCATTTCGCTCCGTTGATCACATTCGAGATCGCTTTGGCGAACGGAGCATCTCGCTCGGTAAAACAATCAACTCAGGGATTCGAGAGAAGGTGCATGACAATCCATTCGACCTTCCGGGCAAGTCGGCCAAAGACAGACGCGCAGGTCGCGACGGTGGAGGAACTGAGAAGCCGTCAGGCAGCCGCAACGATTTTGGCGAATGATTGCGGGTCGAGACTTGCGCCGCCAACCAGCGAGCCATCAATGTCACTCTGGCGCATGTAGCCCTCAATGTTGTCTGGTTTCACGCTGCCGCCATACAAAATTCGAACCGCC
>CAXTWQ010000048.1:11684-24578 GCA_964248065.1 uncultured Bryobacteraceae bacterium | reverse complement strand
CAGCTTCCTCACCGAAGCGCTTATCGGCTTCCGAGCGAATGAGGCGATGCGCATCGGCTGCAATCTGCGGAGTGGCCGACTGGCCCGTTCCGATAGCCCACACCGGCTCATAAGCGATGGCCACCTTTGAGAATTGCTCTTCAGTCAAACCAGCGATACCGCCTGCAAATTGCTTAATCAGAACCTCGGCAGTCTTGCCGGATTTGTGCTCTTCCAAACGCTCGCCAACGCAGATAATTGGATGAAGGCCAGCCTCAAGAGCAGCTTGAGTTTTCTTCAGCACGGACGCATCTGTCTCGCCGAAGTACTGGCGCCGCTCACTGTGCCCAACAATCACCCACGTAGCTCCGGCGTCGCGCAGCATTTCGCCTGAGATCTCGCCCGTAAAGGCGCCTTCGCGTTCCCAATAAATGTTCTGGCCACCAATCGCAATGTCACTACCCGCAGCCGCCACTGCTGCCGGGATTGAGAGACTTACGGGACAGATGACAACGTCACACTTGCCTCGCGCATTCGAAGAATTCAGCAAGGGCTTAAACTGCTCGAGGTAGCTAGTAGTCTGGGCCGCGTTCTTATACATCTTCCAGTTCGCGGCCATAATACGCCGTCTCATGTTCCGGATTGTCCTTGTCCTTTTGCGAGGTCTTGTAAGAAACTCGTGCCGGCTTGCAAGCGAGCGCCAAAGTGTTCAGCCACTGTCTGCCCGATGTCGGCGAGAGTGGCGCGGGTACGGAGATTCACTCCCGACTGTACACGAGGCCCATACACCAGCAGCGGCGTATATTCACGTGAATGATCGGTCGAAGGCGTGGTCGGGTCGCATCCGTGATCAGCGGTGAGAATCAGCATGTCAGTTTCTGTAAGGGCGAGTGAGGGTAACCAGGCATCAACCACTTCCAGAGCTGCGGCATATCCTTCGACGTCGTTGCGATGGCCAAACTGCTGGTCGAAGTCGACCAGGTTAGTAAAAATCAAGCCATCTGGTTGGCTCTGCATCGCAGCCGCGGTTTGCTTCATGCCGTCGCTGTTGTCTTTCGTTTTGGAAGCTTTCGTAATACCTCGGCCGAGAAAGATGTCCGAGATTTTGCCGATCGCCAGTACGCTCACTTCGCGTTCGGCTAATTGATCAAGCAGCATGCCTGGAGGCGGCGCCACAGCAAAATCTTTGCGATTCGCCGTGCGCGTAAACTTGCCTTCGATACCGGTGAAAGGACGCGCAATCACTCGGCCAACCTCGTTCGGACCACTCAGGATTTTACGTGCTTTCTCACACATGCTATAGAGCTCCGGCAGTGGAATCACATCTTCGTGCGCGGCAACTTGAAAGACGCTGTCAGCAGATGTGTACACGATGGGTGAGCCAGTTCGCAGGTGTTCGACGCCGAGTTCCCCAATAATCTCAGTACCCGATGCCGCCTTATTGCCCAGGCACTTGCGTCCGGTCTGGCTCTCAAAACGCTCCATGATTTCAGCGGGAAAGCCGTGCCGGAAAAGGGGGAACGGCTTGTCAAGAATGATACCGGCCATCTCCCAATGACCTGTCGTGGTGTCTTTGCCTGGAGAAGCAAGTGTGCATTTGCCGAATGCTCCGACTGGCTCTGGAATCGGCCCAAGGCCAGGGACAGGCGCAATGTTGCCTAGGCCCAACCCAGTCATGAACGGCAGGTGTAACGGCCTGCAAGCCGCAATGTTGCCAAGAGTATTGCTGCCTTCGTCACCATAGTCCGCAGCATCCGGCATGGCCCCAATCCCTACGCTGTCGAGAACAATCCAAATCACGCGTCGAAATGGACCCGCTCCTCCGCTCACTGCGCTTTAGCGTCCGATTGAGCCGTTTGCGGAACAGTGCCGGTGAACTCGTCGCGTAATCGGGCAGCACGGTCACGAACCAAATGCATGAAGGCCTCATGCGTCGCAACCCGGGTCAGCAACGGCACAAACTGCTCGGGAGCAGCCAACTGCTTGTGAAGCCATAGCGACTCAATCTGAGCCAGTGAATCGTTCACGCCCAATTTGTCAAAGTGTATGGCGCGGTCGAGATCAATGTAGGCGCGCTCACTCGCGGCGATCTGTTCAAACCGATCGAGTAGATGCTGAGCAGCAGGCTGGATTGAGTAGTTAAATGTTGCCTCCGAGGCCGCCCCGGTCTCCGGCTGATAACGAAATACTTTCTTGCCCGTGTTGGCGACCTTCAACCCCGATTCAATCGGCTGCTTGAAGTAATCCAACTGCTCGGCAGCAGAAAACAACGGGGTTACGTCGGCTTCTTTCATTTGCGCTTTCAGTGGCTGCTCATCTGCCGATGTTGATTCTTTATACTCCAGCGCACCGGTTCGATCAACCTGAATGGAGACGTATGCCGGAGTACTACCTGGGAAGCTTTTGGTAAACGTCAATCGGGCTGGGGCTGCAAGCAACGGGACACAGAGAGCGCAGATAAGTGAAAGAGTCCTCAACTCTCAGCCCCGACAGCTTGCTGAAAGTTCATGCGGGCCGCATGGCAGATGGCCACAGCTAAAGCATCGGTCGCATCGTAAGACTTGAACTGGCGGTCGATTCCCAGCAGTGACTGCACCATCATTTCGACCTGGTGCTTTTCAGCGCGGCCATACCCGACGACGCTTATCTTCACTTCCAGCGGCGAGTACTCGGAAACTGCTAGCCCCGCCTCTGCGGCCAGCAGCAAGGCAACACCACGAACATGTGCAAGCTTAAGCGCCGACTTGGCATTGACCGAGTAGAACACTTCTTCTACCGACATGATGTGCGGCTCATGTTGAAGCAGCACTGCGCGTAATTCACGTGCGATTTGCGCCAGGCGAAACTCCAGCGGATAAGCAGGCTTAGTCCGGATGACTCCCGCTTCGATCAGCTTATGCGAACGGCCATCAGACTCGATCACTCCGAAGCCGGTCCGCTCGGTCCCGCAATCTATCCCGACAATTCGCATCAGCTCTGTGCAGCCATGCCTAGGCGAGCGCTTCTACCTCAGCCTCATCTACCTCGTAGTTGCCGTAGACATTCTGAACGTCATCATGCTCTTCCAGTTGGTCGTACAACTTCAGCATGGCGGTTGCATTCTTGCCTTCCAGCTTGACCGTGTTCTTGGGCACCATCGCCACCTCTGCCGACTCGGTGGGAATTTTTGCCTTTTCCAAAGCAACCAGAACCGCATCGTGTGCTTCGGGCGCAGACAGAACCTCCCAGGCACCGTCTTCCTCGCGAATATCATCAGCACCGGCATCGAGCGCGATATTCATCAGCTGATCTTCGGTCGTTTTATCAGCATCGATGATGATCTGGCTCTTGCGTTCAAACATCCACGCAACGCTACCGACTTCGCCCAAGTTTCCGCCGTTCTTGGAGAACATGTGGCGGATCTCGCTCACCGTTCGGTTTCGGTTATCAGTCGCCGTATTCACCAGAACAGCAGCCCCGCCGGGACCGTAACCTTCGAACAGAATTTCGTCGATCTGGCCGCCTTCAATTTCCCCAGTGCCGCGCATCACGGCGCGCTTGATATTGTCTGCGGGCATACTGACAGCCTTTGCCGCAATGATTGCTGTCCGCAGTCTCGGGTTGCCGTCCGGGTCGCCGCCACCGCCCCGGGCAGCAATCATGATTTCTTTAATCAGCCGGGTGAAGATTTTGCCACGCTTTGAATCCAGGGCCGCTTTCTTGTGTTTGATTGTGGCCCACTTACTATGTCCAGACACGGAACAACCTCAGGTGTGATCTAACTTTCGAGCATATCAAAAGTTTGAGGCCGCCAGCAGTCCAGTAAGTGACTCAGCGGTCGTTAGATGAACACGTCTGCAAGTGGCACGGCAATATCCCCAGCCCGTAGCTCACCAGCCTTGACTAGTAAGCTTGAGCTAGGCTCACTGTCATTGAACACCAGAGCGCTAGACGATTGCGGATCAAGTAGCCAGACAGTATGCACGCCCCACGCCAGATACCGACCAGCCTTCGCACGCATGTTAAGAAAACTCTGGCCTAACGAGAGCACTTCCACAACCAGGAGAACCGGTGGAAGAGCATGTCCGTTGGCATTCAACTGATAGCCACCTGGGAAGGAAACAGCGTAGTCAGGGGTCATCCAATCACTCTGTGACCCCGGTGACCTATCAACTGAGAGTTCAGGTCCGCTTTGCATGCCCTGAAAGCGCGCCAGAGAGGCTAGAGACAAGCAGAGATTCTGTTGTATGCGCGAATGTTGGAAGGTAGGCAACGGACGCTCAACCAGTTGGCCATCAATGCATTCGTATCGGCTACTGTCAATCGCCTCTGTGCCAGGAATGATTTGCGTAGCCATAAGCTGTTCCCCCTTCATGATGTCACGCTGGGAAGGGTTCAGTCTGTTTAAGAGTCCACCCGGATACGGACGAGTAGCTCATTCAACTCGCGCTGTGCATTCGACTCATGAGGAAGAGTTGATTGGGCTGCGGATTGCTCCAGTTTAGCCAGTAACCGGTGGATCTCCACTGTATGAAAATCAAGATCAGCAGACCGCAATGTCGCGTGCTCAGCAGTTCCAATTTTGTGAGCAATCAGGTCATCGATGTAAGGCAGCTTGAACCCTTCATTCAACACCGCCAGGTTCGCCTCAATACGACCGGTGCGCATTAGATGTATGCCGGTCAAGAGTACCCGGTAAACGTACAAGAGCGGCTTCACTTTCGGTGGATCGTCTTTTAATAACAGTTTGAATTGAGTTTTGGCGAAGCCGAGGTAGTGATGAGAATGATGCCGTGATGCATTCCAATCCAATGCTCTTTAATTCCTCGTGCTCAGCGCCGGAGGTAATCACCAGTGGCGAGTAAAGTTGCTCCAGTACATAACCATTCCGCTTCAACATCATCAGAAAGAACTTCTGAATATCGTGGGTGACCAAGTCTAACTCAATGCCTTGTTTTACATTCGAAATCGAGACGGTCTCCTGCTTTGGCAGCAAGCCGACCATGTCTCGCAGAGGAAGGGTGTGTGTTCCCCTAATGTCGTAATCGGAATCAGGAGAAGGAAATCCGTATAAGTGAGCGCCACTAATTGTGGCAAACAGGATTGGATACGGATGCCGCTGAACTTCCGCTTCCAGGACCTGATAATTCATCATCTCGAGTAGTCCGAAGAGGCAGCGATACGGCGAGCCCTGAGCAACAATTGGTTTGCTCGGTGATAGTCCGGATCATCAGGCAGCTTGCTGCTGGCAAGGGCATTGTCAAATTGGGCGTGCAAGCCTAACCTCCAGCTGTCCACCTCAGCCCAAGGTACCTGGCCGCTCCGGATGCTGAGCAGTCGTTCGCGATGCTGCCCAACATGAAGTGGAACAAACCCGTGTTGCAAGACAGTGATCCCGGAAGAAGTAAGCGGATGAGGTGCATGACGTGCTTCCATCGGGGCTCGCCCTGGTTTCGTAAGTCTCGCTCCAGCTTCTTGAACTGCGCCCAGGCGTAAGCGTTAAAAGTTTGGTATACCTCCTTTGAAAGAAAAACATGTCGCGCCGCTACTATTTCGTTCGACACTTCAGTCGAGTACTCAACCATTGGAGAATACAGGCACTCTAAAACATTCGGGTTTGCTTTCAAGGCAAGCCGGATGAACTTCTCAATTTCCCAATAGACCTGTTCGTTCTTATTTTCAAGTTGTTCGGGCACCCCTGACAGCGACCATTCCAAATCAGCGGGCGGAAGGTAAAATCCGCGCCGGTCGATATCGGAGCTTTCGCTCGCCAAGCCGTAAGCTTGGGAGCCCATGACACAACGATAGATAACAAACGGAAATAGCTCTGAAGCCGCAGCTGAAACGGACATGCGAATGTTACCTGGATGCTGGTGCAAGCCTTACAGAAAAGATCTTAATTATCTCTTTAGCAAGGCCGTCCGAGGCCGTGCTCCCGTCGAAAGCGGTGACTTTACCCGAACCAAGAAGAATGGACGTTCGTTTATCGACAATTACGAAAGTGTGGATGTAAGTGAAGAGCGGGCGGTCAATCTCAACCAGTAAGTCGGCCACTTGCGGATCTTTAACAATGGTTAAGCCGAGTGTGGGCCAGTCTTTCCTGCGCCAAAGAGCACGGTCCAATGTATCCACGGTGAGAAACGCGGTCTTTGATCGTATGTTGATTGTCCTCGCCTCCTTTATGATCTGATCTGGCTTAGCATGAGCGATAGATTCGCTCGATGGGGAAGAAGCCGTTGCTGAAGCCGCAGGCATCTGAAGTAGTGAGCCGGAACCCAAAATTATATGGCGGCCCGAATCGGGGAGGTTTAGAACACTCTCAATCGGAATCGCAAACGCCCCCGCATTGCTCATGCTGGTGATAATGCCAATAAGTGCGCCAGAACGATCCACCAGTGCTCCGCCACTCGAACCAGGCGCCACGGGCGCACTGAACTGCAGTATGCGAAAGCCTGAACCAGCCCCGGGAATTTCCTCGGCAGGGCGGATGGCAGACAAAATGCCTTCGGTAGCGGACCAGGTGAGCCCGCCCGCATTGGTCATTGCGTAAACCGGGTCTCCTTGTTTAAGTGTTCTAGTGTCTCCCGGAACCAATGGCTGTAGTGAACCCGCGGAAATCTTGAGTGCCGCTACATCGCGCCGTTCGTCAATGCCAAGAAGGTCAACTTGGTCGTACACCTCACCGTTTGCTAACCGGACCTGAACTTCGGCTGCATTTTTGATCGCGTGTAGGGCAGTGACGACAACCCCGTCTTTTGAAATAATTACGCCTGTTGCGATCGAGTGCAGACGGCCAGCACCCTTACCGGCGAGGATAATGACACTGGCGGTCTTAGCGTGTTCGAAAAGCTCCTGAGTTGAGGGGATCGGAGAGATTTGCTGCGCAGCAACTATTGTGGTCAGCGCGGCTAAAGCCAGCACCGGGATCAGTTTCATCTATCACCAGAGTGGGAATTCAAACCCGGGTATCTCGTCCGAGATCGTTGACGCGCGCCAGCCCGTGAGTTTACGCCGGGTTATTGCGTTGCCGTTTAACGGACCCATACGAGACATCTCGACTTATACGGCCGACCAGCCACACGGTCCTGCTTCTCTCCGAGAGACAATGGAATTGATCCTCAAAAATGCTTGATCGTATCTCTGTGCATGGCGCGCGTCAGCACAACCTAAAGAACATTAGCGTCGATATACCGCGAAACAGCTTCACGGTGATCACCGGGCTGAGCGGGTCGGGCAAGAGTTCGCTCGCTTTCGACACCATCTACGCCGAGGGGCAGCGCCGCTACGTAGAAACCCTTTCGCCCTATGCGCGGCAATTTTTGGATCAGATGGAGCGGCCAGAAGTCGATTCCATCGATGGCTTGAGTCCTGCCATCTCGATCGAACAGAAAACAACGACGCGCAGTCCGCGTTCGACAGTGGGGACCGTCACTGAGATTTACGATTACCTGCGACTGCTCTATGCCTCAGTGGGTGTTCCGCACTGCCCGCTGTGCGGAGCCGAAATCGCTCGGCAAACTGCCAATCAAATTCTTGAACAAGTAACCACTCAGCATCAGGGCGAACGGGTTATGATCCTGGCGCCTATTGCGAGAGGCCGTAAGGGCGAGTACAAAAAGGAGATCGAGGCCATAGCCAAAGCTGGCTTTCGCGCGCGTGTCGATGGCGAGATGCGCAGCTTCGACGAGCCGACGAAACTCGACAAGCGCAAGAATCACACCATCGAAGTTGTCATCGATCGCCTGGTGATCAAGGCGGGGGTTGAGACTAGGCTTGAAGCGTCCATCAAGACTGCTTTGAAATGGGCCGATGGTTTGGTGATCGTGGCAGTTATTGACGGCCAGGAACAGATGTACTCTGAGAAGCTCGCCTGCCCGAACGATGGCACCAGCGTGCCGGAACTGGAGCCGCGGTCATTTTCGTTCAACAGTCCTTATGGCGCATGCCCGACATGTAATGGCGTCGGTAGCCGGTGGGCTTTTGATCCGGTGAAAGTAATTTGTGAGCCCTCCAAACCCTTGCTGGACGGAGGATTGGGGCCCGGTTCGAGCTCGTCTTACATGACGTCTGCCCTGACCGAGGCAGCCGAAGCAATGAGCATCGATCTTTCGGTTCCCTACGATGAACTGCCCAAGCGTACGCGGACAGCACTGCTCCACGGCGGTCCACAATTTCCTGGCATTCTAAAAGTCTTGGACGACCAATACCAACGCTCAAGCGAAGGGTATCGCGAATGGCTAATGGATTACATGTCCCCTACGCAATGCCCTGACTGCCGTGGCAAGCGCCTGAAACCGACCAGTCTGGCGGTGACCGTGAAGCGCACATCTATTGCTGAATTCACCGCGCTTCCCCTTGCGCGCGCACTGCCGTTGATCAAGCGCTGGAACTTTACCGACCGCGAGTTGCAAGTGGTGGGACGCGTGGTGGAAGAAATTCGCAACCGGCTTGAGTTTCTATCCGCGGTGGGCCTGGACTACCTGAGCTTGGAGCGATCTTCCGCTACTATATCCGGCGGCGAAGCACAGCGGATTCGACTTGCAACCCAAATTGGATCGAAGCTGCGCGGGGTTCTCTATGTGCTGGATGAGCCTTCTATCGGACTGCATCCACGTGACAACGATCGCCTGTTGGATACCTTGCATCACCTGCGTGATCTCGGAAATACGGTGCTGGTGGTAGAGCACGATGCCGATACAATCGAGCGTGCTGACTACGTAATCGATCTCGGTCCTCGCGCGGGCCGGCTCGGCGGCGAACTGATTGCACAAGGCACTCCAGCGCAGATCATGGCCGCGCCTGCTTCGCTCACCGGCGACTATCTCTCGGGCAAGCTGTCGGTCAATGCTCCCAGCGTAAGGCGGGTGGGCAATGGGCTGAACCTTTCTGTGCGGGGCGCAAGCGAGCACAACCTCAAAAATGTCAATGTCGACTTTCCGCTCGGCAAGTTGATCGTAGTCACCGGGGTTTCAGGCAGCGGCAAATCAACATTAGTACACGATATCGTCTATCGCGCGCTGGCCAAAGAAATCTATGGCTCAAGCGAAGAGCCAGGCGCGCATGAAAAGCTGATTGGGCTGGAAAACATCGACAAGGTGATTGAGATTGATCAGTCGCCCATCGGTCGGACTCCGCGCTCGAATCCTGCAACTTATACTGGTGTGTTCTCCGCCATCCGTGATATCTATGCAATGCTGCCGGAGTCGCGCGAACGTGGATATAAGGCAGGGCGCTTTAGCTTCAACGTGAAGGGTGGGCGATGCGAAGCCTGCCAGGGCGATGGGCTGAAGCGCATTGAAATGAACTTCCTGCCGGACGTGTATGTGACCTGCGATGTGTGCCGGGGGCGGCGCTACAACCAGGAAACGTTAGAGGTTAAGTACAAGGGCAAGAGTATCGCCGACCTGCTGGAATCAAGCGTGACTGACGCATTGGAAATGCTGACTAATATTCCGCAGATCCACGCAAAGCTCAAAACATTGAGCGAAGTGGGGTTGGGATACATTCACCTAGGGCAATCGTCAACAACGCTGTCGGGCGGCGAAGCGCAGCGCATTAAGCTGGCAAAGGAGTTGAGCAAGCGGCAGACTGGCAAGACTTTCTACTTACTGGATGAGCCAACCACTGGCCTGCATTTCGATGATGTGCGATGTCTGCTCGACGTGATCCAGCGTCTTGTGGATCGGGGCAACACAGTCTTGGTCATAGAGCACAACCTTGACGTGATGAAAAGCGCCGACTACCTGATCGACATGGGTCCGGAAGGTGGGGAGGGCGGGGGCCAGATTGTTGCAACCGGCACTCCCGAAGAGTTGTTGGGCAATGAACACAGCTACACCGCGGCAGCACTTCGCAAAGCAATGAAGGTTAGAAATGCTGCCTGATACCGACAGTAACTTTCACCCTGTCTGGAACTACACGGACGTCCTGCTTGTTATTGGCTGGATCGCCGCTCCGATTTTACTTATCTTCTTACTAGTCAAACCACCTGCTAACGCTAAAGATGTGGCGCAACAGATTACACAAGCGCAAGCAGTCTTGGCAATCATCGCGCAAATCATTTTCTATGGCTGGGTCTATCTGGCGCTGTATTTAGTAATTCAGTTCAGGCATGGAATCCCGGTTCTAAGAGCCTTGCAGTGGCGCCGAAGCCGCTTCAACCTCGCACTCGCGTTCGGCGGTGGGCTTGTTCTCGCCATTGTAGTGTCGCGGCTGGCGATGCTGCTGCACACCCCGGAAGTGAAGTCGCCGTTGGCAGGCTTAACCGATTCGCCGCTCACGTTAGTGCTGGTCAGCGTGCTAGCCATAACTCTGGCGCCCTTCTTTGAGGAGCTGATCTTTCGTGGATTCTTGCAGCCACTGCTTTCGCGAACGTTCGGCGCAGTTGCCGGTATCCTCCTCACCGCAATTCTGTTCGGTGGCTTGCACGCGCCCGAATATTCGTACGCTTGGCAGTATGCGGTGGCCATAACGGTTGTCGGCGCAGTGCTGGGCTGGGTTCGCCACTCCTCTGGCTCGCTGATTCCCAGCACCGTCGTCCATGGCGCATTCAACACTGTTGCGGTCATCGGCTTAGCGGCCTCCAAGTATCTAAATAAATAATGAGTTCCTCACCTGCTGTTCTCACCCAAGCCACTATCGAAACGATCGAGTGGACGCCTGCTGGTGTCGTCATGATTGATCAGACGCGTCTGCCTCAGGAAGTCGCGTTTGTAACTTGCCGCAACTACACCGAAGTCGCAGACGCAATTCGTAGCATGGTCATCCGAGGCGCTCCGGCCATTGGCGTTGCCGCTGCTATGGGTGTTGCCATCGGCGCTCTACACTCTGATGATCTCGACGCCGACATGCCCGTCATTTGCGAGACTCTGGCCAAAACGCGACCCACTGCAGTCAATCTCTTCTGGGCCATTCAGCGCATGAGGAGACTCTTTGAATCCATCCGCACACTCCCATCAACTGAGATCCGATCACGCATAGTCGCAGAAGCCCAGGCTATTCGATCCGAAGACATCGCGATCAACAAAAAGATTGGAAGCTTTGGCTCTCCCTTAGTGCCAGATGGCAAGACCGTGCTGACCCACTGCAATGCGGGTGCGCTGGCAACGGCAGGTTTTGGTACAGCACTTGGTGTAATCAGGGCAGCGGTGCAGGATGGCAAATCAATCGACGTATTCGCTGATGAGACACGGCCCTTTCTGCAAGGCGCGCGTCTAACGGCCTGGGAGTTGCAGCGCGATGGTATTGAGACAACGCTGATTACTGACAACATGGCTGGACACTTTCTAAAGAGTGGCCGGATCGGCTGCGTTGTGGTTGGCGCCGATCGCATTGCGGCCAATGGCGACGTCGCAAACAAGGTGGGAACGTATGGCTTGGCAGTGCTTGCGAAAGAAAATGGTGTGCCGTTCTACGTGGCTGCGCCGATCTCAACTCTTGATCTCACGCTGACTTCTGGTGACCAAATTCCAATCGAGGAACGGGCTGGCATCGAAGTAACCCAGATTAAAGGAATGCAGATCGCGCCTTTAGGTATTGGGGTCGCAAACCCGGCTTTTGATGTCACGCCTAACCGGTATGTAACAGCAATCATCACCGAGAGAGGCGTGGCACGTGCTCCGTTCGCCGAGAGCCTGGCCGAGCTTACTAGCAGACTAGAACCTTAAACAGCAGGCTAAGTTACATTGATCACTCCGAAACTATTCCGAGAGTTTCCAGCCAGGTCTCGACCAGCTGAGGCCATCTGGTCGCCAGAAACTTCGGGAACCGCAGCCAAACGCATGCCGCTTTCAAACAAATGCATTTCGACGGGAACCGCAGCCCGCTTAAGCGCGGCATAATAACTCAGCGAGTCCTGCACACGGTCCACATCGTCATCCTCGTTCTGCAGCAGAAACGTAGGTGGTGTCTGGCGAGTGGTATAAGTCCGAGTATCTGGATTCAGTCCAAAACTATTCGCAGCAAGCGATAAATGCCCTGGATAAATCGCTACGCAAAATCTGGGCGGCAGCTTTCTTGTCAGCTGCATCTATGGCCGGGTACATACGATGCTCAAATGCGTGCAGATCGCCGCCACATGTGATTGCCTGCGGAAATACAATGGCACCAATTCTGTGAGGATCAAATATGCCGCTCAGCTGCGTGAAGACGGACCAGCCCAACCGTCCTCTGGGCATCCTTCAATGCCATCGGTAAGTTTGGATGCGGACCTGACTTTGGAAAAGGTCCCTCACCTGGCAGGAAGAAGATATTGCGTCACTCGAACGGCGCATCATCTTCGCCCGTATCGGCAGCTAGATTTTCGAACTTCGTAAATCGATTTAGATAGGCCAGCTTTACGCGCCCGGTCGGGCCATTGCGTTGTTTCGCCAGAATCAATTCCGCTATGCCCTTCAAGCTCTCTTTATCGGGTCGATAAACTTCCTCGCGAAAGATAAACGCCACCATGTCAGCATCCTGCTCAATGCTTCCTGATTCGCGTAAATCGCTGAGCATCGGCCGATGATCCCCGGGCCGTGTTTCAGGTGCACGGCTTAGCTGAGACAGCACCAGAAACGGCACACGCAACTCTTTGGACATCAACTTAAATCCGCGCGAGAGCGAACTGATCTCCTGCACGCGATTCTCAAAGCGCCCACGACCCTGCATCAGCTGCAAGTAATCGATCACCACCAAACCCAATTCATGCTCAGCCTGCAGCCGACGCAACTTAGCATGCACATCCATCAGATTCGTACCGGCTGAGTCATCAATAAAAATCGGCGACTCTACCATCTGATACATGGCTTCCTGCAGCGCGCGACGCTCATCCGGATTCAGATATCCAGCCCGAAACCGCTGCTGATCCACCCGCGCTGCTGCGCACAACATACGTGTGAGCAACGACTCCTTTGACATCTCGAGTGAAAACACCGCCACCGCTTTCGGGTTCGCCGG
>CAXTWQ010000048.1:0-11674 GCA_964248065.1 uncultured Bryobacteraceae bacterium | reverse complement strand
ATGCTGCGCAATGTTCAATGCCAGCGCAGTCTTTCCCATGGCGGGCCGGGCAGCGAGTATGAACAGCTCGCCTTCACGCAAGCCACCGGTCATCTCGTCAAACTTCAGGTAGCCGGTGCTGATGCCCTTGATTCGCTTGCTGGTATCGAGAAACGCATTGATGCCGCCATCATATTCGGTGATGATCTGTGCCGGGCTGGTAAGCGCATTTTTAGCCTGCACATCGCCCAGTTTCATGAACGCATCCTCGACATTGCCGAGAATCTGGTGGGCCTCGTCCTCGCAATTCATGCATCGCGAGATCGTATCGTGCGACACCATAATGATGCGCCGGAGTAATGCTTTCTCCTTGACTATACCGACATAGCTATCCAGGTTATAAATCCGAGGCAGCCCATCATCCAGCGAAACAAGATAGCTTAGGCCATCTACCGATTGCAGTTGGCCCAGCTTCATCAATTCATTGGCCAACGTGACGCGGTCAATCTTTTCGCCACGCTCATGGAGTTCACTCATGCGCAGAAAGATGCGCTTGTGTTTTTCCAGGCTGAAGTCTTCTGCACCCAGCGTGCCTGCAACCTGCAGGAATGCATTCTCACTGCTCATAACAGAGCCGAGAACAAATCGCTCCGCGTCCAGATTATCGGGAAGGGATTGTTCGAGTAAAACGTCGCGTACTGCCATACAAGGACTCGCCTAAGGTAGCGCCAATGGGTCTGCTTGCACAAGAGCAATAGAGGGGAGAAATCTTCCGTCCACAGGCAAGTGCCGAATTCGCCTGCAGTCACGTAATGAGAAGAACATTATTTCCACAAACTTTCCTCCAATCATTTTATCCCTGATTTGTTTGATAGTTTCTCAAATAATTTGTTCGGTCCTGCTCTTTCTGCCGCCCTTGATATACTTCGGTTTGATGAGCAGCCAGACCCATCGGAAGCACCACTCGACGGTGCAGTAAGAGCGGGCCGCATCTGTTTGTTAACTAGCCATCAGTGCCCGCCCAGAGTGGCGGGCCTTTCTATTCTGATTGCATGTTTTCGACCAAAGCTATGAACAACGTTCTGGATTTCGGAAAACAAGACGGCCTGATTACCGCAGTGGTCCAGGACCATCAAACGCATCGAGTGCTGATGGTCGGCTATATGAATCAGGAAGCGTTTGATAAGACGAATGCCACTGGGCACGTTACTTTTTTCAGCCGTTCCCGCCAAAAGCTTTGGACCAAAGGCGAAAGCTCAGGCCATTACCTGCTGCTCAAATCGATTGCTACCGATTGTGATGGTGATGCATTGCTCGTGCAGGCCGAGCCAGTGGGCCCCGGCGTTTGCCATAACGGCTTTCAAAGCTGCTTTTATCGCACTCTGCAGGAAGGCGCCTGGCAGGAAACCGAACGG
The DNA here is from genome assembly GCA_964248065.1 of uncultured Bryobacteraceae bacterium. Taxonomy (GTDB): domain Bacteria; phylum Acidobacteriota; class Terriglobia; order Bryobacterales; family Bryobacteraceae; genus Bog-105. The sequence goes on along the minus strand of CAXTWQ010000048.1, from coordinate 10,280 downwards.
CCAGTTTACGATTCCGATGCTGTTTATGGAGTTCGGCGTTGAAGCTGAAACTCGGGATTCCAAAGGGCAGCCTGGAGAACGCCACCGTTGATTTGTTTCGCCGCGCAGGATTCACCATCACTACCAGCAGTCGCAGCTACTTTCCATCAATCGACGATCCGGAGATTGAGTGCATGCTGATTCGTGCGCAGGAGATGGCTCGCTACGTGGAAGATGGCGTGCTGGATGCCGGACTCACCGGCCGTGACTGGGTTGAAGAAAATGAGGCAGACGTATACACCGTCATCAACCTGATCTATGCCAAGCAGAGCTTCGGGAAAGTGCGTTGGGTGCTCGCCGCACCGGAGTCTTCGCCCTATCAAAAGGTGCAAGACTTAGACGGCAAAATCATCGCAACTGAGTTGGTAGCAACCACGAAACGTTATCTGGCAAGCCGCGGCGTTACTGCGCGTGTTGAGTTTAGTTGGGGCGCTACGGAAGTGAAGCCGCCTGAACTGGCCGATGCCATCGTTGAAGTCACTGAAACCGGTTCATCCCTGCGTGCCAACAAACTGCGCATTCTGGAAACGGTGCTGGAGTCGAACACGCAGCTGATTGCCAATCACAAGAGCTGGACCGACGATTGGAAGCGCCGCAAACTGGACGACATCGGGCTGCTGTTGGAAGGCGCGATGAATGCGCTGGGCAAAGTTGGCTTGATGATGAACGTTCAGAAGTGCAATCTTGAGGCTGTCCTTGCTACGTTGCCGGCGTTAAAAACTCCAACAATCTCGCAACTGAGTGACGAAGCGTGGGTGGCGGTCAACACCATCCTCGACGAGCTGACTGTTCGCAACATCATCCCTCGCCTGCGCGAAGCTGGCGCTCAGGGCATTGTCGAATATCCGCTGAACAAGATTGTGATGTAAGGGCCGATGATCACCATCACTAGTTTGCGGAATATTGAGGAGTTTGACGCTGTGCGTGCACTCCCAACAGATGATTACGACAACGTTGTTGCGCCCATTCTCAGCGCTGTTCGGGTTGAGGGCGACAAGGCGCTATTGCGATATGCGCGTCAGCTTGATTCTCTCGGCGACATTTCAATGCTCGTTTCTGAAACGGAATTAGCAGAAGCCTGCGCATCACTCTCGCCCGAAGTGCGCAAAGCAGCGCAGGCCGCCATCGCAAATATCCGTCAATTTGCTGAACGGCAGCTTCCTCGAGACTGTTGGGAGGAGTTTGCACCTGGGCGTCAACTTGGCTGGATCGTTCGCCCCCTAACTGCAGTCGGGTGCTACGTTCCTTCCGGGCGCTATCCCCTGCCCTCAACGCTTCTGATGACAGCGGTGCTGGCGCAAACTGCCGGGGTACCACGCATCTGCGTTGCCTCTCCTAAGCCCTCGGTCGAGATCCTGGGCTGCGCTCACTTGCTCGGCATCCGCGAAGTCTATCGAGTTGGTGGCGCACAGGCCATTGCCGCCATGGCGTTCGGAACAGAAACAATTGATCGTGTAGATCGTATCGTCGGCCCCGGTAATGCCTATGTCGCGACTGCGAAAAAGCTACTGGCCGGTCTTGTTGGAATTGATTTTGTTGCCGGTCCCACCGAGATCATGATTCTGGCGTCTGATGGAGAAGCGCGCAGTATTGCGGCAGACATGCTCGCGCAAGCCGAACACGACGTAACCGCCAGTGCCATCCTCGTCACCACATCTCGAAATCTGGCAGACGCAGTTGCGCAGGAGTTGGAAAAGCAGCTTCATCAGCTTTCAACTGCGGCAGTAGCTCGCGAAGCGATCAATAAGAACAGCCGCATCTATATCGTACCCACTATGCAACTTGCTGCTGGCATCTGTAATGCCTGGGCCCCGGAGCATCTCAGTCTGCACGACCCATCGCTGCTGCCGCTTATTCAAAATGCAGGCACCGTATTTCTCGGACCGCACTCGCCAGAATCAGCAGGCGACTATGCAGCCGGCCCGAGCCATGTCCTCCCTACCGGCGGAGCAGCTCGCTTGCGTGGCGGATTGTCAGCCGCAGATTTCGTTAAAGTCATCGCCGTCCAGCAACTGTCGCCTTCAGCATTGGCTGAGCTCGAGCCCGTGATCACCACTCTGGCCCGAGCGGAAGGTTTGGAAGCGCATGCCCGCGCTGTGGAGGTTCGTTCTGTCCGTTGATTTACCCATGGAGGCTAGTGCCGCCTCCCGGGCTCAAACCTTACAACCTCGTGAAGCTGTTCTGCGCATGGAGGCCTACCATCCGCCTTCAGGAGGCCGCCGTAACAAGCTCCGTCTCGATTTCAACGAGAACACAGTCGGCGCACCCCCTCACGTCCTTGACTTCATCAAGCGATATCTCACCGCAGCCGATCTCAGTATCTATCCCGAATACGAGCACGCCCTCCAGGATCTTGCCCTTCACTTCGGCGTTGGCGAGGACGAACTAACGCTCACTAACGGCACCGATGAAGCGATCCAGATTCTGATCAATACTTACATCAACGACAACGATCAGGTACTGATCCTGCGGCCCTCCTATGCCATGTATCGTTTCTACGCGCAATTGGCGGGAGCTACAATCCAAGAGGTCGACTACCGTCCCGGTACGCTTACATTCCCTATGGAAGAGCTCCTGGAGCGCATCGAGCCGGCTACCCGCGCGATCCTCATCAGCAATCCGAACAACCCAACCGGCACCGCAACCACTCGCGCTGGCATTGAAAAGATTTTAAAGAAAGCGCCTTATGCTGCAGTGTTGGTGGATGAGGCTTACTACGAGTTCTACGGCACCACAGTCTTGCCGCAAATTGCCGATTATCCAAACCTGTTTGTCAGCCGCACATTTTCCAAAATATACGGCATGGCCGGCATGCGCTGCGGTTGCCTGTTCTCGCAAGCTGACAACATGTCGCACGTTCGCAAAGCCCAGTCACCCTACAGCGTTAACACGCTCGCTGCCATGGCTGCACGCATTGCGGTACAGGATCAAAGGTTCGTCGAAGAGTACGTTTTGGAAGTCCTAACTGCTCGCGAACTTCTCTACGTTGGCCTGGAGCGGCTTCACTTGCCTTACATTAAAAGCCAAGCGAATTTCGTCCTGTTTCAAGCCGGCGACCGCGCAATAGAGATACGTGACGCACTCCGCAGCCGAGGAGTCCTTATCCGCGACCGCAGCTACGAAATCCCAGGCTGCGTACGTGTCACAGTAGGCACGCGCGACCAGGTTCAACGCTTCCTGGATGAACTGGAGCAAATCTGGTGAGCGCAATCAGGTCTTACATGTTTGCCTCATCTACTTGCCGCAAAGCTCTTCTCTAAAATGTCCCGTGCCCTGGGTCCAGCACTTGGAGGCTATTACAGCTGGGTACTCCGATCTTGGAAACCGCGTAACGATCTTACTCTGCAAGCAGCCTCCGACGATTTCCTCCACTTCTATGAAATCAACCCTGACGTAGTGCGCATCGCCCATTCTTTTTTACGTACTTAGAAGAGAGCCCTGCTAAAGAGGAAATCACGCTCGGGGATGCTCGGCTTTCTCTGGAGTCGGAAACACCCCAGCAGCTCGATGTATTAGCCGTGGGTGCCTTTTCGGGAGATGCCATTCCGGTTCACCTGTTGACTAGGGAAGCTCTCGAACTCTATCTGCGGCATCTGAAGCCAAGCGGAATTTTAGCCATTCACACCTCCAACTCGTTCTTAGTGCTGGACAGGGCCGTGAAACAACTCGCCGACCAGATGAGCTACCCAGCAAAGCTGGTCGAGAACGAAGGCAACGACTACCTGTCAATCGCTCACTCCGATTGGGTGCTGATCTCTAGAAATAGCCATTTTCTGAACTCTCCAGTGGTCACCCGACGAGAAAGGCCCATTACGATCCCACCAGGCCTGCAGCCCTGGACCGACGACCACAACAACTTGTTCCAAATCCTGAGACCTGAACCTCCTCCTCGGAAAAACGCGAATGAGACGCTTATCGAGTCGAACGCAAACAAGGGCGGAGATGCTCGCTGCCCAAACAAGGGAAGGGTTTATGCACCATACACTAGTTGCTTTTAGCAACTAGTGTATGGTATTCCTTTCTTGCATGTCGAGTACGAAGGTTTCCGAAGAAATTGTGGATGAGGTTTTCGCTATACGTGAGTTCAACCGCTTCTACACGGCGCGGCTCGGCCTATTACGCAGGCACTACCTGAACGGAGAGTTTTCACTGACCGAGGCCCGTGCTCTCTATGAGATTGACGCGAATGCAAACCTGACTGCGGCCGCACTGCGAGAGAAGCTTCGGCTGGATAAGGGGTATGTCAGCCGTTTGCTGGCGCTGCTGACGAAGCGCAAGCTCATCTCGCAAAAAGCGTCTTTGACGGATGGGCGAGAGAGGCTGCTCACGCTTTCCGCATTAGGACGTGCGAAGCTCGCTGAGCTGAACGAGCAATCCGCTCAGCAGATTGAGCAATTGCTACAGCCCCTGAATCCCGGCGAGCGGAAGAAGGTAGCAGGCGCGTTATGGCATGTCCGCTCGCTGTTGAACCGTGAACACGTGGAGAACGTACGTCTTATTCGGCTGACGAAGTTAAACCAGGATGCATTTGCGTTGCTGAAGGAATACTTTGAAGAGATTAATGTAACCTTACGCGATAGCCCAAAAGCAATCCGACAGGTCATCAATGCACCGTCATCTGCAATGTGGGTGGCGTACCTACGAGAGGAGGCCGTTGGATGCGTAGTCCTGCGAAAGCTGGAGGGTTTGCCGCAATCAGGAGAGTGCAAACGGCTCTATGTGCGACGGCATGCCCGCGGACGCGGCATTGCTAATGCAATGTTGGCAGCTTTGGAAGCCTATGCTCAAGGCCAGGGACTTCACTGGATTTATCTCGACAGTAAGGACGATCTCAAGGGTGCTCTGGCGCTCTACCGCAAGCGAGAGTATGTTCCGTGTGAGCGCTACAACGACAACCCTCAAGCGGATGTATTCCTTCGCAAACAAATTCAGCCCGCATTGGAGCCCTACCCGAAAACTTCAGACGCATCAATCAAGCGCAACTCCGCTGTGTTCTTTTCTTCTACCGGAATTCTGGAGGAAGCGTGGGTCGACGTCAATTCCTAGCAATGACCTCTTCCTCGACAGTGACCTTTTTGACGGCGCAGCCTCCTCAAATACGCAATCGCCGTTACCATCGGACCGTGTTCCGAGGACGACAAGCGAAGAACTCGCGATCGCAGATACTGAAGACAAGCTGAAGCAAACGGGGTTAGTGGTATCTCCCTCTCCCCGGCCAGCTAAACCCGCTGCAGTCGTATGGGTTCATGGCGCCACTGCAAACTTCTATTACCCCACCTACGTAGCAATTGCACGCAGGATGGCCGCGATGGGATATACATTCGTTCTCGGTAACACGCGGATGCACGACATTGGCTGCGTGCTCTCGGACCAAGGGAATTCGGTACTCCGCGGGGGTAGTTTATGGGGTCTTCCCAGTAAAGAGCCGATCGACATCGCGGCTTGGATCGATGTCGCTCAAAAAAGGGGACACTCCTCTGTAGTATTGATCGGACATAGTGCAGGTGGACCGGCCGTTCGCCGTTACATGGCGGAGCGGCCTGATGAGCGACTGATAGGGTGGGCACAAGCTTCTGTCGGCCTCGCGCTTTGGCCTCCAAAACCGGATTCCGAGCGACTCAAACTCGCAACCGACATGGTTGCGGCCGGGAACGGACAACGCTTGCTTCCGATTCCAAATTTTGTGCTCAGCGCCGGGACATTTCTCGATTACGCACAAACACCGGAAGATGTCTACGATTTCTATGGCATTGGAACGCTCACACCGGCTGTGATTCGAGTGCGCAAACCTTTGCTCGCATTCTATGGGACAAACGATGATGTCGGCTCTGTTGCGGATCTAGACCGCCTGCGCGCCCTCATAGCAAAGCATTCGGGCGGACCTGCTCGCATCGACACCGTGATGATCCAAGGTGCAGATCACGACTATACAGGGAAAGCCGAGGAGGTCGCCCAAGTTCTCGACAAATGGATCGAAGGCCTTGAGAATCCTCGCCAGACTCGCTGACTGTCTGCGGACCCGGACGTTGTGCAATGAATCGAACGCTGACCTGTCTACTCGCCGCGGTAACCATCTCCGCTGGTTCAAGTCAATCGACATTGACTCCCCACCAGTTAAAGCAAGACATTGCCGCGAAAGGAGCGAAAGCTGTCGTAGAGGAACTGACCCGAAAAGAAGAAAACTGGGAATCGGTTTTGTCAAAAATGGAGTCCGGTAGTCCGGCGTGGCTCTCTCTTGCGCCTTCTTTACGGAAGGGGACTGATGCTGGCGGTACCGAAGGACTGGATTTTGCGGTCGCACGAGCCTTGCCAAAAGCTCCGCAAATTGTTCTTGGATTGATCGGAGGCGATTTCAAAGTGAATGACGTTTGCACATCTCCTTTTATCGAAGCCGAACCGGGAGGGGAGGAGCGCTATCTGCTGAAAACTCAACGAGTATTGAGTCACGTTCAATCCAGCCAAGTCGTGCCCGCCAGACAGTCCTGCTTAGTCAACAGAAACAAGATCATCTCCGAGGCAAAGCGTAAGCACCTTTGGCGATAGCTTAATCTGAACTTAAGTGCCTCATATCATAAGCTTACTTTGGATCAGAATGCGATCCTGGAAGTTGCTTCCTGCTAAACGATCGGACTCCGGCGCTTGATGAACGCACATTTACCCTTTCTGTTCTACACCCGGCTAGAAATCTTATACATCCTGAACGCCCTGCATCTGCGGAAACAGACTTGGTGATTTCCGGTAGTACCCCAGACATCCTCGTCTTCGATATGGACGGAGTTCTCGTCGAAGTCGGCGCCTCCTATCGGGAGGCCATTCGTGAAACTGTCCATCACTTCACTGGCCAGACTGTTTCGCACGACGAGATCCAGGATTTCAAAAACGCTGGCGGCTGGAACAATGACTGGCTCCTCTCTCACCGCCTCATCTCAGACCGCGGAGTTACGGTCGAGTACCCAGACGTGGTCATACACTTCAACAATATTTTTCTCGGCACAAACGGAGACGGACTGATTAACCGCGAGCAGTGGCTTCCCAACACGGGCCTTCTTGATCGCCTCAGTCAGCACGCAACACTTGCGATCTTCACTGGCCGTGCTCGGTACGAGGCTGACGTAACGCTCGCTCGCTACGCCTCTACCATCCGCTTCGACCCTATTGTGACTGATGAATCGGTCGCAAACGCAAAGCCCGCACCCGACGGTCTCCATCTCATTCAGCGGCAGTATCCAGGCAAGCACATCTGGTATCTCGGCGACACCGTAGATGATGCGCGTAGCGCCCAATCAGCCGGAGTGCCTTTCATCGGTGTCTCTACTTTGCATAATCCACGGCACGTTGAAATCAGCAATATTTTACGCGGGTTCGGCGCTTTCACCGTACTGAGCGACATTAATGAACTCGAAGCATTGGTAGCCGGGGCAAAGCAGTCCTAGTGCGTCAATCGACCGTCGAACGCAACACGAAAGAGACGCAGATACGTGGCACGCTCGCGCTCGATGGTACCGGCCAATATCAAATTTCCACTGGCATCCGTTTTCTCGACCACATGCTGGAGCTTTTCACCAAGCACGGAGCCTTTGACCTCACACTGCAGGCGCGGGGCGACCTGGACGTGGATCAGCACCATACGGTTGAAGACACGGGCATCGTGCTTGGGCAGCTGTTTTCGCAAGCACTGGGCGATCGGAAAGGGATCAATCGGGCCGGCTACTTTGTGCTGCCAATGGATGAGTCGTTGGCGGTAGTTGCGGTGGATCTGGGTGGTCGCCCTGCGCTCGTTTTCCAGAGTTCGGTAAACGTTGTTCATGTCGGCGACTTGCAAGTGGAATTGCTCGACGACTTCTTTGATGGATTCGTTCACCAAGCCGGTGCGAACTTGCATACCAAGATCCTTTACGGCCGCTCCAATCATCACAAGATTGAAGCAATCTTCAAATGTTGGGCACGAGCTATGCGGTATGCCTGCTCCATTGATGAGCGTTTGAAGGATCAGTTGCCTTCAACGAAAGGCCTGCTGTGACCACAGTCATCGATTATGGCGCCGGTAACCTGCAGTCGGTTCGCAATACGATCGAGGTTTTGCGGGCGCCCTTTGAGGTAACGAATCAGGCTGACACGGTTGCCCGCGCACGTAAGATCATTCTCCCCGGGGTTGGTCACTTTGGCCAGATGATGCGCGCCCTCGATGCGCTTCACTTACGCGAGCCCATCCTTCAGCAGATTAAGGCAGGCACTCCGCTGCTCGGAATCTGCGTCGGCCTGCAGTGTCTATTTGAAGGAAGCGAAGAGTCGCTTGAAAGCCGCGGCCTCGGCGTTCTGCCCGGTGTGATTCGCCGTTTTCAAGGCGAGGCACGCATTCCTCACATGGGTTGGAACTCCCTCGACGCTTGCCGTCCCGCGCGACTGCTCGCCGGTTTGTCCGAACACCCGTACACTTATTTTGCGCACAGCTTTTACGCTCCCGTCATAGCTGAAACCGCAGTGACCTGCACATACATCCAGCCGTACTCGGCCATCATTGAGCACAAAAATCTTTATGCTGTCCAATTTCATCCCGAAAAGTCGGGAACCGTTGGCCTGCGCGTGATGCAGAACTTTCTGGAGCTCTGATTCGTTCGAGATGCTTGCGAAACGAATCATTCCCTGCCTTGATGTGACAGGCGGCCGTGTAGTAAAAGGGGTGAACTTCCTCGAACTGCGAGATGCCGGCGACCCGGTTGAACTTGCGCAGCGGTACAACGCGCAAGGCGCCGATGAGCTGGTCTTTCTCGACATCACAGCGTCCAGCGACGCCCGGGAAACGATGGCTGAACTGGTCGCCAAAACCGCCCGCCAAGTGTTCATCCCGCTCACCGTTGGTGGTGGCATTCGCAGCGTCGCCGATGCCCGCAAGATCATACTTTCCGGCGCCGACAAGGTTAGCATCAACACCGCTGCTGTTCGCCGCCCCGAACTGATTCGTGAGTTGGGGCTCGAGTTCGGTGCGCAGGCAGTTGTCCTTGCCATTGACGCTCGCCGCCATGCACGGGGAAAATGGAACGTGTTCACCAAAGGTGGCCGCCACGACGAAGGCATCGACGCTGTGGAATGGGCGCAGAAAGGTGAGTCGCTTGGTGCCGGTGAGATCCTGTTGACATCCATGGACACCGACGGCGTACAAACCGGTTTTGATTGTCCGCTCACTCGTGCTATAGCGGAGGCGACTCGCATTCCGATCATTGCCTCAGGCGGTGCCGGTCAAGCCCAAGACTTTGTGGAAGTGCTCACGGTCGGAAAAGCAGATGCTGCTTTGGGCGCAACGGTCTTTCACTATGGCAAGTACACGGTCGCCGATCTGAAGCGTGAGTTAACCCGCTCAAATGTTCCCGTGAGACCCGCATGATTATTCCTTGTATCGATCTGATGGATGGCAAAGTTGTTCAGCTCAGGCAAGGTCGCGAAAAAGTCTTGGAAGGCCGCTCGCCCGACGAGATGCTCGACCTCTTCGCGGGCTTTCCCCAAATCCAGGTAATTGATCTCGATGCCGCTATGGGTCGCGGCTCGAATAGCGCGATTCTCCAACACCTGGCAACCCGGGCCACCATTCGAGCGGGAGGCGGCGTACGCTCTGTCGCTCGCGCTCAGCAACTCCTGAATCAGGGTGCTTACCGGGTCATTATCGGAACCGCTGCTTTCACCGAGTCCGGTCCCAATTTTGAGCTTCTCAATGAGCTTCGTTCGGCGGTTGGTACCGAATTGCTAACTCTTGCGCTTGATAGCAGAAACGGCCGTATCGTGACACAAGGCTGGCAGGAGACAACTGCTCATACTGCCGCCGAACTCCTCTCGGAACTGGAGCCTTACTGCTCCGGTTTTCTCTGCACTTACGTCGACAAAGAAGGCATGATGCAGGGGACGGACCATGACTGGTTTTCCGGGCTGCGCGCGCGAACTTCCCACGAATTGGTGGCAGCCGGCGGGATTACCACCTTCGATGACATCAAGCGCCTCTCCGCGCTCGACATTCACTGCGCGGTCGGCATGTCAATCTACACAGGCCACCTAGCCCTGAACGAGCTGGCCGAACTTAACCGTCAGTTGGTTGCCTAACGCTTATGTTGTCGCTACCGGGCAGGGTTGCCATCAAGACCCGCTCGCGACACAATAGGGCATGGCATCACAGCCGAGGCACTTATACACGCTGCAGGAGTACCTCGATCTGGAGCGGGAAGCTCTGCATAAAAGCGAATTCTGGGGAGGTG
>CAXTWQ010000047.1:37419-37719 GCA_964248065.1 uncultured Bryobacteraceae bacterium | reverse complement strand
GTCCAGTTCATTCAACAATGGTCCGACAACGAGCTCCTGGTGGAGGAGGGCTCGCTCTACCCCGCTCTCCAGCGGCTGGAGCTAAATGGCTGGATCAAGGGTGTCTGGGGCGTGACGTCGAACAATCGGCGGGCGAGGATCTACAAGATCACGGCGGCTGGCCGCAAACAGCTGGCCGTTGAAACTCGGAAGTACGCGAAACTCACGCTGGCGATCGCCCGGGTGATGGCAGCGGAGTGACGAACGTGTTAATACGACGGCTGAGGTATTGGATGGAGAGCGCCAGGCGCAGCGAGGCGT
>CAXTWQ010000047.1:0-37409 GCA_964248065.1 uncultured Bryobacteraceae bacterium | reverse complement strand
AGGCCATATTGCGGAAAAGGCCGAGGAGCTGCAAGCAGACGGTATGACGCCCGAGAGCGCCAGGGCTGAAGCGCGCCGTCGGTTTGGTAACGTCGGCCTGAAGCACGAAGACTCGAGGGAGATTTGGATTAAGCGGTTTTGGTGGGAACTCGGTCAGGATGTTCGCTATGGATGTCGCATCCTAACGGCCAACAAGGCATTCAGCAGTCTGGCCGTACTGTCGCTGGCGCTTGGGATCGGAGCCAACACTGCCGTCTACAGCTTGATGGAATCGATTCTGTTGCGCTCACTGCCGGTAGCCGATCCCGAGTCACTGGTGGTCTTAAATTGGCATAGCCGGCCGCCCCAGAACGGCAGCAAGGAATGGGTCCACGTCGTACACGGGTTACAAGGCACCTTTTGGCCGGGCGGCAAAGGTGTCCTGGTCAGCGGGATCTTTCCGTATGGCGCGTTCGAGACGCTTGGCGAGGAGAATGCTGTTTTTTCCACGCTCTTCGGATACTTCAACGGACTAACCCGCAACTTGTCGGTTCACGGGCAGGCCAAGACTGCCAATGCGGAGTACGTCACCGGTGGGTATTTTCGTGGCCTGGCCGTGTCGCCAGTAGCGGGACGCCTGATCGATTCCGCAGACGACCGTCCAGGCGCAGCGCCGGTTGCCGTAATCAGTTTCGCGACTAGCCAAAATCGTTTTGGAGGATCGCCGAATGCGATTGGCCAGTCGATTTTCGTCGACAATATTCATTTCACGGTGATTGGCGTCGCGCCGCCGAAGTTCTTCGGAGTCGACCCCGCGGTGGGCGCCGGACATCTACCTTCCGTTGCACACGAATCTGCTCGTAGACGGCGCCGAAGCGGCTCGTATGTATGGCGACGGAAACTTCTATTGGATCGAAATGATGGGCCGTCTGCGGCCTGGCATCAGCATGGCCCAGGCACAGGCAGCGCTGGCCCCGCGCTTTCATCAATGGGTTGCTACCACCGCCAAGACCGACGGTGAGCGCGCCAAACTGCCCGCGCTGATTCTGAATGGCGGCGCCGAAGGTCTGGGCAGCCTGCGCCGTCAGTATTCGAAGCCTCTGTACGTACTGTTAATGATGGCAGGATTGATTCTGGCGATCACGTGCGCCAACATCGCGAATCTATTGCTGGCGAGGGCCGCCGCGCGACGCAGCGAGATGGCTGTCCGGCTCAGCCTGGGAGCGGGACGGTTCCGCGTCGTGCGGCAGTTGCTTACTGAGAGTGTGGTGCTCGCCTCGCTCGGCGGAGCAGTAGGGGTGTTGTTTGCGATCTGGGGCGTGCGATCGTTGACACTTCTGCTCTCCAACGGGCAGGAGAATTTTACGTTGCACGCGGACTTGAACTGGAACGTGCTGGGCGTAACGGCAGCGCTCTCGCTGGTTTGCGGCCTGTTATTTGGCCTTGCTCCAGCGATGCAGTCGACGCGTCCAGACGTGATGCCCGCGCCGAAGCATGGCCGCGGAGGCGGACCGCGCCGCCGCGTGCAGCACGTTCTGGTGGTTGCCCAAATCGCGATGTCTTTTCTCATCCTGGTCGCCGCGGGTCTGTTCGTCCAGACACTCAACAAGCTGCACTCCGTGCAATTGGGATACGCCCGCGAGAACGTCCTTCTGTTCTCGTTAGATGCGCGCCAAGCCGGCCATCGCGACCCGGAGATTACTACCTTTTACGCAGACCTGCGCAAGCGCCTCGAGTCGATCCCAGGAGTGAGGAGTGCGACGCTTTCGCACTCCTCAATTATCCACGCCGACGTTGCCGGAAAGACATACAGAGGGCCGATGAAGATTGGCGCTGCTACCGTGAAAGACGCAAGCGTCATGGTCACCGGACCACGGTTTCTCTCAACGATGCAGATTCCGATCCTGGCCGGGCGCGAGATTGACGATCGCGACCAACCGGGCTCCACACCGGTAGCAGTAATTAGCGAACGGCTGGCGCGAACGTACTTTGGGAACGAGAGTCCGGTGGGCCGGCGCATCACGTTGCTGGAAGAGAAGCGCGATCTCGAAATCGTCGGCGTGTCGGCTAACCTGCGATACGGTGGTCTGAAAGAGCAGAGTCCCATGACCGTGTTCATTGCGGCCTCCCAATTTTCTCCCGACCGAGTGACCTACGCGCTGCGCACTGCGGGTGATCCGTTGAGGTATGTCAACAGTGTGAGTGAGATTGTGCGGAAGACAGATGGACGCGTACCCGTCACACACGTGGTTACACAGGCTGCGGAAATCGATCAGACGATCAGTCGCGAAGTCACGTTCGCGAAACTATGCACGGGTTTCGCGGTTCTCGCTCTCCTGATGGCTTGCGTTGGGCTTTACGGAATGGTGTCGTACAACGTCACGCAGCAGGTGGGTGAGATTGGAATCCGCATGGCGCTAGGCGCGCAACGCCGCGTTGTGGTTTGGATGATTCTGCGCGGCGTTCTACTACTGGCAGCGGTGGGACTCGCAATTAGCGTGCCTGCCGCATTGAGCGGGACCCGGCTTGTTAAATCGTTTCTGTTCGAGACCCAGCCTAATGATCCGGGAACCCTGGCGCTGGCCAGTGTTGTTCTCTTAAGCGCCGCGATCTTTGCTGGCTATGTGCCGGCACGGCGAGCATCCCGAATTGATCCGTCAGCGGCTCTTCGCAATGAGTAAGACACGGTCCTTCATACCGCAACGAGGGATGAAAATGTTAGGCGCTTGCCGTTGAGCAGCGGCTATGTGCTCAACACCAACGTCCTGCATTGCAATACGCCCTCACCTTCTTTGTGTTTATTCCCGTCGAAGCTTCCGATCTTGTGCAGTAAGGATCCGCCGAGAGCCTTCAATTCCAAGCTCGGCTCTAAATCACCCCGTGAGTGGATCAGTGCTTGGGGAAGCCTGTTCAAGCAAGAGCTAAGAAGCGTGGAGTTTCCGGCTGCGAGTGTTCCAAGCGATGCCGTTGCGCAGATTGACGAAGAAGTGGCTGCGAATGCTCAGGACCTTAGTGATCGAACGCCTTCTCCGCGGCAGGTTCGGATTGTGGGCAAGCTGGACATGGTTCGACACAGTACGCGCTCTTTTGGCCTGGTGCTGGACATTGGAGACGAGGTTCGTGGCGTTCTCGTCGAGGGGACACCCGAACTTCTGCAGGACTACTTCGGCAGAGAGATCACAATATTAGGCAAAGCGATCTATCGCCCGTCTGGAACGCTGTTACGCCTCGATGCCTTAGAAATTTGGCCGACGGCGGACGGTCGCCAAGCATTCTCAAAGATTCCTCTATCTTTGTTTCAGCCCCGCACGCCCGAACGGCGACTGCAAACAGCAAAAAGTGGTGTGGCCTCGCTCTTCGGAACATGGCCCGGCGAGGAGACCGATAGCGACCTACTCAAAGCGCTTGAGGAAGTCCGCGGTTGAGCAACAGCTATGTCCTCGACACCAACGTCCTGCTTCATCTTATCCGGGGCAAAGCTGTCGTAATAGAGATCGATAGAGCGTTGGGTTGAGGTCGAGCATGCACCGGCAGGTTGTCTCAATCGTGACGGAGGCAGAGCTCTGGGTTTTGGCAGACAGAAACGGTTAGGGGCCAGCGAAGATCAATCCAGTGATTGAGTACAGGTAGCCCATCAACACTGCTCCCCTTAGCTCTTAGCATTGTCCTGGCTATGCCTTTGTGCCGCTTCTTCCAGTACCGCGGCGGCCCGTTCCGCCGCGCCTGGGCGAGCAAACTGTTGGGCTTTCTCCCGCATGCTCCTCAGTTGTTCCGGGTTGGTGCGAAGTTGCTCTACTTCTTCAAATAAACGCTGTCCGGAGAGGTCTGCATCCAGCACCAGCCGAGCTGCGCCTGCATCGACCAATTGCTGTGCGTTTGCTTTCTGGTGATCATCGGCGGCATAGGGAAACGGCACTAAGATGGAAGGCTTTCCGGCGGCTGCAAGTTCACTGACCCCACCGGCTCCGGCGCGTCCAATAACCAGGTCGGCCCGGGAAAACGCGGTGGGCATGTCGGACAGAAAGGGCACGAGTTCACCATTTATTCCAGACTCGTCGAAGTGTCGACGAAACATGTCATACTCGGCTGGGCCTGTCTGATGAATAAGCCGTACCGGTGATCCGTTTTGTTGAAAGAGCGGCCAGCTTTCGCGCGCGGCACGGTTTAGGGTACGGCTTCCGCGGCTGCCACCGGTGATCAGCACTGTGAATGGGCCGGTAGTCTTGGGCTGCAAAGTGAAGAATTCCGACCGGACCGGCAGTCCTGTGATTTCGGTTTTATTACGTGGGAACCAGCGCGCTGTCATTTCGAAGGACACGAGTGCCCGGTACACTCGGCTGCCTACTTTGCGGCTCGCAAAGCCGGGTATCGCGTTCGGCTCCATGATTATCAGCGGTATGCGGCGCAGTAAAGCCGCAATCATCACCGGCCCTGCCACATAGCCGCCCATGCTGAAAACGGCTGCTGTTTGAAAACTACCCAAGATTCTCGACGCTACTGCGACCGCTACGGGCAATTGCACGGCGCTTCGGAGCTTCTGAACAACTCCGACACGATTCAACCCGCTGCTTCGGATGTACTGCATGGCAAAGCCGGCTTCCGGCACCAGCCGCGCCTCAATCCCTTGTGAAGTTCCGATGAAGAGCACCTGGTGGCCGCGGTCCCGCAATACGCGCGCTACCGCCAAGGCAGGATACACATGCCCGCCCGTGCCGCCGCCTGTTAGAACAAATCTATGCCGTGTGCTCACTGACACTCAACAGCATGCCCATCAGCAGGAGCGTGCTCAACAGAGAACTGCCTCCATAGCTGATGAAGGGCAGCGGGATTCCCTTGTTCGGCACAAGATCGAGAACCACGCTGATGTTGATGAAAGCCTGAACAACAACGCACACAGTGACACTCAGCGCCAGATAACGTCCGAACCCATCGCTGGCTCTAAAGTAGGTGCGGAGCCCGCGCCACAACACGATGACGAACCCGGCCAGCAGTACCAGTGAGCCGAGAAACCCGGTCTCTTCGCCGACGATTCCGTAGATGAAATCGGTTTGCGCTTCGGGCAGGTAGAGCATCTTCTGTTTGCTCTGCATCAGGCCCAGGCCTATGAAACCTCCCGAACCTACCGCGATCTTTGCTTGACGCTGCTGATAGCCGGGGTCGCTGGTTGACGCGGTCTGTTTGGCGTATTTGAGAATGTGCCCATTGGGATCGATCTTCGACAGCAGCTTGTGATCCTTGTCGGCAAAGTCGATAGCACGCGCGAGCCGGTACGGCTTCATAACAATGAACCCGGCACCGAGCAGCACTCCGAGCGCGCCGCAAACAGCCAGATAGCGATAATCGATACCCGCTACAAAGACAACTGCAATCGTGGTTAGCACCAACACTACCGCAGTGCCGAGATCGGCCATTGCGACAAACAGCGCAATCACTGAGATAGAGATGGCAATTGGGCCCAGCGTATGTCTGTTGTTGATATCGTTCATACGACGGCAAAGGAAAAAGGCGAGAAACAACGCCAGCGCCGGTTTGGCCAGTTCAGAAGGCTGCAACGAAAGCGGTCCGGCCTTCAACCAACGGTGACTGCTACTATCGGTGATATACACCGCGAGTAAAAGCAAGAGCACGCTTCCTAAACTGGCGAATGCCACGCGAGGATTATTCCACTTGCGGTAGTCGCGCTTCATACAGATGAGCAGCACGAAGATGGAGAACACTGCCCATCCCAGTTGGCGAAAAAAGAAATAAGTGCCGGTGACGTGATACTTCAGCTGAGCCAGGATCGATGATGAACTGTAGACCATCACCAACCCGAAACACACCATTCCGAGCACTGTTAGAAAAAGAAACCAGTCTGTCTTGAGTCGCTGTGCCATTCAGGTTTTGTTAAATCAATTTTGACATTTTTGTTGTTCGCTCTGAGAAGCTTTCAATCGATTTTAATCGGTTCTTACCAAATAGCTTGAACAGCTTAAGCAAATTGAGAGTTCGAAGGCTGGCAATTTTGCGTCCATAGCTCAGTCGTTCAGTTGTTAAGCTTTCGATAGGGAGAGAAATGACAAACATCAACACTCTCAAAACAGCTATTGAGAACCTTACGCCAGTCGAGTGTACCGAATTGCAACACTGGCTAGAACAGAGGAACAACGCCCAAGAATCCATTGATCACCAGCTTGAGGCGGATCTGGAAGCGGGCAAAATCGATGCCCTTCTGAAACGAGCAATCACTGACCATCAAGGTGGCAGAACCAAACCGCTTTAGTGATCCATCGTGCGAATGCCAATTTCTGGGAGTGCTATCAGGCTTTGCCGCTCGAGATAAAACACGCTGCCGACAAGCAATTTGCGTTACTCAAGAGCCATCCAGACCATGGCTCCCTCAGATTCAAGAAAATTGGCATTCGATTGAGCAAAGAAGTCTGGTCGGCTAGAGTAACCCTGAAATACCGTGCTCTGGGATTCAAGGACGATAATGAGTGTGTCTGGTTCTGGATCGGTGAACATGGTGTTTACAACCTGCTTATTAAGAGGTGACAACCAGCTGAGATTGCAGTTAGAAGCGGCCGTTAACTCATCTCCTTACGAGTCCTTTGAATACATTCCCCCGCTCCTCATAATTCTGGAACTGGTCGAAACTCGCACAAGCGGGCGACAGTAGCACTGTGTCTCCAGACGCTGCATGTTCGCGGGCGTACTGAACAGCACTCGCCATCGTTCCGCAATCAATCGTCGGGACAATACCGCTCAACGCTTTGCGAAGAAGCGGCGCTGCTGCGTACGCGTACGGACGTTCAGCGCCGATCAATAAAGCACCTTTCGCTTTGTTCCGCAGAGCCGCAGCCAAAGGCGCGTAACTTCCTCCCTTGTCTTTGCCGCCAAGAATAATCCAGAGCTTGCCATCGAACGCTTCAACTGCTTTCAAGGCTGCATCCACATTGGTCGCTTTGGAGTCATTGAAATACTCAACGCCATCCAGTGAACGCACGAATTCGATGCGGTGTTCGACACCTGGAAAGGATTCGACAGCAGCGCCGATATTTTGCGGATCCGCCCCGGCAAGCACGCAGACTAAACAGGCCGCCATCACGTTTTCCAAGTTGTGAAAGCCTCGCAGCTTGATCTGGCTTCGGCGCAAGAACGGCTGATCATCAAAAAGAATCTGCTCGCCCTCAATCCATACACCCCGTGGCACGCGCTTGCTGGAACTAAACCAGTAGACCTTCCCTCGCGTCCGTTCGGCGAAACTGCGGCAGAACGCATCGTCCAGGTTCAGAATCGCGCTTCCGTTTGCTTGCTGTGTTTCGAATAGCCGCGCCTTGGCCGCCCTATAGTTCTCCAACGTGCCGTGACGGTCCAGATGATCTGGCGTGAGGTTGAGACAAACTGCAATATCAGCATGGAACTGAGTGATCGACTCCAGTTGGAAGCTAGACAGTTCGAGTACGTTCCATTGGCCGTCGCGGGAATTTTCAATCATGGACGTGACAGCAGTTCCGATATTGCCGCCAACCTGGCAAGGCACTCCGAGTGCGTTCAGAATGTGACCCGTTAAGGCTGTAGTGGTGGTCTTGCCATTTGAACCCGTGATGCCGATCACCGGCCCTCGAAGGAAATACGAAGCCAACTCGATTTCGCCGATGACCGCCACGCCACGCTGTCGAGCCTCAATCAGCATTGGCAGGTCAAATGGCACACCGGGGGAAAGCACAATCAGGTCCGGTTCTGAACCACTGTCTTTCAAGCAGTCAGCCGACTGAGCAACAACAGGCACTTCCAGACCAGGTATCGGCTTCGGATCCGCATCCATGGCACGAACATGTGCGCCCTGCTTCCTCAACAACTCAATGGCTGCGATGCCAGACCGCTTGGTGCCGATTACCAGAGCGCGTTTTCCGTCGAACTTCAGTCTGCCGTCCTATCTTAATTTCAGCGTAGTCAAAGCTAATAACGCCATTACCAAGCCAGCGATCCAGAATCGAACCACCACCTTCGATTCCGGCCAGCCCAGAGCTTCAAAGTGGTGATGAATGGGCGCCATCTTAAAGATGCGTTTACCATTACGTAGCCGATAACTGCCCACCTGCAGAATGACCGACAGCGCCTCAATAACAAAAATCCCGCCAATAAAAATCAGCAGAATTTCCTGCTTTATCAGCACCGCTATCATGCCGAGCCCGCCACCTAATGCAAGTGAACCTACATCGCCCATGAAGACCTGTGCCGGGTGACAGTTATAGAACAGAAACCCCAGACTCGCGCCCAGCATACACCCGGAAAAAATTGTTAATTCCTGAGATCGCGGCAGGTGCGCCAAATCGAGGTAAGCCGAAAGAGCAACGTTGCTCGATATATATGTCAAAACTGTCATCGCTCCTGATGCGACCACCATGAGCCCGATTGCCAGACCATCCAGACCGTCAGTCAAGTTCACCGCGTTTGAAGAACCCACCATCACGAACACGATGAAAAAGTAGAACAGGGCGAAGGCGAGCGGGTAAGTGTAGAAGTTGCGCGTCAAAGGTTCGATTACGAGATCCAGTTTCAGTTGTTTGAAGAAAGGAACATTGACCGCTGTCGAGTATGCCTGGTTCGCATGAAGGACCAAGAGCAGAAACCCGACAACCATTCCGACACCTACCTGAAGCCAGAACTTCTGCCGCGCAGTTAAACCCAAATTACGTTTTTTGGCGACCTTCGCATAGTCATCGAGAAATCCTATGGCGCCAAAGCCCAGTAAGCCCAACAGAGCAATCCAGATATAAACGTTACGTAAATCAGCCCACAGCAACGTGGGCACTACAATCGCCGTCACAATCAAGAGACCGCCCATTGTAGGGGTGCCGGCTTTCTTAAAATGTGACTGCGGCCCATCTTCGCGGATGTGCTGGCCAAAACTTAACCGTCGTAACTTGCGGATCATCCAAGGCCCCAGAGCAAGCGACAAGGCCAGTGACGTCAGACTCGCCAACGCGGTCCGTGTGGTCACATATTGGAATACTCGAAACGCCGGAATGTAGTTATGTCCAACTTGATAGAGAAGCCAATACAACATGATTCAATGCTCGGCTACTCTGCCGGTTAGAAAAAAATGGAGACGCAAGTGAGCAAGCCGAAACTCGACTGCCCGTGGACGAACTACTCACGCCTCCTGCCCCAACAAAACTTGTCACGCCTACTGCAGAACTTTCTCACGGCGAGTGCCACTGACATTCTTTCGCGCATAGCCGAAAGAGTGCAGGACACGTCGCGCTACTTCGCGATCATCGAAAGGAATCGGCCCGTCTCTCAACACTTGGTAAGTTTCATGACCTTTGCCCGCGAGGATCACAATATCTCCCGGACGGGCGCTCTCAATCGCTTTTCGAATGGCACGCTCGCGGTCGGGTTCGGCAGCATGCGGGGTGTCGCTGCGGCTCATACCTACCATCGCGTCGTTCATGATTGAGAGGGGATCTTCGCTCCGCGGATTATCTGAAGTCAATACGACGAAGTCGCTGAGTTCTGCCGCTGCCATTCCCATCAGCGGACGCTTAGAGCGGTCGCGATCGCCTCCGCAGCCAAACAGCGTGATCACTCGTTTGGGCCTCATGCCGCGGGCCACTGATATTACATTCCGCAGCGCATCATCGGTGTGAGCGTAATCGACCACCACCATAAACGGCTGCCCTTCCTCTACTCGTTCGAAGCGTCCAGGGACGCTCGCCAACTCTCTTAGACCTCTCACAATTGCCTCCTCTTCTATGCCGTGGCTGAAAGCCGTCGCGCAGGCTAGCAAGATATTAGACACGTTGATGTGCCCCACCAGCCCCGATTCGACTTCGAACTTTCTACCCTCGGCTTCTACTTCGAACCGCAAACCTTCAAATGTTGAATCAACGTTGTTGGCACGCACCCAGACGCTATTAGCAACGTGCTGGACAGGCGCAGTGTTGCCATACCAGTAAGCCTGAGTTTCGGGCGCGAGTTCCAATTGCGCCACCGTTTCGTCATCCGTGTTGAGCACTGCGAACCGAGGTGGCGGACCGCTGCGAGGCCGAAACAATAATTGCTTGGCCGCCCAATAAGCTTCCATGGTGCCGTGGTAATCCAGGTGATCGCGCGTGAAGTTTGTAAAACCGGCTGTGTGAACCGCAAGCCCATAGATCCGCCCTAAATCAAGTGCATGGGACGAAGCCTCAAGCGTGAAATGAGTTCCACCCACGTCGACAAGTTCGCGCATAAGAAGCACCAGATCGAGCGATTCGGGTGTGGTGTTAACCGCCGGCAGCACCTGCCCCGCCAAGTGGTATTGGATGGTTCCTACCAGCGCCGTGGTTTTTCCGGCTGCACGCAAGATGGCATCTATCAGAGAGGTGGAAGTAGTCTTCCCATTCGTTCCCGTGACTGCGGTAAGAGCCAACCGCTCATCGGGTTTACCAAAGAAGTTCCGGGCTGCGGTGGCCAGCGCAAATCGTCCGTGTGCTACCTGAATCCAGCGTCCGTGGAAGCCGCCCGGCGCAGGCCGATCACTGACTACCGCCACCGCGCCGCGTTCCATAGCAGCTGCAGCAAAACGAGCGCCGTCCGTCTTAGCCCCGGAGAAAGCAAAGAAGAGATAACCTTCGTTCACCTTGCGGCTGTCGTAAGCAAGACCTTTGATTTCCGTCCTGTCAGAATCAGCCATTCCAGAACCAATTACAAGTACGCCTGCCAGCACATCCGTGAGGTTCAAAGAAGGTACCTCATCTGCCAAACCTTACATGGATGTGTGCCCCGGGGAGCAAAAGTGCTCCAGCCGGCGGCGTTTGCATGCGCGCGAGACCGTCGCCGAACATGGCAACGTCCAGTCCCGTTGAAGATGCCTCCAGCAGAACGTCTCGAACCGACATACCGACAAAGTTGGGCACCTTGGGCGCGTTAGGGTCGGCCGTAGCCAGCACTACATCGGCATCAGCAAGAGCATCACCTTCAGCTTGCCGGATTTCATCCTCGGTGAATGGAGTGCTCAGTTCTGCAGCGTCAATCTCAACAGGCTTATCCTTCGTTGCCGCTTTTTGCTTTGCCATTAGGGCATCTAAGTCCTCGGGCAAATCACGCGCAACACTCTGTCTGCGGAGCGAATTAGCCATTGCCGTCTCAAACACCGGACCTGCTGCCGTACCACCAAAGCCAGCGGTGCCTGTTGTGGGAGAAATGGTGACAATGATGACCAGCCGCGGATCATTCATGGGTGCGAAGCCCAGAAACGAAGCATTGTATTTGTGCGTATAGACGTGATGACTAAAATCGAAAATCTGAGCGGTCCCAGTCTTGCCGGAGAACGTATAACCCGTGACGTGCAGACGCTTGGCCGTTCCAATCGTGGTTACGCGCCGCATCATGCTCTGCATGATGCCTACTGTTCTCGGCTCTAAAACCCGGACCGGAGCACTGGGTTTGAAGTATTCTTTTTCGCCTCCGGGCGACTGCTTCCATGCGACTACATGCGGCTGCACCAGGAAGCCTCCGTTTGCAATCACTGCACCAAGACGCGCCAGCTGCACGGAAGTAACGCTAATCTCATGTCCCATTGGAACGCTGCCGATAGAAGTCGGCTGCCAGCGTTTCAAAGGACGCAGCATCCCTGGCGCTTCAGCTGGCAGCTCGATGCCGGTGCGCCGGCCAAAGCCAAATTTGCGGATGTAATCGTATAGATTCTTATTGCCGATCTGCATCCCAATCTTGATCGCGCCTACGTTGCTGGAGTGCGCGAACACGTCCTCGACTGAGAAGTCGCCATGCGGCTCGGCATCGTGAATGACGCGAGTAAACATTTTCATCACGCCACCGCCGCAAGCAATCATAGTGCTCGGCTTCAGGTTCGTGGTCTCCATGGCCGTCGACACAGTGACGACTTTGAAAACCGAACCCGGCTCGAACGGTGCCACGACCGCCAGGTCTTCACGACCAACCGGCTGCTCGCCGACATGCAGCCGCTCGTTCAAGTCATAAGTCGGATAGTTCGCAAGCGCCTTGATTTCGCCCGTGTACGGGTCCATGGCGACAATGCTTCCGTGATCGGCATGATTGGTGACCACGGCTGTCTTCAGCGCGTCCTCTGAGACATGTTGCAATTCACTGTCGATGGTCAAACCAATATTGCGGCCCGCCACCGGAGTCCGAGCCACTTCGGATTCATAAGCCCGGCCTTTAACATCCACCTTGATATGAACCAGGCCAGGGCTGCCTGCTAGTTCCTTATCGAGCTTTAACTCGACTCCTGCTGCCCCATGTCCTTCGCCGCCCACGTTACCGATGACATGCGCTGCTAATTGCCCATTGGGATAACTCCGCAAACTGCCCGTGCGGATCTCCAACCAATCCAGCTTCATCTCGGTCAGAGTTTCGGCTTTATCATCCGAGACATGAGGATCAACAACGTAATAGCTTCGATGGTGTTTAGAGGCCGCTGCCGCTTCCAGGTCGGCCTGCAATTTAGCAGCATCAATGCCTAGGATGCGCCCGAGCAGTGCGGCTGCCATGGCCTTGTCCGGAATGCGCCGCGGACTCACCACAGCAAATCTCGATGCTGAGCTGATTGCTAGAAGATTGCCATTGCGATCGACAATAGATCCCCGCTGAGCTTCCATTGGCTCGAGACGGTCCTGCTGGGACGACGCCAATTTGGCGTATTGCGAGTGACCGAACAGCTGCAAATCACACAGCCGTAAAACAACGACGAGGGCCCATCCAAAAAGGATGAGCCCAAGTATGAAAAGGCGATCGGTCGAGTTGGCCCGACTACGAGGCGGCCGTTCCATAGTTGTTCATCCGCACCGTGGTAGCTCAGCTTCAGAGAAGCTAGCGGGCGCTGACTTCCAGACCTGCAAACGGCATCACATTACGAGCTTCTGCCTTTGTCTTGCCTTCCAGGAATTGCACCTGGGTCGGGTCGGGCTCAACCATCTTGAGCGACTTAGCCAGCTTTTCCAGCCGGTCGTAATTCAGCAGCTTGGCTTCTGCTAAATCCATTTGCGCTTCCTGCTGCTTCAGGCTGCTCTGCTCCTGGCGCAAGTTCTGCAGGGTAAATCCCGCCATGGTGTTATAGGCGGCCGGTACCAGTCCTGCAATCACAAGCATCGCGGCAATAAAGCCTGTCGCAACTGTGCGGCTGCGTGCTCGTCGTGCTGTTGGATCAGCCGCCCGCACGACGGCACTGTTATCGATCCGCTTCACAAAGAGATACACATCCTCGTTCGCCAGCGGACGCAAGCGCGTCGAATCAGTACGTGTCCAAACCGCGGGCGGCGCTCCAGCCAGATCCCGCACTCCAGTCCATCGGTCTACAAATGTTGCCAGTGTTGCCATCGTCGTCTCTCTCTTACCTGCTCAACCAATTACAATTTCTCTGCTGCTCGCAATTTCGCGCTACGTGATGCCGCGTTGCCCACAATCTCTGCTTGTGTCGGCTTCAATACGTGCTTCGTTAAAATCTGAATGGAACGGTCACGCGCCAACGCTTGAAACGCTTGCTTCACTCGCCGGTCCTCCAGCGACATAAACGTCAGCACCACCCACCGTCCAGCGGGCTTCAAAAACCCCGGCACCAACCGGAGCATTTCGTCCAGCTCTTCGAACTCCCGGTTCACTTGCAGCCGCAGCGCCATAAAGGTCTGCGTCGCCGGGTGTAATCTCCCCGTTCGCGGTACGGCTTCCTCCACCACCCGAGCCAAACGCCCAGTGGTCAGGATCGGCCGCGCGCGAACGATTGCTCTGGAGATTCTTCGCGACCTCCTTTCTTCGCCAAGCTGAAAAATCAGATCGGCGAGCGCCTTTTCGGGCATTTCGTTTACCAGATCCGCTGCCGTTTCTCCGGTCGAGCGGTCCATTCGCATATCCAGCGGCCCGTCTTCCATCAGCGAGAACCCGCGCTCTCCGCTGCTCAACTGATAGCGGCTCACACCCAGGTCGGCCAATACTCCATCGACCGCCACCACACCCAACTGCGCCAGAGCTTTCGGCAACTCCGAGAAAGCCCCGTGAAAATAAGAAATCCTGTCGGCAAACTCGGCCGTGTTCGCTCGGGCCAGCGCCAGCGACTCGGCATCGCGATCGCAGGCAATCAGCCGCCCGCTTTCCAGCCGCTCTGCCACCGCCCGGGAATGTCCGCCGAGGCCCGCAGTCAAATCGACGTAAATTCCATCCGGTCGAATCGCCAGATACTCCAACGACTCTCCGAGCAGCACCGGGGCATGCGTAATTTCCATTCATGCCTACCGCAACCCTTTCTTCTCGAGTGCTGCCACTTTTTCGGCCAAACTTGTCTTTGCCCGATTGAGGCGCTCAGCATATACTTTGCTGCCCAACATCTCAATCCGGCCTTTGAAACAAAGCAGGTGAACTTCGTCTTTCTCCAGTTCCAAATCGCGTCGCAACGTCGTCGGAACCAGCACCCTGCCTTGCCCGTCCACTTCCACATCCTCACCGTAGTGATTGGCCACCATTGCCACGTCCGCACGTAGGTCGGCGTCCTCGCCCGGTTCCTGCAACAACAGTTCGGTTTGTCTCCAAACAGAAATGGGATAAATTAGGGCTGTTGAAACATTCAACGTCGTAATGAAAACCTTGCGTTCACCCAGCAGCTCCAGATACTGTGCCAGCGCCGCTGGTAGCTTCAGCCGACCCTTCTCGTCAACGCGAGCCGTCAGAGTTCCGCGAGGTGCCTCGGGCGGAGCCGTTAAGCCGATTTGATCTCCATTTTCAGCCACTTCCTACCACTTCTTGCCACTGGAAAGATCGTCGCATGAGGAACAAAGGTTTGCAAGAGCTTAATCCACGGTTTCTGTGCGCAAGTTGTTGAATTCGCCTTTCTTACGCTTCGTACCTCTCTACACCACCAGCGAGTGGTGCAGGACGTTTCTGAGCTAGTACTCTTCCTATTAGGACTTTAGTTTTGGTCCACGATTTATAGATGTTCACTGAGGAAGGAGAACCAGCTGCCAAGGGGTGAAACTACAAGCAATTTGGTCCGTGCTGCTACGGCAAAAGATGCCGATATCGACCGTGCCGGTGAGCGTTCCTCAGTCTTGAATGTGCAAGTCGAGTCGAATGAAATCACAAGCTAAGCTACTGGAGCTTGTAGCAGCGCAGAGACCCAGAACAATTGTTCCGAACCAGTCAGTGATTTTGTCGATTGTCATATTCAACTCGAAGCCGAGCAAACACTGAGCACGCCTAGGTTGGTTTGAAGCATGGCACTCTCGTTTTGATTACGCTGCGCATGCAATCGTGACCCTGTCATCTGAACAGGCCGTCACGGATTTCAAACACCTCTTTCAAAATGCCTGGAGGTGTTTCGAGAAGGGCAAAGACAAATGTCGGTTTCGCACCAAAGTTAGCCGATCGACAGCGGCGCTGGACTGTGAGTGATAGGCATGGGGACTTGCTTGACCTTGAACGTTGTTCTCACTCCCGAACTAGGCGCTTCGTTGTCGAGCTTTGTTCTCATTCGGAAGCAAGGGAGGTCCATCTGAAATATGGGAATACCTTGCGTTCCGAAGCATCGACACAGCAGATAAGGCGCTAGCTGAGCAGCTCCTGGTCACTTCAATTGAGAAAGAGCGCGAGCAGATAATTACTCGCGTACCCACTCACCACCCTGCATCAGCGGTTCCGCCTTGCCCATCGCATCAATGCCGTCCACGCTCACTTCACCTGAGCCGATCATCCAATCCACGTGAATAAAACTCTCATTGGCACCCGTTGCAGCTAACTGCTCGTGGCTCATGGAGTCGCCTCCTTGAATGCACGTACTATAAGCCTGCCCGAGCGCGATGTGACTCGCTGCATTTTCATCGAACAACGTATTCCAGAACAGCAGGCCGCTCTTTGCGATCGGAGAAGAATGAGGCACCAGAGCAACTTCGCCTAACTGGCGGGCACCCGCATCGGTGTCGATCATCTTGCGCAGTACCTCCTCACCAGCGCTGGCCGTCGCTTCTACAATGCGACCGGCTTCAAACTGCACGCGAATGTCGCTAATCAGTGTGCCCTGATACGAAAGTGGTTTGGTACTGGTGACCGTACCGCTTGTGCCCTGTCGATGCGGCGTAGTGAACACTTCCTCGGTGGGCATATTGGGCAGACACGGAACGCCGTTGCCCGCCACTGTGCCGCCACCGAGCCACTGATGCCCAGTCGCTAATTGCACACGCACGTCGGTGCCGGGACCTCGGAATTGGAGTGCTGCGTAGTTCTTTGCGTTCAAGTACCGCACTCGCCCTTCCAGTTCCGCCTGGTGCGCCTGCCAGGCCGTTACCGGATCGGGCGTATTCACTCTGGTTGCGGCGAAGATGGCGTCCCACAATCGGCTGACAGCTTCATCTTCCGGCATCTCGGGGAAAACAAGACGCGCCCAGGCCGGAGTAGCATAGGGCACAATCGTCCAGTTAATCTCATGCCGGGTAATCAGGTCCAGAGCCGGACGGCTTGCTTTGGAGAAGGCCAGATTCGCACGTGATACTTTATCCGGATCTTGGCCGGCCAGCAGCGCCGGGTTGCCGCCTGTCACGGCTAAACGCGCAGCACCGCTGCGATATGCGTTGGCAATTCCATCCTGTAACCAGACAGCAGCTTTGTCGAACCCGGCATCCTTGCCGTTCTGAAAGCGAAGCAGCGTGGATTGTTCATCGGTGAACAGAGTCGTCACCAGGCTCGCGCCCGCAGTATAGGCGTGGGCAGTAATGCGACGTACCAGCGGCAACGCTTCCACAGGTGCCGTGATTACAACTTCTTGACCCGCGGCGAGCCCGCCCAAGCCTACCTGCACCGCAATCTGTCCAAGCCTATCGAGAGACTCTTCCCTACTTTTTGCCGCCATCACCCTGCGTTTCGACCTGCAACTGATTGTCTACCGAGAATACATTGGGAACAGAATTAGCCCGCACACCAATCAGGTCTTTGTCGAATTTGTTAGCCACTAAGCCCTCCAACCGGACATGCCCGTTCTTCACAATGATATGAATGCTCGGCAAAGCCTGATTTCCATAGCGGGTGCCGATCTGCGGGTCGCCGTAAATAGTTCGTAGCATGGCGCGGCGAATCTGATCGTCGAACGGCGAAAGCGGAAGCACTTCGATCTGGTTGATCACCTGCGTGACGCCCTCAATGTTCTTCACAACACCTTCAGCGTCGCTCTTCAGCACGGGCCGGGTGACTTCACCGACCAGAGTCACAGTGCTGCCCTCGACGCGAAAGCCGAGATCATCGAACACGCTGTAATAAGGCAGCATGACCAGTTCGTGCCGTACTTCCTGAATCAAGCGAACCTCTCCCTGAGGCCCGTGCAGGTATGGATCTTCGTGCTTCTGAGCGGATGAGATTGAGGCCAGCGCTGTGCCAATTGCCACAGCCGCCAGCAAAGGTGTACGCATAATTAACTCCCTCCGTTAAAGACTCATTTCAAGGCGAAAGTGTCAGGCAAGTTTACGATGAAAAAGTTCGAGTAGCAGACCGTAGCAGAGGTGGGCCAGGGCCGGGTCATAGCGATAGCCCTCGTCGCGTAGAAATGCATGTGCTCCGTTGACCTCGAACCACTGAAAATTTGCGCCCACCTCATCTAGCCGCGCTTTGATTAAGTTGCGACCTTCGAGCGGCACATGTGGATCTTGACGACCCCAGATGTGAAGCAGCTCACCTTTGATATCACCAGCTCGAATAAGTGAGTCGTCGTTCTTGCCGCGCCCGAGCGAATGGGAGTGGATGTCAGTGGCGTAGAAGCAAACAGCTGCAGAAATTTCAGAATGCATCGCCGCACGAAAAGCCAGATGACCCCCCATGCAAATGCCCACTGTACCCAACTTGCCGGAACAATCGGCACGCGCTTGCAGGTGCTGAATCAGCGCCGCGGTATCGGAGTCGTAGGCGGCCAGATCTTTTGCGTACTTATGGTCATTACCGATATCGGCACCGGCCTGATCGTAAGCCAAGACCGTGCCGGCAGGCTCTAGTTCGTGGTAGACCTCTGGAATTGCGACGATGTAACCATGCCCCGCAATCAGTGCTGCGGTGCGCCGGATAGGGCCAGTCACCTGAAAGATCTCTGAGAAGATAATCACCGCCGGATAGCGCCCTGGAGCGGATGGCTGAATCAGGTAGGTCCGCATTGGACCAGTTGGGGTGGGTACTTCGACAACGATCTCTTCGTGTAAGGTCATGATTTTCTCTACACTACGCTCAGTCTGAAAGAGGGTCGATCAAAGCCGATCGCAATTAAGATGATCGCTGGGCCTCCTCGGTCGCCACCATGGCTTTGCCTGTCGAAAGGTTCTGCTTTTTGCAGCGGACAACCATGCCGGGAGTAAACTCCCAAGTCTCCGTTTCGGGCATTGTGTCCACGATTCGGTAGTAGTCACGCCCGAGCGGTTCAGCCTGTACGGTCCGCATCAGGTTCAAGCCTTCCCCGGTCAGGCGAACGTAAATGTCAGTAAGCTTGGGAGGCTGAACGGGCGCGGGCGGAGGCGCAGAGGGAATCGGCATCTGGGGTTCGCTGCGGACCAGGTGAGGGGCAGCCGGTTCGCTGCGAACGTTTGTCATCAAAGGCGCCGGCGTAACCAAAGGCGCTGGCGTAACCGGCACTGATGGTTGGACGGTGGGAGCTGGGGAGAACATGGTGCCGACTGCTGCGGTGCCCGCCCCGGGCCTGGTGATGCGACTGCTCATGCGTGTCCGATCGATCACCCAGAACAACAGCGTGGCGAACGCGCAAGTCAGTGGGATCCATCGGTTCACCAGTTGTGGTTCACGTGGAGTCGGGAGACCGTACACGTATTGATAAGGAATAATTGCCGCGACCGACAAGCAAAACGCGCACACGGCGGCATACGTAAGGCTCTGAAGAATTGTGCGGTAACTCTCGTCGTCGAATGAGAAGAGCGTGAAAAGCAAGATTAATCCGGCGATGCTGGCCATCCAGGCATACCCGGCCGGCACAAGTAGGAGGCTTGCGATACCCGCCACTAGAGTCGCTGCAAGGACGGTGGGTTTGATCGATGGCTTGGTCATCATTTTGTCTGGACGGCTCAATTCTAACGAACCGTTACAGAGACGTTTCTGGCCGGGCCTGTCGGACTGTGACGGCATGACCGAACCAACGCTCATTGGACAGCCTCTTCAAGTCAAGCAGTAGGCAATCTTCCGAAACTCATTTACGAGTTCATTGGAAGGCAAGGGGCAGGACAGAGAGCGTCAGCATTGCACATATGCGGAGCCCGAGTGGGTCCGTTACAGCACGCCAGGGCCAGAACATGCCGAATACTTTGTAATCTGTGCGCCGGCTTTTTCGCCGGATACAGTCCATCGTGGCGATTGAAGGCGCATGCTAAACTTTCGGGTGGCGGCATTCGCTGCCATCCACCTTCACCCCGTATCGGGCGCGTAGCTCAACTGGCAGAGCAAATGACTCTTAATCATTAGGTTGTAGGTTCGATTCCTACCGCGCTCACCAAATTCTTTGGTTCGGCTCCGGCGTAATGAAAGTCGGCATCGCCCCACTTCAATGGCAATCTTTTTTACGAAGATTTCTCTATTCGGTCTATCGCTCCGAATTGTTTCTGTCGATCTTACATATGAATGGCAAAACAAGAGCGCAAGCTGTGGGTTCTGCTCGCAAGCTTTACCGCGGCGGTCGCGTTTGGTCTGGGCTGTCTGTACGTACATGCGCAATCCTCGATTGTGTCTTCCCTGCAACAGCCCAGCCGTTCAATGAATTTATCAACGAAGTCGCCACCAAGTTCTAAAGATTCACAGCAGACCCAGGAGAGTTTCTCCGATGCTATGGCACGCATGGATACAGTGTTCCGGGCTCGTTCGGAGGTTAAAACGCGAGAACTCATTGCCAAGGCCAACGCCGGTGCCGCTCCAGGAAGCGCCAGACCTTGTCCGTTCGAGTGGAGGAACGGTGAGGCAGCTTTATCACTGCAGACTGACTTGCACGGCGAGCTTCGGCTGACCCAGACCATTAACGCTTGTGTCGATTCGATCGAACAACTGCCGTAATTTAGCCGAACGAAGTGGAAAATCTCAGAATTCTTTGCTGTTTCACGCACCCATTTTTGTGAGCGAAAATCGGCGGGCACTCCGCAGGGCAGTTACCGCGCACATCATGGTTGTGTGGGCCGGCGGCGAGGAAATGGGCATGATCGAGGATACGTCTGCTACCGGCTTCGGCATCCGGCTCGGACGATCTCTTTCAGTAGGAGCTCAAATTGAGATTCGATACCTCGATAAAACATATTTAGCTACCGTCAGGCACTGCTCGGAGGCCGATGGCGAGTACCTGATTGGAGTCAAACTTCCAGAGAAGCGCTCAACTTAGCTCAGGTGATTTAGCAAATCGCAACCAGAATGACTCTATAGACTGAATCAGATCAAAAAATTGGGTAATGTCGGTCGGCTTGGTAACAAACCCGTTGGCTCCGAGCCGGTAACAGAGTTCGACGTCGCTTGCACTGTCACTCGTCGTCAGAACGACCACAGGAAGCGTACGCAGTCTACGATCGCTGCGAACTGCCTGAAGAAATTCTCGGCCATCCATTCGTGGCATGTTCAAGTCAACAATAATCAACTTTGGGCTAGGTGCATCGGCGAAAGGCTCATGCCGCTGAAGAAAATTCATCGCCTCAGCGCCATCGCCAACTACATGCAGTTTGTGTTTGGGGTTTGCTATTTCGAAACCAGTCCGAACCAGGCAGGCATCTGCCTCGTTATCTTCAACCAGCAGCAAGTTCATGCAACCCTCCCATTTCCTGAATATGGGAGGCCGGAAGAGAGAAGTAGAACACCGCACCTCGGTTCACGTCCGATCGCACCCAAATACGATGGCCATGCCGCTCGATCAGTTTGCGGCAGAGAGCCAGGCCGATGCCGCTTCCGGCATGTTCACGCTGTTTGTGAAGCCGCTTAAACAACTCAAATATCCTTTCGTGGTATTCAGGCTTGATTCCGACTCCATTGTCGGCAAACGCAATTACAACAGTATTGCCACTTGTCTGACTGGAGATGTTGACTTGAAGCTCTTCGCCATCCTTCCGATAGGCTAAAGAGTTCTCAAGCAGATGGTCAAAGACCATGCGAAGACTGTTGCCGTCGGCATCAACATGCCCCGCTCCTTGCACATTCAGGTGCACGACCGTACCGGTTTCGAGCAGCTTGTCTCTTCGGCGCTTGAGGACCGAACCGATAACCTCATCCAGCTTTACGGACTCTATGTCCAACGGCCGCGTGATGGCTTCTGAATATTCGGTGATGTCGCGCAGTAGCTGCCTCATACGGGTTGCACCGTCGATTACCCTGCCCACCAATTGGCTGCTTGTTGCATCCATTTGACGATTCAGGTGCCGGGCTAGCAACTGCGCCTGCGAGGCGATAGCCCGAAGCGGTTCGTGCAAGTCGTGGGCCATGGCAAATGCAAGGTTTTGAAGATCAGCGTTAAACTGCTCCAAAACGGTCTTGGCCCGCTTATCAGAGTCAATGTCCGTTGAAGTTCCAAGCCATCGATCAGCTTGACCGTGCTGTACCGGAAGGAGGACGGCGCGGGTCTTGAACCAGCGCCAGGACCCGTCGAAACGCCGGATGCGATGCTCCACTTCGTACGGGTCGCGATCGATTTGCGCGCTTTGCCAAGCTTCGCGCGTACGCTCGACATCTTCCGGATGAACGACACTGAATGCATCGAAGGCAGCCTGCCCGGCCTCGCGCTGACCGGTGTAGTCGGACCATTGCTTGCTGAAAAAATCCGTTTGCCCGTCGCCTCGCGCAGCCCACACCATCTGCGGCATGGCATCAACCAGCGTCCGGTACTTGTCTTCGCTTTCTATTAGCGCCCGTTCCGACCGCTTACGTTGCGTGATATCGCGCAAAATGAAAATAGACCCGCGATACTCCCCACTTACTTCAATGGGTCCTGCTGAGCAGGCCACCTCGATGCACGACTGATCTCTGCGGAACAATCGGGTTTCCCAGTCATGCAGGCGCTTCTGCTCATTTACAATTGCTGCCAGCGTTCGATGATTGACGTCCTTCTCATCGCCTTCGCAGGACAATGCGTCTGCCATATTTTTGCCAAGCAGACCAGCCGCATCATAGCCGAACATTCGCTCTGACTCCGGATTGGCAAAGGTGACGGCACCGGTGAGGTCAGTCACCAGGATGGAATCACCGGCTTGGGTGGTGATTGCGCGATTTAATTCCAATTGGTAGCGCAAATCGACCACTGCGCGCTCCAGTTCTGCATTACTGGCGTTAAGGGTAGCGGTCCGCTCCAAAACCCGCTTTTCCAGGATCTCGTTAAGTCGTGTTAAGCCTTCCTGTGCTTCGGTTCGTTTGTCAATTTCACTCCGCAACTGCTGGGGGTTGGGGAGCAGCAAAGCCTGGGGCATAATCCGCACCAGCAGCAACGCCGTTCCTATCGACGAGACTGCGGTAATAACCAGGACTAAGTCATCAAACCGGTACACCGGATGCCAAAGCGTAACGATGTCCAAAACATGTGTGGTTCCGCAGGCCAGAATGAAGAGGCCAAACAGCGAGAACATCCAGGAAAAAGCGATGTCGCGGCGTTTGCGTATGAAATAGATCAGCGTCGGAGGAATACAAAAATAGGCAAGCGCAATTGCTGCGTTGGCAACGACATACAACCAGATCACTTCCGGCAGTCTCAAGCAGAAGACATGCGGCATGAAATCGGTACTGAAGAGTTTCTGAAGAAACTCAGTCATGGCAAGCTTTTTCCACGGTTAAGTCCTCTTTTCTCACAATCGCCTTTTCACTTATTTACGAACACTTGAGGGCTTGTGTAGGGAAGTGTTGCCCCCTAAACGAAATTCTCAGTTTCTGGTAAAGGAAATCGAGATTTCCCTCGGCTTTTATCGGCCCCTATGTAAATGCTTCTCCAGCCGCATGCTTCAGCCGGGAGCCGACAGAATCGGGTGGCCATGTCCGTGCCACGAGTTCTTCCTTGAAATCGCTTCACATTCTGCTGAAATTTGTCGATTGGAAACGCCGGTGGCGACAGTCCGTGCAATGCCATGACGATAGCCGGATGGCGGCCGCTCACGATATTTTAAAAGTGTCGTTCGGCTTTTACAGCAAACACCATATCGCGCCCCAAAGCGAAGCGAGCGTGGGAACCCTCTAACGGAACTGAGGGTATTGCCCGCGACAAGGGTGACAGTTTTGATGCTAATTCACACGCGCCAACAGCGTCCGAGTAGCCAACACCACCACGCCGTCCCGAACAGCCGGCGCAATCAGGATCATCGCACTGGCTCCCTGCTGCGACCCGCCGTGGCCAACATCTCTCACGCCCCCTGTCATTCCAGCTTGCTACCCAAGCCCGTAAACTATTCTTCCGAGCCCATCCAACGGCATTTGCGGTGTCCACATGATCGATCGCGTAGCATTGTTGATAAGCCGATCAGCAAGTATGGCCGAGATGCGCTGGAAGCTCTCGCGTGGTGGTGGGCCACGGCTTCTGCGGGAACGCAGGGCAGTACTTCGTCACGGGAGCATCTGAGTCCAACTTGCCACGCTCCCAAAGCTTCATAGCAGCAGTAGCCGTGATCGGTTTCGAGATCGAGCCGAGCCGATACAGGGTCTCCGATGTTGCAGGAACAGAATTCTCCAAATCGGCCATACCGAAGCCCGCTGACCACACGAAATCTCCTTCCTGTACAACGGCGGCAGAGACCCCGGGCACTTTGCTGGCATCAATGAACTTATGAATCGCACCTTCGATCTTCGCTTGCTTGTCGGCTGAAAGCATTCCGGTCTGAGCCACTGCGCAACTCGCGGCCAGCAGATAAGCGAGATACCGCGTAAGTATTGCCCCAATCCGCCGACGCGCCGCAACATGAAGTCGAACGTTGTCGCAAGGTCTCTCTCGATTCATCTCTCATCCCCTGTCCGATGCATATGTACCCTTCCCGGACCGGGCCACCAAGTAAGCACCGTGTCTCATGAGTAAACGACGTAGGTAAACGACTTCGGTCATTCGCGCCGCGAATGCCGCTCCCAGGAGATGATTATCGTTCGAAGCGGCCAGCGGTCTAACCGAAAACTGGATCGGATTGCTCCGATTATGCGCGGTCCGCAAAGACGTTCTCTCCGGCTACTCTTGACGCGCTCGAGCGACTGGCTGAGCAGGCACCCAGGGTTGATCTATATGTAGCGGTCTGGTTATCGACCCCGGTCGTTATGACGACCAGGACACGCGGAACTCGGGATAGAGCGTCAGCCCTCCACAGGCGAACAATGTCTGCCCAGTGATGTAAGAGGCTTCGTCCGAAGCAAGAAACGCGAAGATAACGGCGATTTCTTCTGAGGTTGCTGCACGCCCCATCGGAATGTGACTTTCCACTTCGCCACGTTTCTTCGGATCATCAATCCACGCACTATTGATTGGGGTAACGGTTGCGCCCGGCCCAACTGAGTTCACGCGGATGCCTCGACCTGCATACTCCAGAGCCAGAGTGCGCGTCATGTTTTCCATGCCGCCCTTGCTGATTGAGTACGGCACGTAATCCGGTTTCGGGATGATCTCGTGAACGCTCGAATTGTTCACAATGACGCCACCCCCTGGCCGCGAGAGGAAGTGGCGAATCGCCTGACGCGCACAGAGAAATGCGCCCCGAAGATTAATGCCGACCACGCGATCGAAGTCAGCCATCTCAATCTGTTCGCTAGGCACGCCCTTCTGCACGCCGGAATTGTTGATCAGAATATCGAGCCGCCCAAAGTCACTCACCACCTGATCGATCATCTTGACGATCTGCGATTCATCGGCGACATCCGCCTGCACGGTAATGCTGTCACCAGGGACACCATTTGCCTTGCCAGCTTTGTCGACCTTCTCTTTCACTGCGGCGGCCCGCTCTTTGCCGCTGTGATAGTTGATTGCTACACGCGCGCCTTCTTCCGCAAATCGAATTGCAACCGCTTCGCCTATACCGGAAGACCCACCGGTGACCAGCACATTCTTACCTGACAATCTCGCCATAACGCTCCACAATACAACAGTGTGTCTTTGCTAAATGCTTGCCATTTAAGCTTAAGCCGATTGTGAAATGACCCGCGAGCCTCGGAAGCCGTAGTAGGCGATGAACAGATAGCAAAGTACCGGAAGAATAAAGGCGTGATGAATGCCGATACGATCGGCAATGGCTCCCTGAATGACGGGAATAATCGCGCCGCCGACGATAGCCATTACCAGAAGACCTGAGCCTTTACCGGTGAGCGGGCCGAGCCCGGCCAAACCCAGTGTAAAGATGCTGGGGAACATGATGGAGTTAAATAAGCCAACTGCGAGGATCGCCCAGATGGCAACTGATCCGGCGCTTAGCATGGAAGCAAGCACAAGCAGGCCAGCTACCAATGCAGCGCTGCCCAGCAGACCACCGGCTTTGACTCGTTGCAGAACATAGGCACCGATAAAGCGTCCCACCATAGCGGCACCCCAATAGAACTGAACATACTTAGCAGCATTCTGTTCGGACATATTGCCTATCTCAGGCTGAGTGAAGTAGTTCACCAGGAAACTGCCAATGGCTACTTCAGCCCCTACGTACACAAAAATGCCGATGACGCCCAACGCCAAGTTGCGGTGCCGCATGACTTCTCCGATGGAATGAGACTCGGCATGTTGACCAACGGGTTCACCCGCCGAAGCAATCACCGGCAACTTATAAAGGCCGATGACAACAGCCAGTGCGATAAGTGTAAGGGCAATCAGCAGGTAGGGAAACTTCACCGTAGCGGCTTCATGCAATTGGAAGCTTTGCAGGGCCGCACCGGACAGCCGACTGATTTCTTCGGTCGATTTGGGAGCTCCGCTAAGGATCAGAATGCTTCCCACGTAGGGAGCGATTGTTGTGCCCAAAGAGTTAAAAGCCTGAGTCAGATTCAGCCGGCTGCTAGCGGTGCGTTCCGGACCCAGTACAGAGACATAAGCGTTAGCAGGTACCTGCAAGCAGGTGATTCCAGCGGCTACGATAATCAGCGCGACAAGGAAGAACGGATAAGAAATAAGATTCGCAGCGGGGACGAATAGCACTGCGCCCACCGCCATCAGAAGCAGGCCGACAACCATGGTCTTCTTGTATCCGACAGACTCGACGATCTTCGCAGCCGGCAGTCCGAAAATGAAATAGCCGGAGAAGAAAGCAAACTGTACGAGCATTGCCTGGGCATAACTCAAGCTGAAAATTGATTTAAGGTGTGGGATAAGGATGTCGTTGAGACAGGTGATGAATCCCCACATAAAGAAGAGGGTGGTGACCATCGCCATGGCGCCTGTGTTGGTGGTCGCGGGGGCAGCGGCGGCGTAAACGGACTTGGTTGCGCTGGGTATAGCCAATGAGTTCTCCTAGTGCGGCGACGGAGCACGCCGACGTGGTTCTATTGTACGGATGCTCCATTGCGGGCTGACTTGTCCAGCCGAGCTTGGCCAGGAACTGATGGCTCTAGGCGGACAGATGCAGCTTCTCTTTTTCGCATAGAAATTTCACAAATGCCGGAGCATTCACACGAACCTTCGAGAGCAACGTCTCCAACTTAGAATTGATAAACCCCGCCTGCTGCTTTAGCTTCGAAAGTACAAGGTCGGGGGCAAACTCATACATATTGCATAAGAATGTGGAGGGACCTTGTAGCTCGATATTCCATGGCGCCAGCGAGTCAGGTGGAAAGTCCTTGGCGTTGTAGGTACGCTCTTTACATGATCCACGAAGCCTCCGTTTCAATTCCCCCTTCTGAACGAGAACAGATCCAGGAACTTGGGCGGATTCTTGACTTAGGTACGCCGGCCTTAGTCAGTGCCACTGGGGAACGGATAGAGCTACCGCATCGGGTGTACGACGTTTTGAAGGATGTCGTCCACAGTATGGAAAAGGGATGTGCAATCTCCTTAATCCCCGAGAAGCAGCAAGTAAGCACTCAGCGGGCAGCTGACATACTGGGCGTTTCTCGTCCGCATCTGGTGAGCCTGTTAGAAGCAAATAAGATTCCGTACCACTTTACGGGAAAGCATCGCCGCTTATTCCTTGAAGACGTGTTTGCCTATACACACCGGCGCGATGCGAACCGCCGTAAAATACTGAATGCTTTAGCCGTCGAAAGCGTTGAATCAGGAATGTACGAAGGCACTCCCATACCCGAAGGCGGAAGTGATGAGTAGGGCAAGCCTACTTACGGCATCTGAAAGCCGCCGATTTTAAGCATCTTTGCTATCCACTCAGAGTGTGGAATTTTCGAGTCAGCAAGCGCCTTCAACTCCTTATGGACGTCGTACTCAACCCGGCGAACTGTGGGTTGGAGGTTCTCCACCAGCAGGTAAGAAGCGCGTTGATCGCCATCGTAGGACAGGCTCACGCTACCTGTGTTGGCAACCACCATGCTGCCAACATTCCGAATGTGGGGCCGATGGATGTGCGCGTAGATGACCAACGGTCGGCCAAGTGACCCGAAGGCAGATTGTAAATCGGCATCACTTGCTTCCGGTAACGGTGCACGCCAGGCGGAATCGGGAGTGGCATGCACGAGCGCCAGTTCCTCACGGATATGGGTCAGCGGCAAGGTCCGAAGCCACTGTAATCTCCCGTCACCCAAGGTTTCGCGCGTGGCCGCTGCCATCTGTTCAATCTTGGGCAGAAGCATCTGAAGCCCTGACGATTGCCGGGCAGCATCCGTTAGAGTCTGCGGGCTAAAGAGCATCTGGTCGGCATTGCCGACGACCCCGCTCCAGCCTAGATCACGAATCTGATCAACGATCTCAGCCGGGCTTGCGCCTCCATCGGCGAGATCGCCTCCATGCAGGACTAAATCAGGCGCGGTCTGTCGCAAGTCTGCCAGCACGGCCTCGAATGCGGTGCGGTTGCCATGAATGTCAGAGACGATCGCAATCCGCACTGGGCCGTTAACCGCGCGTCAAGCGAAGCAGCGTCACTTCAGGCGGACAGTTGAAACGGATCGGTAGCCCCGAGCAGCCAATGCCGGCGCTGGTATGTCCCTGCACGTTCCCATAACGCCAATGACCGTACGCATACTCACTTGGACACTCTGCGTTGTTCCGAATAGAGCCAATCATGGGAAAGCGAATTTGTCCTGCGTGCGTGTGCCCGCACAGGTACAGGTTGACTTTCAAATCGTGAGCTTGCGCATAGAGTTCAGGAGTGTGCGCAAGCAGAATCTTGAATGCATCGCGCGGCACGGATTCTAGAGTCCCTGGAAGATCGTCGCAGCGGTAATCGAACGGATCGTCAATGCCGGCGAGCCACAAGGATTGGTTGCCGCGACGAATCTCAACCGCTTCGTTCACCAACATGCGCAATCCCATTTCGTCCAGGCGAAGTGCAATCTCAGCCGCATCATGATTTCCGAGAATACCGAACACACCATCGCTGGCTGACAGGCTCTGAATCACCCGCCGCATGGCAGGATAGACTCCATCGCAGGAACCGTGATCCTCAAAGCGATAATCGCCGGTAATCACGCAGAGATCAGGTGAAATTGTCGGCAGCAAACCAGTTAGAATTTCGCTCAGACCGGGCACGCCATCAATATGCAAATCGGAGATATGCAGTACAGTGTAGCCGTCGAAGGCGGATGGCAGTTGGGGAAAGCGCAGCTCTAGTTCGCGTACAACCGGCGACAACGCATTCCGTTTACCTCGGCCATATACCCCGGCTGCGATCAAGCCGTTTTTGAGCAACGGCCGCATCCAATACCGTTCGTACTTGAACAGTAATGATTTCTTGCGCAGCTTGCGTCCGGTTCGGGCAAACTGTTCCTCTCGTTCGAGCCTCGGCCGAAGGCGATCGGCAAGACTCAGTTTTTCAGTGGTGTTCGTCATGTGCGAGTACAGAGCGTGCACACGACGAGTGCACACCGAAGTTCATTGCAATTATCGCAAGTTTATAGGCCGGTTTGCTTCAGGTACAGGGCTGCGAGCGGGGGCAGATTCAGAAGGAGCGCGTGATATAGGCTGCCAACCTGAACCGGCACAGTTTCGACCGCGCCCAAATTACCGTAGCCCGAACCACCATAGACCGTAGCGTCAGAGTTGAGAACTTCCCGCCAGAGGCCATGCTGCGGAACCCCAAGCAGGTAATTAGCCTGCCGGACAGCACTAAAGTTGCAGATGACGAGCAGTGACTCGCCGGCGGCAGGGTCTTTGCGAAGAAAGGCAAGCACGTTACGCTCAGCGTCATCGCCCTCCAGCCATTCAAACGAGGCCGGCGTTGTCTCGCCCTCGTGCAGTGCTGTTTGAGTACGATACAGATGGTTCAAGTCGCCCAGCAGGAGGCGCACACTTGCGTGCG
This sequence comes from uncultured Bryobacteraceae bacterium, assembly GCA_964248065.1. Lineage (GTDB taxonomy): Bacteria > Acidobacteriota > Terriglobia > Bryobacterales > Bryobacteraceae > Bog-105. Next base: position 8,100 of record CAXTWQ010000047.1, on the reverse strand, counting down.
CAGGGTTGTCCAGCAATGCCCAATCAAGCTGGCCATCATGGTTCCACTCTTTCCACTGCGCCAGTTCCGCACCCATAAAGATCAACTTCTTGCCAGGCTGAGCGTACATGTAGCAGAACAGCAGCCGCAAACCCGCAAGCTTCTGGGAGCCGCTACCCGGCATCTTGTTGACCAGCGAGCCTTTGCCGTAAACCACTTCGTCATGAGATAGGGGAAGAACGAAGTTTTCGTTGAAGGCGTATACAGTTCGGAAGGTTAACTGCCCATGGTGAAACTTGCGGTAAACAGGATCCCGCGACATGTACTCCAGCGTGTCGTGCATCCAGCCCATGTCCCACTTATAGCCGAACCCTAGACCGCCCACGTAGACAGGCCGCGATACGTTTGGCCAGGAAGTAGATTCTTCCGCAATCGTCTGTGTGTCGGGCAGAGCCCTATATAAGTGCTCATTCATGAGCCGCAGGAAGGCCACCGCGTCGATATTCTCATTGCCGCCATATTGATTCGGCAGCCATTCTCCGGGCTTACGTGAGTAGTCCAGATAGAGCATGGAAGCGACGCCATCCACGCGCAATGCATCGGCATGATAAGCATCGAGCCAGAACAGGGCGCTACTCAATAAAAAGCTGCGCACTTCAGGGCGAGCGTAGTCGAAGATGAAGCTGTTCCAATCGGGGTGGAACCCGCGACGCGTATCGGCCGACTCATACTCGTGCACGCCATCGAAGTAGCCTAGGCTGAACTCATCTCTTGGAAAGTGGGACGGAACCCAATCGAGAATCACTGCAATGCCGTTTGCATGGAACTGATCGATCAGGTACATCAAATCTTGAGGTTCGCCGTAACGATTTGTCGGAGCGAAGAAGCTGGTTACCTGGTAACCCCATGAGCCATAGAACGGATGCTCCATCACTGGCAAAAACTCAACGTGAGTGAACCCCATTTCCTTCACGTAGGGAATCAGCTGAGCGGCTAATTCGCGATAGTTGAGAAACTCGCCTTCGGGAGTACGCCTCCAGGAACCCAGGTGAACTTCATAGATGGAAATGGGAGCATTAAGACTGCTGACCGCGCCTCGCCTGCTGAGCCATTCACTGTCATTCCACTGGTAATCGAGTGGGTGAACTAGTGATGCATGACTGCCTTTGCCCGGTTCAGTCGCGAAAGCGAAGGGATCGGCTTTGTCGACGTGGTAGTCGTTAAAGTTCGATTCGATATGAAACTTGTAACGTGCGCCCGGCTCAACCCCGCGCAGGAATCCTTGCCAAATACCAGCATTCGCTTTCCGCAGATAATTGACTGTAGGCTGCCAATTGTTGAAGTCGCCAAAAACGGAAACCGATCGTGCGTTTGGAGCCCAGACTGCGAATTGAGTGCCGCCGCGTTCGGCTGAGTAGTGCGCGCCTAGAACATCGCTCAGCCGGTCGTGCGTACCTTCTTGAAAGAGATAAAAGTCGCTATCGTTGAGCGCACGGCCTTCCTTCAACATGCCGCTACTGAACCAGACTCAAAATGCCGCGCAATGGAATACGCACCCAGTCCGGGCGGTTGTTCAACTCGTAAGCAACCTCATAGAGCGCCTTGTGCAACAGAAACGCATCGAGCAGCATACGCAGCTCCTCTTTTGACTGCGGCAGAAAGCTCCCTTCCTTCGCCGCTTCAAAGTACGCTTTTAGATATGTTGCACTGACCCACGATGTCCAGACTGTGGCAGCAGCGTCGATAGCAGCAGGATCACCGGTCGGCAACCCAGGCACTTGGCCGAACAGCGACGCATAGCCGGCGTATTGAAAAGAGCGAACCATACCGGCAACATCACGCAGGCTGACGGTCTTCTGCCGACGCTCGCTTAGCGGACGCGCCGGCTCACCTTCAAAGTCAATAATCATGAAGTCAGTGCCGGTATAGAGAACTTGTCCCAAGTGATAATCGCCATGGAAGCGAATGCGCTGGGCGCTAACAGGCGAAGTTTTCAGCTGCGCAAACCGGTCCCGCACCGTACTTTCGAGTGAAAGCAATTGGGATGCGCTCTCAGCGTCGGCATCACGCAAGGTCCCGCGCTTCAGACGAAGAACATCGAAGGCTATATCGGCTTGGGCCAGCATCTCCATGTGGAGCTCTCCGGCGTCAGCAGCAGTAAATGGTTCCGGCGCAAAATCCGGATCGCCTTTGCCACTTGCCAGGACGACATGCATCTCGGCGGTACGTTTGCCGAGCAGTTCAGCCGAAGCCAGGTATCCACCGATTGCCTCGCGAACTGCCGGAGGCACGGGATGAGTCATCCGGTCCAGGGGATGCGCCGGGGCGTCATCGGCAATAGCAGGAGAGCCGCTAGCCTTTGCAATTGCTCGCTCGAAGTACCCACCCAGTTCATCCAGCGTGTACTTCCAGGCATCTCCCCGATTACGCACGAATCGTTGCAGAATCCCTGAAGCATAGGGCGCCTGGTCAAGACGACTGCGATATTCCAGCGTTCCCAGCACGGCCGGTGTATTCGCAAATCCATGCTCAGTGAGAAATTTGCCAACTTCGACATCGGGATTGATCCCGGCTTCGACTTTGCGGAACAGTTTCAGGATGTATTGGTCACCGAAAATAATGGAAGTGTTGCTCTGCTCCGCGCGGGACACGAAGCTATCAAGTTCGACCGTTGGATCGGCTTCGATGTTTTCGCCCACGGCCGTTGGGGTTGCAAGAAGAGTTCCGTTGCGGCCTTCGAACGTTTGATTGTTTGCGATGGCACTTAGTATGAGCGAGCGGAAACGCCGGTTGGCAAATGCACTATGAATCGTTCCTTGCATGCCATCATCGCTATGCAGATGAGCGAAGGGCTCAGCGCTCTCCGGTATTTGCTCGCCCGAAGCATCCTGTGCGGTCAACGAGACGGGCAGCAAATATTTGTCGCTCTGGCCTTCTGCGTACTCAATCAGCAGAACCAGCAGCCAGGAATCGTGTTCGGCAAAAGGAACAACATCCTCGATCACTACATGAGAAATGACGCGCGCTTTTGCGCGAAACCAGCGGCGGGTCGCAATAAAGGCTGGCAGCAGGTCTGTGAGCTGGTCAAGCAGTTCCACAGTAAGCGGAGAGTGCCATTGGGATGCCTTTAGAATAGGCAACTGCGAGCGCGAAGATACGCCGGGCGGATTAGCTGAGGAAGCCATAGTCAATCAATGCTCATTACTGACAAATCTTTTACGCGAAGTACTCGAAGTCGTTTTCAACGCGCAGGCGAGGCCGAATCTGCAGGATGTGCGCGGGCAATCGATGCGGATCCAGTTCGACGTAATTGCGGCTGCCGGTCCAGGTGTAGCGGGCGCCGGTGACCAGGTCGTGCGCTTGAAAAGCCCGATTCTCTTCTATGTCAAACATGTCCAACGGCAACTCGAGAAAACCGGATTGCGTGTAGTGGGGATCAAGGTTGACCACCATTAGCAGGATGTTCGTATTGTCCGCTGAACGCTTGCTGTAACAGATAAGCTTGTCGCTACTAGTCGGGTGAAAATCGAGATGGCGATCGCTCTGTAATGCCTCGTTATTTTGGCGAATCCGGTTCACGACTCCGATCAACTCGCGCAGGCTATCCGGGCGATCAATCTGCCACTCGCGAATTTGATACTTCTCTGAATCCAGATACTCTTCGCTGCCATGCCGGATGGGTCGGCCTTCGAGCAACTCGAAAGCAGGTCCGTAGATGCCATAATTTGCGCCGAGCGTGGAGGCAAGCAGGAAGCGAATCATGAAAGCCGAGCGAAGTTCTGACTGCAAGAACTCGGTGAGGATGTCGGGCGTATTGGGCCACTGGTTGGGCCGGAAGAAATCACTGACTCCGGTCTTGGTCAGCTCATTGAAATAGAGTTCCAACTCTTCTTTACCGTTGCGCCATGGGAAGTAAGTGTACGACTGGCTGAAGCCGAGTTTTCCGAGCCGGTACATAATCTTGGGGCGCGTAAAAGCTTCCGAGAGAAACAGAACTTCTGGATGATCGCGCTTGATTTCCGTAATGCACCACTCCCAGAACGGAAAGGCTTTGGTATGTGGATTGTCAACGCGAAAGATGGTGACGCCCTGCTCGATCCAGTATTCGAATACGCTCTTCAGCTCCTGCCACATGCCCCACCAGTCTTCAGATTCAAAGTCGAATGGGTAAATGTCCTGATATTTCTTGGGTGGGTTTTCAGCGTATTGAATGGTGCCATCCGGGCGCTTGCGGAACCAGTTCTCGTGCTCTTTGACGTAAGGATGATCGGGTGCAGCCTGGAACGCAATATCAAGGGCAATCTGAATGCCAAGATCCGAAGCACGCTGAACAAGGCGGCGAAAATCGTCGAGCGTACCTAATGCGGGATGAATCGATTTGTGGCCGCCCTCGGCTGAACCGATAGCCCACGGGCTGCCAACGTCCCCCTCCTGCGCAGTAACCGTATTGTTTTTGCCTTTGCGAAACTGGGTGCCTATCGGGTGAATGGGCGGGAAATAGACGACATTAAAGCCCATGTCGGCCACATATTGCAGACGCGCTTCGCAATCGGCGAAGGTGCCGTGGCGGCCCGGCTCGGAAGAAGCAGACCGCGGGAAGAACTCATACCAGGAGGAAAAGCGGGCACGCACCGGATCGACGACAAGCTCCAGTTCCCGGCTGAAGGCGGAAGCTTCAGAGCGGTCCGGGTAGGCCAGGACGAGCTCGTTGAGCTTGGCATCGATTGCAGCCGCGCGGTGAGCTTCCTTGTCAGCGCCCGAGTGCAGGAAGTTTGCCGCTCGCTCCAGTGCGTCCCGGTCAATGCCGGAGGGCGCGCGTCCTGATGCCTTACGGATAATCTCAGCGCCAATCTGATAGTCGACAGGGGTGTCAGTATCAGCAGCAATGCGCTTGACCAGATCACGGCTCCAAGTCTCCCAATGATCGATCCAGGCGTGAATGGTGTAACGATAGCGGCCCAGTTCGGATACCGGAAACTCGCAAAACCAGCGATCGTTGACCAGAAACTGCATCGGCTGCTCGGTCCAGTTCGTTTCCTTCTCATGGCGAAAGAGCAGTACGCCAGCAAGGGAATCGTGACCATCGGTGAAGAGATCTGCCTCAATGCGGACCAGGTCGCCGATCGTACGTTTAGCAGGAAAACGTCCGCCGTCTACTTCCGGGTTAACACCCTCGATGATGACGCGCTGGCGACCGCCTTGGGGCAGGGGTGGCTCCGCCAGAGTGACTTTCTGTTTTTGAATTGGTTCGGGCACAGCGGTTTTCCTGGAAGCCATCTTTACTGGGACAGAGGATTGCATCCTCCGGTTACGTTCCACCTTGAGATGACTTTCGAGAGGCGATCAGATTGGCATAAAGCTCAATGGTCTGCTGCGCAATAGCTGTCCAACTGAAAGTCTGCTCAACTCGCTTCCGCCCAGCCTGCCCAAAAGTGCGGCATTGCTGTTCATCGGCCAGTAACAGGGAGAGCTTGGCAGCCAAATCACGCGCGAACTGATCCGGGTTGCTGGGGAAGCTGGTTTGCGGGTCCTGCTCGAACGGCACCAGGTAACCAGTTTCGCCATCGACAACGACCTCCTTGATACCGCCCGTCGCGCTAGCAACGACAGGCGCGCGGCAAGCCATTGCCTCCAGATTGATGATGCCGAACGGTTCGTAAACCGAGGGGCAGCAGAAGACACGAGCGTGGCTGTACAACTGAATGGCCTCGGGTTTGGTCACCATCTTTTCGAGCCAGAGAACGTTGGGATTGTATTGGCGCGCTTCTTCTACCTTGGCACGCATCTCGGTTGCAATCTCGGGCGTATCGGGAGCGCCTGCACAGAGAACTACCTGAGTATCAGGCGGCAGATAGCGGATTGCGTCCACCAGATGAGTAACGCCTTTCTGTCGCGTAATACGCCCTACGAACAGAACATACGGCTTAGTCGTATCGACTCCGTATTTGTCCAAGGCAGTTGTTGCCGAGTCGTACCGATACTCGTTCAGATCAATGCCGTTATAGATGACATGGACGCGCTCGGGCGGCAGCGGGTAAACGCGCAAAATGTCTTCTTTGGTGCCATTCGATACCGCAATGACCGCGTCAGCGTCAAGTATGGCGGTGCGCTCCATCCAGGAACTCATGGCATAGCCGCTGCCTAATTGCTCTGCTTTCCAGGCGCGCAACGGTTCCAGACTGTGGGTAGTTAAAACAAATGGTATGCCGTACAACTTCTTTGCCAGGAAGCCGGCTATGGAAACATACCAGGTATGGGTATGGGCAATGTCGATACCAGCTAACGCTTTGACTTGGGTCAGGTTGAGACTGAAAGCTTCGAGTGCGCCCTTGAACTTTTCCGTTGTGCCGTTGCTGATGTCGCTCCAGGGTTCGGCGCCGCGGACGTGAAGCTTACCCTCGTCCGAATGCTGTTCGCCCCAGCAGTAAACATCCACGTCGATCTGCTTGGCAAGCTCACGGCTGAGATAGTCGACGTGCACACCTGCGCCACCATAGATGTGCGGTGGATACTCGCGCGTAAATAGACCGACTCGCATGGCCGCCCTCCAACTCATGCAGCTTACACGAGAGCAGCATCCGCATTGCTGGGCGCGCAATCTGTTGCCCGGTCCGCTATTGTGGCAAGAAGGTGCACCATGAGTTGTACAGAAACTTCCAAGCTCGGGAAAGAGCTGAAGCAGGAGAAGCCGTTCCGTTCCCCGGCGCATGAGGCTGTGGTTGGTCTGCTACGGACTGCGGCAGTGATGCGCCACAGCTTTTCGGGTGTTTTCGACGGCGAAGATATCAGCCTCGAGCAGTACAACGTTTTGCGGATTCTTCGCGGTGCCGAGCGTGGCCTGCCTACATTGGACGTAGCGGGCCGGCTGGTAGAGCCGAATCCGGCGATTACGCGGCTGCTCGATAAATTGGAGAGCAAACAGCTCATTGTTCGCCAACGCTGCAGCCAAGATCGACGCCGGGTATTTTGCACCATTACTTCAAAAGGTCTCCAATTACTTAAGCGCCTGGACCCCAAACTCGATCTGTCCGGAGAGAGGAGTGTCGCTAAGTTTACGGCTGCGGAGCTGGCTCAGCTTTCTTCTTTTCTGGAAAGAGTGCGGCAGAACTTAATTGAGCAACCAAATTAGTCGACATGTAATCAATCAAGGTGTAAAGTAATCCCAAAGGAGAAGTCATGGCAAATCTTTTACACGTTGACAGCAGTCCGCGAGGGGAGCGCTCGCATTCAAGAAAGCTGAGCTCCGAGTTCGTCCAGCAGTGGCTGGCCAAGCATCCGGGTGATCAGGTGACTTACCGGGATTTGGGCACGCATCCAATGCCTCTAGTGGATGAGCCCTGGATCGCTGCTGTGTACACACCTGACGAGCAAAGAACTCCGGAAATGCAGTCTTCCCTACGAGTCTCGGACGAAGTGATTGCCGAGCTAATGAAGGCCGACGTGCTTGTCTTTGGCGTGCCGATGTACAACTTCGGTTTGCCGGCTGGCTTCAAAGCATACATTGATCAGATTGTCAGAGTGGGCAAGACTTTCTCCGGCCAAACCTATCAGGGTCTTGTGAAAGGCAAGCGCGCATACATTCTGATGAGCGCTGGTCAGCAATACTCTCCCGGCGGTCCGATGGCTTCCTTCAACCAGGTTGAGCCTTACTTAAAGACAATCTTCGGGTTTATCGGAATCACTGATCTGCACTTTGTCGCAGTGGCGACAAGCGGTGGAGATGAGGTGCTGGAACAGACCCGCGCCCAGGCCAAAACAGACATCCAAAAGCTGACGGCTGAGGCGGCCTAATTTAGAGTTTGTGAGGGAGGGTCGTTGTCTGCGACGCCCCTTGCCAATCTGCAGCCAATACTGTCGGTACGGACAAGGCTGCGCCCCAGAGCCCGGATTGTGATTGTTGAGTTCGTTCTTATTTATGGCCATTGAAAACCGGCAGTGGCCAAGTTAGCCGGGCTGTCGCTGCCCCTTATTTCCTGTTGCTCATTACCTGTACGGGCGTTCACGTGCGTGATCATGGCGACCGCGTCAGTATGGGCATGTATGATCATGATCCGCTTCCCTGCCGGGTTGCTGAATCTTTGCAGCAGTGCTGAGCAACCGTGGGTGCGTTTCATCTCGTAT
>CAXTWQ010000046.1:32336-37866 GCA_964248065.1 uncultured Bryobacteraceae bacterium | reverse complement strand
GCCCACACCTGATCGGCTGCGAGAGACGCTGTTCAGTATCTTGATGCCGAGACTGGCTGGAGCAATATTTGTTGATGCGTATGCCGGAAGTGGCGCCGTGGGGATTGAAGCGGTCAGCCGCGGTGCCAGACATGCAGTGTTGATCGAGAAGAACGGGCAGGCTGCGGCGGTAGTTAAAGAGAACGTGCGGACTCTGGAGATTGAAGATGAGACAACGTTGATTCGCGGTAGCGTCAGCAAAGAGTTGCCGGATGTTCTAGCCGTTCGAGCGCCGGACATCATATTTCTCGATCCACCTTATGAGCGCGTGAGCGAGTACACCGATTCCATGGCTATTCTGGGTGCCACGCCCGTGCCGCTTGCAATTGTTCAGCATCCATCGCGCATGGTGTTAACCGAGCGAGTTGGGCAAATCATCAAGGTAAGAATCGTACGGCAAGGCGATAACTCGCTGAGCTTCTACGAGCCGGTGAAGGAATAGAAAGCCACTCCAGTCAAGTACTACGGCATGTTCAAGGATGGTGCTAAAATTCGAACGCTCTTCGACTCTGACCTAGTTCCATAAATTAGGAGCAAGGACTGATTCCGCTGGCTACGTCATGACAGAGTTCCAAAGCAGATCACATAGCAGCTGTTAGAACAATGAGGTTGTCTCAATGACAGACCAACAGCTTTACTTTGCTATTGGTATTCCGGTGTTTACCGTTTTTATGGGAGTGCTTGTTAATGCAACGGCGATATTGCTCTCAAACAGAATGATAGATAAACGCTTCGGCGCTATTGAAATACGAATAAGCGATACGAAGGAAATTCTTCAGGCAGATATTAAAGCCTTTCGCACCGAACTCCTGAGCCGAATTGGGGCCGTGGAAGATCGCCAGCGGTGACGGCTTGGACTCACTTAATGTTCACGAGCTACTTTGCCTTCTTCATTCTGTCTATAGAGCCTCTTGCGAAACCCGAAGCGACTATGTCCTAAATAGTAGTTCTCAAATTCACAAAACTGTTCATAACCTTGACGGATGTAAAAGCCCGGCGCCTCGTAGCCCGCTGTCCAGGTATAGACATTCGTCACGCCGATAGCGACGAGCTTACTTTCCAACTGTGCGAGAAGTGCTGATCCTAGACCCTGCTTCCTGTATGGTCGTTCAAGCCAGAGATCGGTGAGGTAGAACCAATGGTTATCTGTTTCGAGGCCACTGGCACAGCCGACAAAGCCGTCCGATCCGCAGGCAGCGACGACAGTGTGTCGCACTTGGGTGGAGACGGGAACGCCGTTTAGTAACTGGTGTTCGTCAAATCCCTGACGCATTCTTTCCAACTCCCGTTGGGTCACTTCCCGTTCGCTGATATGTAACCCGTCCATGATCCGCGCTTGGAGTATCACTTGGTGGGATCGATCACAACCTTGACATAGCCGCCAGCGCGGCGATCAAATTGGGCAAAGGCCTCAGGCACCTCCGACATCGCGATACGGTGAGACACGATTTTGCCAGGCTTAGCTGCGCCGTCTACGATCATGTTGCGCAGCATCAAGTTATAACGCTCGTCCTGGTCGCGGCCTAATCCGATGGTGATGCCTTTGTTGAACAGCTTGCTCCACGGCACGGTGAGTTTGCCCTCGCGCTCGTTTGGATCGATGCCGTCCGGGTCTTTCGGTGGGAAAACCCCGACAACTGCAATCCGGCCCGTTGGATTCACCAGTTCGGCAAGCGACGAGATCACCCAGTTCGGGTCCTCTTTGTTGTAATCGGATTGCGAACGCGCCTGAAAGCCGATAGCGTCGATACCGCACATTACGCCATCCATCACATGCTCATTCCGGTAAGCGTTGTCCTGCCGCTTCTTTTTGCGAAGCTCCATGATTTGCTTCACTGGGTCCTCACGGAGGAAGTCAATAGGCGTTGCGCCTAGTTCCTCGGCGAGCTTCAGACGTTCCGGTATCGCATCGACTACATAGACGTCCGAGGCTCCGCGCAGTCGGGCCGAGTATGCGGCCATCAACCCAACCGCGCCTGCTCCAAAGATTGCTACAGAGTCGCCAGATCCTACATGCGCCAACTCCGTTGCATGGTAACCGGTGGGAAAGATGTCGGCCAGAAGAACAAAATCGTTCTCCCACTGATCGCCCGGTTCACCTGGGAGCTTGAGGCAGTTTGCGTCGGCTAATGGAATACGCACCAGTTCCGCTTGCGCCCCGGCGTAGTCACCCTGATTCGGGTAGCCGTATGCAGCGCCGGCTTTACCCGGCTGCGTGGTTAGACAAGCAGCACTGTAGCCGCGGGTACAGTTGGGGCAGAAGCCGCAGCAGATGTGCGTCGGGACAACAATCCGATCACCTTTCTTGACCGACTTAACCGCCGAGCCAACTTCTTCCGCAACACCCAGCGGTTCGTGCCCGATCAGCTTGCCGTAGTACGGCATGCGGCCGTCGTAGAAGTGGAGGTCTGTTCCACAGATGGCGGTGGATGTGACGCGCATAAGCACATCGGTGGTCTCCAACATCTCAGCATCTGGAATATCGTGGATCTCTACCGTGCGCTCTTTAACAAGTATGACGCCCTTCATGTGTATGGTCCTCGCACGTCCGACGCGAATGCTACCCAGCCAGTAACACCTGGATGTCCATCACATTGGTTCCGGTCGGTCCCGTTTTGATCAGATCGCCGAGAGCATCAAAGAAGGGATAAGCGTTATTGGCCATCAGATAAGTGCGTGCATTGAGGCCCAGGCTGGCAGCGCGGGCGAGTGTGCTGCCGGTAGAAAAAGCGCCTGCTGCATCAGTCGGGCCGTCCGTTCCATCGGTGCCGATGCTAAGTAAGAGAACATTCTTGAGGGAAGCAAGCGGGAGGGCTGCGGCTAGTGCAAGCTCCTGATTGCGTCCGCCTTTGCCTTTGCCACGAACGGAGACGGTAGTTTCGCCTCCAGCCAGCAGACACGCGGGCGCAGGCAATGGCGAGCCATGGTGCTGAACTTCGCGCAGGATAGCCGCATAGACGCCAGCCACTTCGCGAGCTTCGCCGGTCACGGTGCTCCCAAGGATCTGCGAGTGATAGCCTAATTCCCGGGCTCGCGAGAGCCCCGCTTCCAGAGCAAGACGGTTGCTGCCAATCACGTGGTTGTGCACACGGCTGAAAACCGGACTGCCCGGCTTCGGAGTTTCAGGCACCGTTCCGGCGCGCCCGGAAGTGAGATGACTTCGCACACTCGGGGGAGCCTGCTGCCACAGATCATATTGGTTGAGCACGTCTATGGCATCGGCAAAGGTTGAACAATCAGCCGCGGTAAGACCTGAACCAATCACGTCATGAGGATCTCCGACCACATCAGAGAGGAGCAGACCGACAACGGTTGCGGGGTATGCGAGTGCGGCAAGCTGGCCGCCCTTCAATTGCGAAAGATGTTTGCGAACTTGATTGAGCTCAGTGATGGTCGCGCCACTGTGCAGCAGCAGGCGCGTGATCTCCTGTTTTTCAGCAAGCGTGATTCCTCTTGCTGGCGCAGGCAACAGAGCTGATGCGCCGCCGGAGACGGCCACTAGCAAAAGGTCTCTCGCAGTCAAATCGCCAAGCAGCTGCTCGACAGAAGTTGCTGCTTGCAATCCGGCCTCGTCTGGAACAGGATGGCCGGCTTCGATTAACTGAGTCCTGGCCAATGCAGGACCGGCATGATCGTGCTTGGTGACGGCAAGCCCGGCTGTCAGCGTTTCGCCGAGAATGCTTTCGATAGACGCTGCCATAGAGGCGGCTGCCTTACCGATGGCTAATGAAAAAACCCGATCGAAATGATGAAGAGAGAACTCGACTGAATGGACGCGGAGAATGTTCCCGTTGAGCTGTAGGCCTCGCGCGATGGCAGTACCGGCATCGGCTGCGTTCAGTGCTGCCTGAACAATGGCAAGAGCGTCACGCCTGAGCCGTTCCTCTTCAACCGGCAGAGCCATTAGAAAATGGGAAGAGACGCTATGCAGGCCACAACGGAGGAGACATCATCCCCGTTCACGTCAACTCGGAAGTCGGCTCGCGAGTAGAGCGGCCGGCGATCTTCGTAAAGGCGCGCGAGGTTGTGACGGTCCAGAGCCAGAGGGCGTGTTGTATCCTCGCCCAGCCGCCGATGCACTACGTCGAGAGAGCAATCGAGCCAGACCGAAATCCCGTTATCCTTCAACAACTGCCAATTGCGCTCCTGAATGAAGGCACCGCCGCCCAGGGCAATAACACCTGGTGTGCCGGTCTGTATTCGTTGCACATGCTTTTCGATAGCGGAAGTCTCTCGATCGCGAAATGCCGCTTCGCCGTCCTCTCTGAAAATTTGCGCGATCGAGCGGTTCTCTGTGCGCTCAATCTCTCCATCAATATCGACAAACGTCCAGCCTAAATGCCGGGCAAGCATACTGCCCACCGTGGTTTTTCCGGAGGCCATAAAGCCCACCAGGTAGAGCCCTGGCGTACGCTTCAGCTTCAGGTGCATGTCTATGATCGTAAGCCGTGCGAGAAAAATCTAGAAATAGCCACCTATCTAGCAGCGGCCTATCAAACAAATTTGGTCGCATTTGTTTTGGAGGATGGGAGCTCCGTACCGCATGCGGCAATTCACTCTACGCACCTTTGAGCTTTTCGAGACCAACAGGAATGGAGCGTTGCACCTTCTGGGAGAAATCTACTTTGCAGCCGAAACGGCCTCTGAAGGAAAGCTGTGGCTTACGCATCTGATTGCAAATGGGCGGTTAGCAACCGGCACCTTCTACCGCTTTACTTCGAACGACAGCCCCCATGACATACCTCTCGAGAACGCCTTGGACATCTCATTCTGCCTGTTTTCTGGCACGCGAATCTGCCCGGTTCGCATCCGGCACCGCAGCGAGGGAGTGCATTGGCACAGTGTGGACCCAGAGTGGTCAGTTGATTTCGAAGGTGTTCCAGGCTGGTCGCAAATGCGTTCGATTGAGCCGCGCTGGCGTCTGTTGCAAACTGTTCCGCAAAGCTACGGGTGGATGGGGCGATCGCGACGAGACTGGCAACGTCGTGACTGCTGGACTATTCCGCAAAGTTAGGGCAGCGGCGTTGTTCAAGGGTGCAACGCTCTATGAGCGGTGTCGAAAAGGAGTGGCAGATTCCGAGTCTCGCAGGCTCGCGCGATCTCATTGATGATGGCGGAGAGATTGCCCGGATTGGTTCTACGCTCTTCGATTCGCAGCAGGTGTTTCGAGCTGGTCGGCTGTAGAGATTCATTGCCTGAGCACAATGCTTCACGCTCTTTCTCAGCCGGGTTGAGTGCAAGAGCGCGCCTGGGCCAATGGGGCCGCTCAGGGCCTAAGAAGCGGTCAGCAAGATCCTCGATACGGACCGGGGATGCGGCAGCCGGCGCGAAGAGTCCATGCAGGTGGCGTGCATCGGCTAGAGCCAAAAGTGCTGACACTGCTTCGTCGGAACTGATAAAAAGACGTTCCGCTTCGGGGACAACGGTCAGAGCTTTCCCTTGAGCAACTTGGCCGGCCCATACTGAGAGGACGCTTCCAGACGAGCCCAGA
>CAXTWQ010000046.1:23653-32326 GCA_964248065.1 uncultured Bryobacteraceae bacterium | reverse complement strand
TCGAAGCGCGGCCTCCCTGCTGCCGACTAACGCCATTTCAGCAATGCGCTTCGAGATACCAAGAATGCTCACGGGATCGGAAGCCTTATCGCTTGATAGGAAAAGAAACCGGGGCACGCCCAGTTCTCGCGACAGACGAGCAAGCCGGGCAGTGACGAGAGTATTATTCTCGAACGCGGCAAACGGAAACTGTTGCAGGAACGGCAAGTGTTTGTAAGCAGCCGTGTGGACGATTACGTCAGGCTTGCGGCGCCGGAGCAAGGCTGCAACTGCGGTTTCATTCCGCAGGTCCAGCAACTCTAATTCATATCGCCCCTGCAGAGTGAGTAATGCCAGTTCGTGATTGTCCAGCGCGATCACCGACCGGCACTTTGTGGTCGCAAGAGTGCGGCACAGCGCAGAGCCAAGGGAGCCGCCCGCACCGGTGACGAGGATTGTTTGGTCGGCCAGCAAGTTAGACGGCAGCTCTCGCGTTTGCTCAGGCCTTTCCAGCAGCTTGACGATCAAGGCGGGATCAAGCGTCAACGATGCATCCTTTGAAGCAGCTGCCATGCGGTTCGAATCAGCAGCGCAATGTCTCTGCGGCTACTGCGGTTGCTAAGGTACCCAGCACTCAGAGCGAGCTTCTCCCGAAGGATGCGTGTTCGGTATACCTGCTCAGGATCAGCCGCGCCGTCGAGGAGCCGCTCTTCGTCTAGAAAACTGAGCGACGCAGGGTCGAACAGGCCGGGTTTGACAGCCAACACCTTGGACCAGATATCGCTCTGCGTGACAAACTTTGGGACTTCCGGACGAGGCCCGATGAAAGCCATATCGCCGCGCATAATGTTGATCAGCTGAGGCAGTTCGTCCAGCCGACTGCGGCGCAGCCATCGCGTTACAGCCGTCGTGCGCCCGCCCTGCATAGTGCGGAACTTCCAGATCAGGAACGGCTTGTAATTCCGTCCCACGCGTGTTTGAAAAAACAGGACAGGCCTGCCGAGCTCAACTAAAACAATGATGCACACAGTCAAATAGACCGGGCTCAAGATCAAGATTCCGAGAGTGGAGGCGAGGCGGCTCAACATGCCGAATGAGCTTTCAGGACTTCAAGAACGCGCTTGATGACGAACTGCTGCTCATCGTCAGTCATGGCTGGAAAGATTGGAAGCGAAAGAACGCGTGGGTAAAGATGTTCGACATTGGGCCACTGCGACAGGGAGCCGTAGCGATGGAAATATGAGTGTAGGGGAATAGGCCGGAAGTGTACACTGCATCCAACGCCCCCCGCCATTAGTTCAGTAGCGATCTGGTCACGATCAGCCGTTAACCGCTCCAGTTCAAGTTGCACGATGTAGAGATGCCAGGCGTGAGTTCGACCGGCATGGGTGGGCGGCAGCTGCAGGTAGGGCGAGCCAGTGAAGGCGCGACCGTAAGTTTCGGCGATGCGCTGCCGTGATTGTTGGCTCTCACGCCGCTTGCGAAGTTGCGCGACGCCTATAGCTGCAAGAACGTCGGACATGTTGCCCTTCAATCCGCGCTCCTTCACGTCGTACTGCCAAGCGCCAAGCGGGCCAGGTTGCAGGCGTCGAACACCGTGGTTTACCAGGCAGCGCAAGCGATCGGCGAACGCAGCGTCAGAGGTCGTCACCATGCCGCCTTCACCGGTCGTTAGATTCTTGTTTGCGTAAAAACTGTAAACGGCAGCGTTACTGAGAGACGGGTCCAGGGTAGCGCCGAACGCGTGCGCAGCGTCTTCAATCACCGCCAAGCCATGCTGATCGGCAAATGTATGGATCGATAACATGTCACAGGAAAGACCTGCAATGTGAACCGGAAGGATGGCTTTGGTGCTCGGAGTCAAGTGCTGCGAAAGCAAATCTGCGTCGAGATTAAGATCGTTGCCGATATCGATGAACACAGGCTCCGCACCGGCTTCCTCAATGGCCTGAATCGATCCACAGAACGTGTAAGGACTAGTGATGACCTGGTCGCCCGGGCCGATGCCGCAAGCGATCAGGGTTGCATGTAAACCCGAAGTGCAGGAATTAACAGCGACAGCATACGGAGCGCCGGTTGCCTCGCAAAAGTCGGCTTCCAACTGCGCCACCACAGGTCCAGTAGTAAGCCATCCTGAGCGCAGCACTTGCGTTACTATTTCAATCTCCTCCACGCCGACATCCGAGCGGAAGAAGGGTACCCGCTGAACCTCGCTCATGACAACGCAGTTTGGTCAGAACAAGTAATGAAGGCAAGGTAGTGCGTACACAAAAGCGATATTGTCCCCAGCGCCCGGGCAAGCCGATGCGAGATGCCAAGCGCCAATCGTGCAAGCGGAGGAGCTAGCGTCACTCGACGGATTTCAAGTTGACAGCTCGGAAACAAGCCGAGCAGTTCGCGTCTGCCGATCGCTTTAGTTTTACGATTTTTCAGGTTGGGCGCAAAGAAGTCGTACCAGATCACAAGGCCTCCGGGCTTGAGGACACGAAGCATCTCGCGCGCAATTTGCTGGCGATCGGGAAAGGCAAGAATCGAAGAGAACACAGTAAATTGAGTCACCAGATCGAACGTGTTGGCCGGCCAGGGCAGGTGCCGAGCATCGCCGCATAGAACGTTAGACGCGTTCGGCCGTGCAGAAGCATCACGAAGACGAGCGAGATCATGATCCAGCCCAAACAGTTGGGAAGAAGAGAGATCCATGCTGACGAAGTTTTGCAGCCAGTATCCGTAACCGCAGCCAATATCGGCAACGCGCCAAGACAGACGGTCAGGTCGGGCTGCAAGAAGCCAACTGCTTATCCGGTGTAGCAGCTGCTGACGAAAAAACAGGGAGGCGGGATCCGTGCCTGGCTTCACGCACGCAACTCAGGGTTCAGAATTGCCGCCAGTGTTCCTGCTCCATAAGCGGCATGTGCGATGGGGAAGATGGCCAGCGCGGCTGGCTGCAAGCGGCGTACGGCGGCCAGGATAGCTGCTGAGTACAGCGCCATCAGTACGGTCAGAAGGCGTCGGGCGGAGCGCGAGAACAAGCCGCTGGTGGCGAGCACAGCCAGTAAGCTGACCGCTGCCGCCGGAGCAAGATGGCGGGCCCGCACCACGGTGCGATGTTTGCGCATCGTGTAGACCTTCCAGTAGCCGTAAGCAAAGAACTGTTTTGCTAAGGCAACAGGAGAGCGTCGCGGGTAATAGTAAGAACAGATGCGGGGCGATTGCCAGATCAGACCGCCCGCTTGCCTGATACGAAGACTCAGCTCATCGTCTTGATTACGCACCATGCGCGCATCGAAACAGCCTGCTTCTTCCAATGTTCGACGACACCAGCAACCGTACGGAACTGAATCGACGGAGCCTTCCAGAGTGAGATTGTAAACGGTTGATCCGCCACTGAAGAGCGGCGACTGAACCGCCGCGGCAAACGCCTGCTGCCAAGTCGACTCAGCCCTGATGCGAACCGGGCCGCCCACCGCAGAAGCACCGGTTTCCCGCAGTGTTTGAACACACTCGCGCACATAATCCGGAGCGTACTCGGTATGCGCATCCATACGGACAAGAATTGTTCCAGTGCTATGCCGTATGGCAGCGTTCAGCCCCGTGCTGGCAATGCGTTGTGGGTTATCAATCACCTGCACCCATGGATGTTGCACCCCAAAAGCTTCCAGGCGCTGACGCGTACCATCGGTGCTGCAACCATCGGCAATCACCGCCTGCAGCGAGAAGTGGGGAGTGATCTGCGCCCTAAGCGATCGCAGGAATCGATCTATCGTCGCAATCTCATTCCGGCAACAACTGATCACCGATACCGAATCCATGCTGGCTCTTTGATTTTAAGGGACTGTCGTTTCGTCACGCGAAGATAGGAGCAATGGCCTTGAAGCAAATTGAAGATTACGGAGTGGTCGGAAACATGTCAACGGCGGCTCTGGTTGGGTTAGATTCGTCTGTCGATTTTTTCTGCTTCCCGCGCTTCGACTCACCAACGATCTTTGCGGCTTTACTGGATAACGAAAAAGGCGGCTGCTACAGCGTCATCCCCGAAATGACGAATATGGTTTGCAAGCAGATGTATGTGGCTGAAACCAACGTCCTGATTACCCGCTTTCTGTGTGGCGAGCTATCAGCCGAAGTGACCGATTTCATGCCGGTGACTGCTCAAGATCAGCGCAACGTGCTGATACGGGTAGCGCGTTCCATTCATGGCACGGTGCGGTTTCGGCTTCAGTGCCGGCCTGGTTTTGATTATGCGCGGGTGAATCACACGGCTTGCCTGCAGACGTCCGATGTGCTGTTTGTACCTGACAGCGGCGACTGCGAAGTGCTTCGATTGCAGGGCAGCCAGCATCTCACGGTCGACAACGGAACGGCAAGCGCTAACTTCATCCTCAAGAAAGGCGAGTGCGCCACTTTTATTCTAGGCGCCGACAGTGAGCTGACCTATACGTCGTTGAATCAGGACGTTGTCGAGCGTGAGCTTGCCGAAACATTACGGTACTGGCGTGAGTGGAGCGGCAAGTCGCAGTATCGGGGCCGATGGCGGGAAGCGGTGAGCCGGTCGGCGCTGGTGCTAAAGCTGCTGACCAGCAAGCAGTATGGATCGCTGATTGCGGCACCGACTTTTAGTTTGCCTGAAGTGCCCGGTGGCGAGCGCAATTGGGATTACCGTTACACCTGGCTCCGGGATACCGCGTTTACTCTCTATGCATTTATGCGGCTCGGCTACCACACGGAGGCTGATCAATTTTTTGCCTGGCTTTCCGCCCGCATTCGCGAGAGCGATGGCTCTGTTGGGCCCATGCGCATCATGTACCGGCTGGATGGAAGCACAGATTTGGAGGAGGTGGACCTTGACCATCTCAGAGGATACATGGATTCCCGGCCCGTTCGAATGGGCAACGGTGCCCACAATCAATCCCAGTTGGATATCTATGGCGAGATATTCGACGCCACCTATCTCTATTCCAAATACGGGCACGCACTGCCTTATGAAGGCTGGGTCAATGTAAAAGCTATTCTGGCGTGGCTCGGCGAGAATTGGCGGAAGCCGGACGACGGCATCTGGGAGCTGCGAGGCGGAGACAAAGAACTGCTGCATTCGCGCCTGATGTGTTGGGTTGCGTTTGATCGAGCCATTCGGCTGGCACACAAACGATCGCTCTCAGCACCGCTCGCCGAGTGGTACCGGCATCGTGATGACATCGTGGATGATATCTACGCAAACTTCTGGAGTGAGAAGAGGCAGAGCTTTGTCCAGGCTAAAGGGAGTGAAACGATGGACGCATCCATCCTGCTACTACCTCTTATGCGCTTTATTAGCCCAATTGATCCGAAGTGGCTTTCCACTTTGGCTGCCATCGAGTTGGATCTGGCTGAAGACGCCTTTGTGTATCGCTATCGAAACCGGGAAGTGCAGGACGGCTTAGGCGGTGAGGAAGGAAGTTTCACGTGCTGCTCATTCTGGTTTGTTGAGTGCCTGGCGCGAGCGAACCAAGTGGATAAAGCCCGCCTGCTTTTCGAGAAGTTATTGGCGCATGGGAACCATCTCGGCCTCTTCTCTGAGCAGATGAGCCGAAGCGGAAGGCAGCTTGGAAATTTTCCGCAAGCTTTGACCCATTTGGCTCTAATCAGCGCGGCAACTTATCTGGATCGCGCTCTCTCCAAGGCAGATCCCACGCCCTGGGCTTGAAACCGCAAGGCACCGCAAAGCATTGATGCTCATAATGTAGGGATGGACGCGCCCTTGCTTCCCCTGTTTCCGCTCTCACTGGTGCTGCTGCCTGGGATGCCCTTGCCTCTACATATCTTTGAGGACCGCTATAAAGAGCTGATGGCCGACGTGATACCCGGTAAACGGGAGTTTGGCGTTGTGCTGGCGAAGGAAGAAGGCATTGTCAACGTTGGCTGCACGGCAGTGGTGCAAGAGGTAATCCGCCGCTACCCGGACGGCCAATTGGATCTGGTAGCCACTGGGCAGCGTCGATTCGAAGTTGAGTCGCTCGACGAAAATGAAGCGTATCTGCGTGCTGAGGTTGGCTACTTCGACGACGAAGACGATGCCGCGCCATCTTCCGAGTTGCGAACCAGAGCCGTGGATGCATGTCGTCCGCTGCTGGAAACAGAGACGCTTCCGAGTGGCGAGCTTTCCCGGCTTGACAGTCCCCGGCTGAGCTTCAAACTTGGGCAGCTGATTGCAGATGTTGATCGGCGCCAGCTCCTGCTATCGCTACGATCGGAAGTTGAGCGGCTGGAGTACCTGGTGAAGATGTTGCCTGACTACACCATTCAACGGGAGCGGACAGCTCTGGCAAAGCGCGTGGGCCCACTCAATGGCCATGCTAAGCACGTTGTAAATTCCTAAGGAACTCGCCTTGGAACGGCAAAGCCTGATTTTCGATGCCGACGATACGCTCTGGGAAAACAACATCTACTTCGAGTCGGCTTTCACCCAGTTCTGTGGATATCTTCAGCACTCGTCGTTAACAGCGGCGCAGGTGCGCCAAGTGCTGGACGAGATCGAGATTGCAAACGTAAAGATCCATGGCTACGGCTCGCGAAACTTTGCCCGCAGCTTGGCGCAGTGCATGCAGCACTTGGCGGAACGGGACATCAGCGAAGCGGATCTTCACGCAGTTCGGAAGTTTGCACTGGCGATTCTGGAACAACCGATGGAGTTACTGCCCGGAGTGCCGGAGACGATTGCGGACCTCTCAACGCGGCACGAGTTGACGCTTTTCACGAAGGGTGATTCGGATGAGCAGCGGATTAAGGTGGATCGCTCTGGGCTAGGCGCTTACTTTACTCACGTTGCCGTTGTCCGCGAGAAGAATGAGCTGGCTTATCGCAAGCTAATGGAAGATCGAGGGATGAAGGCCGCTCAAACGTGGATGGTGGGGAACTCACCCAAGTCCGACATCAATCCGGCATTAGCGGCAGGCATGAAGGCTGTCTTTGTGCCGCATCAGCGTACCTGGAGCCTGGAACATGAGCCGGTTCCGGAGGCGCATCCCGGTCTGATCCGAATTGAAAGCATCACGGAGTTGCGCAGTATCTTTTTGAGATCAGAGGAGCTGTGAGGCGCTGGAGTTTAGTGAAACGCGGCTGCCGATTCAGTAACGAACGTAAGCAGCGTAGATGGAAAGATACCCAGAATGAGCACGCCGAGAGCGCTCGCCCAGATCGCAATACGCAAGCTGGGAGAGGCAGGTGGAAGCTTGGCGATGTTCGCAGATGGCTCACGCATGAAGACAGCCACAATGATCTTCAAATAGTAGTAAGCCGCAATGGCGCTGTTCAGCAGCCCAAACACGGTTAGCCAAATCAAGTGCGAGTTAAGCGCTGCTTGGAACACATAGAACTTACCAAAGAATCCTCCAGTCAGTGGAACGCCAATCAGGGAGAAAACAAAAATCGCTAGTAGCGCGGACATCATTGGTTCGCGTCGGACGAGACCGTCGAAATCGTCAATTTTGACAAACCGCTCATTGCGAGAAGCGATGTGGCTGACTACCGCAAAAGCTCCGATGTTCATCAAGGCATACGAAGCAAGATAAAACATAGCGGCTGTCATGCCAATCTGAGAGCCCGCTGCAAGCGCAACCATCACGTAGCCGGCATGGGCAATGGAGCTGTAGCCCAACATGCGCTTCACGTTCGTCTGCAGTAGCGCTCCAAAGTTACCGATGACCATCGTGAGCAAAGCGCATATCCAGGCAAGCGGAAGCCAACTCTCATTCAGCGGCCGGAACGAGTAAAGAAATACACGGAAGAACACCGCAAAGGCAGCCGCTTTCGGGCCGGCTGACATGAAAGCACTTACCGGAGCAGCTGCCCCCTGATAAACATCGGGCGCCCAGATTTGAAACGGCGCAACTGAGACCTTGAAGCCCAGCCCCACAAAGAGCAGAGCAAGAGCAAGCCCCACCAGGATGGAAGGATGCTGCGTCTCATCCAGCGTACGGCGTATCACTTCCAGGTTCGTGGAGCCAAGCAGACCATAAATCCAAGCGACGCCGTACAGCAGAAACGCTGTAGCAAACGACCCCAGCAGGAAGTATTTCAGGGCAGACTCATTGTTCCGGCGATCATCACGAAGAAAGCCGGCAAGAACATAGGTGGCGATGGAAGAGATTTCCAGGCCGATGAACACCATGATCAAATCAGTTGCGGTCGCCAACACGCACTGGCCAACGAGTGAGAACAGTATGAGTGAGTAGAATTCACCCGATTGAGCGCCCTCGCGTTCGAGATAGCTGAACGAAGCCAAGATGCAGAGGAAGCCGACAACCAGAACCAGACCACGGAAGAATGTGCCGTAGCCGTCGTTGGCGATCATGTTCTGAAAAGCCGAGCCGCTATCGCCAAATGCCCAGAAGTTCGCAACAAACGCGGCGGCTATACCTAGCAGGCCAAGAGCGCCGAGGATGCGTTTGTTGCCGGCAGGCAGTCCGGCTTCCAGCATCATAATGGCGATACCGAATACCGTCAGCAAAATCTCGGGTAGGAAGCGCAAGTACTCAACCAGGTGGGGTTGAAAGTTACCGAGCATGCGAAGCCTCAGCGACTTTCGAAAGCGGGGCATTCATCTGAACTCTGTATTCATTGCTCATGCTGGTCTGATCGAGAAGATGCGCGGTAGCGGAAGAGATTGGTTGCAAGAAAGGTTGAGTGTAAGAGCCAAGCCAAACCATCATGACGCAGAGG
>CAXTWQ010000046.1:0-23643 GCA_964248065.1 uncultured Bryobacteraceae bacterium | reverse complement strand
TTCGTCCAAACGAAGATCGCTCAACGGTCTAGCGCCAACGGCCGACTTGCCAAGAAATGTGCGCTGGTACATCCAGAGCATGTAAGCGGCAGAGAGTATCACCCCGACAGCGGCCCAAGCGGCCCAGGAAAAGTGAGCAATGGCCGCGCCCTGCATCGTCAGAAACTCTCCCACAAAATTACAAAGAGTAGGCAGGCCGATGCTGGCCAGTAGAGCAATCATGAACGAAGTGGCCAGGCGCGGCGCATGGGTCGCGACACCTCCAAAATCGTTCATCTCCATAGAGCCGCGACGCACTTCCAGGTAGCCGGCCAGGATAAACAAGGCACCGGTAGAGAGGCCATGCGCAATCATTTGGAAAACTGCGCCATCAGCTCCCTGCTGGGTAAAGGAGAAAATACCGAGAACGATGAACCCGAGATGGCTGACGGAAGAGTAGGCAATCAGCCGTTTGATGTTGGGCTGGATAAGGGCCAGCAAGGCGCCATAGATGATGCCGATAATGGCAAGGACAGCGATCCAGCTGGCACATCGATGAGCACCAAGTGGAGCAAGCGGAAGCGAAAAGCGGATCAGCCCGTATGCGCCCATTTTTGACATCACAGCGGCAAGAAGAAACGTGGCGGGCGCTGGCGCCTGCGTGTAGGTTTCCGGTAGCCAGGTGTGGAGCGGAAAGATGGGCACCTTTACGGCAAAGGCGGCGAAGAACCCAAGGAACAGCAGCAACTGTTGGCTGGGAGTCAACACGAAACGGCCTGAGCTGAAACCATTCATGATGTCCACGTAATCGAACGATCCAGTTTGGCTGTGAATGTAAATGACAGAGCCAAGCATCAGCACGGACCCGAGGAATGTGTAAACGAAAAATTTGACTGCGGCCTGCGTTTTTCGCGGCCCGCCATAGCCGCCGACCATCAGGTACATCGGCACAAGCGCGACTTCCCAGAATACGTAAAAAACGAAGAGGTCGACAGCAGTGAAGACGCCGATCAATCCGAATTCAAAGAGCATCAGGAACGCATAAAAGTTCCGGCGGCGATGGGGAATCAACTCCTGCGTAATCCAAACGGCAATGGGTAGAAGGAAGGTCGTGAGCAAGACGAGCCAAATATTGATGCCATCGACGCCAAGATGAAAGCGGATTTGCGTGCCTGGACTGTTGATCCACATATGGTCCACAACGGATGTGAACTGTGCCGGATTGGCCATCACAGGGCTGATAAGGCCTAAGGAAAGAAGAAACGTGACGAGGCTGGTGAAGAACGCGACGGTGAACGACGTTCGCGACTTCGGCGGTGTCAGAAGGATGGCAATAAAGCCAAGCAGGGGAAGAGCAAGGGTGACGGCGAGAAGGTTCATCGATTGCCTCCGGTCATTCCAATGACCAGGATCACCAGCAGTGAGCCAGCAAGGATCCAGGTTGCGTAATTGCGAATACTCCCAGATTGCAGTTGCCTGAACAGCGAACCCCAGCCGCGCACAATACG
This sequence comes from uncultured Bryobacteraceae bacterium, assembly GCA_964248065.1. Taxonomy (GTDB): domain Bacteria; phylum Acidobacteriota; class Terriglobia; order Bryobacterales; family Bryobacteraceae; genus Bog-105. Next base: position 22,156 of record CAXTWQ010000046.1, on the reverse strand, counting down.
GGACAGGCCATTGACCAGAGAGTGATCGATGAGTGACTCATCGACTCCATGCCACAAGAAAACTCGCGAGATGCCCTTAATGGGGTTGACTATGAGTGCGGCGTAGATTTCGTCGACGTAATATTTGTTTGAGATTAGACCATAGATCGGCCCGGCACCTACTCGTAACGATTCGGCCAACGCGGGACGCAGGACGTAAAGGAAGAAGGCGAGCAGGATTCCAATAATGCCGAGGCTGGCCGAGATAACCATCGCCGCGCTGTTTTCATGTTCAGCCATGGGGAAGCCGGGTGAAAGCCAACGCGGGATGTTGATATATCCGCCCCCAAAGGAAAGCACGGCCAAAATCATCAGGGGAACAGTCATGCTGAGCGGGGATTCGTGTGCATGCTTCTGTCCCCGGTACGTGCCGAAGAATGCCAGGAAGAACGCGCGGAAAACATAGAACGCAGTAACGCCGGCCGTGAGAGCGCCAACCCAGAACATCCAGGGTGCGCGATCATAAGCGGCCGAGAGAATCGCATCTTTACTGAAAAAACCGGAGAAGCCTGGAAAGCCGGAGATGGCAAGGCTGGCCACGCCCAACGTAACGAACGTGATGGGCATTGCGCGGCGCAGGCCACCCATATGACGCAGATCCTGCTCACCGCTCAATCCGTGAATAACGCTGCCAGCACCCAGGAAGAGCAGTGCTTTAAAGAAGGCATGCGTCATCACGTGCCAGATGCTGGCCGAATAAGCTCCTACGCCAAGGCCGAGAAACATATAGCCGAGCTGGGAAATAGTCGAGTAGGCGAAGACCTTTTTAATATCGTTCTGGGTGACGCCGATGGTTGCAGCGAACACCGCAGTCAAAAGCCCGATGACCGCGACAACGCCCATGGCAAGAGGCGCATGGTTGTAGAGGAACGACACACGCGCGATCATGTATACGCCAGCGGTGACCATGGTCGCTGCGTGGATCAAGGCAGATACCGGAGTGGGCCCTGCCATAGCATCGGGCAGCCAGACATAAAGAGGCAGTTGAGCCGACTTGCCAGTGGCACCGACAAACAAAAGCAGCGTGATGGCCGTGATAGTGCCCACAGTTGCCTCAACCGGAAGGCTGGAAACGGCGGCCGCCAGCTTGCCAAAATCGAGAGTTTTAAAAGTGAGCGCGGTCAGAAAGATGCCGAGCATGAATCCGAAGTCGCCGATGCGGTTTACGATGAAGGCCTTGTTGGCGGCGTTCGTCGCATAGTCTTCTTTGAAGTAGAAACCAACCAGTAGATAACTGCACAGGCCGACACCCTCCCAGCCGACAAACATGACCAGCAGGTTTGAGGCGAGCACCAAAACCAGCATGAAAAACATGAACAGGTTGAGGTACGTAAAGAAGCGGTTGAAGCCCTCTTCGTGATCCATGTAGCCGATTGCGTAGATATGAATCAGAAGCCCGACTCCGGTCACAATGAGAAGCATCACTGCGGTGAGCCGGTCGAGCACTAGATCGAAGCCAACGTTCAAAAAACCGCTTTGTATCCAGGTGAAATCGTGTTCAGCGTAGACAGTGTCGAGCGGGTACAGCTTGTAAACGGCGGCAACAACGTACAGAAAGGAAACAGCTACTGAACCCGCAGCAATCAGGCTTGCTACCTGCTTGGGCCAGCGGCGGCCGAACATGCCGTTGATCAGAAAGCCAAGAAGAGGAAAGAACGGAATAAGCCAGAGTGTCATGGGCGGGAACTAAAGTTTCAGCGAATCGACTTCGTCGATTTGCAGGGTGCCGCGGTTTTTGAAGATTGTGAGGATTATGGCAAGGCCTACCGCTGCTTCCGCCGCCGCCACCACCATCACGAAGAATGAGTAGATATGGCCGTCGATACGTTGCAATTGGTAAGAGAAAGAAACGAAGCTCAGGTTGACGGCATTGAGCATGAGCTCAATGGACATGAAGACCGTGATCACGCTTTTGCGGTAAATAAAGCCGGCGATGCCGAGAGCGAACAGGACAGCGCTCAACATCAGATACCACGTAAGCGGGACGGGTGGGATGTGAGGCATACTAATCGATCTCCTTTTGTGCCAGAACAACAGCGCCCAGAATTGCAATCAGGATCAAGACAGAGATCACTTCAAACGGAAGCAGGTACTCAGTAAAGAGCATTTGCCCAATCTGCTCGGCTCGACCACCGACCCAGGCACCAAAGCTGACGGTGCGCATGGGGCCGAGATCACTGCGAATCAGGAAAACGAAAAGGGCGATAAAGGCAAGCAGAAGAGGCAGCCCGGCAACTTGCGCGAACCAGGATTTACTGCTGGCCTTTTCCGCACCTGCGTTCAGCAGCATGATGGTGAAGATGAACAGCACCATGACGGCACCGCCATAGACAATCAATTGCGCCATGGCGATAAACTCGGCACCTAGTAAAAGATAGAGTACGGCCAACGATCCCATGACGCCGATCAGTGATAACGCGCTCGAAATCGGATGCTTCTGGAAGACAAGATTAACTGCGCAAACCACTGAGACGGTCGCGAAAACGATAAAGAGAATCGTGTCCATGAAGACTCAGAATACAGCTACACAGAAAGCAGTCAGAAGCAGGTTGATCAGCGCACAGGGAAAGAGAAAGGTCCAGGCAAATTTCATCAGCTGGTCGTAGCGAAAGCGTGGGAGCGTTCCGCGAATCCAAATGAACGTGAAGAGCAGCGCACCGACTTTGCTAAGGAACCAGAAGATTGGGGTCAGCACCGGCTGTAGTACGGGAATGGCGAACACGATAGCGACAACGAAGAAGGCTAGGGCAAACAGCGAGAAGCTGATTGCGTCGCCTTTTCGCGCAGGATTGAATCCAAACCAGAAACAGAGTAATGCTGCGCCGAGGAAGAACAGAACGGGTACGTAGTTTGACCAGGGAGCAGGGAACAACGGATGCCATCCGCCCAGGAACAGCAGCGTCGCAACGCAGGTGATGGTCACCATGTTCGCGTACTCAGACATAAAGAAGCAGGCAAACTTCATGCTGCTGTATTCGGTGTGGAAGCCGGCCACCAGTTCATTTTCAGCTTCAGGCAGATCGAAGGGAATGCGGTTGGTTTCCGCGAACGCAGCGATCATGAAAACAATGAAAGCAAAGATCTGGGGAAATGGCATCTGGAAGATGTTCCAGCGCGGGATGAAGCCCAGATAGTAACCGGCCTGCGCATCCGTGATGCCACGGAAACTGAGGTGATTATTCAAGAGCAACGGCGAGACGATTGCCAATGTGAGTGGCAGCTCATAGCTGATCAGCTGAGCGCTGCTGCGCAGGCCGCCGATCAAAGAGTATTTGTTGTTCGACGACCACCCGGCGAGCGCGACGCCATACACACTTACCGAACTGATGGCGAGCACGAACAGAATGCCCACGTTCAGGTCGGTGATTTGCATGAAGGTGCGAACGCCGAACACGGTAACTTCCGGCCCAAACGGAATGATGGAGATGGAAATCAGCGCGAGCGATACCGCGATGAATGGAGCTAGCAGGTAAAAGAATTTATTTACGTAAGGCGGCAGCAGATCTTCTTTGGTGAGCAGCTTGAACACGTCAGCCATCGGCTGCATCAACCCATGAGGACCGACCCGCAATGGACCGGTCCGGGACTGAATGTGCGCCAGGACTTTCCGCTCAACCCATTGCAGGTAAGCGAGCGTCGTCATAAAGACGCCAAACACAATTGCAATCTTGATCAGGCTAACAACAAAGAAGTTGAACGTCATCGTTCCTGTCCGTGGGTCTCGGTTTGCACGCTTCCCTCGCGTATGCCTGTCTGCTTGAGGGGCTCCTGGTAGAGCTCGCCAGGAGACTCAATGACTGAGTTGAGCATGTTTGAGAATCTACCCAGTGTGCCAGAGGTGAACAGCGTATTGTTGGCCGATCGCACCAGCTCGGGTGCAGGCCTGAATTCGACGTGGCCGTTCAATGGCGCAGTAGGTGCAGCGCCTCCCGTCTCAATCACCGCGAGCGGAACGTTATAGCCGTGGACAGCTTGACGAATCAGTTGAAAAACAGCTTGCGGCTGCGAGGGACCCAAGTCAGCGTTCATCTCCCTGGCAAGCAGGGCGAAGATCTCGATGTCCGGCTTGGTGCCCATCGTCTTGGGGCCGCGCATTACTTTCTGCACATCACCGCAGACGTTGGTAACGGTGCCGTTCTTCTCGTATACCGATGAAGCAGGAAACACCACGTCAGCGCGGCTGGCCGTCTCGGTGAGGAACAAGTCTTGCACCACAGTGAATGCATTGCTCGTTGCTAGAGGCTGCCGCGAAGCCGGATTGGAGCCAACGATCCAAAGCGCGTCAAGATCTGTCGCCGCAAGCATCTGGTCGTAGTTCAGACCAGCTTCCAAACCGGTGTCTGCCGCTGAATGGTAGCCGGGCAGAAGGTCAGGAAGAACGCCCAGGTCCGAAGCGCCGCGTGAATTGGAATAATCAAGAAGGCAGACATACTTCACCGGAATACCGAGCGAATCGCCAAAAGCGACCAACCGCCGAACCGCTTCGCCCTTCACTGCGGCGCCAAACAGAATGACTAGTTCGGGTTCAGCCGCCAGCTTTTCGCGAATCGACTCGAGCGCTTGAAATTCCTGGCCCACCTCTGCCCGAACCGTGCTGGCATAACTGTCTTCCCGCACCACTCCAGGCGTCACGGCATAGACATGCGCCTTATTCAGACGCCAGTTGTTACGCAGCTGATAGGCGAGTAGCGGCTGCTCCTGTGCCAAATCACTGTGAATGACAAGGGCAGCCTTGGTCTTCGACACATCCTGCGTTGTCGCGAGTGCGCCGGTGCGTCCAGCCAGTGCGTCCATCAGTGCCGGGAGATCGCCAGTGCGATGATGATCAATATTGTTGGTGCGGAGAATCTGCCGCGCAAACCGCTGCAGCAAGTAATTCTCCTCATTGGTTGTGTGGTTCGAACCGATCACCCCAAAGCTTCCGTTGCGCCCTCGAAGCTCGTTGAATTTTCTCGCCACGGTAGCAAGAGCCAGCGCCCACGAAACAGGTTTCAACTGACCATTCACCCGCATCAGCGGCGCAGTCAGGCGATCCGGATGCTCATTAAAATCATAGGCGAAGCGACCTTTAACACAGAGAAACTCACCATTCACGCCCGAGCGATCGCGATTGTTGGACCGCATAATCTCGCCATTGCGCACGCCGAGAGTGACCTTACATCCGTTTGAGCAATGCGTGCACACAGTGCCAACATGTTCCATCTCCCACGGCCGCGTTTTGTAGCGGTAGGTACCGCTCGTCAGCGCGCCTACCGGGCAGATGTCAATGCAGGCACCGCATTCGTCGCACTCCAGGTGATCGCCCTTGTTAGGAACGATCTCAGAAGCAGCACCGCGATTGCCTACACCAAGAGCGTTGACCCCCAATGCTTCGCCGCAAACTCGAACACACCGGTAGCAGAGAATACAGCGCGGAGCATCGTAGAAGACGATGGGCGACCACTGCTTTTCGTCGACGTGAATCTTAGCTTCACGGAACCGGCTCTCACCTGCGCCGTAGCGAAAAACCATGTCCTGCAATTCGCACTCGCCACCCTTGTCGCACACCGGACAATCCAAAGGATGGTTGGTGAGCAGAAATTCCAGCGTGCCTTTACGAGCCTTGCGAACAATATCCGAGTCGGTGTGAACCACCATGCCTTCAGCAACTGGCAGCGTGCAGGCTACCTGCAGTTTCGGAGTCTTCTCAACCTCTACCAGACACATGCGGCAGGCCGCTTGCAATGAAAGATCGTCGTAGTAACAGAAAGCGGGAATCGAGATGCCTGCCTGTTTGGCGGCATTGATCAACAGCGTCCCGGGCGCTGCCTCCAGCGGGTGACCATCGATTGTGAAATGAAGTGGATCAGCCATGATGTTTTTACTTCGAATACCTTTTTTCAGACAACAACAAGCTCAGGAGAGCCGGCGCGCTGTGGCGCCACTACGCCCTGCGACTTAGCTAAATATTCCTCAAACTCGCTACGGAACTTCGTGATGAAACCGGTGGTGGGCATCGCCGCAGCATCGCCCAGCGCACAGAACGTACGGCCCAGCATGTTGTTCGCCAGGTCACCGATTAAATCGATGTCGCTAGCGATACCATTGCCGTCGTGGAAGCGGCCAAGAACCTTCTTCAACCACGTTGTACCTTCACGGCAGGGGATGCACCAGCCGCAACTCTCATGCGCGTAGAACTTAATGGTGCGCAGTGCAACGGCAACAATGTCGGTGTCTTCGTCCAGGATGACCAAACCGCCCGAACCTGCCATGCTCTTAGCTTTAGCAATTGAATCGAAATCGAGCAGCAAATCGGTACACTCGTCCGCGGTCAAAACAGGCGAGGATGAACCGCCCGGAATGACAGCTTTCAGCTTCTTGCCGTTGCGCATGCCGCCGCAGACTTCATCGATCAAGCGGGTGAGCGGGAAGCCCATGGGCAACTCATAGACGCCGGGCTTGTTCACGTGACCGGAAACACAAGTGAGCCGCGTGCCGCCGTTCTTTGGCGTACCCAGGGCTGCATACCAGGCGCCGCCGTTGCGCAGGATCACCGGAACGCTTGCAAACGTCTCGCAGTTATTCAAAATGGTCGGCGATTGGAATGCACCGACAACAGCCGGAAACGGAGGTTTCAGCCGGGGGATGCCGCGCTTGCCTTCCAGCGACTCCAGCAACGCCGACTCTTCCCCGCACTCGTACGCACCCGCACCGGTATGTGTATAAAGATCAAAGTCCCAACCGGACCCGAACAAATTTTTGCCTAGATAACCGCGCGCATACGCTTCGGCAATGGCCCGGTCCACAGACTCAATCTGATGCCGGTACTCACCGCGAATGAACACGTAGCCTTTATTGGATTTGATGGTCCAAGCGGCAATCATCATGCCCTCAATCAGCTGATGGGGATCGTTCTCCATCAGCAGCCGATCTTTGCAGGTGCCGGGCTCGCTCTCATCCGAATTGCAGATGACGTAGGTGGGCTTTCCTGTAGTGCGCGGAACAAAACTCCACTTCATGCCGGTGGGGAAGCCGGCACCACCACGGCCGCGCAGGGAGGATACTTTCAGCTCATCAATGATTGCTTCGGGCGTCATCTCCAAAGCCTTCTTGATGGCGAGGTAGCCCTCGTTCTCTAAGTACGTATCGAGAGAGCCTGCATTCGGCAGGTCAAACCGCTGCGAGATTACTCGGACTTCCAGCGGGCTCGGTTCGTTATAACGCATGATTTCTGTTTTAGGATGCTTTCCGCTGATAGCTTCCGTCCCGCAGCGCTTCTATCAGCTGGTCAAAGCGTTCGGGAGTAACAAAGTGATGAAAATCGTAGTTGATCTGAATGGCCGGGGCCCAGGAGCAGGCACCCATACACTCAACCTCTTCGAGTGAGATCAGGCCGTCGGCAGACACCTGCTTGTTGCCCAAGCCAAGCCGCTGGCTCGCATAGTTGTAAAGCTCTTCACCGCCCACCGCCTGGCACGCAATATTGGTGCATACCTGCACGTGATATTTGCCGAGCGGCTTGCGATGAAGCATCGAATAGTAGCCGATTACTTCATCCACTTGCAGCGGCGTGATGCCGCAGCGGCGAGCCACTTCTTCCACCAATTCCTGGGACACGCAGCCGAGCTCATCCTGCCCATACAGCAGCAGCGGAACAACAGCAGAGCGCTGCCGCCCAGGCGGGTAACTGCTCAAGATCTTGGCGTAGCGCTCTTCCAGCGCTGGAGAGAAAGTCATAGCGCTACCGATCCACGTCTCCCAAAACGAAATCCATGCTGCCCATCACCGCGATGGAATCCGATATCACTACGTTTTCAAGCATTGCGCCCAGAGACTGCAAGTTGCCGAAGCTCGGTGTCCGCATAAACACGCGATGCGGGTTCGCCGTACCATCGCTGACCACGTAGTATCCGAGTTCACCGCGCGGCGACTCCACCACTTGAAAGACTGACCCGGCCGGCACTCGAAACCCTTCGGTCACAATCTTGAAGTGATAGATGAGCGACTCCATCTGAGTCTTCATCTTTTCGCGCTCCGGCAGGACTACATGCGGCGCGTCGGCCTGCCACGGGCCTTCCGGCATACCGTCGAGCGCTTGACGGACAATCCTCACACTCTGCCGCATTTCTTCCATGCGCACTTCAAAGCGCGCAAAAACATCGTTATCCGTGCGGGTCGGCACTTCAAAATCGAACTTCTCGTAGCTGGTATGCGGGCAGTCCTTTCGCGCATCCATCTTGAACCCGGCAGCACGAATCATCGGCCCAGTCACGCCCAGCTCCAGCATGTCTTCCACCGGCAGAACACCTACGCCTTTGGTGCGATTGACAAAGATAGGATTGGAAACCAGTAAGTTCTGATACTCATCGATGCCACTAGCCAGGCGAGCTATCACGCGGGCAATAGCCTTCTGCCATCCGCGTGGTGGCTCCAGCGCCAGACCGCCAGGGCGTATGTAGCTGGTCATCATTCGTTGGCCCGAGAACATTTCGAAGATCTTCATGATCTCTTCACGCTCGCGGAAACAGTAAAAGTAAACCGACATCGCGCCTAGGTCGAGTGCGTGGGTACCCAGCCAGATCAGGTGACTTCCTATACGTGTCAGCTCACAAAGCAGAACCCGCATCCACTGCGCTTTGGGCGGAATGTCGAGCTTCAGCAGCCGCTCCACTGCAAGCGAATAGCAGAGATTGTTATTCAGGTTCGAAAGATAGTCGACGCGATCGGTCAGCGGCACTACCTGCTGATACTTACGACCTTCGGCCTGCTTTTCAATACCGGTGTGGAGATAACCGATCTCCGGCCGGGCCTTTAGAATCGTTTCCCCATCCAACTCCAATACAACCCGCAAAACGCCATGGGTCGATGGGTGCTGCGGGCCCATGTTGAGCGTCATCTTGCGCGCTCGTCCGACCCCGTTATCTTCAGCAAGCGAAAGCTCGGACGGATCTCCTACTGCTAATTCATGCGTAGCGTCGAGAGACGCCACACGAGACTTACCCTCAATCATCACTACACCTTTAGATTCGGATTCGAAGAAACCCGGACCAGCTACTCATTCTGATAGGAGTACCTGTGCCCGTGCACCGGATAATCTTTGCGCAAAGGATGACCTTCCCAGTCAGGCGGCATCATAATGCGCTCCAGGTTCGGATGGCTCGAAAAAGGAACCCCGAATAGGTCAAAGACTTCACGTTCATACCAGTTCGCACCCCGCCACACGGACGAGATGGAAGGCACTTCCTCACCCTCGCCGACCCGCATCGACAGACGTAGTCGTCGTGAATCACTCGGGGAATGAAGAAAATAAACAATCTCAAACCGTGGCTCTTGCGGCCACCAATCGACTGCCGTTACAGCACTAAACCGCAGGAAGCCGCCGGTCTCTTTCAACAATCGGCACACCGGAACGATAAACGCCCCAACAATTGCGTCAGGAAGCCGCTCCTGAATAAGCAGAGCCGTCGGATTCTCGCCGACTACTTCAGGCAGCACGACGCCCTTCCCTGCTCCGCACGATATGACGTTCGGCGACCGACCAATCCAAAACACCCTTCTTCCATATGTAATAAAAGCCGCATAGAACCAGGACGATAAACAGCAGCATTTCAAAAAAAGCAAAGAGCTTCAGCTGCCGATATACAACTGCCCAGGGATAGAGAAAAATCGCTTCTATATCGAATAAGATGAAGACCATCGCGACAAGATAGAACTTAACGCTAAATCGTTCGCGGGCATTGCCGACCGGGAGCATACCGGACTCGTACGGCATAGATTTAACACTGTCCTTAATACGTCGTCCGAGCAAGGCAGAGAGCCCGATCATTGCCGTCGCCACGCCTACCGCGATGATGATCTGGATTAGTACCGGGAACCAAGTCTCGGCATAAGTTGTTGGCATTAGGAAGTACCAGATTAGCAACCATTGTTACTTATAATTGAGAAAAGATGAGTGGGACCCGGGAATAGTAAATGGCGATCACAGTCAATGGCGAAGCACAGGAGGTGACTGGGGTGCATTCAATTGTCACACTGCTGCAGAATCTTGAGTTGCCCGTTGACCGGGTGGCAGTCGAGCTGAATAAGGTGCTGATCCGCAAACGTGACTGGGCTGTCACAGCAGTACCAGACGGAGCACACCTAGAGATTGTCGAGTTTGTCGGCGGGGGCTGAGACGTAAGGGGTTCAAATAGGACTTGACTCTTTTTCCCTGTCTAGTACAATTTGGGCAGCCGTTGCGGATTTGAACGGAACTCGACACTCATGTTCAAAACACGAAAGGTCCGTTCTGATTTACCGCTCGGACGAACCTATACTTCTACAGATGTTGCCAGGATTGCCGACGTCAGCTTGCGGCAATTGCAGTGGTGGGACGAGCGAAAGGTAGTATCGCCCCGGCACGAAGGCCATAAGCGAATCTACCTTGCCGAAGAGGTAATCGAAATCACTGTTATCGCGGAGCTGCGGCGCAAAGGCTTCTCCCTACAGAAAATTCGCCGGGTACTGCGGTTTTTGCAACGAGAGATGGGCAAACGTCTTGGCGATGTTCTCTCCAGCGAATCCGGCCTCCATCTCCTGACAGACGGCAAATCGATCTACTTGGAGGATCAGCAGGATCGCATTATCGATCTGCTGAAGAATGCAAAGCAGGCGATGTTTCTGGTGTGCGTGAGCGATCAGGTTCGGCGGCTAGATCAGGCTCCTAAGAAACCGGTCCGGGGTGAGATTGCGGCAATTCGGCGAGTCCGCGCAGTGGTTTAGAGCACTGACACTTACGATTCAAGCTGCGCTATTACCCGATCTGATGCTGATTAATCTTTGCGGCTTATCGGTAAACTTCTCGGCGATGGCCTACCCCGATAACCAGAATTACTAGACTTCCAGTCTCAAGGCTGCAGATGATCCGGTAGTCACTAAGGCGATATCTCCAAAGGCCTTGTTTGTGGCCGGTCAATGCTTTGCCCCGGTCCCTGGGGTCATCGAGTACTGCAATTTGATCTTCTAAGTAGTCAAGAATCTTGGCTTGCCACTGACGATCCAGCTTCGTAAACTCCGCTTCGCCGTCTCGTTAAATCTGACGTTCCAGGCCAAGTTCTTTCCTGAGATCAGCTAGAGATGTTTGAGCTTCATGCCGTTCTAAAGAGGCAATCCCAAGCAGGTAATCCTCTCGATCTTCCAGAAACTCCTGTATGGCTTGGCTGGCGTAGTAGCTCTTAGTCTGGCCTGTTTCTTTTGCTAACCGCTCCAGTCGCGCTTCCAGTTCGGGTTCCAGGTCAATTCCAAACATCTATATCTCTCGATCAATTCTAAGCAAAGTAACCGAGCTTGGCAAAATCTGAATCGCCGCTGCGGGCGTCCACAGTTCGCTCTGCCCTCCAAGCATCTATACTAAATTCAGATCCCCGGAGGTTTGTTTGTCGTCTCAGCGCCGGTTTTTTGTCTTTGCCCCACTTTTCATTCTTGTTTGTGCCCTTGCTGCCGGCCTCCTAGGTCCGGCTACCCGATCGGTGCGCGCTGCTCAACGCGGACCCACCATTACTTCTGACGAAGATCTGAAGACCAGTCTAAATTCGTTTACGAAGGTTTACGACATCGTCGGCGAGAACAGCGCCGAGAAGCTTTCGGCAGACAAAACAATTTTCAAAGGTGCGATTCCCGGGATGCTGCGCACGCTTGATCCGCACTCCAACTTTTTCGATCCCAAAGAGTTTGCCGGTCTGCGCGAAGAGCAACACGGTAAGTACTACGGCATCGGCATGATGTTGGGTGGGCAGCCGCGTACCGGCAAGCCGATGGTGGTGCATCCGTTCGGCGGCTCGCCAGCATACAAAGCCGGGTTGCGTCCTGGCGACCTGCTGATTGAGGTCAACGACAAGCGGGTCGATGCCATGACCACGGCGCAGGTGGCTGATCTTCTCCGCGGCCCCAAGGACACTAAGGTTCAGGTGGTTGTCAATCGCGAAGGGATAGCTAAGCCCATCACGTTCAACCTTCAGCGTGGCGAGATTCCGCGCAATAGCGTGGACGAAGCATTCTGGGTGAAGCCCGGCATTGCTTTCCTGCGCATTCAACAGTTCACCGAAACCACAGGCAAGGAAGTGGATGACAACCTGAAGCGGCTGGGCGAGGGCTCCATCAAAGGTCTGATTTTAGATCTGCGTGAGAACCCCGGCGGGCTGCTATCGGAAGGCGTTTCCGTTGCTGGGCATTGGCTCGATCGTGGGCAGGTCGTGGTCTCGCATCGCGGCCGTGCTTACGCCGAAAAGCCTTACCTGGCACATGGCAGCGAGTATGGCGAGTCCTATCCGGTGGTGGTCCTGGTCAATCGCTTCTCGGCTTCGGCGGCCGAGATTGTGGCTGGCGCTTTACAGGATCATGATCGCGGTTGGGTGCTCGGCGACACAACGTTCGGCAAGGGCTTGGTGCAAACGGTGTATCAGTTGAGCGACAATACCGGACTCGCTTTAACCACCCAGCACTACTACACTCCCAGCGGTCGCCTGATTCAGCGCGACTACTCGAATCTCTCTTTTCTCGATTATTACTACGGCAAACGTAATCAGGTCAGCAACCCGACTGATGTGAAACAGACCGACTTGGGTCGTGTCGTATACGGCGGCGGAGGTATCACGCCTGATGAGAAGTATGAGCCCGCCAAACTTGATCCGTTCGAACTAAATGTCATTCGGAAGAACTCTTTTTTTAACTACTCAGCTCACTACTTCTCAACTCACGAACCAAAGTTTCCGAGGGGTTGGACTCCCGATGAGCCAATCTTAAATGACTTTCATGACTGGCTCATGAAACAGGGAATATCGTTTACTGAGGCAGACTGGACGCGCGACCATTCATGGCTTCGCGACACGCTGAAAACAGAGATGTACATCACAGCCTTCAGCTATGAAGATTCACAACAGGTGGCCGTGCAGCAAGACCCTGAAATCGACAGAGCTATTGCATCCATGCCGAAAGCAGCCCACCTGCTGGCCGATTCAAAGGCGCGATATGAAAAGCAGCGTGCTAGCCGCTAACCTGGCGCCTACACCCTTGCTTCCCCTGCGATGAAGGCGTTAACCACGCCCCAGATCACTGTACTAGACACCGGCGGGCAATACACTCACCTGATTGCTCGCCGGGTCCGCGAATTAGGCGTATATGCCGATGTGCTGCCCAGCGATACCGATGCGGCAACTCTGAGCACGCGTAAAGGCGTGATTATCTCCGGCGGCCCATCCAGTGTTCTTCTGCCGGGCAGTCCCCAAGTAGACCGGAACATTTTCTCTGCCACTGCTCCTGTTCTCGGTATTTGCTACGGCCACCAACTAATGGCGCACTACCTGGGCGGTCATGTTAATAGAGGTGAGCGAGGCGAGTACGGCATAGCGCATCTCACTGTCACTCATCCGGATGCGTTGCTGGCAGGCGTCGGGCCATCCCAGATCTGGATGAGCCACTTCGATACGGTCGGAACCATTCCTGCCGGATTTCAGATCACAGCATCCTCCGACATCTCGGGTGTAGCCGCCATGTCTCATCCGGAGCGGAAGCTCTTCGGCCTGCAGTTCCATCCAGAAGTGGCTCACACGGACGCTGGGTCGCGCATTCTCCGCAATTTCGTTTTCGACATCTGCGGTGCTGAGCAAGACTGGGACGTCAGCCAACGAGTTCCCCTGGTGGAAGAGCAGATCCGTCAAGCTGCGGGCGACAACAAGGTGTTCTTTTTCGTTAGCGGTGGCGTGGATTCGACAGTCGCTTTTACGTTATGTCTCCGGGCACTAGGACCGGACCGCGTCTACGGCATCTATGTCGATACGGGTCTGATGCGTAAAGGTGAAACCGAATTTGTTCGCAGCGTCTTTCGCGAACTGGGAGCAAAGCATTTTCTCGTGCATGACGGAGAGACGCACTTCCTCAAAGTCTTGGCAGGCCTGCATGATCCGGAGGAGAAGCGCTGCGCGATCGGTGAAGCATTTGTTCAAGTGCAGCAGCAGATCTTACAAACCGAGTTCTTTCTGGAGGGTAGCTGGATTCTGGGGCAAGGGACCATCTACCCTGACACGATCGAGTCAGGCGGCACTGCCAAAGCTGACCTGATCAAAACGCATCATAACCGAGTTGCAGGGATTCAAGCATTGATCGATGCTGGGCGGATTATCGAACCGCTCACGGCATTTTACAAGGACGAAGTGCGTGAGATCGGACGCGAACTTGGCATCGCTCCCAAATTTTTAGCGCGTCATCCCTTCCCTGGTCCTGGCTTGGCTATTCGATGTTTGTGCGCAGGGTCTTCGGCTCCGGTGCAACCAACCAAAGACGGAATTCTTCTGCCCTTGCGTTCGGTCGGCGTGCAAGGCGATGCCCGCAGCTATCGAGGAGTGCTGGTGCTGGACGATGTACCTTCCGCCACGATCATTCGGACAACGGCCCCGGCCCTGACCAATACACGAAGCGACATCAATCGTGTTGTCGCAATCTGTGGCGCCAAAGCACCACTTGATGAACTGCAAGTCTTTGAAGCATCCATCACCCGAGAGCGCCTGGACATGTTGCGGGAAGCGGATGCGATCGTGCGAAGCTATTGCCTCGAGTGCGGTTTTGAGGAGTTGGTCTGGCAGTTGCCCGTGGTGCTGCTGCCGCTCGGTATTGAAACAGCCCGCGACTCGATCGTCCTTCGGCCTATTCAATCAGTAGATGGCATGACGGCTGATGTTGTCCTGATGAGCGGCGACATGCTCGCGCGTTTATCCGGTCAACTGCTCGCGCTTCCAGGTATTGCGGCGGTGCTCTACGATTGCACCCATAAACCGCCAGGCACCATCGAGTGGGAATAATTACGGCTCGTCCTTGTATATTGCGATCTGCTGTTTGCCGCCCTCGCTCTGACGTGCGCGATACATGCCGGGCGAGTTGAAGCTCCAGGCCATTTGTCCGTCAGGCGCGATGGCAATCACACCGCCATCTCCCTTCAACGCAGTTAAGCGGCGCTGAATCACCTCATCCGCAGCGGCTTGCAAGGGCATGTGTTCGTATTGCACCAGCGCACAAATTTCGCGGGCAATCGTAAGCCGGATGAAGTACTCGCCCGTGCCCGTACCTGACACTGCGCAGGATCCGTTAGAAGCATACGTACCCGCCCCGATGATGGGCGAATCGCCAACGCGCCCCGGCCTTTTCGCTTGCAGACCACCCGTCGACGTGCCCGCAGCAATGTTGCCTTGGCGATCAAGCGCGACTACGCCGACTGTTCCGAACTTATGTGCCTCGGCTGGCTCCAGCATCGCAACCGGCTTCGCAGGCGCAGGCCCCACATCAGCAGGCCGAGGCGGTATCGGCTTCCCTTCTTTCTCGAGTTCCTTGACCAAGCCCTGCCAGCGCCGTTCGGTGAAAAAGAAGGAAGGCGGCACTTGTTCCAAGCCATGCTCGGCTGCAAACTGATCCGTGCCAGATCCCATTAGAAGCACATGCGGTGACTTCTCCATAACGGCACGCGCCAGACTGATCGGATAACGAGTGCGCCGCACACCCGCTACTGCACCCGCGCCCATCGTGTTGCCATCCATAACGGCCGCGTCGAGCTCATTGACGCCGTCGGCAGTAAAGACAGCCCCACGGCCAGCGTTGAACAACGGGTTGTCCTCCAACAGTTTGATTGCAGCTTCAACCGCGTCCAGCGCCGGCTTACCATTTTGAAGCGACTGTGCGGCTGCGTTCAAAGCCTCCTGCATTCCCGCCCGGTAATCCGCTTCGGTCTTCGGGTCCATCGAATTGCGCTCAATGACACCTGCGCCTCCATGCAGCACAACCGCCCACTTATGCTCAGGCGCGGCCGCCTGCCCTGCGATACCCATGCTTAACCAAAGCCCGCTGGCCAATACAAATGCATTCCTCATCTGTGTAAAGCAGAATAACCGATTGCTAACTCGACAGTTTCAATTGAAGGCACGTCGTATGTGAGTGAGAACCGCCGGCGTGCATCTAATGACTTATCTTGCCGTGGCTTACCTGGCCACTGCGGCATTTCTGTACTTCATGCAAGCCACCATGATCTTTCCGGCACCTAAGGCGTATGAGAAAACAACTCCTGCCGATAGCGGACTAGCATTTGAGAATCTGCACATTCCAGTGGTTGGGAGAGATTACTTGCATGCGTGGTGGGTTCCGGCTGCAAGTCCATCGAAGAACGTGCTCCTCGTGTTTCACGGCAACGGGTATGTTCTGGAGGAAATGGTCGGCGGTGAAATCGAAACCCTTCATGAGATAGGCGCCGACTTGCTGCTGATTGACTACCGCGGTTATGGATCGAGCTCAGCGGTGACGCCAAACGAGAAGACAATCAAGGCAGACGCCGATGCCGCTCTGAACGATCTCCTACATGAGCGTAAGGTCCCGAAACGGCACATCTTTCTGTTCGGCAGATCAATCGGCAGTGGACCAGCTGCTTACCTTGCTTCAACTAATCCGGGGCTAGCCGGCCTGATTCTCGCAAGCCCCTTTAGCAGCATTGACGATGCAGCAACTGCAGTCTGGTATAGCCGATTGTTTCCGGTTGGTCTTTTGCTTCGGACGCACTTTGACACGCTGTCGAGAATAAGAGCAGTGCATATACCGCTCCTGATCGTTTCAGGGACAGCAGATACACTAACGCCTGCCCGTATGGCATCACAGATCTTCGAGCAAGCACACCAGCCAAAGCAGATATATTACGTGCCCAGAGCAGGTCATAACGATTTGTTAGCCGAGGGTGGGGCGAAGCTGGTTCAGGTACTAAAAAGTTTTGTTCAAGAGCAGCAGCGATGAGGAGCATTTGGTTCTAAACCTCTGATTCAGCAAGAATTTTCCTAAGTATGCGGAAGATCTCTCCACATTGCTCCAAAGCAGCGGAAGTTTGCAGAATAAGTCAAATGAGCAACGTTCAAATTGCGATTAAAGACCAGCACGCCCTTCCGCCGCTTTGAACGGTGACTTCGAGATTGACCCGGTGTTGTCTCAGAGTTGGATCAACACGCTTGCTAGCCATCCTCGCAACATGGCCACCGTACAGGACTACCTTCATCTGCGCTCCTTTATTGAGACTCAGTCCGGCTTGGCCGGCTTACTAGGGGGCCCGGGATTTGCTGAACGCCTTCGCCAGGAAACCATCAACGGTCTAGTAGGTTGGACTAATTACCTTCATCAGCCTCTGCGCTGGCCTTCGACCAATTTCCTACCTTAATTACTCACCTGATTAACAATCCCTTCCCTCTCACGCTGATTGCACACGCTTCAACAATTGTTCCGGATTCAACCGTGCATCTAGTCTGCGATGCTGAGGCAATCGAGCCCTAACTTGTCCCAAAGTGGGGTTCTGCGGTTGGCCATGGAACCACCGGCAGTGATCAGTAGACGGGCGCCAACCGCACTAAGCTGAAGCTGAATTTCCCTCGATTTACCTCCTTCTTCAGCTGTCGGCAGATTTTGTAAATGTACGTTTGCGCGGGTCAATAGAAAAACAAAGTCGCGTTCACCTACGGATTGAGATATGCGAGTAGGCCAAATAAGAAGCGATACTAGTCCGACGCCCATTTTGCGACAGCACTGAAAATGATAGCCGGCTGGGTTGTTATGTTTAGACACATGGTTGACTCTTCCTCACCAGACGACAGCACACTTAACCATTCGGAATGACCGCTGTCATTGCCGAGAGGGTCGCCAGTGATAAACCTGATCCGTGCTTGATCAGAACTTTGCGGGACGCACTCTCGTACTTAGTCAGGTGACAACAGTTCGGTATCTCCTTGCATGGATCTTTTTGCTGACATGCGGGGGTGCCACACTGCCCGGGGCCGTTTTGTTCGAAAACTTCGCTTCCGCTGAAAATCTTAGCTTGGTCGGCGATGCCTCTGTCTCCGGCAAATCGCTGCGCCTGACCGAGGCTCATGGCAATCTTTCAGGCGCTGCTTGGTTCCGAGATAAGCAATCCATGGCTTCTGGCTTTGAGACCACCTTCGACTTTCAATTGACCCATCAAGGCGGGCTGGGACACGGTGCGGACGGCTTTGCGTTTGCCCTGCAAAATGCAGGGCCGCAAGCACTGGGTGGTCGAGGTTCAGCTGGCGGCTTTGCTGTAACCGACTCTGGCTTCAAGCATAAAGAAGCAGCCATCCCCTGGAGCATTGCGATCTTTTTCGACACCTTTAAGAACGGAGAGGACCCTTCGGACAATTACATTGCGCTCTGTACCTACGGTAAGGCAAATACCAATCACTGGCCTGCACCCCGCTTAGCTTTCACTCCAAAGCTAGCGATATATCTGAGAGATGAAAACGTGCATTCGGCGCGTATCCTGTTTCAACCGCCTCGTCTTTCCGTTTATCTGGATAACTCTCCCAGTCCCGTTCTCGAATCTGTGGTGGATCTCGCCCCCGTGCTGGACGAAGCAGGCAAAGCTTGGGTGGGATTCACCGCTTCCACCGGCGGAGGTTACCAGAATCACGACATTCTCAACTGGTCTTTCACGAGCACTGATGTCAGCTCCAGCATGGTCTCGTCTCAGATCTCATTCATGATGTCGGCTTGTCTGCCGAATCGTAATCTCTGTACGCCGGAAACGGCAGTTGTCGAGCGCCGTGACGCCGGCTACCACGTTATCTTGCCCGGCAACTTACAATGGGGCGCGAGCCTTCCCACTCCGGCTGGACGCAATACCGTGATCACCAATGATCACGGTATTGTCTGCGAACACTCGAAGACCGATGGTTCAGACGCTTGTAGCGGCCCAGCAGGAAAGGGAACAGCTGCCGGTGTAGGTTTCCTCGTTCCTGATGCACCTGCTGGAGCGTTGGTCACGAAAACTGAGGGAGGGCAAACCCGGTTTTCGGTGAACGGTCACATTGACAACGGCTTCAAAGCAAACGAGGGCTTCTATGAATTTGACGTCGCGTTCCAGTAATGTGGTCTATTGCCCAGCATTGCTGCTCAGATACGATGAAAGCTCTTCAAAATATCGCGTGTGCTGTAGCGCAGCGCAATAGGTCGCCCATGCGGGCACGTCATCGGATATTCGCAATGGCTTAATGCTCTTAGCAGCCAATCAATCTTGGATGGCTCCAACCGCATGTTGACCTTGATGGCAGCCCGGCACGCAATCGTAGCGCAGACATTGCGGCGGAGTTCATCAAGCGATGCCGAGCGCAGCTCACTTTCGGCGATCTCCAAAATCTCGAACACCACTTTCTCGATATCGCCCGCGCCCACCCCTGCCGGCGCTGCTTTGATTGCAATGGTGCGCTGACCGAAAGGCTCCGTATCAAAGCCATAAGCGTTCAGTTCATCGGCGATGCGCGCATACTCAAAATTTTGGCTCGGCGTAAGTTGCAGCACCAGCGGCATCAGCAGCCGTTGGATCTCGACAGTGCCTGCCGTGCGTTGCCGCAGCACTTGCTCAAAGAGAATGCGCTCATGCGCCACGTGCTGATCGATGATCCACAAGCCATCCCGACTTGCTGCCACGATAAAGCTGTCATGCAATTGACCAAGCGGCCGCAGGTCGGGGAGCGCCGCCATTGTTTGAACGCGATCCCACTCGGCCGGTAGCTGATCGAGTGCGCCGTGCGTGTCCGGAACGTGACGGGTCTGCACCCGCGCAAGTGTTGGGACAATCTCCTCGCGTTCCGGCGTAACTGATGGCTCACGCGGAGAAGGAGAGTTGATACGGATTTCCGGCAATGCCTCATCGGCTACTTCCCCTAAGCTCTCACCGGCGGTAACTTCGCGGGCCCACTCGCGTATGGGCTGCCCCAAGTCTGTCGGCAGTTCCGCCCGGCCTTCCATCACCGCAGTGAACTCAGAAAAAGGCAGATCTGCCGCCCCCTGGTACTCCGGCGCAGGCTCGCGCATGATGCTTGGTGAGACTGGCTGCGGAATGTTCGAAATCGGGCGGCTCTCCATCAACACAGCGCGCACTGCGTCTCGCACAAAGTCGTGCACTGCCGAGCCATGGCGAAAACGTACTTCGGTCTTCGATGGATGGACATTGACGTCCACCTGGCCCGGATCGCAATTGAGAAACAACAGTGCGAATGGGTAACAGCCGGCCGGCATCAGATTGTGATACGCAGCCTGGACAGCATGCAGCAGAACCTTGTCGCGAATGAGCCGACCATTCACAAAGAGAAAAATTTGACTGCGGTTCAGCTTTTGAATATGCGGACCGGAGACCAAGCCTTCCAGCACAAACTCGGCGAAGTCCGGCTCGGGATCGTCCGTCACCGCTTCCCGTTGCGCAAACGGAACGTACGGCGGAGGGAGCCGCAATTGAAACGTTCGCGGGCAGATATCGACCAAATCCGCCATCAGTTCCGAACCGAAAACCTGGTACGCGCGATCCCGCACGGTCTCAACCGGGGTCACATTTAGCAGCTCGCGTCCTTCGTGAAAGAACTCGAATCGCTTGTTCGCATGGCCCAAGCTGTAGTGCGTCAGCAAGGAGCCAAGATGTGCAAGCTCGGTCTGATCGGAACGCAGGAACTTCTTGCGCGCCGGCACGTTGAAGAACAGATCGCGCACCGTGATGGTCGTACCGGTCGAGCGCGCAATCTCATCACAGCGAAACAGCTTGCCGCCGCTGATCTCAACCGCGGTACCGGTGGTCTCGTCGCCCGATCGCGTTTCCAAAAGCAGTCGGCTCACCGATGCAATGGACGGCAGAGCCTCCCCGCGAAAGCCCAGTGTCGCGATCGCCAACAGGTCTTTGACATCGCTCAGCTTGCTAGTGGCATGACGCTCAAAGGCCAGCAGCGCATCATCGCGTAACATCCCGTGCCCATCATCGGCAATACGTATCAGACGACGGCCTGCATTTTCGGCATCAACGCGAACTTCTGTCGCACCCGCGTCCAGCGAGTTTTCCAGCAGCTCCTTTAAAACCGAAGCGGGCCGCTCCACCACCTCGCCCGCTGCGATCTTGTTCGCAACATGGTCAGAGAGAATGCGGATGCGGCCCATCGAACTACGGACTAACTTGGCTGATTACGGCTAATCAGATACGCTCAACCACTCATCGCGGCCAGGAACTCGGCGTTGCTGCGTGTTCGGCCCAGCTTGTCTAACAGAAGTTCCATCGAGTCTACAGGAGAGAGCGGATTGAGCACCTTGCGCAAAATCCAAACCCGGTTCAACTCCTCCTTGGCCATCAGCAGTTCCTCTTTGCGAGTACCGCTTCGATTGATGTCGATTGCAGGGAAAACACGCTTGTCCACCAGCTTGCGGTCAAGGTGAATTTCCATGTTGCCGGTACCTTTGAACTCTTCAAAGATCACGTCATCCATGCGGCTGCCGGTATCGATCAGAGCCGTCGCCACTACCGTCAGCGAACCGCCTTCTTCGATATTGCGAGCCGCACCGAAAAACCGCTTCGGCCGCTGCAGCGCATTCGAATCGACACCGCCCGAGAGAACCTTACCCGACGGCGGAACAACCGTGTTGTAGGCGCGCGCCAGACGCGTAATGGAATCGAGCAGGATCACCACATCGCGCTTGTGCTCAACCAGGCGCTTGGCTTTTTCGATCACCATCTCAGCAACTTGCACGTGGCGGGCTGCCGGCTCATCAAATGTCGAACTAATTACCTCGCCGCGCACCGACCGCTGCATGTCGGTCACCTCTTCCGGCCGCTCGTCAATCAGCAGCACGATGAGATTGATTTCCGGGTGATTGTTCGTAATCGAATTAGCGATGCTCTGCAACAGCATCGTTTTACCGGTGCGGGGCGGAGCCACAATCAGCCCGCGCTGACCCTTGCCGATCGGCGTCAACAAATCCATCACACGCCCTGAGAAGCTGTCCTTTACGATCTCTAGCTTCAGGCGCTCATCCGGATACAGTGGTGTTAGGTTGTCGAAGAAGATCTTGTTACGCGACTCCTCCGGTGGTTCGAAGTTGATGGCATCCACTTTGATCAGGGCAAAGTAACGCTCGCCTTCTTTGGGCGGCCGGATCTGACCCGAAACCGTGTCGCCGGTGCGTAGATCGAAGCGGCGAATTTGCGAGGGCGAGACATAAACGTCATCGGGCCCTGGAAGATAGTTATACTCAGGCGCACGCAGGAAACCAAAGCCGTCGGGCAGGCATTCCAGCACGCCTTCCGAAAAGATCAGCCCGC
>CAXTWQ010000045.1:29154-38260 GCA_964248065.1 uncultured Bryobacteraceae bacterium | reverse complement strand
TCATAGACGTATTGAGGAAGAGCGCGCGCCGTTCCGCTCTTTTCTTTTCCTTGGCTGCTGCCGTTGGCTTAGCTGGTATCGTGTTGCGGCATAGCCAAGCTGCGCAGCCTGCCAATGCCGAAGAGATGCAGCTCTGGTACTGGCATCACAGCTTTCTGAGCAGTGACGACGCGCTTGCAAGCAGTCGCAAGCTTGTAGATAAGGCGGCTGCGGCCGGCTACAACGGCCTGGCATTGTGGGATAGCGGGCTGAACTACATGGGCAATGACTCATGGCCGCTCGACAATGAAGGATTCATGCGCGACCTGCTCAAGTACGCCAGCAGCAAGCACATGAAAGTGCTGGCGGCGCCGGCTCCCTACGGCTATTCAAATGAGGACTTAGAAAATAATCCCAACTGGGCCGAAAGCCAGCGTGTGGTGGGTTCAAAGTTTGAGGTTGATCGCACAGGCACAAAGCTGAATTTCAAAAACAGCTTTCCCGGTTTGGCCAACGGCGGCTTTGAAGCCGGTAAACAAGATTGGTTCTCAACCAATGATGCGGGCATTGGCATAAACAATGTTGCGCACTCAGGCAAGAACTCAGCTGTCGTGGTGGATGCCCCTGGCAATGCAAGGTTTCGTCAGGACTTTCCGTTGCAGCCCTGGCGTCAGTACCACGTGCGATTGTTCTACAAATCATCCAACTTTCGCGGTGGTCCGATGATCTCCGTGTTCGATAAAGGAAGCTTCGATAAGGTTCGGCTGAACGTCAGCCTGCCTGCGAACGGTACTCACGACTGGACGCAGGTCGATTACATATTCAATAGCCAGGACAGTACCGACGGCACAATCTATTTCGGTGTTTGGGGTGGCAGCGGGGGTATTCTATGGTTTGACGACGTGTCGATAGAAGAGACCTCACTGGTGTATTTGACGCGGCGTGAAGGCGCGCCCGTGAAGGTGTATGCGCCAGATCAGAAAGGGCCCGATTTTGTGGAGGGCCGGGATTTTAAGCCAATCACTGATCATCACATGCAAGTCTCAAAGCCTTTTACCGACGATTGGCATGAACCTACGCCGGTTGTTTTGCCGCCGGGCACACACATGAAACCAGGCCAGACTGTGCTGATCGATTCGTACTCAGCTTTTCCCGTGCCGGGTAACCACAGCATAGCCATGTGTATGACTGATCCGGAGAGCCTCAAGTGGGTGGCGAGGAACGGCAAGGCAATTCACCACGTACTGCCATCGGGCGGAGGCCTGATGCTCGGGTTTGATGAGATACGGCAGATGAACTCGTGCGGCAGTTGCCGGGCAAAGCATATGACCGCAGGTCAGCTACTTTCCTGGAGCGTAGGTAATCTGATGCAGACATACGGAAAGGTTGCACCGGGTAATGCTCTATACATCTGGAATGACATGTTCGATCCCTTCCATAATGGCCGCGACAACTACTTTCACGTGGAAGGTGATCTGGCGGGTGCAGCTAGCGGAGTTCCTGCTGAAGTAACCGTCATGAACTGGAACCAGGACAAGCTGCACGACTCGCTTCAATGGTTTTCAGGAGTGGATGCGAAACAACCCATTGCTCACAAGCAGATCATTGCTGGTTATTACGATACCGGTAATGGAGAGGCGACTGCGGCTGCAGAACTAAAAGCAGCCAACGGAGTGCCGGGAGTCTTAGGGTTTATGTACACAACGTGGAACGATGACTACTCACAGATGGAGAAGTACTCTAAAACCGCGCAGGCCGGATGGAAGTCTTATCGGCAGAGTGTGCGCGGCAAATGAGCCTCAGCACGCCAATGATCTGCCCTAAAGCTTTTCGACGCTTGAGCAGGACGGGTGTCCACAGCCGCACGCAATATCTGGTGTACTGCCAACTCCCTCACAATAGGCGCTACAGTATTTGCTTCCGTCCCGGGCCATGCACTTACAAGACGGGTGTTCGCACTTATTTTGATCAGCCATAGTTCTTAGTAGACCAGGCTGAACACGAATAGTATCCAATGGTCCGTTTGGAAATTTTGCGAGGTCGCCGTTCGCTGTTGTCCGAGTCTCACAGGGCAAGGAGACAGTTAATTATGGCTGAAGCAAAAGGACAACAAGGGACCGGAAAGCACCCCCACAAAAGCGCGGAAGATCCAACACCTCATCATGAGGCGCCCTCGACCAAAGAGAAAGATGCCCACGCATCTGGCTCGCATTCGAATGGCGGCAGGAGTTCGGGTTCACACGAATCTGAATCGAAGTCTGCGGGTTCACACAAAGGCGAGGAGAGCAATGACTCTTCTGACTTGAAGTCTCGCGAGTATACCGATAAGGACGGGAATGTTCATCATCACACCCGTGCCAAGGCCGAACAGAGCAAGTAGCTGAGGAAAGGGACTAGCACAGCAAACACTCTGCTAGTCCCTTTGTCACTTTAGTGTAGGATCAAAGTCCAATAGATTGAGGCTAATATTTTGAGTCGACTTGAACGCTTATCAGGGTCTACAGGCGTGATTTTGATTGGTTTCGCCACCTACGTTTTGATGGTTCGAGAGGATGAGCAGCGATCCTGGCGGGAGCGCAGAGTAAGTGATCGATCCGAAATCGAGGTACATAAGCTAGAGAAGAAGGCTTAACGTCTCTGAGTTTAGAGCAATAGAGCTAGGACTATTTCAGATTTGCGGTTACGCTTGTAGATATGTTCAAGCTTTGGCTCGCCACCCTGGTTACAGCCTTATCCATTGTTCCTGCAATTGCCCAAACGGATGTCGGCGCTGCTCAATTCAAGACTCTAGTTTTGAAGCATCTGCAGACCTCTGAAGACTTCACGCTTAAAGTTGCCGATGCTATGCCGGCCGAGCAGTATGGGTTCAAACTGACACCAGAACAGATGAGCTTTGGCGGTCAAATGACCCATTTAGCGGGAGCTTTGCAGTTCTTTGCCTCCTCGTTCAGCGGAGAAAAGCCTGCAGCGACCAAGCCGAAAGATGCGACCAAACAGGAAATCATAGCATTTGTTAAAGCGTCTTATGAGACGGCTACGGCTGTGGTTCAGAAGCTAACGCCGGAACAGATTGCTAAGACTTATACCAATGGTGAATCAGGAAGTTCTCAGACCGGTTACGACATTTTGCTCGAAATGCTGGACCATACGACGAATCACAGAGCATCAGCCGAGATGTACCTGCGAGCTAAAGGCATCACCCCGCCTAAGTACGAATCTTAGTCACGCCCTGTAAGTTGGCGGAGTAACTGAACTGCATGCCGGATATCGCGATCTCGTTCCTTTGTATCCGAAACCCCTTCCCGTTCGATTGCAAGTAATCCGCGGTATCCAACCTCCTTCAGCTTCATCAGAAATGCGGGTAAATCCACTTTCCCTTGGCCAAGAGGAAGTTCTCGCCCTAAGGACTGCGGCTGATCCATGGGCGGCCAGTCGCCATCCTTGCAGTGGACGGAGACTACGTGCTCTGCAAGTACGTTCAACGCTTCAATCGGATCGCCCGTGCCATAGAGAATCATGTTCGCAGGATCGAAGTTGATCTTCAAATTGGGGTGACGCACATCAGCAATAAATCGCATGAGCACCTTCGCAGGCTCCTGCCCGGTTTCTAAAGTGAAGTTTTGGCCATTGGAGTTGCAGTGGCGAGCGAGGTCGAGGGTAACAGCTTGCATCTCCCGGTAGAGCGGCTCGCTAGGATCATGCGGCAGAAACCCGATGTGGCACGCCACACTATCTATGCCTAATTTGGATGCAAGATCAGAAACAGCCTTAGTGTGTTCGATGCGGCGGGCGCGGGTTTCCAATGGAACGAGCCCAACGGTACGCATGACAGCGGGGATGTCGGAGTAATCTTCGCCTTCATAACTGCACAATGCAGTGGTGACAGAGAACGCTTCATTGGTAAGAGCCTGATCCCAGCGATCCGCTGCGCCTTCGAGACTAAGAGCCTCGGAAAAGCCAAGTTGCCCGGCACGTAAGCCAAATTGTTTTGCTTCGCGCAGTGTTTGCACCGGGTCAGGGCCGGCCCACATTACAAGACCGATCTCTAAATCTTCTAAACCTTGCATAGTTATTGGGGAACTTCGAGTGGTTGACCGCCGAGGTCGCGCGATTGTTTCAGAAGCAGTGCGAGTTGAACCGCTTCGGCAGAAGCCGTCGGAAGACACCTTCCGGGTTGAATGTTCTGGCGACAGCAATCGAAGAAGTAGGCAATCTGATCGTCGTAAGCGTCGGCTGAGGTGACTTCGAGATTAGTACGTTTTCCCGTTGAGTCGCTAAGATACAGTCCTTGAGAACTAAAGCTTAATTCGGCGGTGTCGGCGCGTACTTGGTAGCCCATTGATAGTAGAGTGCCGGGGGCGAACCAACCACCTTGGATGCGGACTTCAGGACCATTCGAATAAACCAGGGACGCCATTGCCGTTTCGGGCCCGGCGAACCGTTTGCAGTTGATCTTATTAGGGGCTCCGAAAAACGATAGGGCCTGATCAATGTCGTGAATTAGCAAGTCAAGAAGCACGCCACCACTGCGTGTTTCATCCGTTAGCCAACGACTCCAACCAGGAACTGCACACTGGCGAGTGAAGGTAGCAGTACGGATGCGGCCGCTCGCTTCACTGGAAACAAAGCGCTGCAGAGCAAGATACTCCGGCCACCATCGTAAGACGTGACCGATCATCAGGATGCGCCCGGATGCAGATGCAGCGTCTAGCATGCGATTGCAATCTTCGGAACTGAGTGCCATCGGTTTCTCACAGAGGACATGTTTGCCGTTCTCCAAGGCCGCAACGGCAACCTCGGCATGCAGGTCAGTCGGCAGACAAATGTCGATGATCTCAAGCGATGAATCGTTGACCAGTGTTTGCCAATGCCGCTGAATCGCAATGCCTACAAGAGAAAGCGGCGGCTCCGAAACCTCACGATTCCCCTTGACCTCCGCAAGAGCTGCCTCGTTCTCCGTAGCTAGAGCCGTCACTGAGGCGTGAGAAATTTTTTGCCATCCGCGCAAATGAGTTGCGCCCATGAAGCCAAATCCTGCGATGCCAACAGTCACGAGCGTATTGTACGACCGAGTCAATCAGCAAGTACCAGTAAGTTTGGTGTATTCGCTGTTCCGAAAACTTACTGTTTGCAACCTACCTTACAAAGCTTTATACTCACTTCATCTTGGATCGAGTCCTCCCAGTCTGTAGGACGAGTATGTGTTGTTTTCTTTCGTACCTTCACTTACAGATATGGCCGGAAATAGTATCCGCACGGAGAAAACTACATGCATCTTCCTCGATGGTTCAAAGGCGCCCTTGGGGCGTCTCTGCTAGTTTTGCCGGCGCTGGCTTTGGCTGCCCCAAATCCCCGCTCAAAAAAACTGGTATTTGCCCACTATCTGGTAACGAACCAGGATTACCAAGGCGATACGGACCCGACGCAAGAGGCTAAGATCGCCGCCTACGAACGTGAAATTCATCAAGCGCAAGCCGCCGGAATCGATGGGTTCGCGCTAAACGTTGGGGGCTGGCTGAATCAAACTTACTACATTCGCTATTCTGCCCAGATATTCGAAGCAGCAGCAAGACTTAACAGCGGATTCGAGCTGATGTTTTCTGCCGATATGTGCTGCGGGAATGGTGTGAACGATGTTGAGGACATGATGCGCCGATTCGCGAACGACCCACGGTACAGCAAAGTGTATTTCAAACACAACGGTAAATTCGTGCTTACCACCTTTTCGGGAGACAGTCTGGGAACTAATACCTGGGAGCAGATTAAGAGAGACTTGGCGATGGGCACCAATCAGTCAACTACGGCCGAACCATCAGCGTTGAGCGAAGTAAGTGGCGTGCCCAGCAGCGCTCCGCTTCCGATCTTCTTCGTTCCAGCGTTCTTCTGGGGCGGTGAGTTACCAACCCAGTCCGCTGTTCTCCAGAACTTTGCTAAGTGGACATCAGTGATCGATGGATCTTTCTATTGGGGCATCGCCGGCGTACCCGGATCAGGCGGTTCGACCGATCAATTGCCCAGCAGTTTAGCCTATTCAAGAGTGGTCCATGGCGGAGGCAAGCTCTACATGGCCCCGGTCTCTATACAGTTTTGGGGTGCGAATGCAAACCGCTACTACGAGTACAGTGGCGCTGCAGGCATGCGTGCTATGTGGATGGACGCGATTAATGTTACGCACCCAGATTGGGTAGAGATTATCACATGGAATGATTTCATTGAAGGCACATATATTAGTCCGATTGATGATCCCAACAAGTATCAATATGCGAACTACCTGAATACGACCGGAGTGCCTCTAAATACCCTCGGTTACTTTCACAGTCACTACGCTGCAACGGATCTGACAAAGTATTTTATCGAATGGTATAAGACAGGCGTTCAGCCAAAGCTTACCAGCGACTCAATTTACTGGTTCTATCGAACGCAGTCAGCTAGCTTCGACGCTGGAACTCCTCCAGTGGCTAATAAGTATGGACCCGTAGCGGACAAGATCTATGTTACGGCCAATCTACGGGCAGCAGCTACCCTGAAGATCACCTCCGGTGGGCAGACAACAATAATAGACGTGCCTGCGGGTAGCACGGATGTGTCAGCTCCGTTCTTAGTCGGAGATACACCAACTTTCGAGCTCGACCGGAATGGAAGAGTTGTTCTAAGTGGTTCTGGGACAGATACAATTCAAGCATCGCCGCTCTACAACGACTATTACTATTCAACGGGCGACTTAGTAAGTTCCAGTCCGTTTGATTTCTAAGGAGTGATGGAGCGCAGATTGCTCTGTCGTTTGCCTGCGTTGCAGATTGTATCCTGCGCGAAGACGCGAGCAAAGTTGCGGGGACTCATGGCTGCGCGGCGTGCAAGTGAGGTTATCGACAAGTCACAAGAACCAGAGTGATGATACGCTGCAGTTCTCTACAAGTGCAGCAGGAATGCAGTGGCACGCCGCGGTGACCTGCGACGGTCCGGGTTTCCCCACGGAGATAATCTCTACCTTTTATGCCGCTTCGCCGCCGCGTGACCGATAAACGTCAGTAACAGCTTGGCTTGGTCAAAAACGTCGAGCATTCGCACGGGGGCACGACGGTAGCAACGCGGCGCAATTTTGAGGGGCAAGGTTGGCTTGGTTTAAGTCTTCATGCGGGCCATCAGATAGAAGCCGACCAACAAAAAGATGACATCAGGTGACCAGGCAGCCATGGCGGGAGGAAGTTGATTCAGATCGCCGATTTGCTCGAAGACAGTTTCGATACTCCAGTAGGCGATTGCAATACCGAAGCTAACCCCAATACCTGCCATAGTTCCCTTGTTGCCGGCGATAAAAGCAAATGGAATGCTGAGCACTGCCATGATGAAGGCGAACAGCGGATTAGCAAACTTCTTATAATATTGAACTCGCAACGGAATGGTTTCTACGCCGCTGGCTTTGAGTTCCTGGATGTAGCGGCCCAGCTCCTCAAAGTTCATCTCTTTATATTCTTTTTCTTCTTTGACGAACCAAGATGGAGATTCGGTCAGCTGAGGAAAAGCTGCTGAGCCTTTGTAGAACTGCCGGTAATTGTCGAACTTAGGGCCCGTCTCATGGCTAACACCATTTCGAAAATTCCAGGTTTGGGCGACCTTATTCCATGAAGCCTGTTGAGCAGAAATCTGCTGAATCAAATGGAAGTCGCCAGTGTTGAATTCGTAAACGTTGACCTTGGTCATCTCTGACTTTTTGGAGTCTAGAAAGCCGTAGTTATAGATACGGGGGCCCTGACCGTAAACCCACTGGCGGTCAGGCCGCAGATAAGTAGCTACTGGCTTCTTTTTGATTTCCGCTCGCAGCCTTTCCTGCGTCCGATTGCTTTCAGGAATGTAGTAATGGTCGAAAGCAAACAACGCGCCACTTAGGCCCAGGCTCATGACCAGCACTGGCGCAGCTAGCCGGTGCACGCTCACCCCGCCTGCTTTAAATGCTGTTACTTCGTTGTATTTGGTAAGAATGCTGAAGCAAATCAGGGATGCTACTAGGCTCCCAATGGGCGTAAGATCGTAGATCAGTTTGGGCGACAGATGCCATAAGTAGTCGAGCATTGTCGTCATCGAGATATCGTTCTTTACCATGTCGCCTAGAAGTTCAAAAAAAGTAAATACTTCAATGAGCAGCACGAGAGAGAACAGCAAAATGAAGAAGTAAAAAAGGAAGCTGTTCAGGATGTAGCCATCGATCAGCAGCGGACGGAAAGCGAAGGTGGCGGAGAATTGTCGACGCTTCTGGCGCGGTCTGGACCTTCGCGAAAACAACTTGCCGAACACGGAGCCGAGTAATCGGAAAGCATCCGTGTCGCCGGGCCGTTCAAGGCGGGATAGCAGGAATATGCTCACGATGGCAAACACCGCATCGGGAGTCCAGACAGCAACCGGCACAGGCAGGCTGCCTTTACGCGCCAGCCCGATCAGTGTAATGAAGCTGAGGTAATAAACAAACGCGATAACAACCGTAAGAATAAACGCGCCGGACTTGCCTCCCTTGCGTGAAGAAATGCCGAGCGGAAGACCGATGAGACCGAGCAGAATGCAGGCAAGTGGCAGAGCAAAACGCTGGTGCAACTCGATAGCGGCATCAACATAGTCTTCGTGCTTTAGATCATGACGACGATAGACGCGCTTGTAAAGTGGACCGGTATCCAGTTCCTGCACAGTCTTATTGAGTTGCAGGTCTTCCTGGCGTTGGGCTTGCAGTACTTCGACCTGAGTAGGTGCAGCGGTGTTAATCACCTTGCCATCTTTGTCGCGTTCGCTGGTGCGGACGCCGCGCATGTCCAGAATGATGCGGTTATTGGCGGCATCAGCATGAGGCATGGCTTGTTCAGCAACGATGACGCGAGGGGTATCGCCGCGGTTCTTACCCGAGTGTTCCAGCTCAGCAGCAGGCGTCGTGTCAGCCATGAAGATGTGACGCCAGGTAACTTGTGTGCCTGCAGTGGACACATCGCCAACGTACAGCACCAGATTTGGAAACTGCTCGTTGAAAATCCGAGATTCGATTTCGCCAGTCAGCTGTGCCGCAGCGAAGTTGCGAGCGACCTTTGATTCTAAGTGCAAGGAGAGCGGGGTAAGCCAGAGCGAAGCTAGCGCCGTGACCACCATG
>CAXTWQ010000045.1:27027-29144 GCA_964248065.1 uncultured Bryobacteraceae bacterium | reverse complement strand
CCATGGCGAGGAAAGAAAAAAGCAGAACGGGCCGGACGACAGAAAGGCTCGAAACTCCAGCGGCGCGCATGGCAACGATCTCGCTATCGGCCGACATGCGGCTGAGGCCGACGAGAATACCCACTAGTACGCCTAGCGGCAGCGCAAAGGGAAGCGTGGCGGGCAGGGCATAGAGCAGCAGCTTGCCAATGACAGCAGGCGGAGCATTGACGCGGACCAGCAGCACCGAAAGCTTTTCAATGGTGCGGAGGAAGAGAACGAAGACAAAGAGCAGGGTGCCAAGAGCAGCACTGGTGAAAAGTTCGCGAAAGATCGCCCGGCTGAGGATTCGCATGGAGATTACTGCGCAACCAGGGTTGGCGACGGTACGATGGGCGGACGTCCGGCCTCATTCTCTGCCTTGGCCAGTTCGACATTATCAAAGAGCAGGGACGGGCAGATAACCGAAGACGTAGTAGCGTCGGATCCTACCCCGGCTAAATTGAAGCTTGAGCCGTTGTTGACGTAATTGAGAACGTAAGGCGTGTCGCCTGCAGCGGCAATATCGCGCAGGTCTTTGGCGCTGAACTCACGGAAGCGCAACCCGCGCACGAGTTCTTCGCGGCCATCCGGGTATACCTTGTAGGTCAGGATAGGAGCATTGAGAGTACGGGCGAAACCGCTTTTTTGCGCCTGCCGTGCCAGTGATTCCAACTCCTGAAAGTTCGCCGTAGACGGAAAGTCCAGCTTGCGAACAATCACGCCATATTGCAAGCCGGCCGTTTTTACCTTTTCAAGCAGCTGCGCTTTTAGCTGATTCTCGGGCACGCCACCGGTCGTCTGCACGAATAGATTGCCTATGACAGGCGAGGCATTACCGAATCCACCCGGAAGGCGGCCATGACCATTCGAACTTGCAAACTTGCGCACGGGTTCCCGGCTAAATAAAAACGTTTTCAAGACACCCTTTTCGACGAGCGAAACACGTTGCGCGGGTACTCCCTCATCATCAACTTCGTAGTGACCGACGAGCTCCTCTTTACCAACTTGAGTTTGAAGTGGATCGTCAATCAAACTGATCCATTCGGGAACAACTTTGGAGCCTACGCGCGAGGCCCAGACGCTATCGATAACACGGCCTTCGGGAACATTGCCACCGGGCGGCGCGACTGGCTTGCGCGGCAGACGCACGGTATCAGTGAGGGTTTGCGCGATCATCTGAGCTGCGGCTTCGCCCGCAAACAAGACCGGACCGGCATAGTCCTCAGCCGCAGGTGCTTCGACCAACGCATTGGTTTCAGCAGCAGTGGCACGCGCGATAGCAACCAGTTG
This sequence comes from uncultured Bryobacteraceae bacterium, assembly GCA_964248065.1. Taxonomy (GTDB): domain Bacteria; phylum Acidobacteriota; class Terriglobia; order Bryobacterales; family Bryobacteraceae; genus Bog-105. Next base: position 27,833 of record CAXTWQ010000045.1, on the reverse strand, counting down.
CGAGGAAGGCGGAAGATGATCAGGGGTCAAAGCTGTAACAAAAGCATGGCTCCAAACGCGGCTGCCATCTGGTGCATAAGCGCTGGCATTAACATTTAATTCACTCAGCAACTGTGGTGTTCGAACGATTGTGCCCTCACTGTTGATCATTCGGTAAGTGGAAGAGATGAGCCGAAAGTGAAGATTTGAGGACGTTACAGATGGAAAATTAACGAACACAGCCGAAGCAGTGCGGAGCGTATCCTGCCAGCGTGCGCGGTCAACTTTCAGGTCTCCGACAGCAGGCTGCAGGATTTGAACGGGTGTGACATGGGCAAAGTCGGGTGTCTTGTCGGGGTCAACAATCTCGCGTAGAACTGCACGCTTTCGAGCAATCTGGTCAGATGCTGTTTTGTAAAGAACATCCGTCCAGAGCCAGAGATTGCCGCGCATAGTGCGGTAGTCGTCGTCTAGCGGGAATACTCCGAAACGGGGGCTTTTAGAGTAGACCGAATCAGTGTTATCGAACGAGTAATCACCCACGCGCACTTGCAGAACAGGCTGTCGCAGGTGAACAAAATTGGAGGCGACCAGGCCGCCTAAACTTGCAGTGGCGACATACTCTTCGTTATCGCTTACTGCGTACTGAATGAAGTAGGGCTTGTCGAGATTGCTTAGCTCCAGTGTTTTGGAACGTGCAAGTTCGTCGCTCATGGCCTGAAATTGAGGATCATGGGCAACTTGCTTGGGAAGGTCAGCCGAAGAAGCTCTGACGGATGACAAAAATAATATCGCGGGAATGAGCAAAAACCGGGACAGCGCCGGAC
>CAXTWQ010000045.1:19473-27017 GCA_964248065.1 uncultured Bryobacteraceae bacterium | reverse complement strand
GGACGTGGTACCTCAAAGGACCGGTAAATCAGAAGCAAATTTCAGAATAACAATGGGGTTGGATTTTGAGTAAGCGTCACCTTGGCGCTTGGCCACAGCGTTAAGTTGATGGCACGCTCAGGTGAGCTGCCTCTATCGATCAGTTCGGTATGGTACTGGAAGGCAGTGGCCATAAGCTCGCGCTTACTTCCTCAGCGTATCGTTCCACCTCTAAAAGAGACTTAGCTTTATTTCATAACTGGCGGAACCAGTTACATGCACATTAACGATGTTGGTCCGTTTTGGTTAATTGAAAGATCTCGAACGCAGGGATGCCATGAGTATCGTAAACCGTAACACTTCTGGTCTTGCTCAGACCAATTCTAGTTAGATTGCTGGCCAGAACTTCGGGTACGAACGGAAAGACATTGCGGTTTTGGGTACGCGTCACAATGACACAGTCCGTTTTGCAATTTGTGAAAGCGTTCTTATCGAAATTTCCTAAGGTCAGCTTCGGGCCTTGATTATCAATGATGATCGTGTTGCCCGTGCGGGCGCGGATAACGTTTCGGAGACCCCAGTCAGCTGCAATGACGCGTTCCACTTGTAAATTCTTCAGCTGCTGGGCAAGAGCCACATCGGCGTCAGTCCAACGTGGCGTGCCCGGATGCGCGATCAGTTCCCCATAATCCGCACCCATCACCAGAACGCCGCGCAAGCACGCTATAGCAAGGAGTAAAGCGGAGCCGATGCGCACCGGTCTCGCAGCCATGGATAGGAGGACGGAAAAGCTCATAGCAATCGCGGCGTACCAGTTAATCCAGAAAAGAACGTCATGATGGACCATATCACCGGCGTGTAAGGTTGTTGCGGACTGCAGCCAGCCGACCAGTCCGGAGAGGAAGAAAAATAGAATCCACCTTCGCTGCGTGCCTTTGGTCAGGACAACTCCAAGCAGGATGATGAACACTCCTGGGTAAAAACGCCACAGCGAGGGAGCATCTCCCATAACGTGAACGAGCGCAAGGCCGAGTGCTTCCAGCGGGCGATGAATCCGGTCGACGTTGGAATTGCCAGCCTCGACAAAGAACGTAGTAGCGGCTTGACCGTCAAGAGCCGCTTGCAGAAAAGCCGCCTTGGCACTAAAGCCTTGAAGGCTTCTGTGGCCGTTATCGCGAATGGTCGCAAAGTGATGTCGAAAGTTCGCAACAATCAGGGGGAACGCGCCCACAAGCAGTCCGCGAGAGAGTAGCCAGAAGTTTCGGCGCTTGCAAAACTGCCGGACAAGAGAAAGTCCAACGGCCAACAGGGCGATGCTGAGTCCGGCCAGCTGCCAAAGAAAAACAGCTTTATCCCAAAGCGCCAGGCCGATGGTGAGTCCGCAGAGAAACAGTAAGCGATCTTCGCGTTTTTCATACCAGCGTGTGGCAAGCAGAAGCGTGATCACCAGCAGCAAAGATTGTAAGACCACAGGACCCCAATCAAAGGTCGAGATAAAGAGGAATGTCGCATCGGTAGCCAACAGAAGAACGACCACGGTGGACGCAATCTGTCCGCTGATCTGCTTCAGCAATCGGCCAGCAAGTATGATCGTAACCGCAGAAAGAAGGATAGCTGGAAGCCGAACCAGCCACACTGTCAGGGGTAGCAGAACGAATAGCGGGCTGTAGAGCCAAGCCTTAAGAGCTCCCACATAACTCGCCGCTAGTGCCGGAATGGCATAACGGGCAAATAGCGGCAGGCGGGAAAAGGCGTCGTTCGGATGGAAGAACAAATTGACGAAAACCAGTTCATCGTCCTCAAAGCCGAGTAGTGGAATGAGCAGAATACCCATGCCGATAAAGAAGAGCAGCGCCGCAAGTGTAAGGAAAAAGCTTCGGCGATCAACGCGCATTTAGAGGGAGACAGCGTTAACGTTCCGTGCTAGGTGGAGGCAACAAAGGAAGTTTCTGTTGAGCGTTCTGCTTCTTTTGTGTTTCGATTTCAGACACGAGAATGGCCGGAGAGATGGCTGAAACAGGAACGCTGCCAGATTCAGCGCCGCAGTAGCCATTGAAAACTTGCGGACGATTCGATGTCGCAATGATCTTCTGAAAACTGGCGAGCGGCGTTCCTACAATGTCGACGCCACGGATGAGTTCGTCAGGACGTCCGTCAGCGAAAACGCGATAGACAATTAGGGGAACCACGGTAAAGGCCTGCAAGCCCGCACGTCCGGTGGTCGTGTAACCGCTCGAGACCTCTTCAAAGTAGAGACCATAGGGCTTATTCTGGCGCTTGATCTCGGATATCAATTGGACTCGTAACTCGGCGTCGGAAACTTGCTTGGAAGATTCCACAATCAGGTTGGATTGGCGGGACACAATTTCAAATCCAGGCTGGCGGCGACCATGCGCGTTCGAGACTTTGAACTGACCAACAGGTGAGCGTGAGAGCAAAAAGGTTTTCAGCACTCCACCCTCGACGACCTTTACCGGACGGGCTTTCACACCCTCATCATCAAACGCGTAATGCCCAATCAGATCGGTGCCGTTGTAATTGTCACGCGTTGGGTTAGACTCAACGCTGATGAACGATGGCAGCACAGGCTGGCCCAACATGTTTGTAAAGGTCTGGCCTTCGTTAACGTCTTTCTGGCGATGCCCTTCAATGCGGTGCCCGAAGATTTCGTGAAAGAAGACAGCCGATGCGCGGCCGGACAAGATAGCAGGGCAGACCAGAGGTTCAGCTGGCGGAGCCTGCATCAGAGCGTCAAGCTTTGTTGCCACGTTCCGGACACGCGCCTCAATATGAGCATCGTCCGGAAAGTGAGAAGGATCAGCGGCCTCAATGGTGTCGAATGTTCTTAGATCCATGCCATCGGGAGCAAGGGCTAATCCGTTTATCTCAATGCGGAACAGATTGTTGCCATCCTGCACGGCAGTTCCTTCGGTGTTGACCAGGGTTCGTAATTCGCGACGGGCAACAAAGTTGACTCCCGAGCCAAGCACTTTGTTATGTTCGCGAAACTCGCCTGACCAGCGACGAATCTTCTTGGTCCAGCGATCAGAGTCGAAATCCAAAGGCGGAGGCACGCTCGCTGCCGTTTGCGGCGGTTCGGCAGAGAAGTCCGGGTCCTGTGTTCTCTCCTGCGCAATGAGTTGCTGGTCAGTCTTCAATTGCAGCAGCCGACGAGAGGCTTGGCGATACACACGATCAGTTTCAGCCCAAAGCGTTCGACGGATTTGATTGGGATCATCATCGAGGCTGATGGAGCTGAACGAGGTGAAGCGAAATGGCAGGCCTTTGTACGGGTGATAGTTGTCGAACGCGGGCGATCCGATACGGATTGTAGTATCAACGCCGCGTCCGTGATTGTTCAGTTCTTCGAGTAGGGCACCGAGTGTAGCCGAGACGGAGTGAGTCTGTTGATCCACAACTTCATAGGCCATGTAGTACGGAGGCGGGTCCCCTTTGGCTTTGAGGGCGGAGAACTCCCGGTCTAGTTCATCCTTCAGAACAGACACCAGAGTGCCGGGAACCTTGGGTGAGGTGGCAGAGAGGCAAAGGCTTCCAGCAAGCGCAACGGCAATGACGGAGAGCAGAAGTTCGGCAGTCGCGAAGCTGAATAACTTCGCGCGCCGCAGTTGGTAGTGCAAAGCTCAGGATAACGAACCCGGTAAAACTGCCGTTAATGTTCATGGTGAAACCGGGGCGCAATGACTTGCTTGCGGTCCTGAATGCGGCCTTTCCACTGTCCTCCCTCTCCGGTCCAATATAGGATTGCGGAATGAATCGTAGCTGCAGCATAGAACGCGGCGACTACAGGTAACATGAGAACCGTCCATCTAGGCTGGCGATAGAAGTTGACCATTGGCCTGTACGTAATGATCATGGTGGCCCAGGCGAGAGCGCCTAAAACTCTTCTGCTCTTGCGCCGACTACAAAGCAACAACGGCGGCAGCAGATAAGTAATGAACAGCCCGGCAATCGTTCCGGTCAGCAGCATAGTGGAGTGCTGCAGTTGGTTGAACGCGGATCGCGCAATCATGCGTTCGACGCCGGAAAAGCTGCCGTAGGAGCGCACGCTGACGGTATCGGAGACCAGACCCATCCAGATACGATGACCTCGGGATTTTACAGCGCAGGCGAGGGCGCAATCGTCGATCACCTCTCCGGCAATGGTTTCGATTCCCCCGATTTCATCCAGTGTTGAAGCACGAATGAGAAGGCAGCCACCCGCAGCCCCAGCCACTCTACTGCGGAGACTTGCAACATAGTCGGGTGGATATAGCTGGAAGAAGAAGTAGACGAATGCTGGAATAAGCAATCTCTCAGCAAGCGTAGCCGTCGATAGCTTAACCATCACGGAAGCAAGATGAAGCTGATTCGCGTGCGCGAACCGCAGCAGGCGCTCGATACTGCCGGGCTCATGATGAATGTCGGCATCGGTGAACAGCAAGTAGTCAGGTGCGAACTTCCGGGCTTCTTCAACGCCCTGCGCAACAGCCCATAACTTGCCCGTCCACCCAGTTGGCAGCGGCTTTCCTTCAACGACGGTGAGTGTGTCTGAACCATCCATCTGATCAGCGACAGCGCGAGCGATCTCCCCCGTACCGTCGCTGCTTCCATCGTCCACTAAGACCGTACGAATGGGTAACAGCGAACGTAGGCAATCGCCGAGCACATCGGCTTCATCGCGGGCCGGAATAACTGCGACTACTCTTGGAAGCTCTACGCTGGATGAGACTGGCGGAAGGAGATGCTTGCGAGTCTGCCAGTAACCCGCACGTGCAGCTAGCAGATAGGTCCAAATCGCGACGGGAAGAGCGGCAACGATGGTCAGGAACACGGTCTAAACTGGCTGCTGTTGGGTCATGCAGTGAAGTGTTCCCAAGCCGAGGACAAGGTCAGTACAAGCAATGCCCACTACCTGATGTTTGGGAAAAAGCTCGGCGAGTTTATTCAGGGCAACGCGATCATTCGGATCGTTAAATGTGGGCACAAGCACTAGCTTGTTAGCGATGTAGAAGTTCGCGTAACTGGCCGGAAGCCGCTGCTGGTCGAAGAAAATAGGCGCGGGCATTGGCAGCGTAGCAACGCGCAGCAGACAGCCATCCTGATCCTTCATTTCTCGCACAAGTTTTAGATTTTCGAGTAGCGGCTCATAATTAGCTTCCTGGCGATCGCTTTCTGTCGCGATCACAATTGTTCGGCGATCAGTGAAGCGAGCGAGATCGTCAATGTGACCATGGGTGTCATCCCCGGTTATACCGTTGCGGAGCCAAAGCGTAGTGGAGGCGCCAAGATATGTCGCGAAAATCGATTCAAGATCCGCGGGAACGAGACCTGGATTGCGCGCTTGAACACTGCTTAGCAAACATTCTTCAGTGGTGAGAATAGAGCCAGCACCATTCACATCAATGCTGCCTCCTTCAAGCACGACGCGCTTCCCTTGCCAGAGTGGAGTCTCAACAGGCAGGCCAAGTTTCGGACCAAGTTCGTTCGTAACAGCATCGTCTTGCTGAGAGTTTGGATACTTTGCCCATCCATTAAACTTCCAGTTCAGAAGGGCACGAGTGCCGCTCGCATTGCGAACGAAAATTGGGCAATAGTCGCGCGTCCAACTGCGGTCCGTGGGAACTTGAAAAAATTCAACAGCTGCGAGGTCGGCATGGCATTGGGCAAGCACGGCGCGAGCACTGTCCTCTGCATCCGCGTTCTGCAGGAGAATACGCACCTTCTCAACTCGCGCGAGATGGCGAACGATCTCACCATATGTCCAGCGAATGCAATCAAATTTGCCGGGCCAGTCTGCTTCTTCGTGAGGCCAGGCGATCCATGTTGCTTCGTGCGGCTCCCATTCGGCGGGCATGCGAAAGCCGAGATGTTCGGGACTGCTCATTGACTAATCAAGCCAGCGTTGAGTAATAGGCGAGTAAGCATCAATACGCCGGTCACGTAGAAAAGGCCAGTTGCGGCGCACGTCGTCCATGGCTTTTGGATCGCACTCGACAACCAGGATCTCTTCTTCTGAGGCAGATGCTTGCGCAACGAGCCGGCCGAATGGATCGGAGACAAATGAATTTCCCCAAAACTCGAGGCCGTTATCGGGCGGGCCCTCGAAGCCGGTACGATTGACCGCGGCGACAAACACTCCGTTGGATATGGCATGGGCGCGCTGCACAGTACGCCACGCATCTAGTTGTGCTTCGCCAAACTCGGCCTTTTCAGAAGGATGCCAGCCGATAGCAGTGGGGTAGAAGAGCACGTTCGCACCTTGCAGGCTGGTGATGCGGGCGCCTTCGGGATACCACTGGTCCCAGCAGACCAGAACGCCGATGCGCGAGTAGCGCGTTTCAAAGTTCTGAAAGCCGAGGTCGCCGGGCGTGAAGTAAAACTTTTCGAAGTACAGCGGATCGTCCGGAATGTGCATCTTGCGGTAGCGTCCGATAAGCGAACCGTCGGCGTCAATGATCGCTGCAGTGTTGTGATACAAACCTTGCGCGCGCTTCTCGAAAAGAGACGCGACGATTGATACCTGCAGATCCTTCGCTACTGAGCCGAGTGCTTCCGTAGAAGGGCCTGGAATCGACTCGGCCAGATTGAATAGCTCAGCATTCTCTTCGCGGCAGAAGTATTGGCTCCGGAACAACTCTTGCAGGCAAACAATTTCAGCACCTTGTTCGGCGGCTTTCTTCACGCCTCCAATGGCTTTGGCAAGGTTCTCCTCTCCGTGAACGGAGCAAGTCATCTGCACGAGTCCGAGCTTAAAACGACTATCGCGGTGAGCAGTAGGAGCAACAGTTTGTGGTGGCATATTTGGAAGAAAGGTCAAGGCGTTCCCGACGGCGCACTACATGTAGATGCCGCCATTGACAGAAAGGACGTGACCGGTTATAAAGCTCCCTTCGTCGCTGGCAAGAAACTTCACTGCACTGGCAACCTCGAGTGCGGTTCCCATACGCCGCAGCGGAGTCTGGGCGACCATTTTCTCGCGCAGTGCAACTGGCAGATGTTCGGTCATCTCAGTCTCAATGAAGCCCGGGGAAACCGCATTAACCGTGATGTTGCGGCTACCTACCTCCTGCGCAAGCGACTTCGTCAAGCCGATCAAACCGGCTTTAGATGCAGCATAGTTTACTTGACCCGCGTTGCCCATCTCGCCCACTACGGACGCAATATTGATGATGCGGCCCCAGCGTTCCTTCATCATGCCTGGAAGCACCTGCTGTATTGCCGAAAAGGCGCCGCTCAAATTTGTCTGCAGGACCGAGTGCCAGTCGTCAGGCTTTATGCGGACAGCTAAACCATCTCTCGTAATGCCGGCATTGTTAATCAATACGTCGATCCGGCCGAACTCTTTCGAGGCTTTCGCAATAGCAGAGCTGATGGACTCGGTACTACTCAGGTCCATTTCCACGACAAAGGTCTCAGGACCAGCCGCACTGATTTCATGAGCAACAGAGTCCAGCTTTTCGCGCGCGCGTGCCGCCAGTACAACTCGATATCCAGCAGCTGCAAGGGTGCGTGCGCATGCTTCTCCGATGCCGCGGCTGGCACCCGTCACCAGCGCTGTTCGCGTG
>CAXTWQ010000045.1:0-19463 GCA_964248065.1 uncultured Bryobacteraceae bacterium | reverse complement strand
TTCATTTCCTTCTCATGATAATGGGTGTAGCCGAATGCCTGCGTTTACTGACTTACGTGAATTTATTCGCGCGCTGGAGCGTGCCGGCGAGCTAAAGCGCATTGCGTTTGAGGTTGATCCGTACTTGGAGATGACCGAGTTTGCCGACCGATCCGTGAAGAGTGGAGGTCCGGCATTGCTCTTTGAGAACGCCAAGGGGTCTAAGCTTCCTGTGCTGTTGAATGCTTACGCCAGTATGAAGCGAATGGAAATGGCGCTGGGCGTTTCTAGAATTGACGAAGTTGCCGAGCGCATTACGGGCTTCATGGAACTGCAAAAGCCAGAGTCGTTGTTTGACAAGCTGAAGATGTTGCCCAAGCTGGGCGAAGTAGCGGCAATGTTTCCGAAGATCGTGAGCGACGGACCGTGCAAGGAAGTAATTCAGCGTGACGGGTTCTCGTTAGAAGATTATCCGGTGTTACATTGTTGGCCGGGTGATGGCGGACCGTTCATCACCTTGCCCATGGTGTTCTCTAAAAATCCTGATACCGGCAAACGAAACTGCGGCATGTATCGGATGCAAGTATTCGATGGGCAGACCACCGGTATGCACTGGCAGAAGCACAAGCAGGGCGCAGAGCACTATCGGCGCCTGGCGGCGGAAGGCAAGACAACGCGCATGCCAGTTGCTGTGGCGATCGGGTCGGACCCGGTGACAATGTATTCAGCGATTCTGCCACTGCCCCCCGCTATTGACGAGATGCTGTTCGCAGGTTTTCTGCGAGGCAAGCCGGTGGAGATGGTGAAGTGCGAGACCTCTGACATTGAAGTGCCGGCAAACGCGGAAATCGTCCTGGAAGGGTACCTGAATTTGGGTGAGATGCGGCGCGAAGGACCGTTCGGGGACCACACGGGCTTCTACTCACTCGATGACGAATATCCCGTCTTCCACGTCGAATGCATCACAAGGCGTAAGAACCCCGTGTATGCGGCGACGATTGTCGGACCGCCTCCGATGGAAGACTTCTACATGGGCAAGGCGATTGAGCGTATTTTCCTGCCGCTCATGCGCATGCAGCTCCCCGAAGTGCGCGATATCTGTATGCCGGCAGAGGGCGTCTTTCACAACCTGATTCTTGTTTCGATTCGCAAGTCGTACCCGGGGCACGCGCGCAAAGTGATGCATGCCATCTGGGGCACGGGTCAGGCAATGTTCAGCAAATGTGTCGTAGTAGTGGACGAGGACGTGGACGTGCAGGATGTTGCAACGGTAGCCTGGCAGGCGCTCAACAACATCGACCCTCAGCGTGATATTGAATTTGTAACGGGTCCGGTGGATTCGTTGGACCACTCAAGCCGGCTGCCAAACTTCGGCTCGAAAATGGGCATCGATGCGACCACCAAGTGGCCGTCAGAAGGCTTTCACCGGCGCTGGCCCAATGTGATTCGAATGACGCCTGATGTTGTTAGCAAGGTTGACGAGATGTGGAGACGCGCTGGACTAAATCGTCCGGCCTGACGGTAAGCGCGTGGAGAGAGTGCCTTTCCTGGCGACTTCCGCCGCTTCGCGGTACGAAGGAATTCGGCTGCCCGTCTCCATTCTGCTGGACAATGTGCGAAGCATGTACAACGTGGGAGCCTTCTTCCGAACTGCAGATGGTGCGGGGGTCGAGCGGCTTTTGCTGAGCGGGATCACAGGGCGGCCTCCCATGAATGCGATTAGTAAGACCGCTCTAGGCGCGGAGGAGCGAGTGCCTTGGCGAGGCATTAGCGACGTCCCTTCAGAGATGGCAAGTTTGCGGACAGATGGCTATGAAATCGCAGCTATCGAGACCAGCGTTCGCGCAATTGACATCTTTGAATGGCAACCACAATTCCCGGTATGCGTGCTCTTTGGGCACGAGGTGGAAGGGCTAGGGCCGGAGTTGCTTGAGGCGTGCGACACTCATGTACGCATACCAATGCTGGGCTTGAAACACTCGCTGAATGTGGCGAGCGCGGGCGCGATTGTGATGTATGAATTGCTGCGAAAGTATCGTGCCTTATGCGCGAGGACTTAGTTGATAGGACGCCAGGCACGGCCGTCGCAGGCCAGCAGATGATCAGCCTCTGCAGGGCCTTGGCTGCCGGAATCGTAGAACGCAAGATCATTAGCGTTCTTGATCCAGTTATTCAGGATTGGTTGCACAACGTTCCACCCAGCCTCAATGTTATCGGCGCGCTGAAATAGTGTGGCGTCACCGATCATGACGTCATAGAGCAACGTTTCGTATCCGGTATTAGGCGCAGTGCCAAAGTAATCCTCGTACTTGAAGTCCATGCGCACATCGCCAATTTTCACCGATGGACCTGGAATTTTCGCGCCGAACTCAAGCGCGATTCCTTCATCCGGCTGAATACGGAGCAGAAGCCAATTCGGTGCTGATGAGGGTACGTTCATTTCCCGCAAAAGGGTGCCAGGGACGCCCTTGAACTTGATCGCAATCTGAGTTTTGCGGCGAGCCATTCGTTTGCCGGTGCGGATATAGAAAGGAACACCGGCCCAGCGCCAATTGTCGATCATCAATTTGAGCGCCACGTACGTTTCAACCGAGGAGTCTGGTGAAACATCGGACTCGGAGCGATAAGCAGGAACAGATTTGCCGGCAATCTCGCCGGCTTTGTATTGACCACGGACAGCGCTGCAAATGTTCTTGCTATCGCAGACGTGGACTGCTTCTATGACTTTCGCCTTCTCCGACCGGACAGCGTCAGCAGCGAAAGAATTCGGAGCTTCCATGGCAGTCATGGCCACCAGCTGAAACCCGTGATTTGGAATCATGTCACGCAACGCGCCAGTGCCCTCATAGAATTTTCCGCGCTTTTCAACGCCGACCGACTCGGCAACAGTGATCTGTACATGATCAATGCGATCGCGATTCCATAACGGCTCGAAAAGACCGTTGGCAAAGCGGAACGTCATGATGTTCTGAACTGTTTCCTTGCCCAGGAAGTGATCAATTCGGAAGATTTGTTTTTCGTCTAGAGTATGAAGGATCTGCTCGTCTAGCTTTTGAGCGGAGTCTAGATCATGTCCGAACGGTTTCTCGATGACGACGCGCCGCCAATGACCTTCAGTTTGGCAGGACAGACAAGCCTTGCCAAGCTGGTCGATGGTGGAACCAAAGAATCGATCAGACACGGCCAGATAGAATAGGTAATTGCCGCCCGTGCGCTTAGCCTTGTCAAGAGCTTCCAGCTTGGTCTTTAGTTGCTGGTAAGAGCCGGAGTCGGTCAAATTGCCTTTCATATAAGACATCTTGCCGGCCAGCCACTTCCAGGTATCCTGGTTCAGCGATGCGTTACCTCCGCCAGCCTTGACGAACTCTTCTGTCATTTGCGCCAGACTGTTGCGCCACCCTTCGTCATTGGTGTCGGCCATATCAAACCCAACAATGGCGAACTCCTCCGGCAAGAGTTTGTTAGAGGCAAGATTGTAAAGCGCGGGAATCACCAACCGCTTGGTTAGATCCCCGGCTGCTCCGAAAATAACCATCGCACACGGCCCGGCTGGTTTCGCTCCGCTATCTTTGTCAAGTGGCATTTTCCTAGTTTGCTCCATTCAACGGACGCCGTTCCTGAATTGTGATATTCCTGCTACAGTCTGAGTCAGCAGAAGTGAACTTAAATATTAGCCAACAGCTCGCGTTCCTGTTCATTCTGGCGCTGCCGATAGCGTCTGTAGCATGGACTGTAACTCACGAAGAAGTGTTCCGGGAGCCACGCGAATATTGCAAAAACCGTAGTGAAAGCTGCAACAAGCTGGTGCAGCGTAAGTTTTTTTACCTGTTTACCTGCGAGTATTGCTTCAGCCACTACGTTACCTTGTTGTTCTTGTTCATCACGCGATTCAAGTTGCTGTATGAAGACTGGCGGGGATATCTGATCTCGGCATTTGCGTTAGTGTGGGTGGCTAACTTCTACATGAATATTTACTCGCGCGTGCGTCTCGACATTAAAAAAGAACGGGTTGAGATCGAAGCGACCGAGAAAGTTCTTCACCGTCAATAGCCGTTATTGCTTCAGAAGCTTGTGGCGATCGTCGGGCGTAAGTTCATCATAGAGGCGAGTGAAGACGGCGTTCGTCCAACCGAAGCCAGCTTGATTGGCACTGTAGCCAAAATGAATTTGCGAGGCGACGTTAGAGCCGCCATGAACCACGTCATACTTCTCAACGATGTAGCCCTGGCGCAGAAACTCACGGTACACAAGGCCAAGGAACTCCATGGAGATGCGTTCGGCCTCGGCGTTGTAGCCATAGCGGCGCAGCCCTTCCACGGCAATCATCTGCAGCGGCGCCCAGCCAAAAGGCGAATCCCATTGGTTGCCACTGACGTGAATACTGGTTTGTAAGCCGCCTGTGCGCTCGAACTTCGATAAATTATTCTTCACGCGAGCCGCCTGTTCTTTGGTAGCAATGCCTGCCCAGAGCGGGTAAAAGGTCGTCAAAAAAGGGTAGCGCCGGACGTGCTTGCTAACGAAATCGTAATCGTAGTACAAGCCCTCCTGACCATCCCACATCAATCGGTTGATCAGTTCCGCCCGATGCGTGGCGCGATCTCTCCATTGACTCACTTCGCCCTCGCGGCCAAGCGTATGTAAGATGTCGGCAGTCTGCGATTCCATCAGGTAAAGCAGTGAGTTCAGGCAAACAGGATTGTAGTGAATGATGTCAATGTTGAAAGGGCCGAAACGATTCGAAGGATCGAAGCCGGATTCGCGCATCGAACGGTCGCCCTTATAAAACAGAGGCTTTAACTGGTCGGTCGCGCGATCGTAGTATTGATTCACGTCGTAATCGCTAATTTGGTGCGTCTTGAAGTATTCCTTTACGAGTTGGTAGTGATTACGTCCGGCGGCATCCTTCTCAGCAGAGAGCACTTCCGGAGCTGGGCCTTCACCACGATCGTAGTAGCGAGCCAGTCCAGTTTCAGGCGTCAAATGGGGTTCCTGCACCCAAACGCGGTAATACTTCTCGATCATAGGTAAAGCGGAGCTTAGCCACTCGCGGTCATGTGTTTTCTCATAAACGCCGAGTACCATTTCCGTAAGGAAGGGCGGTTGGGAACGAGTCAAATAATACGAGCGGTTAGCATTCAGCACCTGACCATAATTCTTCACTTGGTAGAGGAAGTTGTCGGTAAGATTCTTTGCTAATTCAACCTCGCCGTCGCGCAGCAGGCCGACCTGGATAAAGTAACTATCCCAACCGTACATTTCATTGAATCGACCCCCCGGCACAACGTATGGATGAGGCAGATAGAGCAGCCCCTGTACTTTTAGCTGATCAAGATCGGAGGGAAGCGGAACCAAATCAATAGTTTTGAAGCTGGCGGCCGGCATGTCTTTGCGCAAACCCTCCTCGACTACCTGCAAATCGTCCGACTGCGGAACATACACCGGCCAGCGGCCGTCTGGGCCGGGTTTGAACTTAGGATCAACGGCGGCCGTAGCCAGATATGCGTCTGAGCGCGTCAGAGCTTTCCAAGTGGTTTTGATATAGCCGAGGATATCGGGAGACTCGGTTTTGGGAGATGCGACCTGTGCGCATACAGCAATGGCCGTTAAACAGGATGCCGTGATGACACGACGAAGATACATGGGCGAGGGTTGACTCCATTTCTACGATATAGCCGGGCAGTGAAAAGCCGGATGGCGATGCTCTTAGGCACGTCCATCCGGCTTGTTTGGTTTGAAATTGGCAGCCGATTAGAAGCTTATGTGTGCGCCGAATTGCATATTGCGCATACCGTTCGTTGGCCCAAGCTGAATGTCCTGAATCAGGCCAGCAGCGGACGAGTCGACAGTCGTATTAGGCAAGGCCAAATTCGTCCGGTTGAAAGCGTTAAACACTTCCCAACGGAATTCGATGCCGACGCGCTCACGGAAAGTAAAGGCTTTGGATACGGACCAATCGGCTTCAAAGTAGTTCGGACCTCGCAGAGAGTTACGGCCTGCGTTTCCGAAAGTATAGAGCGGATTGACGGTGTAAGCAGCGGGATTGAACCATTCATTGCGGTTCTGACTAATCCCGGCTGTGGGATCGCCGATCTGTTGAGGACGCGAAGTCTGGTCAGGAGAGTTCAAATTTCCCTGGCTGCTGAGACTCGGCGAGAACGGCAGTCCGGAAGAGTAGGAAGTGATCCCCCGGAAAGCCCAGTTTGCGACCAGCGCACGGACAACGCCGCTGGAGTTACGCATAAGTGCCTTACCCGGGCCGAACGGAAGTTCGAGCGTGTGAGCAAGCGTGAAAACATACTCATGATCGAAATCGGCGGGACCGTAGTCCGATCTCGCATTGTATTGGTTCGTCGGTAAACCACTCAGCTGGGCATAGTCCATTGCTTTCTGCCAGGTGAAACTGCCCACCAAAGAGTAAGACTGGGAAAAGCGCTTGGTGAGTTGGCTCTGCAGCGAATTATAGTTGCTGCTGGTGCAGTCGCATTTGTCAAAGATGCTCTGAGTCAAGCCGTATGCGTTGTACAGCGGGCGTCTTAGATTTGCGTTTGAGCCCGGTCCTGGAAGAGCTGCATTCAGGTTGAATCCGCCATTGAGGTCGCGGCCAACGTTGCCGACGTAACCGACTGATAAGTTCAGTTGTGGAGCAATCTCACGCTCGATGGTGAAATTGTACTGGTCGACGTAGGGAAGCTTCAGATTTGCGGGCGTGTAAGCGACGCTGATACCGTCGGGTAGCGGAAGTTTTCCATTGGCGGGGACTGCTGGATAACTAATAGCGGGCGGCGCCGTTGTAATCGGAAAAACAGCCGAGTAAGGCGAAGTCGAGGTGATGTTCTGGTTGGCAAAGGTCGGATATGTGTTCGCGATGTTGTTAAACGTCCACCCGAAGGTACCTTGCGAGTAACCCCGCCCATAGCCGGTACGAATCACAGTCTTAGAATCCGGCGAGTAAGCAATGCCGATGCGAGGCGAAATATTGTGCCACTGTGTTTGCGCGTTGCCGGATTTAGAATTACCGCCAACGCCTGCAATGTAAATCAGGTTTGTGGAAACGTCATAGCGTCCACCTTGTCCGGCATTGAGAGAGTAGTCCGGAAACCAGGTATCCCAACGAACGCCCAACATTAACGTCAGCTTGGGAGTGATGCGCCAGGTGTCCTGGGCGAAGTAGAACATTCGCTCCTGCCGATCTTCCTGGTTGGTTGAAACCGTACCAAAGCGCTGGAACTGAGATGGCTCACCCAGCAGAAAGGAGGCCAAGCCCAAGCCGCCCGCATTCGAGGAGCCGTTATTCGAAGTAACTGAATTATTGAAGGTGTATACGCCGGCGCGATGGTTATCACTGGCCAGCCGTAAGTTGCCGGCGTGCTCATATGTGCCACCGAATCGAATCGTATGATTACCCGCAACTTTGTTCCAGTTACTGGTGTAGTCGTAAACTGTTTCCCGTTCATCGAGCGGGCAGTTACAGCTGTAACCAATGCCGACGTTGTTGTTGCCACCGCTGCTGCTAATGCCGCCAGGGCCATTGATCTGAAATTGTGGCAGTCCATTGGTGTCTGGCCGACCGGCGATATTCAGGCCGGGAATGCCGATCGAATTGGCAAGTTGCTGCGTCTGGTCAGGGGCGCTCACCTGAACGTGATATTGCGAAAAGCCAACGCGGAAGTCGGCAAGCAAAGTTGGGCTAACGGTGTAAGTGGCCGCGCCGACAGCATTCTGATTCAGGGCATTGGAAAGTCCGGAGAAGCCCAGGGAGTTGAAAGCCGGACCACCATAAAGCCCAAGCGGACCCGGAGCGTTGATATTGGACTTCAAATAGTTATACCGCCCGAAAAACCGGAGTTTCTCGGTGGCGTAGTAATCACCACGAATGTCGAACTGGTTCGTGTTGTAGTTTTCAACGGTGCTGGCGCTGTAATTATTAGCTGCTGCAATGCCCGGATTCAGGTTCGGCAATGGAATCAGATTCAGCAAGTTCTGAATAGGCGCAGCCACGGGAACCTGGTTATTGGCAAAAGGCTGGCGACCACTGCCGTCAGGGTTGCCGGTAGCTGGATTGTAAATGGTAGTACCCAGATCGCTTAAGTTGCCGGCGCGCTCAGCCGCAGTGGGAAGGCGCAATGTCTCTGAAGCACCAATACGGCGCTGCGTACCCTGATAATCGCCAAAGAAAAACAGCTTATCTTTCTTAATCGGCCCCCCAATGGACCCACCGAATTGATTCCAGCGGAGTGGCGGAATGCCGCGATTTGCCGGTGCAGGCGTACCTGGGTCATGTAATCCCTGAGTAAAAGGATCACGCGCTTGAAAGATATTGTTCTGGAGGAACTCGAAGCCGGTACCGTGAAATTCATTAGTGCCGGATTTCGTCTCAACGTTGATCACTGCGCCCGTTGCATGATACTCCGCGTCATAGTTGCTGGTAATCGCGGTGAACTGCCCGATCGAATCAACAGGCGGGTTGACCATTGTGATGCCGAGCACGGCATCGTTGTTATTCATGCCATCCAGCTGATAGTTGGTGCCGGCAAAGGCTTGGCCATTGGTATTAACCAGGGTCGATTGCTGCGGATTTTCGCTGGGAGCGTGCTGATAAGTGTTAATGACAGAGCCCGGCGTAAGCAACGCCAAGTTGGTGAAGTTACGATTTAACACTGGGAGCGAAGAGACCTGCTGAGCACTTAACTGAGTTTGAACTTCGGCGCGATCGGTCTCCAGTGACGGAGGTGCGCTGCTGACTGTTACTTCCTGCGAAGCCTGCCCGAGTTGCAGATTTGCATCGACTCGTGCTGACTGCGAAACATTAACAGCTACATTCTGCTGTGTGAACTTCTTGAATCCGTTTACTTCAACAGTAACCGTGTAAGTACCAGGTGTAAGTTGCGGCTGAGTATAGTTGCCGGATTCGTTTGTCGTAGTTTCATGTGTGATGTTGGTCCCAACGTCCGTGATGGTGACCTTTGCATTTGGAACAGCAGCACCAGTAACGTCCTGTACGGTGCCAAGAATGATGCCGCTGGTTGCCTGTCCAAAGAGATGGAGCGTGAGTAGCGCCAGAAAGCAAGCGAATGCTACTGGCGTACAAACACCCCTGAGTGTTCGACGCATAGAAAATTACCCCTTGGTTACGATTCTGCTATCTGGCCTACGTTAGTTCAATAGTGAATAGTATCTACAGTAATTTGTCTCACCACGATAAAACGACAGTCTGCTTCTGAAAACCAACGCCATCTTGCATTTGCACGTGGAGAAAGCCGCTATGAATGGAGCCGCCTCTGGCATTAATCCGGGTGCGATTAATTCGCACTGGTAGCTCGAAGCTACGCCCAGCCTCGGCTTCGAAGGTCCATGTGGCTTGCCGATCAGCGTAGAATTCCTCGACTACTTTTAACTGGGCAGTCGTAGAGCCCTGTTCAGGAGGATCGGATGGAATAGAAACTTCAACTGGCGGAAGCTTGATGCGTAGAACCTGGCTCTCACTGCCTCGGCAAGTGGTGGTTCTGGTGAGCTGGCCTTGCAAACAGAACGGAGCACTGTTCTGACTGTGGCCTTCAATGATGAGGGTGTCGCTTTGGCGGCGGAATTCGATGTCTATCATCGTGGACCCGAGGGGGAGATTGTGAATTTTGGCGCTGTCCCAATTAGCAGGCAGGTGTGGAGCAATACGGAGAATGTGATTCGGTGCGTCCCAATCGAGGCCGAACAATCCGCGCAGCAGGGGTGAGATCACCATTGCTGAAGACCACAATTGGTGTGAACTGCTGCGGCCAAGCGGCTGGAAGTAGTCGCCTGAAAGCAGCTCTGTTACCGAGCCTAGATCCTGCGCCCACGTGAGGTTCGCGTTCTGCATCAGGTGCGCATAGCCGGAAAGCGAGCGGCCCGCGCGATACTCTGCAAGCGAGGTCCAGCCAGTGAACAAAGGCCAGATAGATCCCTGGTGATAACTGATCGGATCGTAGAACGGTGTCTTGTTGCTGATGTCGCGCGTGCCCCAATCGGTGGAAAATTCGGGCGATGCCCAACGGGTCAGCATGGGGCCGGCCGAAGCGAGAGAGTACGTTCCATCCCACCAGGCAACAGATGGATAGATGCTGGCCGTGCTGTCCTTCACGCCGTTCTTGTCGCGGCTGAAAGCGTAGAACTTGGAAGCGGATTCGTAATACTCGGATTCGATCTTTGCCCCAATCGCGTCCGCCTTGGAGCGAGCCGTCGCGGCAAGAGCCTTATCGCCCATCATGCTGGCGACAGCCGAGACAGCGCGTGAAGACTGCACATCAAGCGCTGCCAGATAGATCTCCTGGTACGGCATGCCCTGCGGCCACGATTCTACCCAGCCAGTGCCTTGCGTATTGTTGTAGATTCCATCAGCCGATTCGTGCGCTCGCGTGAAGTTGTAGGCCTTCTTGACAGCTTCCCAATTACTGCGCAGATACTCGTAATCGCCACTGGTGCGAACGTAATCTCCCATGGCCATTACTAGCAGTGGTGCGGCATCGGCTGCTGCATAGAAATACGGAGTTGATTTCCAATCGAGAGCGTCAGCTGACTGCGAATACTCATGCATAATCTTGCCGTCTTCACGCTGGCGCTTAAGAATGAAGTCGAGAGCACGCCGGGTGAGAGCGAAATCGCCGTAGCTGTTGATGGCGTATGTCGTCCACAACGTATCGCGACCAAAAAACCACGCGTACCCCGGACGCGCAGAGTCAGCCGACTCATAATAACCGGCAACCAGGCCTGTCTCGTCGTGATACTTGACTTGGGCTTGATCGATTGAGATTTCAGCCCAGCGCAGAGCTTCGTTCAGGCGGTGATCGGGAGTTTCGATCGAAAGCGTTCGAGCCTGGAGTTGGCGGTAGTAGTCCCGCGTGTTGCGGTAGAGCGTGGGTAGGGCGGAGTTGACCGCGGCAAGCTGAGCCAGCGCGGGTTCAGCCGTGGCCATTGCCAGAAGTAGCGGGTATTCTTTGCCACTGTCGCGCTTGGGGTCGAAAGAGAGTTTAAGTTCCAGTGGATAAGTCTGCGGATGTTCCTGATACGGGACCATAATTCCGGGGCGGGTGCCAGGCATGCCAACAACAGCCGAGAACTTTGGATCGTCCGTATGCAGAATGTAAGCTCCGGAAGTGGCATCTTTCACCCACTCGCCGTTTGGACGCCCGGGGTTCGGCGCCGGCCACATCC
The DNA here is from genome assembly GCA_964248065.1 of uncultured Bryobacteraceae bacterium. GTDB lineage: Bacteria > Acidobacteriota > Terriglobia > Bryobacterales > Bryobacteraceae > Bog-105. The sequence continues at coordinate 8,300 of CAXTWQ010000045.1, read as the reverse complement.
GGAGCATTTCCGGCGTGAAAGAAAAAGTAATTTCAAGTGGGCGCGCGGAGTCGATCTCGAACACAACGGCGCTTCCCACCGAAGCAGCGGCTTGGCCACGCGCGGCAAACATGTGCTGACGAATGGTGAAATCTGAATGAGAGTACGTGATCGTGGTCTCAGGGGGCGTCACTTTGATTTCGGCGGCGAGTGCATTGACATCGATCGGTACCGGGTAATCGGCCAACTCTGCGCGAATAGAGAAATTGCTGAACAGTTTCACGGGCCATTGCCAAGCCTCAAATTTTCCATTCTGCCGACCGAAAAGAGCGCCGTGTTCTCCGGCAACAGTCCAGGGCTCGCGCGGAACACAAGGCGCAAGAATCTGCAATCCGGCTGGGGCTTCCGTGAACTTCGGCAATGGCGCCAGTTCGGCACCGAAACAAGTCACAGCCATGAGAACAAAAAGTGTTTGCTTCTGCACACGCATCGACTGTTATGGAATCACACCGCACTGCCGCGGCGAAGAGTTATCGCAGTTTTGCGAGTTCGTTCCGGTACAAAGCATTGCCTGGGTAATGTTCGGCAAGGAAGGAAAGTAACTGCTTCGCTTCGTCCTTATCACCTGCGCGAAGGGCCGCCACAGCCAGCAGAACTTTTGCGTAAGGCGAAAGAAATCGCCCATCAGCAGCCGTTTTCCGCAATTGTGCAATGCCGGCCTCACGGTCAGTCTGAGCGCCAGTGGCTCGCAGTAGCCATCGCACAGGGGCTGGCTTTAGACTGAGCAGATAATTCTCAACGCCCTTGGCAATGTACGCATCGTGATAATCGGGGTGCGCAGCTAGCAGACGATCTGCAGTCGCGACGCCCTGTTTGATTTCGCCCAAGGCCGCGAGTTCGCGTTTTTGTATCAGTGCCAGATAATCTGCATGCAGGCCGCATCGCATCGCCTGAGCCAGCAAAGCGTTCGGATCGAGCGGTGAAACCTTCAGGGCGGCCGCCACCAGCGAATCCGTGTGGCTCAGGTCTGCTTCGAACTTCTGCGCGATCACGGGATTTTCTTTCGGGTGAGAATGAAGGACCTCGCTGTTGTCGGTCAGGAACTGAGATTGCAAAATACCGAGCCGATTGAACTCACTGAACAGGTAAGCAGCCGCATCGGAAACCGGGCCTAAAGGATCTGTGGGGTGGGCCTGCTCATATCTCTGAAAGGTCTCGTGAGCCGCTGGGAACTGCAGGTTGTACATCTGCGAGTAGCCTGCTGAGAGAGCCGGATTATCGGGCGGCACCGCGAAGCAGGCGGTCGCACACGTGAGCAACAGGGTGAACAGTAGCTTCAGGTGAGTGGTAACCTAGCGTAGCTTTGAAGTTTGGGGCGGCCAGTGGGATTTGAACCCACGACATCCAGAATCACAATCTGGCGCTACTACCAGCTGAGCTATGACCGCCGTGATCCCTACAGTTTAACACCGGTTTGCCATGCTTACATCAAGCTGATTGGGTCTACATCGATCACCAACGAGGTGGCGCCCCAGCGGTTGGCTTCGGCGTACTCGCGCAAACGCCCGAGCGTGTCACGCAAGATTTGACGGCCAGAAGCTTTCAGCAGGATCTGATAACGAAACTCGCTCTTCACTCGCAAAACTGGCGCCTCAGCTGGGCCCATTACCCGCAAGCCCTGCGGAGCGGGCGTCAAAAGATATCCAAGTTCCGTGGCCATGCGCAGCGCATCTTCTTGGTGCGCTGCCCTGACCAGGACGTTGGCCATAACAGCAAACGGCGGGTAACGCATCCACTTCCGAAATTCGAGTTCCTTCTTGTAGAACGCTTCGTAATCCTGGTCGGCAGCAAGGCGAACCGCATAGTGGTCGGGATTCAGAGTCTGAATAACCACGCGCCCGCGCATATCGCCACGCCCTGCGCGGCCAGCAGCCTGAGTCAGCAATTGAAAGCTACGCTCGGCGGCACGGAAATCAGGCATACTCAGACCGATGTCGGCCAACACAATTCCAACAAGTGTGACGTTCGGGATATCATGGCCTTTCGCAATCATTTGCGTGCCGACCAGAATGTCGATCTCGCCGTTACGGAAGGCTTGCAGAATGTGTTCGAAAGCGCCTTTGCCGCTGGCACTATCACGATCCAGGCGCGCAATACGGGCAATCGGCAGAGACTGATGCAGTTCATCCTCGACACGTTCGGAGCCGGTGCCAAGAAACTGAATGAAGTCGCTATCACAATGGGCACACTCGGTAGGAACCTTTTCGGCGTAGTTGCAGGTGTGGCAGAGCATGCGGCGATCACGCCGGTGGTGGGTCAGAGCGACTGAACAATTCGGGCACTGCAGGCGTTCACCGCAAGCACGGCAAACCATGAAGCTGGCAAAGCCCCGACGATTGAGCAGCAGCATGGTTTGTTCGCCTTGCGCGAGCCGCAGCTCCATTTCTTCCAGCAATTTTCGAGAGAACGTCGCTTGTCGTTTGGTCTCAAGAAACTCGACGCGCATATCGAGAATTTCAACTTCCGGCATCGGCCGCTGGGCAATGCGCTCAGGCAAACGAAGCAGCGTGTATTTGCCGGAATCGGCATTGAAGCGGCTCTCAATACTGGGTGTGGCCGACCCCAACACGGTGACAGCGTTTGCTTCACGCGCTCGCATAATAGCGACATCGCGGCCGTGATAGCGTGGCGTATCCTGCTGCTTATAGCTTCCATCGTGCTCTTCATCGACAATCACCAGCCCCAGATTCTGCACCGGCGCAAAGACACCGGAGCGCGTCCCAACCACAACGCGAGCCTGCCCGTTGCGGATGCGGCGCCACTGGTCGGCACGTTCTGCTTCCCCAAATGCGGAATGTAGAATCGCAACCTGCCGTCCGAAGCGCTGAAAGAATTGGCCCGCGACCGCGGGCGTCAGGGCGATCTCGGGTACCAGCAGCAGAGCGTTCTTGCCCATTGCCAGAGCGGCCTCGATGCTGCGCAGATACACTTCCGTTTTGCCCGAACCAGTGACGCCCTGCAGCAGAAACGCTTTGAACCCGCCAGCTTCCAAACTGCCGTGGATGGCCGTCGCCGCCTCACTCTGGTGAGGGTTCAATTCGGGAACGGGCCGCTCGTAGCCGGTTGGCACAGGCAGACCTTCGGTCTCGAGCTTGATGAAACTCTGACGGGCAAGGCTGCGGGCCGACTCACTGCTGCGCTTAACCGTCTTTGTCAACTCGGCCAGATTATGCGGGCCAGGATGCAACTCAAGAAACGCAATGAGCTCACGCTCGGATTTCTTGAGCTTGGCTTCCGGTGCCGGGCGGCGAACAAACTCTACTTGCAGACGTTCAGCGGCGGCACGGGCAGGGTCGCGCTCTTCCTGGCGCTCTTCAGCCGCAATCCAGCCGCGTTTAACTAAACTGCGCAGAGTAGTTCGAGCATTCTGGACTTTCCCGGTAAGGTACTCGAGCGACCGGGAACGGGTTTCGAGCAGGGCCAGCATCTCCGTAGCCGGATCGAGAACGGTGCTGACCACCAGTTGACGAGCAACGTCGCGCCCGAGATTAGTCAGGGAGTAGCTGACTGTGCGGCGAATCTCGCCACCAAGCGGCAGCATTCCCCGCAAAACTTCGCCTATCGGTGCGCAGTAGTAGCCAGCGATCCATTCAGCGAGCCGGAGCAGTTCGCCATCAAGCACCGGTTCGGCGTCCAGCAGGCTGAGCACGTCGCGAACCTGTTCCGTTCGGTTGTCATTGTGCAACCGCAAGATGACCCCGACCAGTTTGCGCTTGCCGAACGGGGCCAGAACGCGGCAACCGGCTAAGACCCGATGACGCAAGGTGAGCGGAATTCGATAGGTGAACAGCCGATCAACCGGAACGGGAAGGGCGAGATCGCAATATTCCCACTCGGCGTCAGCCATCTAGTTCGCCAATGGCACGAAAAGCCGGTTGTAGAGCCGGGTACAGTGAGCGATAGACGGCGTAGCGCTTGGCATAAGCTTCGGCCGAAGCAGGCTCAGGTTGACGGCCCGATACTTCGTGAATAGCTGCATTTACCAGCTCGCGAACGCTGCCGTATTCTCCGGTTCCGCCGAGCGCCAGCAAAGCTGCTCCATAAGCAGAGCCTTCCTGCGTTTCCAGAACTGCCACGTACACATTGAAGATATCGGCGAAGAGCTGATGCCAGAATGGGCTTCGGGCGCCGCCGCCAGAGAGCCGGATGACAGCCGGATCGGCACCGAGCCCACGAATAATCTGCAAGCCATCGTTTAGGCTATAGGAGACGCCCTCGAGTACCGAACGCGTAAGGTCGGCGCGGCTGTGCTTGGCAGTCAAACCAATCCAGCAGGCACGGGCAAGGGCATCCAGATGCGGAGTGCGTTCACCCATCAGGTAAGGCAGCCAAAATAAGCCGTGAGAACCGGCGGGAGCTAGGGCGGCTTCTGCGGTTAGATCGTCATACTGGGCTTGGGGAGCAAACCGATTGCGGAACCATTGCAGGCTTAGGCCAGCTCCCTGCGTGACACCCATCACGTGCCATACATTCGGAAGTGCATGACAGAACGTATGAACCCGGCCTTGCGGGTCGTAGGCGGGCTTGTCGAGATAGGCAAATACAACACCGGAGGTGCCAAGCGTGCAGGACATAGTACCCGGTGTAACGATGCCGTTTCCGATGGCGCTGGCCGCCTGATCGCCGGCTCCCCCTACTACGGGCGTTCCTTCAGACAAACCAGTAATTTGCGCGGCCGTAGCAGTGACCTTGCCCGTTACGGTACTTGATTCGACTGCTGTCGGCAGAATGCTCGGGTCCAAATTGAGGCCGGATACGACTGCCTCTGACCAGCGGCGATGGACAACATCGAACATTCCGGTTCCGCTGGCATCCGAAACATCAGTGGCAAACTCGCCGGTAAGCTTGAACCGGATGTAGTCTTTTGGCAGCAAGACTTTGCGAACTCGCGCAAACTGCTCTGGCTCGTAATCACGAATCCAAAGAAGTTTAGGCAAGGTCCAGCCGGTAAGCATCGGGTTCGCGGTTGCCTTCAAGATGGCTGCGGCCCCCAGCTTGCCAACAATGAAATCTACCTGCTGCTGGCTGCGCTGGTCGCACCAAATCAAAGCCGGGCGAATCACTTTATCGGCGCTATCGAGCAGGACCAGGCCATGCATCTGACCGGTAAGTCCGATACTCACAATCGATTTCGCATCGACAGCCGAGGCCCGCACCACGCCCTGGATTGCGATTTGGGTAGCACTCCACCAGTCGTCCGGATGCTGCTCGGCCCATAGCGGGCGAGCCATCTGCATTTCCTGATGGGGCGCAGAGAAGGAGCCGCGGACACCTCCGCGAGCGTCGATCAGGAGAGCGCGTGAAGAAGTGGTGCCGACGTCAATACCGAGAGAATAAGAAGAACCTTCCGAAGCCATGCCGCCTAGTAGCGGCTGCTGACAGCAGCCGTCGCTTCAGCATACAAAGCGCGTTGCAGAGGCAAATAAGCCGCCCCGAAAAGACCAGCATCGGCACCGAGTAGTGCCTTCTCGATGCGCGTGCCCGTTCGCTTGCAGGTGTAGGATCGCCGATGCAGTTCCGAGAACATGCTCGGAGCAAAAAACTCCCAAGCCGGTAGCGGCCCGCCGCTGAGCAGGTATAGCGGAAAGTTGATCAGGCTGACCAAATTGGCGAGAGCAATACCAAGCGCTCTGCCCATCGACTCGAACACGGTCAGCGCCCGCTCATCTCCCGCCACGGCCAGTTCATACACCTGTAAAGCAGAGATACCGCTACCCATCTGCAAAAGACGCGCCATGGAAACAACGGCGGAAGCGGAGGCATGTTTTTCAAGGCAGCCCGTATTGCCACAGCCACAAGGGTGACCATCCGGGTAGATCGTCATGTGGCCGATCTCGCCAGCCATGCCATGAAAGCCGTGCAGAATCTCTCCCTTGGCAACGATGCCCCCTCCGATGCCGGTGCCGAGGGTAAGCAAAACCAGATCCTCGACGCCTCGTCCGGCGCCCATCCACATCTCACCCAGAGCGGCAGCATTCGCGTCGTTTTCCAGTACGATGTGCGTTCCCAGATGGCGCTGGATATGGTCGCGAATCGGAAAGCCCGTGAAGCCTGGCAGGTTAGTCGCTTCCAGAATGCAGCCTTTTTCGATGTCGATATAGCCGGGAATACCAATACCTACGCCGCGAAGCGACTGTGCCGGTCTGGGGCTGCGGATGGCTTCAATCGCGTGCACGATGTCCTGCACAACACGCTCAGGCCCGTGATCATAAACGGCCGGCAGGGAAACGCGCTGGAGGACAATCCCTTCCACGTCAATAGCGGCAACGCGGAGATTCGTACCTCCCAGGTCGACGCCAATTGAGTATGCTGCCATGCGCCCAGCGATCATAACAAAAAGATGAAAGTTCGCGCGTATCCCTAAACATTAATTAGTGGTATAGGCGACTTCAAGCCAGAAGTGAGCTGCCGTCTGAATCAACGTAAAGAAGCTGTCCAGGTCGACCGGCTTACGTAAGTAGCAGTTGGCGTACAGTTTGTACGCGTCCCGGATGTCCCGTTCAGCGTCCGAAGAGGTCAGCACTGCAATCGGAATGAGGCGTAGCCGCGCATCGTCTTTGAATTGGCGGAGCAGTTCACGCGAATCAGACTTAGGCAGATTAAAGTCGAGAAAGATCAGCCCGGGCCGAGGGGCGTTCGCATGCGCTCCTTCACGGCGCAAGAAGGCCAGAGCTTCTTCGCCATCGCCAGCCACGTGGATCGCCACCGGAGGCTTCATGTCCCGGAGAGCCTCTCGCATTAGACGCACATCTCCCGGATTGTCTTCCACTATCAAGATGCTACGCTGACCTGGCAAAAGATTACCTGGCCTGCCACAAAACAGACGTTCGCACGGGTTGGAAAGACCAGTGTATCTAAATCTGCTGTATTTGAAGATTCGGGAAAACCCGAGGGTAGGGCTGGGTACGGCAGATCACTAGGAGCATGATCATGATTCTGGTTAGGAGCGCAGGAATCCGCGCAAGGCCAGTTCGGCCAATTTCTCGGCGTAGGCCGGAGTCAGCTTACTAAAGCCGGAGACCAGGCGGAAGTACAGCGGACCATATAGAAGGTCAAGCAACTTGTCTAACGGCCGCTAGCCTGTTGTCGAAAAACCGCTTTGGCATCCAGCCGCCTCGTCACTCTGCGCCGCTGCCACAAGAGCCCGCAGACTGCGCCCGGTCAGCATCTTCACAAGGTTGCGCAGCTAAAGGGGAATGTCCTGGCGCAGGTCGCCCGTTTGGGGGAAAGGAATGATTTCGGCACCCGCAACGTGTCCACCAGCAGGTCGGAACTTACTGTTCCACCAGCGATGGATGGTTGCTTTGCTGGCGCCGGCTCGATCGGGCAATGGCATCGGTGATGGTCTCGGCAAATCCGTAAGGCCCCCATACCCGGCTGCTGACGACGATCAGTGAAAGGTGACGATCTCCATGGCGTAGTCTTGCGCGGAGCTAGCGCTAACGGAGGTTTGGTAAGGCCCTGTAGCCGAGACGATGCGGTCGAGCAGGCAAACCGTGGCGCCGCTGGGATCGTTGGTTTGACTCTCGATATTCCAGCCACCGGCGGGACTGGAACAGGCAGGGTTCGAGGTTACCGTGCCGCCCCAGGAGAACAGATATTCGTTGGCGGACGTAGTGGTGACTGTGGCGGAGGACCACGCGGTAGTTGGCGTGAGTGACTCGTGGAAGCCGGACTGATCGAGCGGAGTGGAGGTGTTTAGTCCGGCTACTTCCGCCACGGCTACAAGTAAATAAGTGCTGCCGCCGCTGAAGTTCAGAGTCAATGAGCTCGCGCCGCCGCCGGTCACTTTGACGTAATAGAAGTTGGTAAAGGTGACGCTGCCGGAGACCTGGTGGGCGATGGGCGTCGCCAGGCCGCGAGTAAAGATGTCGCCCGATGCATCGCTGATACCGACAATATCGAGCGGCCAGAAACTGACTCCGACAATCAAGGTGTGCCCGGCACCGGTGGGTTGTGGGAGGTTGAGTGTGACGGTTCCGCCAGCAGTAGGTTGGCGGCTGAAGGTCGCTTTCTGGATGACCGAGATGGCCGAGAAAGCGGTAACAGAAAAAGCACTGGACAGAGTGCTGGATTCGTTGCCGGGATTAGTAACGGTGACATCGCGTGCACCGACAGAGGCACTGCTGCTAATGGCGAGGCTGGCGGTGAGTTGGTTGGCTGAGTTGAAGGCGCAGGAGTTTACGGTGATGTCGGATCCGAAGGAGCAAGTTGCGCCGCTCTGGAAGTTACTGCCGGTGAGGATGACGGACGCGAGAGTC
>CAXTWQ010000044.1:24624-38553 GCA_964248065.1 uncultured Bryobacteraceae bacterium | reverse complement strand
TCAGTTGCTGCGAAGGACCAGAACCTACCGTCAGCATGGCCACTTCACTCGAAACAAGGCTCAAGGCTATCGGTATCGTAATACCGTCGTTCATTAACGTTCCTTTCCATGAGCCGGACATGGTTCCACTTAAAGCAAATGCGGTACGAGGCGGTTCACGGTTCTCACCTGGCATCTTCCAATTGGGCAAATAGCTGCGGAGAATTCGATCACAAACGCTGTTGGTCAATTCTTCTTTCTGATGATTATTCAGAACGACGCACGCGACTTTTCGCGCGGGAACTATGCACACGATCGTTGATGCTCCAGCGCCGCCGCCTGCTCTATGTATCACGGTTTCGCCGGACGAGAGATAGTCAAGCGCCCAACCAAACGTTGTGGCCGCCCCATCTTGCTCTTCAAATACGGGTTTGTGAAGCTCATCGATCCAGCGATTATTTAGGAGGCGACCTCCGTCACTCAGGCTGAGCTTCATATTCCAAATCGCGAAGATCGCCAAATCGCGAGCGCTGGCGAGAAGTTCACCCGAAGGTGTCAGTGTTACGCGATTTCTAGTTGCTTCGGAACCGTCTGGCGCTGAACCTTAATCATACTTTCGTTCTTGCGAGCAGCGGCCAGGTCGTAAGCAAGCTGCATCCGCAACCACGTTTCCTCCGTGCTGCCGAATGCTTTGGTTAACCGGATTGCCATTACGGGACTAATACCAGACTTGCCATTAACAACATTGTTCAAGGCTTGCCGCGTGACACCTAAAATTCTTGCGCCGTCGGTAACGGTCAGACCCAACGGCTCCAGACAATCGCTGCGGATGATGCGTCCGGGATGGGCAGGGTTTTTCATGGGCATGTGTTGTCTCCTCCTTTTCAGTGGTAATCGATCAGTTCCACATCAAAGGCATCTGTTCCCTCAAAACGAAAAATAATCCGCCAGTTCGTTTTTACGGTGACAGACCAGAAGCCTTTCAATTCGCCTTTCAGCGGATGCAGGCGGTAGCGGGGAAGGTCGAGCGCCTGCGGTGCGTTGGCATTGTCAAGAACGGTCAGGATACGCTCCACCGTGTCGATTAAATCAGGGCGGATGCCGCTGCGGTCATCACGCTCGAAAAGACGTTTCAAACCACGATGTCTAATGCTCCTAATCATTAGGGTACATCGCAAAGTAGCAATTGTCAGTTGTCCACTGTTAGTATCCGGGACACAATCTTACCTTTGTAGCCCGTTCGGAGTGATCGGATAGTGAACGTTTACGGAGAGAACACAGTCGGTAGTCAAAACAGAAAAGACACGTATGATAATGTCCTTTATGTTGTAGTAAGCGCAAGTACAATTCTGGTCGGACGAGCTTAGCTGGATTACGCACAATCCATTCATTGCTAAGAGCGAGCTCGAAGAAAGACTTCACAACGCTCATGTTCTTGCTAGCAGTCGCGGGGCTCACTTCCCAGCTATCGCGAAATGCTCGAACCTCCAACGGTCCCCACCTGAGCAAGCGTAATAGACCCGTTGGTTTTGGAATAAGCGCTTAACTTACTCATGATTGTGCGGCATTTCCGCTGAGTATTAAAAGCAGAATGTCTTCGATGCTTTTCTAAGAAGGCTAGTATTGCCTCTTCAACCTGTATGCAAGGTGGCTCTGCAGAATCGGGAGTAAGGAGCGACGTCTTAGGTTCGCTCGCATAACTGCGCTCATCCCAACTTTCGGCGCGTTCCCATCTTTCTGCGACTGATCGAGCCTCCATCCAACTACTTTGCCGCGTATTCTTCCGGCTAAATCTCCGACCCAATGTGCCGGCCGCGTAAATGGGACAGACACACTTCTTCCAACCTCTGCGCAGTTCGTCTGTCTCGTATGTACGAGAATCGGGGTTGTGTCCACCGGTACACTGGTCCTTAACTCGGTAGTGGCGGCGATATAAATTCAACAGGCTTACAAAGCCGGATCATAGCATCGTTTGCCCTCCATTACCCACATAGAATGCTGTGACCCTCCTAAATTGTTGCAAATGAAGGTGGCGGAGAGAGTGGGATTCGAACCCACGGTAGAGTTTCCCCTACACACGCTTTCCAAGCGTGCTCCTTAAACCGCTCGGACATCTCTCCGGAAGTGTGCGTTGCCGCGCTCGGTGAGCCTGGATGCTAGACCGGGTCGCCCGGGTGGGCCTTAAAGCGTCAAACTTCCCCAGTCTAGCATCCAGGCCAGCTTTGCTTACGCCAGATCGAACTTCTCGGTATGCAGCGTCGGGTCGCCGGTTACCAGCACTGGGCGGCCTAGCGTCTCCTCCATCTCCTCCAGAAAATGGTTATTGCTGGCCTTTAGAACCTTTGCCACATCAGGGTGGACACGCAGCACCGCATCCTTGCCGTCCATTGCTTTGGCAATCTTCTGCGCCTCAATTAAGATCTCGCCAATCGTGGTCTGCACGCTCTTGACGTAGCCGGCGCCTTCGCAATACGGACAGGGCGAACAAAGCGTTCGCTCCAGGCTTTGCTTCACCCGTTTGCGCGTGATGGCCACCAGACCAAAGTCATTGAACTGCAGAATCTTATAAGGCGCTTTATCCGACTGCATGGCCTCTTCCAGCGCAGCCATTACCTTCTGCCGGTTCTTGCGCTCATCCATATCGATGAAGTCAACCACGATGATCCCACCGAGATCACGCAGCCGTATCTGGCGCACAATCTCCTTCACCGCTTCGGTGTTGGTTTTGACGATGGTATCCTCAAGCCGGTTCGACTTGCCCACGTACTTGCCGGTATTGATGTCGATCGCAACCAATGCTTCGGTCTGATTGATAACGATATAGCCGCCCGACTTCAGCCACACCTTGGGCCGGAGCGCCTTCTCCAGTTCCTGCGTGATGTTGAAGGCATCGAAGATCGGCGCTGAGCGGGTGTACATTTTGACCCGGCTCACCAGCGTCGGTTGAAACCGCTGCATGAAGGTCAGCACGCCCTCATACATCTCTTCGTTGTCCACCCAAATTGATTTGAAATCTTCCGTTACGTGATCGCGCAAAATCCGCTGTACGATGTCCAGATCGTAATGCAGCAGCGCGGGCGCGGGTTTCTTTTCCGCTTTCTGCCGGATGTCGAGCCAAAGATTGTATAGGTAGGTCATGTCGGACGCAATCTCGTCCTCTGGAATGCCTTCGCCCGCAGTGCGAACGATAAACCCACCAGTGGTGCCTAACCGATGCCGCTGCAAAATCTGCTTGAGCCGTTGCCTCTCTTCATCACTGGCAATCTTGCGCGAAACGCCTAAGTGCGCAACGCTGGGCATGAAAACGACAAACCGGCCGGGAAGCGCGATGTGCGAAGTAATGCGCGCGCCCTTCTGACCCAGCGGCTCCTTCGCAATCTGCACGATAATTTCCTGACCCGCCTTGAGCAGATCAGAGATGGAGGGCATCACACGTTCTGCGCGCTCCACCGTACGCGGTTCGTGAGTTTCGCGCCGGGGTTCGGCAGTCTGCAAAGTAGGCACAGCTCCTAAGCCAGGCGCCGGAGCCGGAGCGGTGTCCACATCACCACTCGATCCAAAGCGATTTCCGCCACGGCGGCGGCGATTGCGCCGGGTCACTCGATGCAGTGAGCGCCCGCTCTGGTCGCGCAAAGTAGCAGTTTGTTCGGGTTCGCTAACCTGGGCTTCTCCGGAAACTACTTCGTCCCTCTCGTCTTCATCCTCTTCGTCACTCAGTCCCAGCGGCGCGGAGCCGCCGAACGTGGTCAGCGACTCGATTTCTACGATCACCGGAGGCGTAACTTCGACGATGCCCGTTGACTCAAACGGCAGTGCAAATTCCTGATGGTGAACCGGCTGGCCACCTTCCTGATCCGCAAGCTCTTCACGTTCACCGGTTGACTCTAACGAGCTTGGCGCTACCGGCATCGGCTCAACCGTTGCTGTCGGCTCGATTCGCTCGATTTCGATATCGACCAGTTCGTCCTCGGAGATCTCAGGCATCTCGTAGTGCGAGAACACCCGATCACTCAGTTCGAGTTCGTCAGCTTCCTGCTTGATAGCAGTGTGCTCTTCAGCCAGATCCGCAATTGGCACTTCGTCTTGGCCAGCAGAAGGCGAGGGCTGTTCGGAAGGTGCCGGAACATAGTTCGCAGCAGGCGCTGCATCTTCGGACTCGTTTGTTTCTGCCGTCAGGAAAGCGGGATTTTCCAATGCCGAGGCGGGTGGATCAGAGACACGTAAAGGCTCTTCGGAGGCGGCGCGCTTCTCCTGAGTTTGCGCAGTCTCTGTTCCGGAACGGCGATACTTGGCCAGCGATTCACCGGGAAGGATGATTACCTCAGAAGGTGAACTCTCGCCCGTAGTCTCCTCACGCCGATTGGGACGTTCGTTGCCACGATCACGATCGCGACCGTATCGTTCACTTCCTGAAACACGTGGAAGGGTGCTGCGGTCAGCATAAGCGCGTTCAAACGATGGACGTTCCCCCCCAGGAGCTTCGACCCCGCTCCGTTCACTCCCAAAGCTCTCCTCTGGTAATCGCTCAGCCGGAGTGGCGGCGGGGGTGGGCGCCGCTACGCTCGAAGGCTGCGCATACTTGTTATCCGGGAAGCCACCAGATCGCGGGCGTCGTCTGCGTCCGCGACGGCTGCCTCGATCGCCACGCGTTCCATTTGTCTCAGAACGGCTGGATTCGGAAATCGCACCGCCGACAGCCTCACCCGTTACCGGCCCGATCTCCAGAATCAACGCCTCTGCAATTGCCGGACTGGTCTCAATTGCACGAACCTTTGTCGGGTCGACCAACGTTTCATCGACAGGGCGCTCGACAGCCGTCCGTTCATTGCGTCCTCGGAAATCTCGGGCTTCGCGTCCCTCCGGATTGTCCCGGGCGTGCCGACGGTCGCCGCCCTCCCGCGCTTGACGGTCTGAACCCTCACGCATCTCTCGCGGTTCCCGGCGCACCGGCGCGTCATCGCCTACCGTATCGATGTCTTCATTCTCTTCAAAGAAATCCGACACATATAGAAACGTGTCGCGTTCTAAGCCGAGATCAACGAAAGCCGACTGCATGCCCGGAAGCACGCGCGTAACGCGACCCTTATGGATGCTCCCGGCAAGCGAGTACTCGTTGCCTCGCTGAAAGTAAACCTCGACGAGCTGGTCCTCTTCGAGGATGGCAACCTTCGTCTCGTGGCGATTGGATCCAATCACCAGTTCCTTACTCATTCCTTCACCGCCTCTGATTCCCGCAGGCAGCAGATGAATACCTGCTGCGCTTACCGGAACCGATTTATTGGCGGATCGCTTCGAGAGTACCTACACTCCGGACTTGCAAGGCTCGTCACCACGAGGTAAGACGGGCATTGATATTTTGGCCGCAATCACAGGCGGAGACTTGCTCAACCAACACCTGCGCTTTGGAAAACTTTTAACTGACCCCCAACCTTTATTAACAAGGGAGCAATCCGAACTGTTTCGTACCATCATCAACCGATCCGGTCGTCTTCAATACGAGCCTGCCTACCTGCAGCAGGCCATAACCCTAATTCACAAACCGCCTCAGCCTGACACTGTTGACTAATCCCAGCATCAGAAAGACGGACCACGTGTTGGAACCTCCCGAACTCATCAGCGGAAGTGGAATCCCGGTGATCGGCATCCGGCCTACCACCATCCCAACGTTCACTAGAACGTGAAACAACAACAACGCAGCGACGCCCATGCAGATATACAATCCTGCGCGATCTGTCGCTGTTTGCGCGTTCTGCACCACCTGCATAATCAGCAGAAAATACAAAACCAGCGCCACTACAATGCCTACAAACCCGTGCTCCTCCGCAAAGGAAGAGAAGATAAAATCGGTATGCGGAACCGGCAGAAATCCAAGATGAGTCTGTGAACTCTCTTTTGCTCCGCGACCCCACATTCCTCCATTGCCCACCGCGATTCGGGACTGAATTACCTGGAAACCTGTCCCCTTTGGATCGCGGTCCGGATAAATAAAACTCACCAACCGATCTTTCTGATACGGCTTAAGAGCATAATATCCAATTGGAAGTGTGACCACCAGGACGGCGGCAATGACAAGCAAGTATTTCCACCGAAGTCCGGCCATCAAAATGCCGACGATCAGTATTGGCAAGTAGGTGAGCGATGTGCCCAGGTCCGGTTCTTTCATGACCAGAAGCATCGGGATGCCGATGAAGGCAGCTAACTTCCCAAGCTCCTTCCAGTTCAGGGTCTCTCCCTTGAGTCCGGTCAGGTAGCGCGCTACCAGCAGAATTAGGACAATCTTAACGAACTCAGAGGTTTGCAGCGTAAAACCGGCGACACGAATCCAGCGAGTGGAACCAAACACCTTATTCCCAACCAGAGCCGTCGTAATGAGCAACGCAATCGTTCCGAAATAGAAGTAGAACACCCGTCCCATCAGGGTGTGGTAATCGATGCTGGCAACGATCCACATCATTACCAGGCCCGTTCCCACCCAGAGAATCTGCTTCCACCAGGCATCGGCCCACTTTGTGCCTAAGGTGGCACTATAGATTTGCAAAATGCCGAGCGCACACAGAGCCAGGCTCACCACCAGCAATGGCCAGTCCAGGTCGCGAAAGGTTCGGTAAAAGTGCACTGCCCTAAAACAGACTCCGTGCCAGCGGATTCCAGAGCGCAACGGCCACTGCTCGCGGGTAGAGCAGAGACGGCGGAGCATACTGGTTTTCTGCGCTCAAGCTCTTATCCCGGCTCTTCTTGTCGAAGTAGGCCTTGATTACGTCGCGAACAATCGGCACGGCGTTATAGCTTTCTTCACCGTTTTCGAATAGCGCAACCACCGCAATCTCCGGCTTATCCATGGGGGCGTAGCCCACGAACCAGGCATTGTTGGCAAGCGAACTCCGCATCTTCGCGCCCTTGGTGCGTTCGGTCGCGGCAAGCTGCGCCGTGCCCGTCTTTCCGCAAACTTTGACGCTCGGCAAGTAGGCCGCCCGCCCGGTTCCGCCCTCATTGACCACCCCGTACATCCCGGAAACTACACTCTCCAGATTTTCAGGCTTGAAGTTTCCCTGGCTGACCAAATTGGATGGCTGGCCAGCTATCATGTGCGGCTTGTACCAGAGACCGCCTTCGCCAAGGCCGCCGAGCGCTGCGCCGATCTGTAGCGGCGAAACAGTAACGGCACCCTGGCCAATCGCCACTGAAATCGTTTCGCCTGCATACCATTTCTGTCGGGCTAGCCGCATCTTCCACTTGGTGGATGGCATCGTTCCCTGCGTCTCGCCCGGCAGATCGATACCAGTTTTGTGCCCGATGCCCGCCATTTCGGCATAGTGCGCAATCCGATCGATGCCAAGCCGGTTGCCTACGTTGTAAAAGTAAACGTCGCAAGACTGTGTGATGGCGCGATGGAGTGAGATGTCGCCGTGTCCACGCTTGATATGGCACGCAAAGTAATGACCATAAAAGGAAGCGCCACCCGAGCAGTGAAAGTCAGTCTGGTCATCCACAGCGCCCGATTCCAGTCCGGCAATAGCCATGATCGGCTTGAATGTCGAACCCGGCGCGAGCTGTGCCTGAATCGCTCGATTGAGTAACGGCTTGGCTGGGTTGTTTGCTATCTCATTCCAATCAGCGCGGCTGATGCGTCCCGTGAACTTATTCAAATCGTAGGTCGGGCGGCTCACCATGGCGAGAATTTCACCCGATCGAGGATCCAGGGCTACCACCGCACCACGATTGTTCTGCAGGGAAAGTTCAGCCACCGCCTGAATGTCCAAGTCCAGGGTTGTCTTCACATCCTTGCCAGGAGTCGCCTCCTGCGCATCCTGCATCTGGCGCTCGTGCCCCATGTTGTCCACAAGCACTCGCTGCTGCCCATCCACGCCACGCAATACCTGGTCGTACTGCTTTTCCAAGCCATCCTTGCCGATGATGTCGCCCGGCTTGTAATCGATAAACTGGGGTGAATTTAGCTCGGCTTCCGCAATTTCGCCCACGTAGCCGGTTACGTGCGCCGCAAAACCGTCCTGAGGATATTGCCGCCGCCACGATCTGATCAGCTGCATCTCGGGGTACGTATCGGCGTCCTGGTGTGACTCGATCCACGCAATTTCGTCCCGGGATAACTGATCCTTGATAATGATCTGCGGGGAAGACCGCATACGGCGAATTTTCTTTGTCAGTTCGCCCCCATCCAGCTGCAACGCATCACAGATGGCCGGAATGTGGTCGTAGCTGATGCTATCCCGGTTTAGCAATAGAGAATAGGACGCTTTGTTATCGACGATGATCCGGCCATCGCGATCCAGAATCTTGCCTCGGGCAGCCAGGACAGGCGTGCTCTTAATACGGTTCCGTTCAGCTGCTTCGCTGTAGACATCCGGGTTCTGCACCTGCAATTTCCAAAAGCCGGAGATCAGAAAGATGAAAACCGCTACCGTAACGTATTGGAAAATGGCGATCTTGCCAGGAGAGCCTTTTGGATCATCATGGAGTAAACGCTCGGGAGTGAGTTCTTCCTCCTGCCTGCGTTCGGTCTCAACAATTGCCACGGGTCAGTATTTATTCTATCGGAATAAGAAGGTTTATGCCAAAGGATGGCAATCAGAATATTCTGACCGTGCTGTCACCTTAATGGCCGGCCATAAACAAGGAGAGTACTTCGCGGCGTACAGGACGCAACTGCCCCACCTGAAAGTACTCGGTCGAGATGCGTCCGACACCCCGCGCAAACACGGTTGTTGTATGGTCTGTCGAACCCCGTGCGGTTGTATCAATGACAAGGCAATCCGAGTACGAATTTTCCATTCAGTTTTACTGTTGTTGGTCTCCCTACGATTCGAGACACTTCGGCCCGTTCATCATCCTGGGCAGCGATCCAGGTCGCTGAGGGCTCGAGAGGCGCCTTCAAGAGATAGCCCGCGCACTTATCGCAGAAGATATCGCCGTTTGCCCGCAAGGTGAATTCGGTAGGCTCATCTGGCCATTCACTTTTAGGCACTGAGTAATCTTCTACACGCAGAGTGAAGGTGATCTGTTTTTGAGATCCGGCTTCGGCACTCATTACCGTTTCAATCAACTGCCTGGTCGGGTTTGTCGCAGAGCCTGAAATAACGTTGTACCTCCAGACGTTTCCAGTCTTCAAAGGTAGATAGTCAATGGCTCTCGTCGTAGCAGGCTGTGACGATAACTGCTCGCTAACCAGGTTTGTCGAGACCGGTTGAAGCAGAATCAGCAATGGGTAAAGCATCTGTCGAACAAACATACGAAGGACTATGTTGAAAGGCGGACAGGGTTAATCACAGGGTAGAGGCTACACCCGTGACGTACTCGGCAGTAGCAACCTTGCCGGCTAGCCGAGAAAACGGATTGCCTGCAAGCCTGAATGAGGTATTGTGAAATGCACCCGCTGATAGGGCCGTAAGGTCTTGTCAGTCCAAAAGCCGCTTAGAGTTAGCTCTAGAGCGGCTTTTGCTTTCCGAGCGCTACTCCTGTTTGAAACGCACCTCCGTGTATGTCAGCGCAGTTTCCGGAAACCGTGACTTTTGGCAAACGCGGAAAAACCGTAACACGACCGCCAGAGTGGAAATAACCGAAGTATCCCTAGAGTAGTCGAGAGCGTCTCCTAATTTCTCGTTGGAGAGTACGCCGGCTGGCGTCCAACGGGTGGCCTATTGCCGAACGACTCTCGGAGTCTTTGAAAGACTCTAAGCTTTGACCCGAATCCACGGTGTCAGGACCGTATAGATCGGGATCGCTGTCGGCCTTGGCTTGCGGCACCGAATCAATCGACGGCTTACCAAATGCGCGAGGGCGATTTGCGCTGAACGCTTCGAAATCCCGATGCAATCCGCAAGTGCTGCGTAGCTGACTGGTAGCGACTCACGCCCCTCTCCGTGCGTTTGGCGATACAGGTACAGATAAACGAGGAAAGCCGTAGGCGAATGGCTATGTTCGACCAGATCTCGCATCAGGGTATCGACAATATATGGATCAACCCGCATCTATAGCAATCAATGCTATAGCAGTGACTGAGCCGATTCGTATCGAGTGAATTGATTTTTACTGCACCCGTTGGCATTCTGAGAGCACGGTGATCAAGCGAATCAAATTTCTCGGCATACCGGTACGTGATCAGGACCGGGCACTCAAGTTCTACACCGAAAAGCTCGGGTTTCGCATTCTGACGGATCAGCCTTTCTCTGAAAGTCATCTTTGGATAGAGCTGTCGATTCCGGGTGCCGAAACAGGCGTTGTTTTATTCACTCCGGAGGGACATGAGGAGCGAATCGGAACCTTTGTTAACTCCTCCTGGGAGGTGGACGACATTGATCGGACTTATCTCGAACTGCGGGAGAAAGGTGTCGAGTTTGCATCGCCTCCGGAGAAGCAGCCCTGGGGGAGTTTTCTAAAATTAACGGACTCGGAAGGGAACCAGATCGTTTTGTCGTCCCGCTGACTCGGTGCACCCTGCAAGTGAGCCGTTTATTCGCTTGCCCACATACCTCGTACAATCGAGTCCATGCGCCGCGTTCTGCCATGGCTCGTTCTTCTTGCCCCTGCACTTCTTCCCGCTCAATCCATCGAGTTTCAAGCCGACCGCAAAATCTGGCTGCTTAAAACACAAGCCAGTTCTTACGCTCTTGGTGTCAGCCCTGAAGGTCTTCTGCAAAATCTGTATTGGGGCGCTCCGCTTTGGCGCATTGACGATCTTCCTAGCGCCGCTAAACCGCGTGGAGGTTCGTCCAACGATCCGCCCGAGATGTTCGATGCAGAAGAGTATCCGGGCTGGGGTGGCCCACGTTATTACGAGCCGGCCCTGAAGCTCACCCGTGCGGATGGCAATCGCGATCTGGTGCTTCACTATCAATCGCACAAGATCACAGGCGACAACCTTGACATCACGCTCAAAGACATTGGTTACGACATTCAAGTCACGCTTCACTACCACGTGTTTACGGAGGGCATTCTACGTCGCTCCTCGACGATCCGAAACGGCACACAACAGGCGCTGACAATCGAGAGCGCTCAGTCTGCCACGTGGAATTTGCCAGAAGGAACCGGCTATCGCCTGACTTACTTGAGTGGACGCTGGGCTGCCGAAACTCAGATCAACCAGGAGCCAATCCACGAAGGCAGCAAGGTTATCGAAAGCCGTTTGGGCCATACCGGGCATAACTTCAATCCATGGTTCGCTATTGATGGCGGCAGCTCAAGCGAGTCAAGCGGCCCGGTCTGGTTCGGTGCCCTCGGGTGGAGCGGCAATTGGCGATTCTCTATTGAGCAGACGCCCTACCAACAGGTCCGTGTCACTGGCGGCTTGAATCCCTTCGACTTCTCTTATCCGCTCAAGCCCGGCGAATCACTCGAGACGCCCGAGTTCTACGGCGGCTATTCGAGTGAAGGTTTCGGAGGGGCCTCACGGCTTCTACATAATCTCGAGCGCACGCACATTGAGCCGCACGGCGCCGAAGCGCGTCTGCGCCCGGTCCTCTATAACTCCTGGGAAGCCACAGAATTTGCAGTCGATGAAGCTGGCCAGCGTACACTGGCTGAAAAAGCGGCCAAGCTCGGAGTCGAACTTTTTGTGATGGATGATGGCTGGTTTGGCGCCCGCAATGACGACCATGCAGGGCTTGGCGATTGGACCGTCAACAAGAAGAAGTTCCCGAATGGGCTTAATCCGCTTATCTCTTATGTCAATAGCCTGGGGATGGATTTCGGCCTCTGGGTAGAACCGGAGATGGTCAATCCAAATAGTGATCTCTACCGCGCACATCCTGACTGGGTGATAAATTTTCCAGGCCGGCCCCGCACCGAACTCCGCAACCAGCTTGTGCTCAACATGGCTCGCGATGATGTGCGTGAGTACATTTTCAATGTGCTTGACAAGCTTGCGACCGACTACAAGATCCGCTACTTCAAGTGGGACATGAACCGTGTCTTTAGCGAGCCTGGCTGGCCCGAACAGCCTCCTGCCGAACAGCGCAAGCTATGGGTCAAGTACGTTCACAATCTGTATGACATCTTTGACCGTCTGCGGGCCAAGCATCCGAACCTGGAGTTCGAATCCTGCTCCAGCGGTGGTGGCCGCGTTGATCTGGAAATTCTGAAGCGCGTTGAAGAATTCTGGACTTCGGACAATACAGAAGCCTTCGACCGCCTGCGCATTCAGGAAGGTTTCTCAGAGGCCTACGCCGCCCAGTTTATGTCCGCCTGGGTGACCGACGTTCCTAATATGAATGGCCGTAGCACGCCGCTGAAATTTCGGTTTTTGGTTGCTATGCAAGGCGCACTCGGCATCGGCGCAAATCTGAATAAGTGGACCGCAGATGATGCCAAGCTTGCCACCGGGATGGTCGCTCTGGACAAGCGGATTCGCGGTACCGTGCAGCGAGGCAACCTCCATCGCCTGCTCTCGCCTCGCACGAGTGACACGACCGCCAACCAGTACGTCTCAGCGGACGGCAAGGAAGCTGTGCTTTTCGCCTTTCGGCATTCGCAGGAGTACGGGACGCAGCCACCGTCCATTCGACTGGAAGGACTCGATCCAAAAGCAACCTATCGGCTCGAATCCATTGATGGTCAGTTGGTCGACAAACAATCGGAACTAAGTGGTGCGTATCTGGCCAATGAAGGGCTGACTCTGAAGCTTACCGGAGATTTTGATAGCACTGCCGTGCTGCTACATCGAGTCGACTAGGGAATCCTTCGCTGCGCGTGAACTTGTGTTCGAACACCCCCTAACTCTTTGTCCGGCACCGGCAACTTGCCTCCAGCCACCCAGCGGCTGAACGACATTTTCCAAGCTCCAGAATTTGACCTGGCGGAGCTCCCCCTAATTCTGGGCAAGCCAATTCTCTTTGCCCGGCCACGCATGCCGGAAGTGTTCCTGGGCAAATTCAGGATGCAGCTGGCCATAAGACCAGGTCGTTTTGAGCAGCTCTTCTTCGGTGCCGTGTAAATAAAAAACGCCCGCTTCTGCCTGCCGGGCAAAGTAGCCTTGGTACCTCTGAAGGCTGCGATAGCGGTGAGTCAGCGACTCAAAATGAGCCAGGTGCGAAACGCCGTTCCACCCTTCCAGCTTGACCGAGCCGTGCGTGGCGACCTTGCGGTCGAGTCCCTGGTAGAACACCCGCCCCAGCTCTTCTTCCGAGGACCGCAGCCCGTGTTGGCGGGCGCGGGCGAGAATACCCGACTTTTCGGCATATTCATTGGAAGAAAATTGAACTTCATCGGGCTGGAGATAAACGGGAGCAGCGGGATTACCCAGCCCCCGTTAGGAATTGCATTCGAGCAAGCCCTTGGCTTGTAAGCCGAGAAGTTAAAAAGGCTGGGAGGCTGCCCATCTATCTTCTACTGGAAGTAGAAGGAAGAAGTGAAATTCTTTTGGGTGGCAGCAAGAAAGTCGGAGAAGGGGCCTTTGCCGAACGAGTGGGGGAAGACCCGGTCGTTGAGACCACTGGTCTCAATGTCGAAGATCGTTCGAAAAGGGGAAGGCCAGTCTGCCATCCTCATTGAGTAGTATCAAGTCTAGGGGCGATACATTGGAGAAAGTGTGGACTCGGCCATTCTCACCACGTTGATTCCCACCGGGGGCGCAGTGACTGTCGGTTGTTTCGGTCTCTGGGCGCATGCCAACCAGACTGGCAAGAGAATTGAGGACTTAGCCGATCGCATCAGTGAAATGCGTCAGGATCTCAACAAATTACGCGAGCAGTTCTTTGAATTCAAAGAAGTCGTCAATGGCAGATTTACCGCGCTCGATTTAGAAATCGCCCGCTTGCTTGATAAGAAACCTTAAAAGCTAATAGGTGTTACTCTATCTGAAACTTATAGATACCGCACTTCTCACAACTCTCATTTCCACCGGGGGTGCTGTAATTGTCGGGCTGGCCGCCATCGGATCGAATACCTACTGGACAAGCCGGGCGATCGGAGATCTGAGACAAGATTTCCGGGACTTGA
>CAXTWQ010000044.1:13120-24524 GCA_964248065.1 uncultured Bryobacteraceae bacterium | reverse complement strand
ACAAGATTTCCGGGACTTGAGAACCGAACTGAAAGATCTGCGAAATGAGTTGCGGGATTTCAAAGAAGTAGTGAACGGCAAGTTCGCTGCGCTCGGTTTAGAAATTGCCCGCTTGCTAGACAAGAAACAGTAACAGGGAAAAGCCCCAGTAGGTAGTCAACCTAAGTGGGGCTTTTCGATCGACGATCTGGCTTGCGTTGCTTCTACCTTCCAGGTGAGGTTAGATAGTTCCCCACAATAGAATCAGAAAAGCACTAATCGCTATTGCCAGTGTCGGTTTGATCGATTTAGAGTGGCTGGGATAAAAGGATTGGTAGAGCGCATATCCGGTTATCACAACAGCATAAGCCATCATCCAGAATAAATAGGTAAAGCCGAATTTAAAGTAAAGACTTACCAGGATCCACGTGTTGAACAACTCTCCTAGCGAGAGAAGAATAAGAACCAATCGGGCAGACCATTGCAGGGACCGTATAGTGGATAGGGTCATTTTAGGTATGATTCTAACTCTAGTCATGGGTGGTGTTGGTCCACAACACACAAGCGGCGACACGGATTCGCAGCTCGCCTTCCTGGTCCGAGGCATTCTGAGGGACTTTTTTCTGCAGCTTGGCCAGCTCGAGTTACATGAAAGCCAGAACGCACCAAACGTGCAGCCACGTCTCTTTCAAAGGGTGATTCCGGTTTGCTCTCGACAGCCGCTAGCTGCATTGTCGAACGGGTTGGTTCTTCCGCATATTCGACGAAGGTGCGTCTCAGATCACCCGGCTTTGGATGGGCTCTGGCGTCCATGCTCAGGAACATCACATCTCTTTCGTCGCCTTGGAACTGGCCGGGTTTCCGCACAGGATGTTTCGTTTCGTCTTGAAGTCGTCTTCAAACATATACTGTCGAAGCAATTCTTCGATCTTGTACGCCTGTTCATCTCCAACAAGCGAGACCACGCCGAAAGACTTGCCGGAGTACTCCGGTTGCTCACAACTGGTAAGGATAAGGGAGCAAAGTTCTTCAGCCTCGGCAAAATTGACCTTATTGCTTTAGGAGGCACTCTCGACTCGATGCGCAATCACATGTGGTCTGAGGATTACATTGCTACCATCCCTCGACGAGAAAATCGATACGATAGCTACCAACCCGCCCATAATACAGGTAAAATTTTGAACCCCCCCCGAGATGCTCTTCGATAAAGTGGATAACGACAAGTCCTTGCCCAACCGCCGACGGACTGACTTATCCGTGGTCGCCGATGACGACCGCCTTCTCTGCCAAGTCGAGAGCAACTAGACCCATAACATCGGATGCCTAGCTTCATCGATGATGATCACGTCAAACCTTGTCGTACGTGGATCACAATTCTCGCCGACCCGAGAGAGCTTGGCACTCCCTATCAATCTATTGGCTTCGGCTTACAGAAGTCGTTCGCCTGCTCCTGTTTAAGCGAACAAAGCTGAATAGGACACCGAGGATAATCAGAGAAAGTGTCGTAACCATCACGGCAATCTGGAGAGCGCTGGACATCCGCACCAATCCTAAGATGATTGCTGCGTTGATAAGAATGGCCGTGAACATAGTGAAGGACAGGACTGTCCAGGGAGACAACGTTTCTCGATTGAATTTCATTTCCGGTTGTATGTTTTGCATAAGTTTCTTTCTTCTGTCTTCTATTCGTTTCCATGTTGCCGTAAGTTATGGACAGAAGGATATTATGGCGACCGTGCCGAGTTCCCTTACGAACTCGGCTTAAGAGCCACTTGAAAGTAAACTCCGTACTGCGTGCGTTCACACGGGCGCGGGGCGGGTCAAGGCCGAGCCCGTGTAAGGGTTGCCTTGATGTGGCTGAATTCTAACGGGCAGGTCAGACTAGCCTTAAATATTAAGCGAGCTCGAAGCAATTGCGAAACTCCGAGCTCTAACTTGCCGGTCAAACTTCATCCTGCTAATTACATCTGCTTTCTTCTCTTCATCTGCCGTGCTCTGAGCAGACCAAGAAACAGCAAGCCGCCCCCGACCAGCGTCAGATTTAACGGCTCGGGGGCGAACTGCAGATCGTCGACTCCAAAGTTTCCAGCCGCTGAACTGATCGTCAGAGACCTGATGTCATTCGTTGTGTCGCTGATCACGTAGTACGCATTGAACGGAGTGGGGCTAGACGAGGGCACAGTTTCAGTAAAGCTCGCGAGCATATTGCCGCTCGGTCCCGACACCGTCAATGTGTCCGGGAGTCCGTCACTCTCGAACACACCAATGCCAACAATGTTCACGAGGTTGCTGAAGGTAATCGTGATCCCGCCTGTGATCCCACCTGATTGCCCGCTTAAGGTCGTAAGTTCGTTCGGAGCGCTTTGTAGGCTGAATGGGTATGCCGTCAGTGGATCATTTACCGTGTTGCTGGTAATTGACTGCACTCCCTGCCTGGCATACGCGTCCGCAGCGACCATGCCGAAAGCAGGCAAGTTGTCGAAGTTGATATAGGTGCCAAAAGTCGGTGAGAGAGTCACGCCTGTAAGGGCATTGAAATTTGGCGACCCGACCGTGAGGGTCGCACCAGAGCAGAAGCAAGCTGAGGCCATCAGGGCGGCATTGAGCAAAAACGTTTTTTTCATGTTTTTAATTAAAAGTCCTTAGAAATTGTCAAAGGCCCAGGTAACACCAGCTTGGCGGTGTTACCTGGACAAGTTACTCTGAACACACGTGTGACTTATGGGTTTCCTTGTCCAGAGAGGAAATCCAGATTGTAATTTGCCTGCAGAGCGTTGGGTGGGCCCTGGAATACTAGCGTCTGGGCAATACTCTGGCCAGGGTTCAGGAGACCATTGGGGAGGAACACGCGCAGGTAAGGATCGCCCGTGCTGGTAACTCCGCTGGCGTTTGCCAGGCGAACTTGAGGAGGAAGCCCGCGAGCAATGATGAGCAGATGCGTGTCCACAGCTACCGTAGTTTTGTTCGTGATGTTATAAACATTCGTCTGCTGCGGTCCTCCGCTGCTGGAAGTCAGTTGAGTGTTCAACCGATTGGTGACATTCAGGAACTCGAGACCCTGGTCGCGTCGTGCAAGAGGATCATTGTCTGCTATGGCGAGTCCGCTCGGCACAAACCCGTCTTTTGCCCCCAAGGCCGCGAGGTCCGGACGATAGATCGAGTAAGTAAGGTCTCGCGCGTTTGGTTGCATGGTGATTGTGGTTGAGTTGGGGTCGTACATGACAAGAGCGGGATCATACAGTCCGTTCTCCAGAAACTCGGTGATAGCGTCCACTTGGGAGTCGCTCAGCCCTAAGCCGGCAGGGGTATTCGGTCCGCGCGGATTTGTGAAGCGAGGCGTTAGCGAAGTCGCGGCCCCGGTCACTGTGTTCTGCGGCACGCCGGCGTTGAAGTATTGCACTACGTCTCTCACGCTGGTGAGTGCGCCATTATGGAAGAAATTCCGCGTGCCTTTGATCTGCCGCATCGTCGTGACACGGAATTTGTAGATGTCGTCGGGATTGCCTGTCACTTCCGCCCGTCCGGTATCGATGGAGTTGGGATCATTTCTCGCCTGTCGATTCAGCGCCTGGATCGGGTGGTCTGACAACCCGAGGTTAAAGAAGTTCTCTTCGACGAGCTGACCAGTCCCGGTCACGTCAGGGTCGTTAGGCTGCTTGTTGAGCATGGGTCCGCTGTGGCAGGAAGAGCAACCGCCGCCGCCATTTGTCGCGGGCGTAAAGAAGAGCTTGGCCCCCTGTAACTGTTGGGTTGACAGGGCATTGTTATCCCCGGCCAGGAATTTGTCAAAAGGTGTGTTCCGAGTGACGATAGTTCGTAGAAAGCTCGCCGTCGCTCGTAGGACAGTTATGTCATTGATCAGCAAGTTCATATCACCTGCCGCGTCGGCTTGGGCCGCCTCTGGGGGAAAGGCGTCCCGGAACAGCTTGACGAAGACAGGGTTTTGCTGAAGTACGGCGGACTGGAAATCCTGCATACGGTGAGCGTCGAGCAGCAGTTGCGTCACGCTTTCCACCGCTGGAAACCCGAACGGATTAAGGGCGCCAGGCGACGAGTCGGGTTCGCCGGCGAATCCTCCCAACAAGTGGCGATTGTTAAAAGCGGCTCCCACCAGATTGGGTGAATTTCGTCCAACGCTATCCAAAGCGTCGAGTCGACCGGTTGCCACCAGATTACCCGGGGGCGGCTGTTTGCGGGACCGGCCTGGCAGGCCCACTACATTCTGGTAGACGTCGGTGAGCGTGGGCAGTTCGTCTACCAGATCGTCACCGGGGAACAAAGGGCTCTGCCGTATGCGTGGGAGAATGTCAACCCGGGCTCGACGGCGTGGAATGAAGTTTCCGGCACTGTCGGTGTAGCCGCGTCCCTCACCGCCCACGTTGAAATTCAGAAGCGTGCCGGCTTTCCCCGCCACCTCGCCCAAGTGACAGGCACCGCAGGAGCCAGTCTGCCTAGTAGCCATAACACCCCCGAATTGCGGGATGATCCGTGCCGTTCGAACCGGATCGAAGAACAGCAGTTTCCCGAGATAGCGCTTGGCCTCGGTGACCTGGAAACGCGGGTCGGACGTTAAAGTTCCACCGGAAGCCGCGCCTGGGGAAGGTGAGCGTCGTCCGGTACAACTAGTTTCTGAAGCCCACCGACCTGCTGATCAATGTACTGGCGTAGTTGACTGGCGCTTTGATCCTCTTGAGTAGTAGCAACACCACCACACAAAAGGAAAACAGCCAAGGCAGCACCCGCCTTTCTTGGAAAGATATGCCGGTTAGCCTGCCTCGACTTCGGAGTGTTTCCTTCCTGGCATGCTAGCTCCGCACAGTGTTCTGTTGGTTCGTCCTTCATCCTCTGCCTTTCGGTTTGTTATTCATGAATGTCTGTGGTTCAGGCTCAAGTGTGAAATGTCTGTCACCTTAACCCTGGAAGGTTCATTAACGGGCGTACGTCGTTAACGAAATTGAAAAAAGCTGTGCCCGGCAGCAAATGCCGAGTTCGAAGCGTTACACGACTGCCACGCCTGGAGACGTGCTCCCCAGCCACACCCTTTACTTCCGTGCGACTGCTGAAGAATGCATAAGCCGCCTGAACAAAGGGCCATTCAGTTCGATGAAGCGTTGGCTTCGAAGGCAATTGCACGGTGACTGGTAACAAGCTGACTACAGCAGGTAAACTCGGCTCGAAACCTCGCCTAAGCTCGACCTTAGTAAGCCAATCAAAATCACTCGGCACCCGTATAACTCCAGGGCTATAGTGCCATTGGTGTTAGGGAAGGCAATATGATCTGGATCAGGCAACTAGCAAAAATAAGAGCGTACTATACATTGTTGGTCTGGTCTAACGGCTCAATAACGTTGCTCCGCCGGTTTAGAGAACGCTTGCCTGAGCACTGCCATCCGGTGACTTCGGTTGGTCTGTGAGATAAGAAGTCGATCAGAAAGCGACGCGCTTTCGTGTGATCAAAGCATGATTGAACGCCGCGCCAACACGTTCGCGCCTTTTCAGACGAAACCTTTGCAGATAAGCTCGGAGGACATGAAAAGCAATCGGAAGATTGCTGTTTTTTGAAGATTTCATGATCGAGATCATAGGATTGCCTCCTCTTTCGATGTAGTTTTGTTGTGCAACAACGGCTATCGGCAGCAGTGTTCGAGCTGACATACGATTACAACGCTTTCTGATTTCGGGAAGTACCATCCGCGCAGCTATTCAATAAGTGAATTTCTTTACCGGATAAGTAAGGTGAAAGTCCAAGATTCCAAAAACTTGGATAAGTCGACTGCTAATTAGCCTGTCGATCTTAGTTCGAATTTGCTATCGGTCTTGGTCGTGAGGAGGGCTAATGCTGATGCGCGAAGAAGGCAAGAAGCCGACCCCTTTGTCAGTGATAGAAGCGGCCTTTAAGCCACATCGGAAATGCCGGGGCGAAGCGGACGTCTGCGCCAGTGTGTGGGCCAACATGGCTGATTCACCGGATTTGAAAGAGAGGGAGTGATGATACTTTCTGAGACTAACAGCCCGACCCAGGGCGCCTCGATGGAGGCCCGCGCGCACTTCACAACCGGAGCCACGGTTCAAGCGATCGGAGCCCTCGTGCTCCGTTATGGCTTGGTGATAGTGATTGCTTGGATCGGGGCGATGAAGTTTACCGGCTACGAGGCGCGAGGCATTCAGCCGCTAGTTACTACCAGTCCACTCATGGGTTGGATGTATCATTTCCTGACTGTGCAGCAGTTTTCGAGCGGCTTGGGATGTGTGGAGATAGCGATTGCGATCCTGCTGGCCGTCCGGCCCTGGTCCGCCAAGCTGGCCGTCTTGGGAGGCGCGGCAGCGGTGGCCACCTTTCTTACAACCCTCTCATTTATGTTTTCAGCGCCTGGCTGGGAAGCCAGCCTTGGCGGATTCCCAGCGCTCTCAGCGGGAACAGGTGAATTCGTAATCAAAGATCTGGTGCTGCTCGGAGCCTCCATTTGGTTGCTCGGTGAGGCTTGGGCAGGCCTCTCGTCAGACGGCGAGCGGTTCGCAGGAAGAGTAAAACGCTCAGCCTAGGGAGACAACGTTGAAACGCATCAGGCAATCCCACTTAGAGGTCAGAGCCGATAAAGTCGTGAACAGTCATGAACTTCCTGCTGCGGCTCTGGCCGCGTTGTCAGAGCGCTTTGTTCACAACTGCTTCGGGCGGACGCGCTGATGGGATGGGTTTATCTCATCCTCGGCGGTTTGTTCGAGGTGGGTTTCACGACCACACTGAGATTCGTAAACGACTTTAAGAATCTGTTAGCAGTGTCAGGCTTTTTGATATGCGTGTGCTTAAGCCTGCTCTTTCTTGAGCTTTCGAACCGCACGATTCCGCTGGGAACAGCCTATGGGATCTGGACCGGCATGGGCGCCATTGGAACTGTTGCAATCGGCATGGTTTGGTTTGGCGAACCCGCGACAATCATTCGAGGAATGTTGATTGCCGGCATTGTCGGATGCGCGATCGGGCTGAAGCTCACCTCAGGCCAGTGATACTCGCAGTTCAATGCGCTTCTTAGAAAGGATGTAACGGGCACCAATTGATGTCTGCGCCGCTCCCTCTATTTTCCCTATTGCATTGAAGGACGACTTCACCCCTCATAGAACGGAAGCGGAGCCCACTTCTGTCTCAGTTCGTTGAGAGGCATCAATGGCTGCCATAAGGCGCTTCGGAGTGATGGAATGAGATACCCCGATCACCAGCCATGGTTGGCTATTTGTCCAAAAGGAGAGGTACTGTAATTTTCTACGAACCATAACGACACGACCGTTACCGTTTGGACAAAGCAAAGGCACTATCGCCGATGCTTCCTGCAAAACACTTTTCAGCTCTGACCAGCCAAGCGGTTCGGCGTATGGCAAGTCTGGGTTCTGAAGACAGTGGTTTGCATGACCCTCAATCAGGAATGTCATCCACAGCAAATCTAGTTGCAGTGATGACATCCATGACCCTACGACCGACTTCAAGGTTGAAGAGAGCGGTTCAAAGTTGTCATGAGCAGCCAAGAGAGATTCCATAGTGAGGGATAGTTGCTGCTAAGGCGGTGTCGGCTCGAGCAATGGCCATGGACTTAAAGGGCCGCATAGTAGTCGTAACCTTCCTCGGCCCAGTAATCAGCTGGACGTGTATCGGTATAGGTGATAGAACCGATGCGTTTCAGATTTTTGATGCCGTATTTAGTCGGAATCAACAAGCGCAACGGTGCGCCATGCCCGACAGTGAGCGGCTTTCCATCTTTCTCGTAAGCTAGCAGCGTTTGCGGATGGAGGGCGCTGGGCATATCAAGTCCCACATAGTAATCTCCATCCGGAGTGGCCAGGCCAACATAGCCGGCCTTCTCTGAGCCGGGTGCAAATTTGGCAGTAAAGTCCCGCAGGCGAATGCTGCCCCAGTTCGTGATCACGCTCCAGCCTTCTACACACTTAAATTCAATGGTCTCCTCCACCTTTGGAAGCGATCGGATCTCGGTCATGTTGAGGTGGCGGCTGGCATCGTTCGCTCCACGTAGGGTCAACTGCAATCGCCAGGCTGCTTCGTCCAGCTCGTCTGATAGGCCAATATCGCCGTTCACGCGTATTTCTTTCACCCTGGATAACGGAAACTCCGGCGCAAGGTGACCGTCACTGAAAAGCGCACCGCCGGTTATCGTGCGGTTTAGATCGAAAGCCCGGCGGTATGGGCCGGGAACACCGTTTTCTTCAGCGCGCCAGTTGATCCACCTCCAGCCGCCAACGCCCAGGGCTGCTCCGGCGATGAGCGCGAAGAAGTTCCGACGTGAACGTTTCGTCAATTCGTGATCGCTTACGCCAACTACTTGCTCCCCTTCCGGTTTGTGCGTCTTCGCTTTCAGATCAATCACCGTGAACCTCCGACAATTCGCCCGTAGGAACAACCTCGTAGCCGACCACCATGGAGCGGAAGTTATTCCAACCCGCGCGCGCCACCTGCGCGATATGAACGATAAAGAAAAGCAGGTAGCCGATGGTCAATGCGAAGTGTTCCATCCGTGCCCACTCATAGCCGCCCAGCAGAGAAGTAAGCCAATGAACCTGAATGGGCCGATAGATCGCCAGACCGGTCATAAGGCTGCCAGCGCCCATGACGATGATGGCCGAATAGGAAATCTGTTGCGCTGCGTTGTACTTGCCTTGCGGCGGAAGTTCTTTGCGCAAACCGAGGTCATGCAGAGTCACAGACAATGCGTCCAGGAAGCCGCGGCTACTTGGAAGCATCTCGCGCCAGTGTCCGCTGATCAACGTAAACAAGAAGTAGATGAGTCCGTTGATAGCGAAGAACCACATGAAGTAGAAGTGCCATGCCATTCCCTGTGCCAGACGATGGTCGATTGCTAGGAAGGTGTAAACACTTTTCGGAAAGAAATGGAATAGCGTCAAGTTGCCGAGCCCGATCCGGTACACGCCGTTGGCCCAGTAGATTAGCAAGCCGCTCCAGATCATGATGAAGAGGATGGGGAAGTTAACCCAGTGAGTCCAGCGGGCAAAGAACTGATGCTTGTCTTTTATATAGATCATCTTGCGTTGAACTTCAGATTGGGGTCTGTACCGCGTACGTTATGCATAGCTTGTTAAGTTTGCTGTGCGTGTTTGTGCGGCACTTTTGCAAATTCAGCTCAGCGGCGGTCAGACCTTGAAGCTGCGCTATGCTGCTCTTGCAAAGCGGGATGGGTGGACGGTGCCGGGCGTAGGCTGATGCTGATGGCAGAAAGCAAGCAGCGCTTCGCCACCGGTCCAGAGCGAAGCCCCTAACAGGACGACGTCTTTGATCAGAAATCCGCCAATTCCGCCGGAAAGGGCGGGAAATCCGTAACCCGGTTGCCAGACGCCTGGAGTAGTTATGATGAAACTGAGCGTAGTCAGGAACATGGCAATCGCGCCCAAGCTCCCTAGTGCCGAGACACGGGCGGAAACCGGACGCAGGGCGATCAGCAAAGCAACTAACACCTCGACTGTCCCTAAAGCCGTGGAAAAGGCGCGCACGTCCAAGAACCGATAGGCCCAAGACATAAGTGGACTGTGGCCTACGAGAGACTGAATGCCTTGCGCCTCATAGGCCGTGAACTTTAAACAGCCAATCCAGAAGATCACCAACGCTAAGCCGTACCGGAGCACCAACTCGCCGCTATTTTGTAACGTTCTCGCCCATTGCTCTTGTTTGTCAATCATGGCTACCACTTTCTGACAGCAAGCCCAGCGATCCCGTTCACCTGAGTTAGCAGGTGTCTGACGTCAGTCGCTTGCTGCTTTCAGAAAGCGTATCCGTGCATTCACCAGCTCGGAATCCTACTTGGTTATGTACTGTCGACACCCCACGCTACCTCGTAAAACAAAATGGCTTTATGATCTGAATCATGGATAGTCTGAAAGCGAGAAACAAATTCTCCTGGTCGTTCTAGATAAACGTGGATACGGTAGACACAAACTAGAAAAGCTCTGCTTGTGCCTCTTCCCTCGCCAGCTTAATATTGCAGGATTGAAACTTGTCTTTCAATTACTGTCGGGAGAGACTAAGCTCCCAACCAACGCACGCAACTGCGAGGCAATGAGCGGCTTGGGAAGAAAATGCCATCCGGCATTGAGCACCAGCATTCCTCCGATGAAGCCCGACATCAGCAAGATATGAATCTTCGGTCTTTCGATTGAGATTTCTGTTGCTAACTCGATGCCGTCCACCCCATCTACCTGGAAGTCCGATAGAAGAAGATGTATCTCGCCTTTGTAATCTTGCGATTGTTCAAGGGCGGCTACCCCGCTGCAGGCGCTAAGGACGTTGAAATCGCCTTTCGCCAAAATGGCAGTGACAAACTCGAGAACCGTGCGCTGATCGTCAACCACCAGAATAGTCTTTCGATCTTCACCCTGTTCTCCCTTGCTCTTCATACGTACCGACTCTCTGTTCCCGGCAGAGAGTGGCGGCGCAAAGCGGTCGTGCAAGAACACCGCGCTCGATTGAGGAGAACGCCTCTAGTATCCCACTCAATCAAAGCGCAGAAAGCTGTCCATCAAATAAACATTTCAATCACTACTGAATATTGAATGAACCTGCGCGTGGATCGCGGAGTTGGAGGGAGCCTTTTCGGCGCGAGATGGCTCCATCCTTTACCAACTTCGTCAGCGTGCGATAGAAGCTTTCATGCGTGAGCCCGATATCGTCCGCAATGCTCTTCAGTGGACGATCAATTTTGATCGTGTCTTCGCCAGGAGGTACTGTTGCGTGCAGGTATTGGAGGATTCGCTCGCTGGCCGATTGTAAATTACGGAGTTCCAGGCGGATACGCAGCAGGTTATACCGCCTTGTCATGAGTACCCCGAACTCGTCTGACAAAAACGGATCTTCGTGAAAAGCATCGAGAACCGCTTTTTTGGAAAAGATGGCTACTCTGGAGGCTACCTCTGCAATGACGTCTCCGCAATAATTGGTGGCATACAACGCCGCTTCGGAAACGCATTCGCCGGGTCGAATTGTGTAGAGGGGAACAGGTTTTCCCTCGCTCGTGTAGGAGTACAGTCGTAACCTTCCCCGTTTCACGACAAAGATAGCCGTTACTTCATCTCCCCGCCGGTAAAGCAATTCTCCCGAGTTGAGTTCCCTATGAGCTGTTGCCGCTCGCAGGCTGGAGGGAAGTCGTTCGGGCCGCAATAGAAAAATTGGTGATGCCATGAAGTTGCGTCCTTAATTTGGGTACGTCACGATAGCCTTACGCAGTGTTGTGAACGGAAGACGTCCAACGATTAAAGCCTCCACGGTACCTATGATCTTGTTGGAATCCAATGATCTCGCGTAATACATTACACGGTCAAGCAAGGGGCCCGGTGCTGTTTGCTTCATGACAAGCTCGAGGTTCTCACAGCAATCGCTTCGATCTCAATCATCGCTTCCGGCGTGTAAAGGCCA
>CAXTWQ010000044.1:1300-13110 GCA_964248065.1 uncultured Bryobacteraceae bacterium | reverse complement strand
GGGTGGGCTAAAGTACTTTCGGCGGAGTTCAACTACCTCTCTGAAGTTGCCCATATCCGTAAGAAAGATGGTCACTTTGAGAACCTGGTGAA
The DNA here is from genome assembly GCA_964248065.1 of uncultured Bryobacteraceae bacterium. Taxonomy (GTDB): domain Bacteria; phylum Acidobacteriota; class Terriglobia; order Bryobacterales; family Bryobacteraceae; genus Bog-105. The sequence goes on along the minus strand of CAXTWQ010000044.1, from coordinate 13,018 downwards.
GGCTGGCGCCACCTGCTGCCAGAGCTCGCGCCAGATTGGAAAAGGCCTGCTCGCCTTGTGCTCGAAAGCCACCCTCCACAATACGTCCATCGTCGGCATACCCCGCCTGTCCGGACAAGAAAAGTAAATCTCCAAACCGAATGCCTTGGGACAGGAGAAAGGGCTCATAAGGGTCGGGCTCTGTTGTAATCCGTTCGAAGGTCATCGGTTCTCCTGGTTGGTGTCAGACCCGTTTTGCGGCCGCCGGATACGTCGGGAATATGCGGGACAGCCTGGTAACGAGCCATAGATTTAAGCCAAGGCACGGTGGATGAGTCCGGCTGAACAAATACTTTCTGTCTCGCGCGACTGTGTATTCGGGGTGCTTTTCAAGTACGTTACCACAGTAGAAATAACAGCAATGCTGATTGGTCTGCTTTTGGTGCAGCTTGTGAAATCCTGATGGCGCTTCTGAAGATAGAACGGCCGAAGACCCGTTCAAGGCAGGTTAGGCCCTCTACTTAAGCCTGTCTTAGCGTGGTCTGTTATCTGTTTTCGTGCGCGATTCCTGCTTTGACGGTAGTGCTTCCTGTTCGTGACGGGGCGGAAACTAATGGATTGCTCTCTTGATAATGCGGGCAGGCGGTTGACTTGTAGAGAGCCAGTACAGCAGGCATCTCAATCAGCAGTCCTCGCAAGCATCAGCAGATCCGCAGCCAGCAAACAAACGAATGCAAGTAGTGATGCCCAAACGCCAAGGATATGAACGCGCTGCGCTCGCCTAACCTGGTCCTTCCAGTCGGTAGGCGGTGAAGCAGCTGGCCAGTCGAGAACTGCGCTGTTGACAGGAACCGTTACTAGAACCCGAGTTGCAATCCAAATAGCGAGACAAAACACCGCTGCCCACCGAAGCCAGGAAGAAGGAGTATCCGCACCCCGAACTGCGACAGTCACACCAGTAATGGCTGTTGGTAGGAACAGCGCGGGAATCAAAATGCGAAGCCTGTGCCCTGCCGCTTGCCTGATTTGAATGCTCGCAGTATCACTCAGCATAAGCGGAGGCGCCCCTACGCCATAGTGAATGCCAATCTCACTTCCCGCGAGAACACCTGCGAATAACAGGTTGCCGAAGTGGAGAGCAATTGTGAGCTTTGTCAGACGCTACTACTATATGCGCTCTAATCTCTTTTCTGCGCAAGTAGGCCAGACTCTACCGATCTGTAAGAAGCAACGTTGAGGGATCTTAGTGCTGCCAGAGCGTTGGCTGCCAGAGCAAGGCCCACGAGAAGTAACCAGCGCGATAGAACGGTACGTCCCTATGCTCGCAACGAACAGGTTGAGCACGAGCGCAACGGGCTCATTTAAGCGGCAGGCACACCGACTAGCCCCCTGGCGGCAATGTCGCCTGAGGCACCCGCATGTCCTACCGAGGCATACAGTGTGGAAGCGGAGAAAACAAGGACGGTGAGGAGGACCTGAGCTGTGGTTGTCACGTCAGAATTAACTTCCTTCCGCTGAGCTAGAGTCCCTGAGCAATGTGAAGAGAAGTAGCCGCTAGCTCAAGTCCAGCCGCTCCAAGGATGATCCACAGACTGTCGAGTTTACGCATGACCAATAGGGCTACTGTTACAAGCAGTATTAGCACGGTCAAAGGGTCTCGCACGGTCTCGCGTGCCAAAGGGATGCTGGATACCCACAGCAGTCCAGCACTCGCCAAAACAACGCCCTGCATCATAGAACGCAGTCGCGGGCGCGTCGCGTGCTTCCCGACGAAATGGATTAATGGGATGATCAGCAGCGCCGGAGCAATCATCGCCAACCAGCCCGCGATTGCGCCCGGTACTCCATTCGCAAAATATCCCACACTCACGATGTACAGCCCTACCGGGCCTGGTGTCGTGCGTGTCACCACGATTGCCGTGTTCAGTTGCTGGTCAGTGATGACGTGGTGATTGAGTACGAGATCCTGCCGTAAGACCGGCAGAGATGCCAGACCGCTAAAGGTTGTAACGGTAGCCTTCAACAGATACAGAAACAGAACAAACGAGTTCACTCCGCGTTCCTCCCGGGCCATAGCAGCCCGACGAATGCAGCGACTAAAAGCACGTTGATGGGACTGAACCCATAAGACGCTAAAGCGAGAGCGCCGCCGACAAAGACAGCGAGCCGCAAGAGCGAAAGTTCATTCCAAAAGGGGCGGATGAGAGTGCAACCGGTCGCTATCATCACACCAACGGCGGCTGCCAAAGCACCACGTAGCCCAATCTCCACAAATCGATTCCGATTCCAGGTTTCGTACAGCGCAGTCACGATCAGAGCGATGAGAGAGCAAGGGATTGACCCGGCGAGCAATGCGACTATTGCCCCGTTGATGCCTTGCAGCAGCCATCCGATGCCGGTTCCAAAGGAGAGAAGGTTTGTGCCCGGAGTCAGACGCGCCAGTCCGAACGACAGTGAAAAGGTCTCACGGTCGACCCACTGCTTACGGTCAATAAGCTCCGTTTGAAGAACTGCAACCGTAGCACTCCCGCCACCGAAGGTCCAGTTTCCGTGCTTCAAAAATACGCTCCCGATTTGTCGCAGGCTGGGCCGAATCACTAACCGATGATGCCATTCTCCCAAGATTCCCTGACCACCAAGTCACCGGACTATCGGAAGCAACTCACCTTCTTCGTTTTGAATTCATCCCTACACATAACGAGATCTTCCCCACGAGGCCCTAAACTCCACGGGCTTCGATGCTTCCGTGATTCGCCTAGGAAGTCAAAGCTTGGTTTTAACCACAAGATGGCATCCTAAGGGGGATTTAACGAAAAACGTGCGCGAAGTCGGTCGGTATGGCAGCAGCCATCTAACCGCGAGGACGCCGCTTCTGTTTGTGCAGGGCATGGCGAAGGCCAACGGGAAAGGCACCGAAGAAACTCGGCTGCTGAACGGTTGCCGGCCGAACCTTCGGCCTGGAAATGCCGGCAATAAAATACTCGCTTTGTACTTCCCGTAGGATTACTTCTTCCACCATCGACCAAGCTTGCGTGATTTGGCCACCAATCACGATGATCTCCGGTGCAATGCCATGAGCTAGTCCTTTAATGCCGCGGCCAATGTAGGCGGCCGCTGTGTAGAGGGCGTTGCGAGCGCAGTTGTCTCCTGCGGAGGCGAGCGCAATCAAATCAGGCATTGTGGTCACAGGCGGCTCCGGTTGGGCGCAGGATTCCGTATACCTCTTCAAAGTTGCTTGATCGGAGGCAAACGTTTCCCAACAGCCTTTGTTCCCGCAGGAGCATGTCGGACCATTCGCATCCATGGAGATGTGTCCGAAACCGCCCATTCCGATACGGGACCCAATGTAGACCTCGCCGTTCAAGATTAATCCGGTCCCAACGCCTTCTACAATCAGAATGAACAATATGCAGTGAGCGCTCCATACCTCGATCGGACCGTACCAAAGCTCTGAAAGAGCAGCTGCGTTTGCGTCATTCTCAAGATAGACCGGTAAGCGTAACTTCTCTTCCATGATGGAGCGAATCGGGATATCGCGCCAGCCGAGATTGGGAGACCGGACCAGATGACCATCGATTCGATCTATAAGCCCCGGCAGACTTATTCCGATGCCGCTAAGCCGTGTACGCCGGAACTTACTTTTCAGCAGCGCGCTTATTTTCTCACTTAGCCGGGATAAAAATGTAAGAGCGTCAGGACCTGTAGGTATGGTCTCCTGCACGAGAATATTTCCATTGAAATTACTAACTCCATACGTAGTCTGACCAACACCGATACTTACACCGACAACGTAAGCCTTTTCGGAATTGACTTGTAAGTAAGTAGCGGGACGTCCTCCGCTGGAAGGAGCAGCTTCACCCTCATAGACGACTGACCCTCGGAGCAATCGATTGACGATCACAGATACCGTCCCGGCGCGTAGGCCAGTGTACTTTACAAGGTCGGCACGAGAGATCGGTTGACGATCCCGAATGACATGTAAAAGCTTTAGCTCATTTACTTCACGAACATCCTCTACGCCCAGCATTCGCAGTTCGTTAGGAACGTCCGTCTTCAATCTAGCTCCTGGGTTACCATACCAAGCTTAATAGTCTCTGAACGAATATGTTCGAGGTGCACGGAACTAGTAATGAAATAGGGCAACGTTTCACCGAATAAAGGCAAGAAGCTTGATCATTTAAACCGCGAGTCACGTGGATATTGCTGCCTGCCTTTTTTCAGGGCATCGGCGGCACGGTCTTCCATACCCAGTTGCTTTGCTACCCGGGCAAACCCAATGAGAGCCTCTGCATTTAGCTTGTCGCTCTTAAGAACCAGAGAAAATTGAGCAAGCGCTCGTTCCGTCTGACCCTCTTCGCTAAGTATTTGGCCAAGAAGAAGCCGATACCGCGTGAACTCCGGTTCTATCTCAAGTAACTGAGTGGCTGCAGTGGCAGCATCTGATTGCTGGCCAGCACGAAGGCAAGCAGCAATCAGGGCTTCAAAAGCATCTTGAAAGGTAGGCTCGATCTCAATCGCTTTCTTAAATTGCCCAATCGCTTCCCGGTAGTTCGACTGATGAGCAGCAGTATTGCCGGCCTGGTAGGCGGTCAGCGCGCTCTTAATATGGAAAGAGCCGGGATCGCTCGCCTGAAGAGCAGCAAGAGCCAGCACCATTGAGCTAAAGCTCATTGCGGCGCACCCTTTTCAGCCAACGTTTCACTGAGCCGACGAGTACCCATCTCCTGAAGAATGTCTCCATTGCCGGTTGTCAATTGGCGAAACAGCATTGCTGCCTCGTCTTTCTTTCCGAGAGCACGGTAAGCCCGAGCCAAATTGTAGATCGTACTTCTCGAACCGGGACTGTCATGATTTGCCCATTCCAGATCAGCAACAGCTTCCTGCAGTTCGCCTTTCTCAAATAGCAAGCGGCCACGGAGCGTTCTGGCCGCCGTGGAGCCGGCGTTCAAATGCAGCGCCTGATTCAGCTCTCGAAAAACCGGACTCAGATTGCCAGGGTCCGTTTTCAAAAGCGTTTCAGCCCTTAGGTAGTACAGATCGGGGTCTTGAAGTCCATCCTGGTCCGCTTGTTTGAGGATGCCCAGCGCATCGGCGTACCGCGCTTGATTGTACTCGGTTAACGCAAGAAAGAAACGAGCATCTGGTCGCTTAGGCTCCAGACGTGCTGCTGCGGCAAAGTCCTCCCTGGCTTGGTCCGGTCGGCCCAGCAGTGCATATGCAGCACCTCGAACCAGCAGAATCTCAGCTGAACCCGGGAACTTTGTGACTGCTTGAGATCCGAACTCGGCAGCGCTGGCATAATCGCCGCCTTCGGCACACACTGTGATCAGGTTCAGAAAGGTGTTTGCATTGTTCGGTTCCTTTTTGAGTTGCTCGTTGAGAACGGAATAAGCCTCTTTGTAAAGAGTTAACTTCGCATAAGAGACAGCTAAGAGGTTCGAAGACTTTGTATCAAGTAGGTCAGAAGAGTGTAATTGCTCCAGCGCGGTAATGGCTCCACGATAATCTGCAAGCTCGAACTTGCTTAGCGCGATCGCGTAGCCATGCGTCAGCCGATTGGGGATAATTGGCGGCACACTATCGAAGAGGGCAAGAGCACTTTTAAACTGTCTCGCGCGTCCATAAAGCCATCCCATTTCAAAGAGCTCCAGCGGAGACAGGCCTGGACAAGCTCGCAACTGATCCAATGCTCTTGCGGCTTCTCCGTAGCCCTTGTGCGCTAGGAGATTCTCCACAAGCGAGAACGAATTAGTGGCCGAACACGCAGCCTTAGGTATAGGTTGCTGCCCGGCTTGAGAATGATTCAAGGCTAGTACAATCCCGAAACAGACGCCATACTGCCTAATGAACATAAGTCTTCGGATTGTCAAAATGCAGACCTTCCTGTGACTCCACCTCTAACTCTGCGGCTCTCTCCCGCTGCTCTGCAGCTTTAGCGGGCTGCTGAAGTTTGGTGTAGGCATTTGCGAGTTCACGATGATAAACCGGCGATCGCTGCATGGATGGCTCAATGGCGGTGAGTACCTTCAACGCTTCAGCAGCACGACCAAGATGAAGTTCGGCGCGTGACAACTGTAGAGCGATTCGAGGATTGGATCGATCCTGCATCCAGGCGCTGCGAAGGTTTTTGGAAGCACCTTCCCAGTTTCCTAATCTTGCCTCTACTCCTCCTAACTCGCCTAAGGCAGTCGCATCGGTTGCATTTCTTGTCAGCACTGACAGCAGAGTTGACTTAGCTTCTGCATCTTTATGTTGCGCAATATCTGCCCGGGCAAGCCCAATGAGAGCGGGTGCAAAACCGGCGTGTTGCTTGATCAACGCCTCGTACCCCCGACGGGCGCCTTCGGCATCTCCCCTCCCTAGCTGTAAATCAGCCGCGGCAGTCGCTAGCAGCGGATCTCCCGAAACAGCCTGGGCCAGGGTAGCTGCAGCTGTATCCAGATACTCGAGTTGAATAAGCTGCTCGATAAGTGCGTAGCTAATGTCCGATCGTGTGGCCGCCCACTGGTGAGCGCGGAACAACCACGGAAGCGCATACCTTCCATTACCCTCAGCCCCATAATCAAGACCAACTCGAAAGTAAGCGTCGACGTTTTCAAGATGTTTGTCGATCGCAAGAAAATAGCTTCTTCGGGCTTCACTGAATCTTTGCAGATGAGAATAAGCCAAGCCCAAGTTGAAACAAACAGCATCATCGGCGTCCCGCTCCGGGATCTGAGTAAAGAATTCGACCGCCCTCTGAAAGAGGCCGTGCTGGGCAAAGAGGGTACCAAGCGAGAAGAGCAATGATGGCTTCATCTCCACACTGCTGGCAGGAAACTCACGGTCTAAGCGTGCCAGCTGGTGCGTTTCAATCAGAGCTCTAGCAAACCAGAGCAAAAGAGCGGGGTCGCTCGAAGCCGAAAGTTTCTCGCCTAACTGACTAAAGAGCGGTACCGCTTCGCTCCAGGCGTCGGTCTCGGCATAAGCCGCGATCAGATACTTCTTCACGGCGGGATTCGCTGGATCAAGAGTCGCAGCCTCACGGAGAATCTGGACAGCTTGCTGAGGCTTTTTGTTGCGAAGATAAACCGCGCCCAGTTGTTCTTTGAAGCGTACGGTGCGCGGATCAAGTGATATGGCCTTCAGGAAAGCAGCTTCCGCATTCTCTGTCCTGTTTGAAAGCTCATCAGTGACACCTCTTAGCGCATAAAAAGAGCTGACCCCGCCGCATTCGGCAGCAGAAGACTTCAAGATAGAGTCAGCTTTCTGTAAATCATTTTGCTGCAGAGCTACTGTTGCATTTTGCAAACTGGCTTCGCATTGCATCGCTGCAAATGCTAAAACAATGGGGATAACAAACATTGCGAGCAGAGTCTCCCGAGAGTCAGGAAACCCTTACATCAATTATTAGAACAAGAGCTTTAGCGCAAACTGAATCTCCCGGTTAGCGTTAGGATTCGCGGTGCTTGTGATTCTTCCATATGCGTTGTCAGTAACAGTGCTGTCGGGCAATCCAAAACTAGGGTGATTCAAAACATTGAAAAACTCAGCCCGAAACTGAAGAGTAAATCTCTCAATTAAAGGAAAGTTTTTGGAAGCATTGAAATCGAAGTTCTTAAACGCCGGACCCGTCAGGTTGTTTCGGCCCTCGTTGCCAAACGTATAAGCAGCCGGAACCCTAAAGGCACTGGTGTTGAACCACTCTTGAACACTCTGGTTAAATCCATTGGTGGGGTTACCTACAAGCTGTGCGCGTTGACTGCCGCCCCCGACATTAGCTGGGTCACCTCCGGAATATACGCTGTAGGGCTGACCGGAGTTCAGCGTAGCAATCCAACCGACATCCCAATTACCGAGTATCGTTCGCAGTATCGAATTTCCGCTGTTGAGAAATTGCTTCCCTTTTCCAACGGGTAACTGGTAGACGCCGCTTAGAACGAATAAGTGAGTTCGGTTGAAGTCGGACGGTGCCCAATCGCGCCGCAGATCATAAATCGTTTCGATGCTGCCAGATTGACCTTCGGACTGTATATCCATTGACTTTGACCAGGTGTAAGAAGCCAAAAAATTCAAGCCGAAGGACAGCGACTTCTGGAACTTTGCCTGAAGCGCGTTATAGCTGGAATTACCTACATTCTCGTCATAGGAAAAGCTTCCTCCGTAGGCCGGGAAAGGCTGGCGCGGTGCTATAGGTCCAGGTGCCGGAAATAGAGCTGTATTGGCAGTGGGCTGGATAAACTGATCCCGCCCTGCAGACCCGACATAATCCAAAGTCAAGACGTAGGAATGGGCGAACTGCTGTTCAACTCCGAAGTTGTACTCCATCACATACGGAATCTTGTTTCGGGGATTTGCTCCAAAGTCTACAAGCGGCTGAAGTGGGTTGAAATAGGAAGAACTCGGCGGAAGATTGTTGAAGAAAGTCGTTGGCAATCCCCGGTTCAAGTCGTTGTTCGAAATACCAACGCCTTCAGGCCATGAGATGCGTGGGTCTTGCGCTTCCTGAACGAGCGGGTTGTTGTGATCGTCGAATATAGCGAAGGCAGTTCGAAAAACTGTGGTGGGACTGGCTCGGTAAGCTAGACCGAATCGCGGCTCAAAACCGTTGTAGTGTGGATCGAAGAACGTCCTTCGCACGTTGGCCTTCGGATATAGCGGAGGCACCGATCCGGATACGAGAAAGTTGCCTGTCTGAATATCCAATCCAGAAACAATCTTGCTGCCATAGCTTGGCGGTTCCACAAAGTCATAGCGAAGACCGTAGGTCACCGTCAGCTTTTGAGAGATCTTCCATTGATCCTGCAGATATCCGCCATACCACCAGGCCCGTTCATCAGCTGATGTGTTTCCTAGAAAGCCAGACAGATTGTCAGGAAGGCCAAGCAGGAAGCTGGCTGCTCCATTGCCTGAGTTGTTGGCCAGGCCGCCCTGTGAGGTTGCATTTTGCGTGAAGTTGACGGCAGCACCCCAGCCATCGTCGAAACTATGGATGTGATACACCATTGCACCAACGCCAATGCTGTGTGTTCCGCGTACGATCGACAAGTCAGCATGGCCGTCGTGGTTGTATTGCGGGCCTAGCGGGATGGCGAACTGATTGACTCCTGAAAAGCCGTTTGAGATACCAATTTGAGGACCGAGGGGGATGCCGTTCTTAGCGGGTGCGTGCTCACCGTAATTGGTGGCATCCAGGAAAGGTTGTCCTGCGGGCCCATCGAACTGGCCGTAATTCGTATTGGTATAGCCGTAATGAAGATTGAGGATCAGCGTAGGACTAAAAATGTGGGTGTAACCAAGCGCAAAAACCTGCCCGTAATTCTGTAGCGTTTGCTGGTAAGTCGGCAAATCTTCCGGGCGCAGCAGATTTGCGTTTGAGCGGTTGTATCTACCGTAAAGAGTGTCGTTATCACCAAACCGATGGTCAACGCGAATGCCGGCTTGGTCGCTCTGCGTATTGTTAGTGCCCGCAAACTGATAGTTAGGCAGAGTGTTAGGTCCAACGTTCAGATTGGGTAGCGGATAGTATTTCTGGAGGACCAGCAGGCTTGTCGGATTGAGATTAGCAGGGTTGATCTTGTTTCCTGGGTAAGGGTCACGGATGATGCTTCCAGGATGATTAGGATCGGGACGGCTGGTGGTAGGATCGAAAATTTGATTCGTGCTTATTGGCCGACCGAGACTGTCGGTTCCAAACTGTGACCCCACGATGCCGGAGAAGTCACCTGCGCGCATCGCTGCGGTGGGAACACTAGCGAAGTTATTTAAACTCTGGACAGAGCGAAATCCTTCCCAGTAGCCTTCAAACCAAGTATTGTTTTTGAGGATCGGACCACCGAAAGCGATTCCATATTGGTTCTGGCGATAGGGAGGCTTGGTCGGGTCGAAAAAGTTTCGGGCATCCAGCACGTCGTTACGAAAGAACTCCCAGGCGGCGCCATGAAACTCATTAGTTCCCGAACGGGTTGCAATGTTGATGTTGGCCCCGGACGAGATGGAGAACTGACTATCTGTGATGTGGGACTGCACATTGAATTCCTGCAGTGCGTCAGGCGGGGGCGCAATTACCCATGTGTTGGTATAGATGGCGTTATTGAGTACGCCATCCATGGTGAAGTTATTCTGCTGTCCACGCTGGCCATTCACAGATGGGCTGATGGAACCTGCGCCTTGTTGAACAGTGAACGCACCCTGCTGTCCCGTCTGCTGAGGCGCCGCACCGGGCGTTAACAGAGTCAGCTGAGTAAAGCTGCGGCCATTCAGAGGCAAATCGACAATTTGCTGATGCTGAACTACGTCGCCAAGGGTGGCCGTAGTGGTGTCCAGCTGGGGCGGAGCGCCGGTCACCTCCACTGTCTGGGAGACGGCAGCAACGGAGAGTTTGAAATCGAGAGTTGCAGTTTGGTTCACCAGAAGCTGGATGCCCGGACGATTTTCGGTTGCGAACCCAGTCTTTTGCATTGTCACATCGTAAGTGCCGGGCGGTAACTGCGGAAAAGTATATGTTCCGTTCTCCACGCTCGTAGCGGTTCGCTGCAGCCCTGTGTCCTTACTGGAGACTTGTATCTGTGCTCCTGCAACAGCGGATCCGGACACGTCCGTAATCGTTCCGTTGATGGAGCCATTTGTAGTCTGGCCAGAACCTACGCTGACAAGAACTGAAAGTGCAAGGGCAAGATAACCTAGTCTTTCGAAGAATCTCATTTCGCTCCTACTCTCGAAGGGAAGGACAACGGGCGCGTATCCCAATGGAGAACCAACAATAGATATATGTCAGGAACAGGAGCGCGTCAAGACTTATTTAACGGTCAAGTGAAAGTTTGTCGAAGCAGGCCAGTTGCCGATAAGAACCTTGCCGAGCCTCTATTTAGCGATCACTCGTAGCGTGACCACTTCAAAGGGCTTTAAGGAGACTGTAAGAGCATTACTCGTGACAGGCACCGGCCGGACATCATCCTCAACCCCTGAGCAAAGCTGGGCACGGTCGATCTGTTTACTCGGAAAGTGGATCGTTGTCTCGTTCGACTTACCGGACAACTCCTGCAAGCGTAGAATTGTGCCTTGCTCATCGGCTGCCTGCTTCCAGGTCACCAGCCCGATCTCCGGATTGGTCATCTCAAGAAACTCCTGCCCTGCAGCGGGGAGCGGTCGCGGCGGATCACCGAGCTTATCCTGGCTAACCACATAATTCACCTCCAACGGCCGCATCTCTTTTAAACCAAGCTGACTGAGAGCACTGCCGTTGAACTGAGGTCCGCTGGTGACGGTGTATCGAAAGGCAAAATCGCCTCCCTGTCCGGCGCGATAATTCGTATGCCAGTAGTTGTTCATCGCATAGGAGAACATGGTTCCGCTTTTCGGATGAAACTCGCCTGGCCACTTACCTCGATTGATATCGCCGAAACTGGCAAGTGAAGCGTCGAGTGGAACGATACCCACGCTAAGATCCCTATCGCTGACGGCCATCCATTGCTGGACGTTGAACCACTCCAGGCTTCCGCCTTTCATCAAATCATGTGCCGGGTCGACCCATCCTTGCTGGGTGGCGAAATGAAATTGTGGATTTTGCGCAGCAACAGGAAAAGCGAAGTATACGGCTTCCTTCGCGTTTGTATAGGTTTTATGAATGCGATAGCGAAAGTCAAGCTTCTTCTCGTCATTAAAAAGAAGAATCTCGGTTTGGATCTCAGGTGTATTGGGACCCGAACTGGTAAGCCGGATCGATTGTCCCCAGGGCATTTGCTCTACACCAACAATCTT
>CAXTWQ010000044.1:861-1290 GCA_964248065.1 uncultured Bryobacteraceae bacterium | reverse complement strand
GGATGAATCGTCAGCTCACCCGGCGCAAGGGCCGGAAAAGGATTGATCATCTGAGTATTGCCGTCGCCTCCTGTGACATACAGGTATTGGCCGAATTTGTAGGGGCTACTCGCGTCCACGATATCGCGCTGTAACTGCTTGTCGTAGATGCCCGCTAAAGCTCCGCTGCTCTCATCAATTGTCAGCTTGTAAAAAGCGTTCTCTACGGTTCTGGAATTCGCCTTATCAACATCTCGCTTATTAGTAACTGGTTCATTCGATACCTCGGGTGGTTTCTTGCTGTAAGTGATGCGAAAGCACTTGTAACCGACTGCCGGGAGATCTCTGGCTAAAAAGCGTACGTGCAGGAAGCGTTGTTTGTGGTAAAGGATCTCGAGTGGTACTTCCTGCTGAGTAGCCAGGTCAACTAACTTAGGATTTTCAAATAAG
>CAXTWQ010000044.1:0-851 GCA_964248065.1 uncultured Bryobacteraceae bacterium | reverse complement strand
GTTGAGAGAGTTAAAAACAACCAGCGTGTCGGCAGGGATGTGAATTTGATCAGCTAACTGACTGAGCGAGCGATTAACTACATCTTCGAGTTCAACTGAGGCTCGGTCGGCCCGATCATCTTTTACACGCATCTGCTTCACTGTTTCGTCGTGGTCGGGCTCGGACACGGAGTTGTAGGAAAACCAGGTATGCTCCGAGAAAAGAATAATGTTCCGCCAAATATCGGTAAACAGACCAGCCGGCGGATTCAAGTTCGAATCTATCGAGTGAGTAACCGATGAAAGCACTTCCGCAGACAGCGCGCGACTTTGATTCTGACGATCCTCCGCCGCATAATAAGCATCACTGCCAATGCCGTCTTCCCAATAGCCGCCGCCGTCACCTTTGAAGGTCGGCAAGTCATGCTGATAGTTTGCTTCTACATAGTGAAAGAAGTCCGGGAATGTTGCATAGTTCAGCTTCGGGAAAGCGTACTGCTTATTCCAGTCGTCTGCGAAGGTTGCAGTCGCAGGCACAAGATCGGTGTTTTCTACCTGGGTTCCGTATAGCATCGCGACATTCGGCTTGTAAGTCGGCTTAGAGTACGCCTGCAAGTAGATAGGCAGCGATTCTCTTACGGCATTCAGCTGCGGAGTGAGCCCAAATAGAGACTGCACCTGCTCGTAATGGCGGGAGTACCAGAAGAGAACCTTCTTGCCATCTGGGCCTTCCCACCAAAACGGGGATTTCTCGTTCCACTGGTCGTAAGAAAAGATTGGCGCTCGGTCGTTGTTCGCCGCTGCTACCCAATACTTAACGCCGCTACTGGCGAGGATAGACGGATACGACCCTGAGTAGGTTGGAACATCAG
>CAXTWQ010000043.1:33663-39388 GCA_964248065.1 uncultured Bryobacteraceae bacterium | reverse complement strand
GCTTGAGGATGACCAGTATCTTTGTGCGCGCGTGATTGTGATTGCGACGGGCGCTCGATATCGAAAGCTCGGTCTTCCAAACGAAGAGCGCTACGAAGGGATATCGATCTACTATGCGGCGACATCGCTCGAGTCAAAGCTTTGTGCGGGTGATGAAGTGATTGTTGTTGGCGGCGGTAATTCGGCGGGACAAGCAGCGCTGTATCTCTCGCGAACGGTGGCGCATGTTCACCTGCTGATTCGTTCAAGCGGTTTGGCTGCGACAATGTCTGACTATCTGGTGCAGAGTATTCAATCTTCTTCGCGCATTACGCTTCATCCCAATACGGTGATCAGTGGTCTTGAAGGAGATAACACTCTGGAGCGAGTTCAATGGACCAATCGTCTGACAGGTCAAACCGAGTGGCAGAATATCGGCAATATCTTTGTGATGATTGGTGCCGAACCGAATACCGAGTGGCTTGGTGGATGCTTGAAGTTGGATAGCAAGGGATTCATCAAGACTGGGCTGGGCGCAGACGGAAAGCCTCTCGCTTCGCCCTATGCGACTTCATTGCCGGGGATTTATGCGGTTGGCGATGTGCGGTCGGGATCGGTGAAGCGTGTGGCGTCAGGGGTTGGCGAAGGGTCGGTAGTGGTGCAGGCGATCCATAAGTATTTGAACCCGGATGTGGTTTGAGGCTTCAAGAACAGGAGATCAATAGGGTGTTGGGCCATGTTGCGGCGCCCATCTCGTGAATACTCGGCGAATCCGGTCCCGGGAGATCTGCTACTTGTTGTCGAAATTTCCGATTCGACGCTTCAGTTCGATCTTAGGGTAAAGGCTGCACTCTACGCCAGGACCGAAATTATGGAGTACTGGGTTAATTGATATCCCTCATCCTCGGGTACATGTTCATCGCGAACCATCCAGTAGCGTTTTATCAGCATGTTGTGACATACGGTTTCAACGGCCTTATAAAAGCCGCTTGCTACACCGGATGCACTCTTTTGTATCGAGCGGCTTTAGCATGACACGGGTAGAACGACGACCACCTTACTGACGATGGACGAATATGCCGCGTTGTATCTTTGCCCTCCCAGATTTCACCTTCCTGGTTAATCGAGACGTAACTGTCCTTTGAGAGATTCATGGGAACAAGATCGGACTATTACGGACGGCATGGCGTGGAATCACGCTGCTGCTTTCATCACCAAGGGCGGATGACACATATTACTGTAAGCCGGATGCAGAAGCCGTATCAGATCGACTTCGGTTGTACCAGTACCCTGCTCTGCAGCCAAGTGCACTGAAGCACTGACAAGTCTACTCAGACAACCATTCCTTCACCTTCTAAGTAAGGGAAGGAGAGGAGAAGCGAAACTCAGGTAAGCCAGATAACCGGAGCAAAAAAGATACAAACTCTCTTTAGTCTTCGCCTAGATCACGCCTGGCGACGTTTCTCAGCACTGCCACGCTACCCAGATTCAAGCCCAACAATGACCAGGTAGCTGGCTTTGGAGCAGCAGCCGATTTGCGGAGAGATGCAAGTTCGGATAATCCCTTAACAATCAGCCATCAGCTTACGGCAAACTAGGAACATGTCCAACTTGCCCGTCGTGGTACGCGATCCCGAGATCTTAGGCGGTACGCCCGTATTCCGGGGCACCCGAGTTCCATTCAAGGCTCTGCTCGACTACCTAGAGGGCGGCGAGACGCTAGACGAGTTCCTAGAGCAATTTCCTACGGTTAATCGCGAAATGGCTATAGCTGCATTGGAAAGCGCCAAAGACAAGCTGCTCGCCAGTATTGGATGAAAATCCTGCTGGATGAGTGTGTGCCTAAAGATTTCCAGAAAAGCCTGGCTAGTCACGACTGCTACACAGTTCCGCAAGCTGGTTTTGCTGGCAAAAGAATGGTGAGTTACTAACGCTTGCGGAGCAAGCTGGGTTTGAGTTGCTGCTGACTGTAGATCAAGGCTTGCAATACCAGCAGAGCATGGCTGACCGGAGCATCGCATTGCTGGTTGTTCATGCAATATCTAACAAGCTGACAGACCTATTGCCGCAAACGTCCCAGTGCCTAAGAGCAATTGGCTCGATTAAACCTGGACAAGTAGTGCGAGTGGGATAGGAAGATTGAACACTAGGCAGCCTTTCTTCTGGCCAGGCGTACCGGCTCATAGAAGGATTAACCAAGTACTCATCTACGTTGGCAGAACGCCAATTACTGTATACGACAGATGGATCATATTGAGCGCTTGGCCGTCTCACCTACCACCGGCACCCACCGGGGAACCAAAAGACGCCCTTTGTCAGCCAGCGGCGAAAGCGCCTATAATCTGAAGATCGCGTCTTGCTCTAGTGTCTGCTCAAGCTTGCTGTGACGCACCTATAGCTTAGACTCAAGCCAGTGGTTTGCGTGCTTTTGCGATGTGCCTTTGCTGCTCTACTGACGCTATGGTCGGTCAGTAGCCCTGTCCCATCTGCACGTGTTCGAACCGACTGTGTGTTCGTTTGCCGCACCCAAGCCAGACACCGTATTGTCCGGCGAGTTCATGACAACAAGAATCCAGTAGCTCAGGCGTTTTCTGGTGCCTACTCTTCACAGAGTCAGTCAGCATCTGACAGCGTTCCTCAATATCAACGGCCTCCTCCGTTTTCGTTTTCTCTTTCGTAAAAGAAAGGATTACTGAAAATTTCAAGGGAGGAGACCTATGTCTCTAGCGAGAGTCAAGAGCTTTCTGGGCATAGCTGGCAGCACGCCCAAAGCCGAAGTAGCAGCGATCAATCTGCGGCGTGAGGAGTTATCTGTACGGTCTGACCATCAGCTTCGGACTGCAATCATGGCGTGTCGGGGTAAGCCAGACGTAGTGGAAGTGTTCGCTCTTACCGCCGTCATTGCAGAACGGGTGCTTGGGCTGCGGATGTTCGACGTGCAGTTGTCAGGGGCGCTCGCGTTAGAACGTGGCGACATTGCGGAGATGCAGACCGGAGAGGGGAAAACTCTGGCTGCCGTGCCGGCTATCGTCTGGTATGCGCTGCATGGCAGAGGCGTGCATGTGCTGACTGCCAACGATTACCTTGCCAAGCGTGATGCAGAGTGGATGTGCGGTATCTACTGCTTCTTCGGGCTTTCTATCGGTCACCTTGCGCAAGGGATGAGCGCTGAGGAGCGCCGGGCGGCATACAGCTGTGATGTCACTTATGCGACCGCGAATGAGGTTGGGTTCGATTGCCTTCGTGATGGTCTGGCTCGAAGGACCGACGAGCAGGTGCAGAGACCCTTCACTTTTGCCGTGATTGATGAGGTTGACTCTATTCTGATCGACGAGGCGCGAATTCCGCTCGTGATTGCGGGTGGCGTGCGGCATGATCTTGGGCTTGCCGAGCGAGTGGATGGCGTGGTGGCGCGGCTTCGTCCGCCTTTCGACTTCATACCTGATGAGTACCGGCGGAACGTGCGGCTAACCGATCTTGGTGCGAGTCGGGTAGAGCGGGAACTGGGTTGCGAAAACTTGTACGAGGCCGAGCACCTCGGCGTGTTGACTGCGGTGCAGGATGCACTGCACGCGCATGTGCTGTTGAAGCTTGATGTCGATTACGTGATCAAGGACGGTGCTATCGAGCTGGTCGATGAATGGAAGGGACGCATTGCACAGAACCGTCGATGGCCAGCGGGGTTGCATGCTGCGATTGAAGCCAAAGAGCATGTCCGCCCAAAGGACCAGGGCCGTATCTTAGGTTCGATCACGGTGCAAAATCTGGTGGGATTGTACGGACGGATCTGCGGTATGACGGGTACGGCCGCAACGCAGGCTCGGGAGTTTTGGGAAATTTACAAATTGCCAGTGACAGTCATCCCGACACATCGTCCGGTGATTCGGAAGGACCTTCCCGATGCGGTTTTCGCGACCAAAAGAGATCGCGACCGGGCTGTTCTGGAAGAGATTCGGAAGGTACACCGGACCCGTCGTCCGATGCTGGTGGGCACAGGGAGCGTGGAGGATTCGGAGCGGTTGAGCGCTCAATTGACGGGCATTGGTGTGCAGCACTCGGTTCTCAATGCTCGTCATGATGCGCAAGAGGCGCAGATCATTGCACAGGCGGGCGCTCTCGGTGCGGTAACGATCTCGACGAACATGGCAGGGCGGGGAACCGATATTCTGCTGGGCGGCGATCCACCGGCGGAGCGTGAGCGAGTTGTTGAGCTTGGGGGCCTCTATGTGATCGGCATGGCCCGCCATGAGGCTAGGCGAATCGACCATCAGCTTCGCGGCCGCGCGGGGCGTCAAGGAGATCCAGGCACATCAAGATTCTTTCTCAGCCTGCAAGATGATCTGCTCGTTCGGTTCGGTATTGCCGAGAATCCTGATATCGACAGTGTGCAGCGGACCGTGGAAAGCCAGAATCTGGAGATCCGGCAGACGTTGTGGAAATACGAATCAGTGAGTGAGCATCAGCGCCGTGAGACCGGTGATCTGCGGCGAAGGATTCTGTTGCGTTCCGGTTGGAGCATTGCCGGGATGGTGCCCGAAGAACGCTTCAGCGAACTGGCCAAAGATGTCGGTCAAGAAGCTTTGGAGCAAGCAGGGCAGAGATTGGCGTTGGCGGTTCTGGATGACCTTTGGGCCGACTATCTGGCCAATGTCGCGGAGCTGAAAGGCGGCATCCACTGGGTTTCCTGGGGCGGTCGCGATCCGTTATTTGAGTTTCTGACGCGGGTGAAAGAAATCTATGCAGAGATGAAAGAACGCTTCGCAGAGGAAGTTGCGGATGCGTTCGATGAAGCTGAGATTTATGAGGGCACCATTTGCTTTCCGAACGAAGAGATCTTCGAGCGTGGCGCAACATGGACGTATCTGACTACCGATCAGCCTTTCGGGTTGCTGGGCGAGCGCATTCTCAGAGGTATCCGGAGAAAGATGAGATCCAATCGCGTATCGTCCTTCATCAGGTACTCGCGATAGCATTTGGCTACTGAGGCGTGAGCCAGAATCAGGAAAATTGACCGAAGCGCCATGGGCTGAGTCTCAATCCGGCGCACCTGGCCCAGCGCGGCGCTTACCTCTTGTTGAAGATCTTCTTCAGAGAACCGGCTGTGCACGAACATCAGAACATTGCCGACGATTCGAACTTGTAACCAATGCTGCGAAGTTGCGGGTAGGGTAAGCGTCGGATGCTCCAGAGTCACCCGGACTTCCCGAAAGCGCAGCATCAACTCATCCATGGGTTCTTCAAAGGGAAGATTGCCCTGGCTCAGAAAAGTGGCGTGAGTTGCCACTCCTTCTAACTCGCCTAGTTCATGCGATGAAACAAGAATCGTCGTTTCGCCTGCTTGTCGAAGCAGTCCTTCCATGAACTCGTTGCGCACAGGTGGGTCGAGGCCACTGAAACGCTCGTCAAGTATCAGAAGTTTTGGCCGGAAAGGAAGCGCGCAAGCCAGAGCCAACTTCATCCTCATGCCGTGGGAGAGATGACGAATCTTACGCTCCGGAGGAAGCCGCAGTCTGCGCCGGATAGATATCTTCACTGTCTTGTCCCACCGACACTAGAAAGGACGCAGGTAGTCAATGTGTTCGGCAAGGGTCAACGACCCCGGCATGTCCTGGTTCTCCGGGACATAACCAATCTGCTCGAACTCTCTCGGCGAAAGCCGGCGCGAATCTGTGCCTATTACGTCCGCAGTTCCGCGTGATGCTTCGATTATGTTTACAAGAATTTCTATAGTGGTCGTTTTGCCCGC
>CAXTWQ010000043.1:0-33653 GCA_964248065.1 uncultured Bryobacteraceae bacterium | reverse complement strand
CGATAAGCGCAAAGGCACTCCCCTTCTGGGACTGAAAAGCTCAACCCCCGAAGCGCTTCGTAGTGCCAGAACTTCTTCCAAACATCGTTCATTCGAATCATTTGCGGTTCACCTCCTGCGATTTCTCGAGCGCTGCCCACTGCGACTCAATTGCGCGAATCATTTCCCGTAGTTTCAGGCCAAGCCGTTTTGCCTTAAGTCTCAAGTTGGACAGGAGATGAACATTCCTCTTCGCAAGAACTGGTGCGAAGAGGGCTTACTGTTTGACGTACACAAGCGCCAGTGCGTATTCTGGCCTGCCTGACGGCCATGTGATATCTATCCAGGCCTTGCCATTCTCTACTAGCGTCATTCTGCCTTCGCCTTCTGGCTTTCCGTCCTTGGCAACTTTGTAGAGAAGCACGCGCGGACCGTCGGCTGTCACGCTAAGCGTCATTCCTGGAGTCGGCGTTGCTCTGTGAATTGCCATAGGTTGACCATCGACTTTGCCCGTTGTCACTTCCTTGAGCGACGGGATCTCCCACTTGATCTGCCCGTCAGGCTGGATTGTGAAGCGATAATCTTCTGCCGCTTGGTCTTTGATTCCAGGCGTGCTGCGACTTACGTCCAGGAGCCATGTGCCGTTCCAGGGACTGTCAGCAGCAAATGCGGAGGAAGCAAGACTTATCCAGACGAGCGCTGTCGGAAGTAGATTCTTCATGAGTGGCTAATTCGCTTTAGACGTAGAGCTTGGCACTTAGATAGTGCGTTGGATGAGAGTAAGCTCCGTTCTTCATGGTGCTTTGAGGTTAGACTACAGCTATGCGGCTATTGTCTATCGGCTTGGTCTTGTTTGCGTCGTTACTGATCGGGGTGGCCTCTACTCCCGAGAACTACACGGATGCGATTCATGCCTGGCAGCAGCATCGCATTGAAGGTCTGAAGAAGCCGGATAGCTGGCTGACACTGGTGGGCTTATTCTGGCTGAAGCCGGGCGCAAACACGATTGGTTCTGCGGATGACAACAACATTGTGCTGCCGAAAGGATCGGCGCCAGCGCACATTGGCACCTTGCATTTGGATGCTGGCAAGGTGACGCTGACGGCTACCCGTCATGAGCCGAAAGTTCTCTCATACGATGAGATGAAGCCGACAGTAATTACTGCGAACAGTATCTCGTTCTTTGTGATTAAGCGAGGTGATCGCTTTGCAGTGCGAGCCAAGGACAGCCAGAGCCCAGTGCTGAAGAACTTTGCGGGGCTTGAGTTCTTTCCGGTGAACCCGGAGCTGCGGTTCCATGCTGCTTTTACGCCGGATGATAAGAAGGTGCCGATTATGAATGTGCTGGGCGAGACGGAGATGCAGGAGAGCCCAGGCGTGGTGCGGTTTACCTATCGCGGGCATGAGTATTCGCTGCGGCCGGTGTATGAGGAGACGGCTAAGGGAAAGACCTTGTTTTTTCTTTTCGCGGACGCGACGAATCGTGTGAGCACGTATCAAGCTGGGCGTATGCTGAACACGCCGTTGCCGGAGAACGGCAAGGTGGATCTGGATTTTAACCGGGCGTATAATCCACCGTGTACGTTCACGCCGTATGCAACGTGTCCATTGCCGCCGAAGGAAAATCGGTTGACGTTTGCGGTCGAAGCGGGTGAGAAGCGGTATAGCAAAGGACGTGCCGAACAGAGTGGCAGTGGCGAGTAAGTGGGGCGAAGGGGACAGCCTGGCGTGAGCATTTGCGAAAAGCCACAAACCAGCATAGCGACCTGAGCAGTTCGCTATTTCGGTCCGAGTCTCAACTTATAACGCAGGGTAAGCAGTCATAAGAATATTGTCCGCCAGTAGTGCAAGTTAATGAATTCAGCAGACGGCTGGCACTGTTGAGATATTCAGCGAACTCCTCACGTCAGGCTGTCCCCTTCAGAACCCCTTTGAAAACCCAGGTGGTCTCTCCGGGAGCGCATTCTCACATACACTGATAAGCCTTAAGGAATCGGAACGCGCGAAAACTCTTTGATTCCGGGTCCAAATGCCTGACAAGATTCCTGTTCCAGGCGGCGTTGCACAATTTCGAGTTGGCCGAGATCATTGCTGTAGTCAGCTTGCTCGTCCTCATCGGTTGTCGTGTGCGCAATGTCCAGCCATTGGCCGTGCAGTACGCGACAGGCTTCGAGTAGAAACCGAGCCTCCCAATTGTTGAGTTCGAATATCATGTTTGTAGTATTCAGTTCTTTCTCACTCTTTGGCAGCGTAGCGCAAGCTGCGACAAAAGTGCGCGATAGCTATCTACCGTCATATCGGAAACGGGTCAATGAGAAATGGCTTGGACGGTCTGGATTGAGAGCCAGACCGTGCGGCATTGTGGTGTTTCTAGGTATTCGCCATAACCACCCCGGTTTACTTGCAGCGCCTTCTTCGGTCACTAAGCTAATGCCTCTTCCATTGGCACGGACGTGCAATACAGCATTGACTTCGTAAAATCCACGTCATTCGGTCTTACATGATCGAGGCGGGGAAACGTGGAATTCCCGAAGCGGTAAAGATCATCCTGCGAAAGGTAAAGGTAATCATCGGATGTGGTCGTCATTGCTTCGAGTGTAGGAAGCGACATTCGGTTTCGCGCTGGAGCAGCCACCATCTGAGAGGATTTTGACAGCGCATGTTGAGACGTTTGGTGGGCCGTACTCATGCATGGCCGTTAAACATATGTCATTCACGAAGATGAGGACATGCTCGTTATTTTTTTCAGGTGGGAACTCTGGCAAGCTCTCTCGACGAACATTCTTTAAATCGTTATCACCGGCTCGGGCGATTGGTTAGCTATTCTGGAGCGTGACGATTGTGGCCGGCCCGGAGGACGCCGGCAAGCGGCTGGATGCTTTTCTGCATGGGCGTTTGCCGGAGTACAGCCGGTCCCGTTTGCAGTCTTGGATTAAAGCTGGGCGTGTGACTGTGGATGGTGGTGTTCAGCGCTCTTCTCATCTGCTGCACGGCGGTGAGATGGTCTCAGTTGAGCCAGCAGATCTCGCTCCGTTGAACGCAGAAGCGGAGGAGATTCCGCTCCGTATCTTGTATCAGGATGATGATGTTGTAGTTATCGACAAGCCTGCTGGCATAGTGGTTCATGCGGGGGCAGGGCACTCACGGGGCACGTTGGTGAATGCGCTGCTGCATCACTTTCGAACGCTTTCGAGCGTCAACGGCGACATGCGGCCGGGCATCGTGCATCGGTTGGATCGCGAGACTAGTGGCGTGATTGTTGTGGCACGGACGGACGCTGCTCATCAGTCACTTGCGGCGCAGTTCCAGGACCGGAGGGTCGAGAAGATCTATCTCGCTCTAGCGAATGGGCGGATGAAGACGCCTGTTGGCCGGATCACCAGCCCGATTACACGCGACCCGGTGCGGCGTATTCGCATGACTACTAAAACTGGCGAAGGGCGTTCTGCTCTGACCGAATATGAGGTATTGGAGACAGTCGGGCAGTATAGCTTTTTGCGGGTGCGCATCGGGACGGGACGGACGCATCAGATACGTGTTCACCTGGCGAGTCTGGGCCATCCGGTTGCCGGAGATCGCCTGTATGGTGCGCCACCTATAACTCTGGAGCGTTTCTTTCTACACGCACATCGGCTGCAGTTCCGCTCGCCATCCACCGGGCAGGTGATTGCTGTCGAGAGCCCACTTCCACCGGAGTTAATTTCCTTTCTGCAAGCACAGCACGCGGGATAGAATAAGGGCACGCCAAATGAAGTCTGTTGTCCTAACCGCTGCATCGGTTGTCCTGCTAAGCACGCTCGCATGGTCAGCCGGTCATCAGCAAAATGAAGAGCCTGCTCCGATTCGCGCCGAGGTCACGCGGGTCAATATGTTATTCACTGTGACCGATAAACGCGGGCACTTTGTCACGGATCTGAACCGCTCCGATTTCCAGATTTTCGAAAACAAGAAGTCGCAGGAGATTACCGAGTTTACGTCCGAAACCGATCTGCCGTTGCGGCTGGCGATTTTAGTAGATACCAGCAACAGCATTCGCGACCGGTTCCACTTTCAGCAGGAAGCGGCTACCAACTTTGTGAACAGTGTCATGCGCAA
The DNA here is from genome assembly GCA_964248065.1 of uncultured Bryobacteraceae bacterium. Taxonomy (GTDB): domain Bacteria; phylum Acidobacteriota; class Terriglobia; order Bryobacterales; family Bryobacteraceae; genus Bog-105. The sequence goes on along the minus strand of CAXTWQ010000043.1, from coordinate 29,579 downwards.
GCAGGACAAAGCCATTGTGGTGAGCTTCGATACAGCAGCCGAGTTGGTGGCGGATATGACCGAGGACACCAACAAACTGGAGAACGCGATTCACAATCTGCGTCCGGGCGGTGGAACAGCGTTCTTCGATGCGATCTATTACGCCTGTAAAGATAAGCTGATGCTCGATCAACCGATGTATAAGTTCCGGCGCGCGATGGTGATTCTGAGTGATGGCGAAGACAATGAGAGCCACACGAGCCGCGAGCAGGCGCTGGAAATGGCGCAGCGGGCTGACACCGTTATTTATACAATTTCAACTAACATCAGCCATGTGGAGACCGAGGGCGACAAGATTATGCGTTACTTTGCTGAGCAGACGGGCGGCACATCGTTCTTTCCGTTTCAGGCGAACGATCTGAACCAGTCATTTGAGAACATCGCGAATGAATTGCGGCATCAGTACAACTTGTTTTACCGGCCTGAGCCGCTGAAGAATGACGGGCTGTATCACTCGGTGCAAATCAAGGTAAGGGATCGAAGAAATCTGTTAGTGCGGGCACGGCGCGGTTACTATGCAAGGCGTGACAACACTTAGAATAAAAGCCGTTTAAGACTAGAGTAAAAGCCGTTTAAGGCAAGCACTTTCGCCTTTTTTTCGGTTATACTGGTATCAGATTTCCCCCCTTTGACAGCATTGTCAGCATAGTTTTTGCCATCCGGAAAGGATCTCACCATGGTAGATGAAAAAGAGCGCACGCGGACGCTAGGCGTTACTCTTGGACAAATTGAAAAGCAGTTCGGTAAGGGCTCCATTCTTCGCCTCGGGTCTAAAGAGGCAATGGTGGCTATACCGGCCATCTCGACTGGGTCAATTTCGATTGACTACGCACTGGGAGTGGGCGGGCTGCCGCGAGGGCGCATCTGCGAAATCTTCGGGCCCGAGTCGTCGGGCAAAACGACCATTGCCTTACAAGTGGTGGCAGAAGCACAGAAGGCCGGTGGCATGGCGGCGTTTATTGACGTCGAGCATGCGTTGGACCCGATCTATGCCAAGGCCCTTGGCGTAGACGTCGACAACCTGCTGGTATCGCAGCCCGATTTTGCCGAGCAGGCGCTGGAGATTACCGCGGCGCTGGTAACGTCAGGTTCGATTGATGTACTGGTAGTGGATTCGGTAGCGGCGCTGGTGCCCAAAGCGGAACTTGATGGCGAGATGGGCGATTCGCACATGGGCGTGCAGGCGCGGCTGATGTCGCAGGCAATGCGCAAGCTGACCGGTATTGTGTCGAAGTCAAATACCTGCCTGGTGTTCATCAACCAGATTCGCGAGAAGATCGGCGTGATGTTTGGCAACCCGGAGACGACGACAGGTGGACGCGCGCTGAAGTTTTACTCGTCGGTACGGCTGGATATTCGCCGGATTGCGGCGATCAAGGATGGCGAGACAGTAACGGGTAACCGGACGAAGGTTAAGGTAGTGAAAAACAAGGTTGCGCCTCCATTTCGCGAGGCCGAGTTCGACATTATCTATGGCCAGGGTGTTTCGCGCGAAGGCGATTTGTTGGACCTGGGTGTGTTGCACAACGTCGTCGAAAAGAGCGGCTCATGGTTCAGCTACAAAGGTGACCGGATCGGTCAGGGTCGGGAAAATTCGCGGCAGTTCTTGCGCGACAATCCGGATATTCGCGACAGGATAGACGTGGAGTTGCGGCGGACTCTCGGGCTGACCAAAAGCAATGGCGAGCAGGCCGAGGCCGTGGCGCCTGTGGTGCCTACGCCGATCGACACTGTAAAGCAAACGGCGGCGGGACGTAGCCGGTAGTCGGCAATTATGCGTACCTGACTCTACGTAGCAACTGGCATTTAGTTGTCGTCATAAGGATATGCCTCCTGATGACGCACGAGACCGCCGGACTTTCTTAGGAGAGTCGCTTGCCGTTACCGCTGCCCTGGGCGGTTCACTTGCCAAAGCTCAGACCTCAACGGGTCCTTCACCCACTACGGATTTCGGCCCGGAAAACAAACCTCTGAGTGCCCTTCAGGAGGACATCTTCATGCCGCCCTCCAGTGATCAGGGCGAGGTGAAGCCGTTCTGGAGCTCGTTCTCTCTCGCTCGCCGGCGGATACAGGAAGGTGGGTGGAGCCGCCAGGTAACGGTAGAGACCTTCCCCATCTCAACTGGCTTTGCCGGAGTCAACATGCGGCTGACTGCGGGCGGGATTCGTGAACTTCACTGGCATGCGGCTACCGAGTGGGCAATCTTGCTGAATGGATCTGCCCGACTGACTGCAATCGATAATGAGGGTCGCAGCTATGTGCAGGACGTCAACAAGAATGACCTTTGGTATTTCCCGGCTGGCATTCCGCACTCGATCCAAGGCTTGGGACCAGACGGCTGCGAGTTTCTGCTGGTGTTCGATGACGGGCACTTTTCAGAGGAAGATACTACGTTGATCTCGGATTGGCTCAGGCATACCCCGCCCGAGGTGTTGAGCAAGAACTGGAGTTTGCCCGAAAAGGCATTGATGCCGATTACCAAGCTGCCCAAAGAAGGTAAGTTTATCTTTCAAGCGCCGATTCCGGGTTCGCTTGAGGCGGATCGGCAGGCGGCCGCGGGAAATAAAGAACGATCGCTGGTGGCGTTTGAGTTCCGCATGAGCCAAATGGAGCCTACCAAGCGCGTCGCATTGGGTGAAGTGCGAGTGGTTGATTCGACGGTGTTCCCGATTTCCAAGAGGATCATTATGGTGCACGTCATGATTAAACCGGGCGGGCTGCGAGAGTTGCACTGGCATCAGAACTCAGACGAGTGGCAGTACTATGTCGCAGGCAAGGGCCGTATGACTGTTTTTGAGAACGGAAGCAGAGCCCGAACGATGGATTTCGTCCAGGGCGATGTCGGTTTCGTTAAGCACACCAAGGGACACTACATCGAAAACACGGGTGATACCGACCTGATTTATCTGGAGATGTTCCTGACAGACCGTTTTCAGGATTTATCGCTGAACGAATGGGTGACGCATACGCCACCGGAGTTGGTGACACAACACCTGGATATTAGCCCGGAAACCTTAGCTGCGATTCCAAAAGAGAAGTTTGTGATTCTACCTTCGGCTCCAGGCCGTGGCTCTTCGCGCACAAAAGTCTCTGGCGAGTAAAGATTCGAGTTCGTACCGCTCGTACTTCAGAATTGTCCGGTTTTCAGTTCAGAAGTTTCCGACGCAAGTTAAGGTTCGATTCTGCCGATATAGCTGGTGATGGAATACTTTGCTCGTCACCCAACCCTTGACATGATTGAACTTTACATCCTGAACCAGCTGCACTTTCAGGATCAGCAGGTTATGGCCAAACATCTGGACGGCTGCCAGGCCTGCCAAAAGATGACCGGCGATTTGCAGGAGCAGATCGAGATTATCCGCGAGACTTTGATGGTTCAGTAGCCGCGATCAGGTAAGTAAGTCGCGAAAGACTTCGCTGAGCTCTTCTTCGGCCGCTTTGGAGACTGGAGTGAGCGGGAGCCGCGGTGGTCCGCCATAGAAGCCGTTCAGATCCATTGCGTACTTGAGTCCGGCAATGCCGTGCTTGCCCCCGACAATTTGGGCCGCGTGAGCAATACGGGCCTGCCAATCGGCGCCAGCCTCCGGTTCACGCCGGCGGAACGCTTCCCAGATCGTGATGCACGCGTAAGGCAGCGCATTGGCAATGGCCAGGATAGCGCCGCTTGCCCCAAGTTGTAGTGCGTCCCAGAAGTTAGCACCGGAGCCGGAGACGATCTGGAATCCAGGCTTCACCACCGCCGCGGTGTTCTTGAGGTTCATCAGATCGCCCGAGCTGTCCTTCATGCCGACAATGTTCGGATGGTGAGATAGCTCGGCTACGGTTTGTGCGGGCAGACTATAGCCGGTGACCTGCGGGATGTTATAGAGCAGGACAGGAATCTTGGATTGGTCGGCGACAGCTTTGAAGTAGAGAGCCTGCGTGTCCGGACGATGCATCTGGTGCCGGTAGTAGAACGGCGTCAAAGCGAGAGAAGCGTGATAGCCCAGACCGGCAGCGATGTTTGATAACCGAATAGTCTCCGCTACGCTTTCGGCACCTACGCCAGCAATGAGCGTCTTGGCTTCGGCACTGGCCTCTTTGACCCAGGCCATTAAGGTGGTGCGTTCCTCAACCGAGAGCAAAGGCGTTTCACCGGTGGAACCGCAGACAAGGTAGCCGGAGAGGGCGACATCGTTCAGCTTTTGAACATTGTGGAAGATTTTGGCTTTGTAGAGCGCGCCTTCGTAGTTGAAGGGCGTCGCGAGGGCGGGGAAGATACCGCTTAGCTTGATGGATGGGAGGCTCATGTGAGGAAAAGGCCTGTGAACGCGGACGCGCACAGGCCCGGTTGGACGGATTATTTGCCGACGATGAAGGTGATGATCAGGGTATAAAGAGCCAGCGACTCGATCAGCACAAGGCCCAGGATGAGCGCGGTGCGAATGGCCGCAATTGCGCCAGGGTTTCGCGCCATGGCTTCCGCAGCTGAGGCAGTAGCACGGCCTTGACCGATACCGCAAAGGCCGGAGGCAATACCCATCGCCAGGTAAGCAGCCGCTAGGTGCATCTTGCCGTTACCGCCGGCATTCCCGGCGTTATCTTGCGCAAAGATCGGGCTTGCCAGGATCATCAACGTCATGGCAAGGAAAACAAATTTATTCTTCATTTCTCTCCTATATATGACCCAGGAGGTGGTTCGACACCGTGCGTTGGGACGCCGGGCGCTCACGCTGGAGTCAAACTTGATTAGTGTTCTTCAGAGACCGCCCCGCCGACATAGACCATGGCGAGCAGCATAAAGATGTAAGCCTGCAGGAAGGCGACGAACAAGTGCAGCCCGATAAAGATGACCGGGAAAACCACCTTGGTGAGTTGGATAAAGGTCAGGTAGACCTGTTCACCTGCGAACATGTTGGCCCAAAGACGGACGGTGAGGGACAGGGGGCGAGCAAGATGACTCAGGGGTTCGATGATGATCATCAATGGAGCCATCCACCAGATCGGCCCCAAAAAATGCTTCAGATAAGCCGGCCCACTTTTAGCAAAGCCGGCGATGTTATAAAACAAGAATGTGACCACGGCCAAGCCAAGCGGCACCATCGGGTACATGGTAGGCGACTCGAAGCCTGGTATGAGCCCAATCAGATTCATGAAGAGAATGAACAGAAAGATGGTCCCAAAGAACGCAACGTACTTGTGCGCTTCGTGGCCGACGATCTCTTCGGCAGAGGCGCTGACAAATTCGTAAACGACTTCAAAGATGTGCTGCGTCTTACCGGGCTTGTCTACTGAAAGACGGCTGCGCAAGAACGCGAACAGGGCAACGATCACGCAAACGACGACAATTTCGCAGACGAGCCAATCGGTCCAGGGGTGTGCTGCATCTTTAACGGGAACGTGGATGCCGCTTAGAACTGCATTAGCCGGGCCGGCAAGCAGCCGATTGAACAAGCCTGTGATCCAGAGTTCGTGTGACATGCGATCAGGTGCGTCGAGTCCCCAGAGCCGTGCTGACCAGCTCTAATAAAGAGGAAAGCAGGACTGCGGCAGTACTGGCAAATAAGCCCAGCGCTACTGGCAAAGGACTAACGCCCAAAGCATTGACGATAACATAGCCGACAGCTAAAAAAATTAAATAGCGGCTTGCAAAGGCTCCGGCTTGCCAAGGTTTGCGTGTGTCGGCCCCGGGCTCAATGCCACGGGCTAATTTATGAAAGAGCCACAGATTTCCCAAGCTGGCGCAGGCACCCAGGAAGAAGGCCAGTGCGGGACGTTGGCCACCAATGGTGAACATCCAGATAGCGCCTGCCACGGCGAACACGGCCGTGAGTATGTAGAGTTGCCGGATGGACACCGTACGGGGAGCCAACCTCACAGGCCGGACCTGCTGCGGCGCTCATCGCGCATCAGTTCTTTGAAGACCTGAGTAAGACCGGCAGCCATCCCTAGGAGAATTCCGACAGCTCGAAGGAACGGCGCATGGAGGTAGTGGTCGCCTGTGGACCCAACCAGATATCCTGCGACGACGGATGCGGGCAGGGTCAGTCCAAGCGAAAGATACTTGGCCAGCCAGGTGAGAGGGCTTTCAGGTCTAGGCGGGGAAGGCAGAAGAGTACCCGCTTTCACGGTATCGCAGGTTGGTCGAAAGATGCACAGATCAAGTAGTGTCAGGGCAGGAAAAGTATGCACCGTCCGCAGACTTCCGAGCCCCGTAGGCTGCTAAGATCGACACGGCCTCGCAACTTGACTTGCGTTTGCTGAGACCCTGTCAGCTTCATCGGCTTCGGTCAACGTCGAGCTTATCGTTTACCGCGAGCGTCATACTGAAAGCACTGGTCAAGCGGAACGCCAAGCACCTTTGCCACTTTGAAAGCAGTTTCGAGAGAAGGCGAATACTTATCCTGCTCTATGGCTATGACGGTCTGCCGTGTGACACCGATTTTGTCAGCGAGTTCTTGTTGCGTGATCCCACGAAGCGCTCGGAGTTCTCGGATCTGATTGCGTATAGCTGGCACTAAAGTGCTTTCCGGTAAGCCACAATCTGGGTAGCGGTTTTTGTGATGTCGGCGATGACCAACATTCCAAAGAACACGCTCAAGAAATGAAGCCCTACCATTCCTTGGTCCAATCTAAGGTGACCGAGGGTCGTATGGAACCACAGCATGCCTAGCCCGAGCACCATCAGTGAGGCAAGCGTTAGATACCCGGCACGATATCCTCTAAGCTCCATTAATTGATCGCGCTCATCCGTTACGCGGTTCCGCGTAGTTACGGCAATGATAGATTGCAAAATTATTTGCAGCACGATGATCGCAATGATCATGCCGGCAACCTTGTTGACTGAATTTTGCTGGTGCAGGAAAAAGTAAGGGCCGTAGACAACGACCTCCGCTGCAAGCGAGGCGTAAAGAGTCTTTTCCCGGTAGGAAAAGCTTGTCAACATGATCGTCACTCCAGTGTCAGAAATATTTGACATACACACGGTACTGCAGTTTGCCGTTTAATGTCAAACATTTTTTACATCGCTTGCAGTAAGCTTTGTTGCTTCGGCCTCCCTACTTGCGTTCGGGTCAATCGCCTGAGTTAAAGCGCCAGCAGCTAAACGCACCGGTGACCGCGGGACGTCATAGATCAAGTTGAATCCGCGAGCAGTAACAGTGATTCTTCGAAGTAGTAACGAGTAAATTGTGATCTCTAATCGCTCGAACCACCTGACTAGCTGATTGTGAACGCGGCCTTGGGTGAGTGCAAGGGTGGCAGGCAGGCCCTGGAGCAAAACCGCACGATGGCTAAACTACGCTAAGTCGACGTCGACATTGTTCCGAGTAGCATTCGAGTACGGGCATACCTCGTGCGCTTTTTTCACCAGTGCTTCCGAGTTTGCGCGGTCCGTACCAGGGATGTGTATTTTCATTTCCATATCGATGCTGAAACCTTATGCTCCTTCCGCACGAGGACCAAATAAGACTGCGGCGTTGATGGAAGTATCGGATGGGAGAAGCGTTCCACGGGCAGCGGCAGCAAACTTAAGGGCGCCGATAAAGCAGGCGGCATAACCTACTGCAAACATCTGCTCTGGATTACTGCCGTCTCCCTTGCCACCTATTTCGACCGGAGTACCGAGCTTTATGTCTAACTTTCCGTCGTCGGACTTTGCCTTACCATCGCGTCCTCCAAAAGCCGTTGCATGGGCGGTGTAGATGATCTTTTCTAAAGCCATATGATTCCTTTTCAAGAATGCAAAGACCTGAGCTTTGCGCGTGTGGAAGTCTGTTGTAAATCGTCACGAAGGCACCTCAAGCGCGGCCTTACGCTTTCCCACGCGAAATTTGCTGACCTGGTAGCAAGTGGACTGACTCAGTCAGAAGCTTATGAGAGAGCTTGGCCACAACTAAGCGAGTTCGCCTCGCTAGAGAAAAGCCAAGGCTGCCGTTGATCGCAGTCAGTGAACTCAACTCATTGGGGTCGCATTGAGTGGCAGCAACAGCTTTACACTGAACTTCCGCTGCCGCCTTCTTCATGGCCAACCCCTCAGCAGTCAAACGTACAATGACACGGCGCTCGTCCTGCTCAGCCCGTTGCCGGTCGACGAGGCCGGCCCGGTCTAAGCGCCTGAGAAGAGAGTCAAAGTGCTGCGGTCACGAGAGAGCCGACCTCCGATTTCGGAAACCGACAAGCCGTCGTGCTCCCACAGAACCAGCAAAACCAGATATTGAGGGTAAGTGAGCCCAAGTGGAGACAAGAGCGCGTACGAAAAGATCAAATTGCTCCTACACTCGCAGCGATTAAAGCCGTTACTTCGCCAGATGCGTGCTGAAGAACTTGGCAATCAGGCGATTGGCTTCTTCAGTCTCGGGCAGTTTGGCGTTATTCCAGAAGGCGTGCGGTAAGGCTTCAAAGACGATCAGGCGAGCGTCCACATCAGCGTTCAAAAATGAGCGATGCAGGATGGCGGTTCCGCTCAACAGCATGTCACGGGTGCTGGTCACGAAGAGCGTCGGCGGCAGGCCGTGCAGGTCTGAGTACAGCGGCGAGAGTATCGGATCTTTGGTATCGGTCGAGCCAACGTAAGTGTCGCTGCGAGGCTTCCCAGTTGGCAGAGGTAGCGGGCCGGAGAAGCCGCCTAGTGAATAAATTGCGTCCGAGTCGGCATATTGGCTGAAGTCGCCGAATCCTGAGAAAATGCCCAAGGCAGCTGGCAGTGGGAGCTTCGATTCCTTCATACGTGCGGCTGATTGTGCTGTTAGAATGGCGCCTGCCGAGGTTCCATACAGCGCCATGTTGGCTGGTTTGTAAGTCTTGAGCAGCTCTTTATAGACCGCGAGTGTGTCATCGATAGCCGCAGGGAAGGGGTGCTCGGGTGCCAACCGGTACAGAATGGCGATCACCTTGGTTCCCGTGAGGCTGGCGATTGGAATGGTCTCGGTCAGCGAGCCGGAATCGGAGTTGAAGCCGCCTCCGTGAACGTTAATTAGAACGCAGTCCGCGCGATCGCTGGCCAAGTTAGCGGGAGTGATAATCCGTACCGGTACACCGGCCAGCTTGGATTCCTCTACTTTCACCGGGTACAGGCGCGCAAACTCAGCGCCAGCCCCAGCCTGCCAGCGATCTGTCTTGCTCCGGCGATCTTCGAGCGTGTCGTGGTTCGGCGCATCGGAAGCCGGACGGGAAAGCTCCGCCTGCGCCTGTGGGCTAATTGTTTTTGGAACCGGTACGACGCGCGTGATGTGCGCGGTCCCATCGGGATCAATCACGCTCGAATTGGTTTTCTGCATGGCAGATGCTCCTATTGTGCAGGCGAAGGCCAGAGCCATGCTGTTCCGGCAAAGTCGTACTAGATCTCGATTGATCAGTCTCATCCCAGTGAGTTTATCCTCGATTGCTAAACTGTTACTTTCGCTGGAAGCGACCGCCTACTTTTCACTTCCGGCGCATTCCCTATCCAAGTACGAGGAGTTCTTGCCCTGATGAAATACATTTTCACGTCTGAATCGGTCACCGAAGGTCATCCTGACAAAATTGCCGACCAAGTTTCGGATGCGATTCTCGATGCTGTTCTTACTGATGATCCAACCGGACGTGTGGCTTGCGAAACACTTGTAACCACAGGGATCTGCATTGTAGCGGGCGAGATTACCACCTCCACTTACGTGGACGTACCCAAACTGGTACGCGGCGTGATTGCCCACATCGGCTACACCAACGCTGCCATGGGGTTCGACTCCAAGACTTGCGCGGTGGTGAACATGATTCAATCGCAGTCGCCTGACATTGCCATGGGCGTGGATACGGGCGGCGCAGGCGACCAGGGCCTGATGTTCGGCTATGCGTGCAACGAGACTGAAGAGTTGATGCCGCTACCGGTGATGCTGGCCCACACGCTCTCGCGCCGGTTGAGCGATGTGCGCCGCAATGGCTCGCTGCCGTACCTGCGTCCCGATGGCAAGAGCCAGGTTAGCGTCGAGTACGAAGACAACAAACCTAAGCGCATTGATGCAGTGGTGGTTTCTATCCAGCACGACGACGATGTTTCGACCGAAGAGTTACGGGCGGACGTGAAGAAGCATGTCATTGATGTAGTGATTCCGGCAGGCATGGTGGACAGCAAAACGAAGGTCCACATTAACCCAACTGGCCGGTTTGTGATTGGCGGACCCCATGGCGATACGGGTTTAACCGGGCGCAAGATCATTGTCGATACGTACGGCGGCATGGGCCGGCATGGTGGTGGTGCGTTCTCGGGTAAGGATCCGACGAAGGTTGATCGCTCAGCCTGCTACATGGCCCGGTATGTTGCCAAAAATCTGGTGGCAGCGGGACTGGCCGAACGCGTTGAGGTGCAATTGGCTTACGCGATCGGTATTGCTGAACCCGTGTCGATAATGGTCAATAGCTTCGGTACCGGTACGGTGGAAGATATCCGGCTGGCCGAGATGGTTCGCCAGAACTTTGCGTTGACGCCGGCAGGGATGATTGAGTCATTGAAACTGCGACGTCCGATTTATCAGAAGACGGCGGCGTTCGGGCACTTCGGTCGCACTGAGGAAGAGTTCACCTGGGAGAAGACCGACAAAGCAGCAGTGCTGCGTGAAGCAGCCGAGCTGACCGGCGTGGCCGCGGTCTAACAAGTTCATGTCAACAGCAGTCGACTGTAAGCGTTCGGTCGAAATTGAGATTCCGCTGCTCGAAGTGGAGCAGGCCAAAGAGCGGGTCACCAATTCGATCAAGGAGCGCGTACGCCTGCCCGGTTTCCGTCCGGGCAAAGCTCCCATCAGCATCATAAAAACGCGCTTCGAGAGCGAAATCCGAAATGAAGTTCTGGAACTGCTTCTACCGCAGGCGTTCAAGGATCGGGTTCAACGCGATGACTTGAAAGTGGTCGGCACACCGGATATCACGGATCTGGAATTTGAGCCGGGTCAGCCAATTCGGTTCAAGGCAGCGTTTGAGGTCGCGCCAGAAATTGAGATCGGAGACTACCGAGGTTTGCCGGCGCAGTATGAAGAGCCGGTGGTGCCCGAAGAAGAAGTGGATCAGCGGCTTGAGACGATGCGCGAGAACAAGGCGGAGTATCCGAACCTTGACCCACGGCCTATTGAGAACGGCGATTACGTCTTGGTGCATCTGCGGTCGTTAGCCGGTTTAGCCGATCCCATTGACCAGGATGTGCAGATTCAAGTGGGCGGCGAAGAGACCCTGCCGGCATTCAATGAAGCGCTGATTGGAGCCTCGCCCGAAGCCGTGATCGAGATGGATCTGACCTATCCGGAAGATTATGGGCAGGAAAAACTGGCCGGCAAGACGGTTCGCTTTGAACTGACGCCAAAGTTTGTGCGCAAGAAAGAATTGCCTGCTTTGGACGATGAGTTCGCCAAAGATCTGGGTGATTTCCAGAACGTGGGTGAGTTGCGCGATACGGTTCGCAAATCAATCTTTCAGGAGAAGCAGTACGAGGCGCAACAGAAGGCTAAGGAAGAACTGATCGACCGCCTGGTGGAGCGAAACGATTTTCCCGTGCCCGAAGCTTATATCGATCGGCAGATTGAAAATCAGGTGCGGATGCAGCTGCGTAGCTTGGCCGGGCAGGGCATTGATCCCAACACGATCAAACTTGACTGGGACAAGGTGAAAGAAAACCAGCGCGAGAAAGCAACGCGCAACGTGCGGGCTTCGCTGCTGCTGGAGAAGGTGGCAGAGCGCGAAGGCATCAAGGCGAACCAGGACGAAATCGACCGTGAAGTACAGCGGATTGCTCAAAAAGAGCGAGAGGCTGTGGCAGTAGCGCGGGCTAGGCTGGATAAGGATGGCACGCTCGAGCGCATAGCTGGCGGGATTCAGACTGAGAAGACGTTGCAGTTTTTGTTCGACCAATCGTCCAAGCAGCCTTACGTGGAAGCAAAGCCGGTCGAAGCTTCGGCTGGGGAGTAAGCTGTCCCCGTTTAGCTCCGTTTAAGTGGGGGCAGCGGTCAGCTCATAAAGGGCGCGTTGCCACTCCACGCCATCTGATGAAACAAGTCGTCCATTTCTAAGGACGTGGCTTTCATTCCTCTGTCGATCCACCAATCCAGCAGAGCGAATAAGCTTCCTGCCAGAGCGTGTGCGCGGGCAGCGCGCCGAACTGGGTCGATCTCGACGTTCGCTGCCTTCCATCGCTCCTCAATCGACCGCGCAAAGAAGCCTTGTGCTAGCGTGCGCACATCATTCGCCTTTCCTGACTTCACAAGCGCCGTGTAGAAGTGATGCCACTCACGGATATGTGAGAAAAACTCCTGGACCGGTGCTAATCGCTTCGTGCTCGCGCCATGTCGATCCAGAGTGGTCGAACACTTCTGGAGAAAATCTTCCACATCGCTCAGGAACAAGTCGTCTTTGTCGGAGTGATGTGCGTAGAATGTCGAACGACTAACGCCCGCCTCGCTTCCTCCGCCGGAAATAGCGCATTTAGCTGCCGTTTCCGCCGTGGCGCACAGTATCGCAATGGTCAGCGTTCTCTCCCTGTTCCTGGGCGCTTGTGGTCTAGCGCAATATCTGGCCGCCGCCGACCGGATTGCCTTTGCCGCCACCGTGATCTATGGTTTTTCGTGTGTTGCCACCCTGATCGCAGCTGCCGTTAGCGGATTTATTATCCCGGCCATTATGGAGCAGATGGTCCGCGATATCCCTGCTGCCGCGCACCAATGGCAAATCGTTATCTCCGCCATTTTTCAGATTAATCAGGGCTTTGCACGTATCTTTGCCCTTGCCGCTTCTGCAGCGGTCATCCTTTGGTCCGTCTCTGCGCTACGGAACGGAGGACTCGGGCGTGGTGTCTCGATTTACGGCTGCGTTATGGCTCTCCTCACCATGGCCGGCGTGGGCTCGGGCTATTTACGGCTGGACGTTCATGGCATGGGAATCATCGCGCTCGGCCAAGCTGTCTGGTTCGTTATTGTGGGGATTCAGTTATTAGCTAGGTAGGTTGATCAATTGCCGCTTACTGGGTGGCGGTGTTGCAATTCAGGAGGAGGCAGGGCTCATTCGTGTCGGATTGCGGTCATCGGACTAATGCGAGAGGCTTTCCAAGCAGGTATATATCCGGCTACAAGGGCTGCACTGAAAAGCGTGATTACCGCCAGCGTAAGTGATAACGGGTCGTTCGACTTCGTTCCATACAGAAAAGACCCGATGAGTTTTGAAGTGAGGAGCGCCACGCTGATTCCGGCGGCCAGCCCCACGGCGGTGAGCACCACAACATCACGCAGGATCATCTGCACCACTGTGCCAGGCCTCGCGCCCAATGCCATTCGAATACCGACCTCAATTGTGCGACGGGAAACATCGTATGAAACTGTGCCGTACAGGCCGACGCAGGCGACGATGAGAGCGAGAACGGCGAAGGCGCTGCACAGCTTCGCAAAGACGATGTGTTGATTGATGGTTCCATCAATGTCGGCTACTTGCGTTCTTACTTCGGAGACAGGCACGTGCGGGTCCGCTTGACAGATGACTTTACGCACGGAGTTTATGTAGCCGAGCGGATCGCCCGCCGTGCGTAGCGCATAGACCATCTGATTTGGCAGCGGGTAACCTTGGTCATACGGCATGTAAACGACAGGGGAATGGCTCTGGTGAGACTGCCATAGCTTGCATTCTTAGACACGCCGACTATTTCCATGTCTCGCATCACAACCCCGTCTTGCTGGAGGTGCAGGTGCTGACCGACAGGATTTCGATTGCCGAAGTTTGTTCTGGCAAAGACCTGATTGATCACTGCGACGGATGGCGAACCAGGCCGATCAATGGTCCGTAGATCACGACCGGCCAGAATCGGAATTTGCATAGTCTGGAAGAACGCTGGCCCTACCATCGCGTATCGGTTGGCTGGGTTGGGTGGCAGCCCGGGCAGGCTGATCGGTACTCCACCCTCACCTCCGACCGGCGAACCTCCTTCGAGAGTTGCGGCTCTTACACCTGGCAATTCACTGAAGCGGTTGCGTAACTCGCGGTAGAAAGTGAAAATATCAGGATCTTTGTGGCCAGCCTTTCGGGCGTCGATTTGAAACAGCAGCAGGTTCTCGCGATTGAAGCCGGTATCAATTGATTCGAGGTTTGAAAGTGTGCGCCCGAAGAGACTTGCCGCAACCAGCAATAACAATGAGATTGCAATCTGCCCCACCATAAGCAGGTTCTTCAAACTCACACGACTGAAGCGCAATCTCTCTTTGGTTTGTGAGCTCCATGTTGCTTTGAGTGCGGGCATCACATCGGTGCGTGTGGCGCTGAGCGCGGGAGCAAGGCCAAACAGAATACTCGTCGTGAAAGAGAGCACGGCCGCTGCGCCCAGCACGTGCCAGTTTAAGCCCGCGTGCACCTCGAAATTGCCTTGGCCGTTAGCTAGCAAGCTCGTAAGAAGGCGAATACCCCAGAGTGCGAAGAGGATGCCCAACAATCCGCCGAGTGACCCTAGGAGAACGCTTTCAGTCAGGAGTTGCCTAACGATGCGGAATCGGCCTGCTCCGAGGCTGAGCCGCAAAGCGACTTCGCCTCCGCGGGCAGCAGCCCGTGCCAGTAGCAAATTCGCAATGTTGGCGCATGCCAGCGCCAGGATCAACGCTACCAGCGTCATCAGCACGAACAGCGGCTTTGAGTATTGGCGGCGTAGGGTGTCCGCTCCGCCGCCACCTGCATCGATAACCAGCGCGGGAAGGTTGGAACGCTCCCGATCGTTCTTTGCTGTGCTCGCCACCCATTGCTGGAACATTGGCGCAAGCACGGCCTGCGCTTGAGCTCGGCTTACGCCAGGACGTAGTCGACCCATGATCTGAATCCAGTAAAAGTTGCTATCCCGGTAGCTCTGAGCACGGAAGCCAAATGGATCGCTCGCGCCTAGCAGTTCATTCGAGTGCAGCGGAAGATAGACGTCCGGAGCAGCGGCGGGATCGGTGCCAAAGAAGCCGGGCGGCGTAACGCCCACCACTGTGAAAGGCAAGCCGTTGATTCGAACTGCCTGCCCGACTGCATTGCGTGCTCCTCCGAAACGTCTTTGGCTAAGCCCATAGCTGAGCACTGCTACCGATGGCGCTCCTGGCCGGTCATCGCCTGGATGGATCAGCCTGCCTGCTGCCGGAGAGACGCCAAGTCCGCTGAAGTAGTTGCCTGAGACTGTCCAGCCGTTGGCCAGGTCGGCTTGCCCCTTCACTATTAAATTAAGTTCTTGCACCTGACCGGATTGGTACTGGGCAAACACACTGGAGAAAGTGGAGTTTTGTTTTTGAAAGAGCTCGAATGCCGCGAAGGGAAAGATCCCAGCCGTCGTTCCCGCCTTCGGATCGTCATACGTGCTGCCGCTCCTTCCTCTTGCGACAAAGTCACGATTAAGGGCCTTCGCATGCCAGTTCAGCACCACGAGCGACTCCGGGTCGGATACCGGGAGCAGCTGAAGCAGGATCGAATCCACAAAGCTGAAAATCGCTGTATTCGCTCCGATGCCGAGTGCTAGGGACAAAACAGCCAACAAAGTGAATAGCCGGTTGGCCGCCATGGTTCGGAAGGCGTAGCGCAGGTCCTGACCGAACTGCTCGACCATCACCCAGGCCCATACGGCGCGGGTGTCTTCCTGGACAAGAGCGAGATTGCCTAAATCACGCCGTGCGGTCCAGAGAGCCTGGTCTTTGGTCAGCCCTTCTGACAGGCGCTGTTCTCCTTCTTCTTCCAGGTGGAACTGCAGTTCCTCACGGAGTTCCTTTTCCTTCTGACGCCGCTGAATGAACCAAGTTAATCTGCGTAATAAGAAATTCATTGCCCTTCCTGGTCGGCTGGATTCAAGACGAGTCCCATGGCGCGGGAGAACGCTTCCCACTTCGAACGTTCTGAAATAAGTTGCTTTCGACCGAGCGGTGTTAATCCATAAAACCTGGCCCGTTTGCCTTTTTCGGACAACTTCCAGGAGGCGTTGATCCAACCTTTGGCCTCCAAGCGATGGAGCGCCGGGTACAGTGAGCCGGTTTCAACTTGAAGCAGATCTTCCGATGTCCGCTGGATGTGCTTGGCGATAAAGTGACCGTGGTTGGGTCCGGCCACCAGGGTGCGAAGGATGAGTAGGTCGAGCGTACCTTGCAGGAGCTCTACACGGGACGGGGTATCGCGCGGCATTGTGTAGATATTCTACTTGCTTTAGTGTAGATTGTCTACGAGCTAGCTATTAGCCTCTTGCCTGATAGCTGCCAATCAACGTAAGGAGCTAAGAAACTTGTTGCAACACTGACACGCAATCAGCTGTTAGTTTGACCGGCAATCCAGGTTCGCGTGCAAAGATCGAATTTAGCTGAGCCGGATCGACTCTCAACAAAACGATGCTTTCATGCGCAATGGGCATGAGCACGTTTTTCCAGGCGTACAATCGAATCAAATTGGTGATTGATGATCGCCCCTGAGATTCTAGAAGCCGCTGAAGAATGTAAGCCCTCGCCGAAACGACTACATTCCATCGTGCAACAACGGATCATTGCTCTTTTAGTTAGAGAGCTTGGCTTGGATGTTGCTCTACCGGAGTTGGCTGTCGGGGTGCTGGATGCAGAAGGGAAGCAAATTGTCCCGGATGTGGTGGTAGTTCGTCCTGATGCACATTACGAGAATGGCGTTTTGACCAGTGGTGCTGTTGCCGCGGTGGAGATTATGAGTCCGACGCAATCATTCGCCGGACTGGTCGACAAATGTGAGCGCATGTTGGTTTCGGATATTGTTCCGGTCTGCTGGTTGTTTTGGCCAGAACATACGGCAGCATATACCTTCGACTTGGGACGAGGTCTCTTCCAAGAAGCCACCAAACTTGGGTTCACCTACGATTCGAGAAGCGTAACCCTATCTGTGAATGATGTCCTCGGCAATTTACCGACAGAGCCATAAGCGAAAGCAGAGCCTACTAGGCGTTGCGAGAATAACTTTTTCTCCGTCGTACTTGGCAGAACTAAGCATTTTCCGCTTCTGGGAGTGGCCTCACTTCCCTTTGTAACAGGTGCGCTGCCAATCCGCTCCAAGCCATTTGATCGAATATATTGTCCATTTCTTTAGGATCGACTTTCATCCCTTTACCGACCCAACAATCCAGCAACGAAAAGAACTGCTCGCCAAGGCGGATCGCCTTATGGGTTCAATCTCTGCGTTCGCTAACTGTAATCGCTCCTCAATTGACCGCGCAATGCCATTGAAAACTTCTGAGGAAGGCGTCTGCGTTGCTTATGAACCGGTCGTCTTTGCCGCAACAGTGAACCTTAGGATATTGAGCGACCGACGTCCAATGAATGTGTTTGGCGAAGGAATGTCATCGGTAGAAAAGCAGAGAGGTATTCATTACCGAGGTGCTCCGGCGTGAGCGCATTGGCCTGCTTCCGGTACCGAATGGAGCATTCCAGGTCTACTTCGGAGAGATGTACCTGGGAGTCCTCGAAAGCGAAACGTCAACATTCAACCCAAACAGACAGTGTTTACCGCAAACGCAGAAGAACAACTGCCGTTTTCCGGGGTGACGCATCATCCTGAGCGACTCGGAAGTATTGTCTAGGTTGGTAAACCCTTCCCGACTACACACGGGTAATCGCAGGTTCCGGATTCCTGACTGTTCGGTGTTTACGGAACCGTGAAGAATTAGCAGCTCAATTTGGCTTCTAATTACGCTTCGTGCTGCTCTGCGTCTTTCGCCTGAAATTAGAGCGGATTAACCAAGAAGCTGAGAAATAAACAACGTTGTAAAGGTTGAGACTCCAAAACACGTGGTGATGCAGAGCGAGATAAGCGAAAATCCCGACGCATGCCAGGATGGGCATGCCTTGAATGACATAGCGCTTTTCCGTTTCACCGAAACGCGAGCGATACCAAATTTCGAATCCTGCGGTCAGGAGGCCGAGAACAATAGCGGCGAGGGCGCTTGCCATTAAGAAAGGACTGAGTAACATCGTTAAACTCATTGCATCTCAAAAGCCATTTGCTGCCATTTCAACACCGATGGTATGCATTTGGAAGATTATCTTTTGGGATAGCGCCTGTGTAACCGGCCAACTCGAAACTGAGCGTTAAACAGCTGTGTAGATCGCCGATGACGGCGTACCGTTTGCTAATCGGGGTGGTCTCCAAACGGTGACGATTACCCTATCCTGCCCGACTACCGGCGGTTCTATATTGCCTCTGTGTCTAACTTTATTTATGCTCTAGCGACGGCTCAGCCGTAGCGGGAGGAAGATATTCGGCCGGCGGTTTACAGCATGAGCGCGCGTTTGGTATATTCAGAGTCGCAATTCAGGTTGCAACCCGTCCGCGGAAAGGGAATATCCCGCCTGGAGTAAACATTCAGCCTTGAACTTCTCTTTTTGCCCGTGCTGCGGACACCGGGCCAGAAAAGGAGAAGTGTATGTCTCGTGAGCTCCCGTCCAAACCCAACTTTGAGTACGTTCGCAAACAGGCTAAGGCACCACAACGGTCCGTACCGGGGCGCAAATTAGCAGATGCGCAGCAGCTTCTTGCGAATGACTATGGGTTTGCCTCCTGGGCAAAGCTGAAATCGTTCATTCTTCAACAGCAACTTTCGCCCGCCGAAGCATTGAAGGTCGCGGTTTGCGATAGTGATGCTCCGGCTGTCGCAGAAGTCCTCAGCCGAAATCCCGAACTGAAAGCGATCCTCGACCGCCCTTTGCCAGGCTACGGCTTCGGACAACACGCGCTATTTGCGGCTGTGCAGCGGAGCGACCGGGCGACTATTGACATCCTGCTTCAATCTGGGGCGAACATAAAAAAGCGCACTGAATGGTGGGCAGGCGGATTCGGTGTGCTCGACGATTGCGATCCATCCCTTGCTGATTTTCTGATTGAGCGCGGAGCCGAATTAGATGCTCATTCGGCTGCGCGTTTGGGTCGGATCGAAGAACTTCAAAAATTCATCGCGGCCGACCCAGCGGTGGTACATGGTCGCGGTGGAGACGGCCAGACGCCCCTCCACTTTGCATCCAGCGTGGCGGTAGCGGAACTGTTTCTCGCCGCTGGCGCCGATATGAACGCGCTCGACGTGGATCACGAATCCACACCCGCACAATACATGCTCCGTGTCGAGCAGAGGCGGCACCACCCACAAGATCGCCAAAGCGTGGCGCGGTATTTGATTCAGAAAGGATGTAAGACCGATCTGCTCATGGCGGCGGCGCTGGGCGACTTGGAACTAGTGCGCGAGCACCTTGAGCGCGACCCCGGTTGCATCTACATGACAGTCTCTGCCGAATGGTTTCCCATGCGGGATCCCCGTGCGGGCGGCACCATCTACATCTGGCAACTGGGGCGCAATCGCACGGCACACACAGTGGCGCGCGACTTTGGTCATGAGAACGTGTTTCGCTTCCTGCTTGCGCACACTCCTGAGGACCTGAAAATGGGCCTCGCGTGCGAACTTGGCGACTTTGACATACTTCGCCGCACTCTCGCGCAGAAACCAGACTATATCTCCACACTGGCGGAAGACGGGGCCAGAAAGCTGCCCGACGCGGCCCAAAGCAATAACGCCCAAGCAGTCCGTCTGATGTTGGAGGCGGGCTGGCCGGTCGACACTCCAGGCGAAATGGGCGCCACTGCATTACATTGGGCAGCTTTCAACGGCAACCCGGACATGACAGCGGACATCCTGCGATTCGGTCCCGCGCTTGAGCTCAAGTCTGTGGAATATCCAGGTTCCGCATTATCCTGGGCAATTTATGCGTCTGGAAACGGATGGCGCCGCGAGACAGGTGACTTCGTCACAACGGTTCGCCTGCTTCTCGAAGCCGGCGCGGTCGTGCCGCCTAACGCTGAAGATCTGGAACCTAGTGACCCGGTGCTGGAGCTTCTACCATGAAGACGGGACCTTCCGTGATTGTGATCGCCGTGCTCTATATCGTCGTAGGATCAGGAGGATTTTTCAGTCACCTTCCCAGTCATTGGCAAGGCGAGGATTTCCTAATCGAAGCTACGGAATTGCTGGCAATCATTTGCGGAGTATTTCTGCTCTTTGGTAAGAAGTGGGCTCGGTGGCTGGCGCTTGCGTGGATGGCTCTCCACGTGGTGATTAGTTTTCCAGTCGTAACTCAGGTAGGGATCCATCTCTCGTTTCTCATTGTGATCGCCTGGGTACTGTTCCGTTCCCCTATGCGAGGCGAATCTGGTTAGCTCGAGTCGGAACGGATTCAAAGACCTCGAATGCATTTCTCCCCAAGTAGTGGCATGACGCGCCAAGTGAAATTTGGGGGAGTTCTACCGCATAGATCGCGCAAAACGGCGATGTGTTTACTTTGCGATCTGACCGTAAAAGATCGTCCCCCATCCGACCTTATGAAGCAGTGTCGCTCCGCCTTCGGCTCCGCGACACCGCTTCCGAGATACTTAAGAAAGACCGTGACCCGTGTTGTGGGGCCGAGCTGTCACCCATGTTCCGGGCCATACATCCATCGTGCCCAGTCACCCCAGCAAGCTTTTAATAGGCGTCGTTATCTGGATGCTGTGTTCGCCGCTATTCCTACCGAATCTTTCACCCGCGAAATCGGCAAAGTGGCCCGCTAAGATTGATGCCGAAGCGCGTTTGAAGGCCTACTTATCGGCAGAACTGCGCTTTACCTTGGATATGGCCTCATAACGTCGAACTTGCGCCATTTCCAGAAAATCCCAGACTTGGATGTCATCCCGTTTTGAGAGAGGCCATTCGTCCTGCTAAGCGAGCACTTATGCTAGCCTTTGTAAATACTACTTGGTTCCAGGTAACTCTGTCGTTTATCTGAACACGTCTTCAGGAGTCTGTCGTGTCTCATAAACAGGGGGCTGTTGCCTCGGCACTGTTCTTTTTTCTTTCTTCTCTTGCCTTTGCCCAGACCTTTCAGGGCGGTATCGCCGGTACGGTCGTCGATCAGACGGGCGCGGCGGTTCCTGGTGTGGCGCTCAAGCTGGTTGGTACCGGCACGGGTCTCACTCGAACCGGGCAGACCGGAACTTCGGGCGATTTCACGTTTCCTGATTTGCCGCTGGGGCGATACTCTCTGAGCGTTAACGGAGCGGGCTTTCAGCCTCAGGAGATTAACGATATCTCGGTCGAGTCCGGCCGCACCTTCAACGTACAGGCCAAGCTCGCGGTGGCCAATGCGGCTACCAGCGTTCAAGTGGAAGCCTCAACGGTTGCGGTGGAGACGACATCTTCCACTTTGACCAGCGTTATTCCGACCAGGACGATCAATGACGTTCCACTCAATGGCCGTGATTTCACTCAATTGTTGAAGCTGAACCCGGGCGTGAATGGTGCCGGTTCGCTGAATGGTACGCGAACCAATTCAATCAATTGGCAGATTGACGGTGCCGATAACAACGATCAGTGGCACAACACGAACGCTGTCAATCAGGGCGGCGTGAGCGGTATTGCAGGGACGATTCTGCCGATCGATGCCATCGACCAGCTCTCGGTTCAAAGCAGCAGTGATGCGGAAGCGGGACGTAATAGCGGTGGCGTATTTAATATCGTGATTAAGTCGGGCACTAATAACTTGCATGGCTCGCTGTACTATTTCAATCGCAACGAGTTCTTGTCGGCGCGCAACTGGTTTGTGCCTGCGAATACACCAACTCAAAAGCTGCGAAACAGCCAGCCGGGTGGATCGTTAGGCGGACCCATCTGGAAAAACCACACGTTCTTCTTTATCACCTATGAGCAGCAGAATTTTATCGCGGGCAATACCGGGCAGGGAACGACGCCCTCGGCTGCGTGGGTCGCGCAAGCTACGGGGGTGCTCAATCAGTACGGCAAACCGGTGAATCCAGTTTCGCTGCGGTTGATCAATGCGCTGTGGCCGGCTAACAGCCTAACCGGGCCGGCAACCAAGAACAACTACTTCAGCAGCGCCAACACGACTTCTGATTCCTATAACGGAATTATCAAGCTGGACCATATTTTTAACGATCGCAATAATATTGCGGTGCGCTACTTTGGCGGCACAGGTTCGCAGACGGCGGAGATCGGTTCGCTGCTGCCTTATTACTATCAGGTTGCGCCGAGCCGGATGCACAACTTTTCGTTGGTCTACAACGGTGTGGTTTCGCCGCGTTTTGTTACACAAACCACTGCCGGCGTGAACTACTTTAAGCAGGTATTTAGCGACGCGAATAACGGGTTCAACGTCGTTGCGCTGGGGCTGAATACGGGCGTTACTAATCCGTCTCTACTCGGCGCTCCTCGCATCAACATTAACGGCTTCGACCCTACCGGGCTGACTCCGCCACTGGGCCGCATCGACACGACTGGCGAGCTGAACGAAGTGATGACGTACACTGCGGGAACACATACGATTCGGTTCGGCGGCGGTTATCGACGTTCACGTTTTGATGTCTTCTATGAGCGGAACGCGCGCGGACGGTTCAATTTCAACGGTTCGGCAGGTCCCTGGGCGGGCGACACTACCCTAAGCCCCTCATTGAGAGCACTTTCGGACTTCCTGGCCGGTGAAGTGAACAAGAATCAGTCGACTATCAGCTACGGCGATCGACAGCGGAACTACTATCTGAACGGCGTTACCGCGTTCGCTCAAGACAGCTGGAAGGTGAAACAGAACCTAACCATCAATTACGGTCTGAACTGGAATTTCCAGAGCCCGTTGAGTGATCCGACTAACCGCATCTCGACCTTCATTCCGTCGTTAGGTGGCATTACGTATGTCGGCCAGGGGATCACAACCTTGTACCCGCGTGACTGGAAAGACTTTGGTCCGCGCTTCGGCTTTGCGTACACACCCGGCCACCAAAACCGGATCGTGGTGCGGGGCGGTTACGGCATTTTCTATCAGGTTCCGAACGTAAACTACTTTGGCGATAACAATCCAGGCAATAACGGTGCTACTGGTGTTCTGGCGAACCCGGGTGGGCGCTCGCCGGTGTACACGTTGAGCAATCAAACGCCTTACACCATTCAGGACGGCCAGTCGATCTTCGGTAGTGCCACTCCAAGCGCACATGTGGGCGTCTTCTCAGTGAGCCAGAACTTTCGGACCGGCTACGTTCAGAACTCAAACCTGAATATGCAGGTCCAGTTGACTGCAAGCTCGATTTTGGAAGTTGGGTATACCGGGAGTCTGAGTCGTGCCTTGCCTGTGACGCTTGACATAAACCAGTTGCCAATTGGGTCTACAGTTCGGCCCTATCAGGCTCAGTTCCCGAACTTCACAACAATCAATCAGGTGGAGTCCGTAGCAAACGGATACTACAACGGCCTGATCGCTTCACTGCGAACCAATAACTTCCACGGCATTAACACAAAGGTGAACTACACCTACGGGCACTCGCGAGACGACCTCTCGGCCACGCGCAACACCATTCCTCAGAACAGTTATTGCCTACGCTGTGACTATGGCAACTCTGACTTCGACGTTCGCCACTCGTTCACGGCTTATCTCGGCTATGACCTTCCCCAGCCAAAGCGCTTCAAGTCAGTGCTGGGCGGATGGCAGCTCAACTCCCTTTTCAATTTTTACACCGGAACTCCTTTTACCGTTCTAAGCGGGCAGGATACGAGCGGTACTGGTGAGAATTCAGACCGGGCGGAAGTTGTCGGGAACCCTTTTGTTGGGGTGCCGCCCAGCAGTCAACCGGACTACGTTTACTACTTCAACCCGAAGGCTTTTGCCCTTCCCGCAACGGGCACCTATTCCAATCAGGCTCGCAACTCTTTCAAAGGTCCGAACATCTACCAAGTAGACTTCTCTGTTTTCAAGACAACACAGATTACGGAGAAAGTTGGTCTCCAGCTTCGGATGGAGATTTTCAACCTGTTCAACCGCTTGAATCTGGCGCCTCCGAACAATGTGGCTGCTGATAGCGGGTTGGGGCAAGTGAACTCGACGCTGGATATCTACAACGGCGCGAACGGAATAGGCACAGGCGCTTCCCGCAATATACAACTAGGGGCGAAGCTGATTTTCTGAGTAGCGGGTTTTACGGTACCCGGTTACAGTGGTGTCAGGAAGCAATCTGGAGAAAGCATCGGCCTTGACGCCTGTTAGTAGGTAATCTTGATATACTCGAATAGTAAAAGTGCCCGATCGGGGCGTGGCAATCGATTGATTCCGCGCTACGTAGGAGAACAAGTTTGAAGCGCGCCGGATCTGATGATTCTCTCCGCTGTTCGTTTTGCCACAAAAGCCAGGACGTTGTCGGAAAGCTGATCTCTTCCCCTAGCGACTATCCCCGTGCTTATATCTGCGATGAATGCATAGCTGTCTGCAACTCCATTATTGAGGACGACCGGCATGACCAGACCTATGGCGCCCCGGGTAAACTTCCCCGTCCGCTGGAGTTGAAAGAGTACCTGGATCAGTATGTGATCGGCCAGGACGCCACAAAGAAAAAGCTGGCGGTTGCGGTTTACAATCACTACAAGCGGATTCAGTTGAACAAACAGCGAAGTGGTGAGGTTGAGCTTTCCAAGTCCAACATCCTGCTCATCGGGCCAACTGGAACGGGTAAGACTCTTCTGGCCCAAACGCTGGCCCGGATTTTGGACGTTCCCTTTGCGATCGTGGACGCGACTACCTTAACCGAAGCCGGCTATGTCGGCGAGGACGTAGAGAACATCATCTTGCGGCTGCTGCAGAATGCAGACTGGGATGTGACACGCGCCCAGACCGGCATCATCTATATTGATGAGATTGACAAGATCGGCCGGAAGGATGAGAATCCGTCTATCACCCGTGACGTTTCAGGCGAGGGCGTCCAGCAGGCGCTTCTGAAGATTCTTGAAGGCACGGTGGCCAATGTTCCTCCGCAGGGCGGTCGAAAGCATCCACATCAGGAATTCACTCCGGTCGATACCACCAACATTCTTTTTATCTGCGGTGGCGCCTTTGTAGGACTGGAGAAGGTGATAGCCAGGCGGGTTGGCACCAAATCAATCGGCTTCATCACTATGGATGACAAAGAGGTTGGGCGCAGAGGGATCAATTCGGTCCGTCGGGACGGCGATTTGCTGGCTCAGTGCCAACCGGTCGATCTGATCAAGTTCGGTTTTATTCCGGAGTTCATTGGTCGTATGCCGGTGGCTGCGGTGCTGGAAGACCTCTCGAAAGAGGCGCTCGTTCAGATTCTGACCAAGCCTAAGAATGCGATTATCAAGCAGTATCAGAAGCTGTTTGAGTTCGAGAATGTTAAGCTCAAGTTCAGCGAGGATGCTCTGGAAGCCGTTGCTCAACTGGCGATGGAGCGAAAAGTAGGCGCCCGCGGGTTACGCATGATCCTGGAGGATCTAATGCTTGATCTGATGTACTACCTTCCGACCTTTAAGAAGGTCAAGGAATTTGTAGTTACCAAAGAGATGGTCTTGACTCAGAAGATCAACATGGCGGTTCTCGAAAAAGCAGGCTGACCCTGAGAGCACGGGTAGTTGATGCTCGGCGCGACTTTGAGAGAGTCGCATTTCCTCACTAAGATTATCCCGTCCCTTTCACATGGGACAATCCGTCTAGAAAGAATAAATGGTCACGACGAAAGATAAAACGGACACCAAACGACTGCCGATGATGCCCATTAGGGACGTCGTCATTTTTCCGTTCATGATGACCCCGTTTGTGGTGGGTCGAGAGTCCAGTGTCCGAGCATTAGAAGAGGCACTGTTAGGCGATAAGAAGATATTCCTCGCCACTCAGCATGATGCTTCGGTGGATGAACCGCGTCCGGACGAGATTTACTCCGTCGGCACAGTCGCGAATATTGTACAGAGCTTAAAGCAGCCGGACGGCAACATCAAAGTTCTGGTTGAGGGCGTTGAGCGCGGCAAGGTCATCTCGGTTGGCGAGGAAGACGGTTATTTTCGGGCTGTCGTCAAAACCACTTCGTTCAAGGTGGAAGGCGGCAATCAGCTGGATGCGCTGACCAGCCGTGTGACGACGCTGTTTGAGCAGTACGTCAAGCTGAGCCAGAACCTGAACTATGAGACGATGATCGCCGCTATTCGGGTGGACGATCCTGGCAAGCTGGCCGACACCGTTGGCGCGAATCTTCAGTTGACCATCGAAGAGAAGCAGGAACTGCTGGAGATCTTCGATCCGGTCGACCGTTTGACGCGCGTGGCAGATCTGCTCGACATTGAGATTGAAAAGCTGAGTGTGGACCGAACCATTCAAGGCCGCGTGAAGCGCCAGATGGAGCGGGCTCAGAAGGAGTACTATCTCAACGAGAAGATCAAAGCGATTCAGAAGGAACTGGGTCGCGGCGAAAAGAGCGAGTACGACGAGCTAAAGAAGAAGATCGACTCGGCTGGGATGACGAAGGACGCGCATGAGAAGGCCACGGCTGAGCTCAAGCGTCTGGAAGGCATGCCGCCCATGTCGGCTGAGTCAACCGTTTCGCGCAATTATCTGGATTGGTTGCTGGCTGTGCCGTGGAAGAAGCGGACCAAAGAGATTCGTGATCTGCGGTATGCGCGCCAAATTCTTGAAGGCGATCACTATGGCCTGGAGAAAATTAAGGAGCGCATCCTTGAGTTTCTTTCCATTAGGCGCCTGGTTGCCAATCCGAAAGGTTCTATCTTGTGCTTTGTCGGGCCTCCCGGCGTTGGCAAGACTTCGCTTGGTATGTCCATTGCCAAGGCAACCGGGCGCAAGTTCGTTCGGTTGTCGCTGGGCGGCGTCCGGGACGAGGCTGAAATTCGCGGCCATCGTCGCACCTACATCGGCGCTTTGCCCGGTCAGCTCATTCAGATGATGAAGAAAGCTGGAACCAAGAACCCGGTCATCATGCTGGACGAGATCGACAAGATGTCGATGGATTTCCGCGGGGATCCGTCGTCGGCGCTTCTCGAAGTGCTTGATCCTGAGCAGAACAGCACGTTCATGGATCACTATCTCGACGTCGAGTACGATTTAAGCCAGGTGTTTTTCATTGCGACGGCGAACGTGCTCCATACGATCCCGCCAGCTTTGCAAGATCGCATGGAAGTAATTCGGCTTTCTGGCTACACCGAGATCGAGAAGCTCGAAATTGCTAAGAGATTTCTTGTGGCTAAGCAGCGCAAAGATACAGGCATCTCAGAAGAGCAGGTGGAATTTGCCGATTCAGGCCTGCAGGCGCTGATTCAGTCGTATACGCGTGAAGCGGGTGTACGTAATCTGGAGCGCGAAGTGGGTAATCTGTGCCGGAAGGTGGCCCGGAAACTCGTCGATGCGCAGACGCCGGTCGGTGAAGAGGGCGCAGCTGCTCTGGCTATCGGTTCTGAGCAGCCAATCGAAGTTCTGGAAGACGAGCCGGTTTTGCAGGCCGAAGATGCGGTAGTGGAGCCGAAGAAGACGCGCAAGAAGGCAAAGGCTGCGATTGAGGCTCCGATGATCCCAATTGAAAAGATCACCGTGACGCCGGAGAAAGTAACCGAGTTGCTGGGTCCGGCCAAGTTCCGGGATCTGGATCTGGAGAAGAAGAACGAGATCGGGGTCACCACGGGCCTCGCGTGGACCGAAGTCGGCGGTTCCATTCTTACTACTGAAGCGGCTGTGATGGAAGGCCGGGGCAAAATGATGACCACCGGCAAGCTGGGCGATGTGATGCAGGAATCAGCCCAAGCTGCGATGAGCTATGTTCGCTCGCGGGCGCAGTACATCGGTCTGCCTAAGGACTTCTATCGTCATCTGGATATTCACGTCCACGTTCCCGAGGGAGCTATTCCAAAGGATGGTCCGTCGGCTGGCATTACAATTGCAACGAGTATTTGCAGTTCGCTGACGGGGATTCCTGTTCGGGGCGATATTGCAATGACCGGAGAGATCACAGTTCGCGGACGGGTTCTACCTATCGGTGGATTGAAGGAGAAGTTACTCGCGGCGCATCGGCAGGGCGTGTTTGAAATTGTTCTTCCCAAAGACAATGAGCGCGACTTGGCCGACATTCCTGAAAATATTCGAAAAGAGATGAAGCTGCATTTTGCGACATCGATGGACGAAGTTTTGAAGATTGCGCTGGAGCGGGAGATTGTTGCCTTGCCGCTTGCGACAACCGCAACGGCAGCGGATTTAGTGGGACGCCCGGAAGACAACCTGACGCACTAGGCGTTCGGTTGTTTCCCACAGACGATCAAAAGGTAGGGTAGTGGGAATTGGCGTAGTTGCAAATCCGGAAGTCAAACGTTTGAAAGCTCGGGGCGAACGTCCCGAGTGCACGTTTTTGACGAGTGCGGCAGAGCCGGACCAGTTCCCTTTGGAGACCGAAGCGGGTGGCCCCGCCGAAGTTGCTTTCCTGGGACGTAGTAATGTGGGAAAATCCAGCCTGTTGAATCAGTTGGTGAAGCGGCCGCAACTGGCCTACACCAGTGCCCGTCCCGGCTGCACGCAGCTGATCAATTTCTTTGGAGTCAACGCCGGACTTCATTTCGTTGATCTTCCCGGTTATGGGTACGCCCAAGTACCTTTGATCGAAAAAGACCGCTGGAAGCAGTTAATTGAAAGCTATCTGCTTGGGCGGCGAAGTTTAGCGTTATCGCTCCTCCTCATTGATGCCAGGCGAGGATGGATGGAAAAAGATCTGGAACTCAAATCCTGGCTCGAGTTCCATAACCGTCGATATCAGGTGGTCGCCACCAAGGTCGACAAACTCAAGAGCAGTAATCAATTGAAAGCAGGGTTGGCGGTGATCGGGCGCGAGTTGCACGATCAGGCGCCGATACCATTCTCGGCTGTAGACGGCCGGGGAGTGAGGGAACTTTGGCAAATCATCTCGAAGATCAAGAGCAAGTAGTAGTCCCCGCGGCGGCCACCGAAGGCACGCCCTCCGAGACACCTCAAGTTACCGATGGCAATAATCCGCAATCGGACTTATTCGAAGAAAAGACGGTAGCGGCCGAGGCGCCCGAACCGAAAGCACCGGAGCCTAAAATTGCTGCCGAGCCGAAAGCCGTCGAGAGTAGGACGGCGGTGGCGATTGCTCCCGAACCCAAAGCTGAGGGCAAAGCGCCTGAAGCGCGGCACGAGCGAGTAGCTGCAGCGCGGCCCCGAAATGGTTCGGAAGTGAGAACAAACGGGGTCAAGCACTCTGGTGAAGGGGTGCGCAAAATGGCCGGAGATACCAGGCCCCCTTCGGAGCTGCGTCCTCCGATTGCAGAGAGCCGAATCAGCGATGCACGGCCGACGCCCGAAACCAGGACACCGGTCGATATCAAGCCGGTAGAAAGCCGATTGGCTGAGCACAGGAACCTTCCCGATGCTGGGGGGCAGGCAAACGGATCGGCTGCCAATGGCGTAGCGACTCCTCCGGCCAGCGCTGGTTCTGCAGCTGTGCTGCCTAATAATCAGCCGGGCGGGGGAGCATTCCCGCGCCGTGGACGCCACTCAATGGGCAATACTGGTCAGCAGACGGGCAAGAACGGCACCACTACTCTTGATCTGGTCGAGCTGAAGGACATGCGCATTGAAGCGCTCAACCAGATTGCAAAGGATCTGGGCGTCCTGGGCGCGGCAGGTCTACGCAAACAGGAGTTAATTTTCAAGATTCTGCAAACGCAGGCGGCAAAGCGCCTGAAGCGCGGCACGAGCGAGTAGCTGCAGCGCGGCCCCGAAATG
>CAXTWQ010000042.1:38741-41049 GCA_964248065.1 uncultured Bryobacteraceae bacterium | reverse complement strand
ACGATATGTGCGCCGGCAGTTCACGCACGCCCTTGCCTATTTCATCTGTGATCACGACCTTGTTGGCATTGCGGCGAAACGCCAATCGTTGTCCCGTCGGATCATATTGCGGGCAGCAATCGCTCTGGCCATCGGCGGGGAAGGATCGCTGACGAACTTTGTGGTCGAGGAAAGATAGTTCAAAGATGGCGCTCTGGTCTTTCCCAACCGAGCGAGCGAAAGCCAGAGTGCGCCCATTCGGGTTCCATGTCAGCTTTCCAGGAAAGACAACCTTGCCCAAACCGAGATCCGTTTCGCTACCGCCCAGCGCCGAGATGGTGAGGATTCTGGCGAAGGGCTCGCCGGCTCGGCTTCGAAGGAACGCAATTCTGGTGGCGCTCGGATTCCAGACTGGAGAGCGATCGGCTGTACCTGAGGGAACGTTTGTCAGGCGCAGCGGGTCGCTCGAGCCGATCAGTTGCGCGTAGATTTCGAACGGACGCTTACCATCTTCCCCTTGCCCGACAAATGCGACTTCCTTGCCATCGGGCGAAATCGCGGGGTCTTCCTGGTAGCCGGGAAAATAGGTAAGCGGAACGATCCTCAACGTGTCCGATGCATATGGTTTGTTGTAACGAATGAATAACAGGATCGATAGAGCGATCAATCCCACGACCGCGGCGATCGCCGCCATCCTGGGAACTGCGGGACCACGCGCCATACGAGCGATCGGGTCAGAGGCAGCCGCTTGCCGGACGCTCTCCAGGTCGGAGATCAGCGCGGCGGCTGTCTGATATCTCTCGGCAGGCTCTTTCTCCAGCATCTTTCCCAGGACGAAAACGAATTCAGGAGAAGCGACTTGACGAAGCGGCCCCAAGTCCGCGGGCTGCGGCCCCGAGATAACGGCGAGCGTTTCGCGTAGGGTACTCCCCTCAAACGGCACCCGTCCCGAGAGCATCTGATAAAGCACCACGCCGAGCGACCAGATATCGGCGCGTCCATCTACCCGCGACCCGGCGACTTGTTCCGGCGCCATATACAGGACTGTTCCGATCCTTAAGTCTGCCTCGGTCAGAACAGTCTTCTCGGTCCACTGCGCGACTCCGAAATCGAGGATGCGGACCAGGGGCTCGTCGGATTCCGTGTCGATCAGCATCAGGTTCGCTGGCTTGATATCGCGATGGACGACACCTTTGCCGTGGGCGGCCTGCAAGCCATACGCCGCTTGGAGTGCGATGCCAAGCGCCCGCTGAACAGGAATCGGTCCGGTCCGTACCTTTTCCTCGAGGGACGTGCCCTCGAGACAGGCCATCGCGATAAAAATGAATCCATCTGCTTCGTCGATTTCATAAACCGGACAAACGTTCTGGTGGTCAATGGAGGCGATGACGCGCGCTTCACGGATGAAACGCTCGCGGCTGGCGGAATCGTGTCTGAGGAACGGCGGCAGAAATTTCAGCGCGACAGTTCGCTGGAGCCGCGTCTCCGTTGCGCGGTAAACGACTCCCATTCCACCAGCGCCCACCGGTCGAACGATCTGGTAATGCGATAACGTTCGCCCGCTGAGATCTTCGTGAATGACCGGTAGAGAATGATCTGCCGCGAGCTCCGGCTCAATCGGGCCCTCCCGGTCTTTCTGCAAAAGGTTTTGTAGCAGCCGTAGTAAATCAGTATCACTCCCGCATTTCTCTTGAAGAAACGCGGCTTGATCTCCGACTGGTAACTCGGCTGCTTGCCCGAAAAGCTCCGATACTCTCATATAGAGAGCTGGATCGTTTATTGCGTTAAGGCCGGAGCGCGTTCTTGAGCCACGCACTGCAGAATCTCCAGTCTTTCTCGACAGTGCTGACGCTCAGGCCGAGAGCGCTGGCCACTTCGGGAATGCTCAGCCCGCCAAAGAAACGTAATTCGACGAGTTTGGCGTGGCGCTCATTCAGTTTCCCAATAGCGTTGATAGCCTGATCCACGGCAAGCACGTCCAGGTTCTGCTCGGTGCCGATGAGATCCTCGCTTAGTGTCACCCTGGCTGCCGCTCCGCCTCGCTTGAAACGTTTGGCTGCGATAGCGTGGTTCACGAGGATACGTCGCATGGCGATGGCGCCGACTGCAAGCAGGTGGCTTCGATTTTTCCAATCAACTTGCACTTGCTCAGCGAGCCGGAGATAGGCTTCGTTAACCAAAGCCGTGGCCTGTAGTATGTCGGCATGCGCTTCGCACCCAAGATAACTCTTCGCGATGCCACGGAGGTCGTTATAGACCAGTGTGAAGAGACGGTCGAAAGAGGCGCTGTCGTTGCGGCTGGTTTTAAGCACTTCAGAGAGCCCAGAGA
>CAXTWQ010000042.1:35130-38731 GCA_964248065.1 uncultured Bryobacteraceae bacterium | reverse complement strand
TCGTAGTCGAGCTATCTAGGTTTTGTCGGTGCTCTCGTGGCATTTGCATTTCACCTCGACCACCCATGACTGCAGCCTGCAATGGCGTTGTTACAGAGGTAGTCTTGCAGTTGGTTAACTCGACCGCAGCAAGCAAAGCAGCGGCTTATCTTCAGCCTGTCTAGTTTATAACGAGCTTCGGCAGGCACGACACAGGGCGCTTATCCGCCGACCTTGGCCTTGCTCGCAGAAACACGCAAATCGCCGGAGGTGCTGCCCTGTGTGGCAACTTACTCCGTTAAGCTTTCTGACTATTGACCTAATTCCAGCGTAAGTTATTGAAAAAAGGGAGCGGAGACGGGATGGAAACGGCGACGTCCAGCTTGGGAATCCGCAGTTCATTTACCGAGGGTGAGCCCTCAAGCAGGCTAAGCGCGGCCTCACGGCGTCCGATGAACTCGTACGTCAGCACTGCAAGCTGGATAGTTTCGTCATCCTGAGAGAACTTTAAGGCTTCGTCCGCGTCGGACTCCGCGCGATCAAGCTCGTGGAGGCGCGCTTCGAAGTAAGCCTGGGTCGCGTGTTCGCGCCCGCTGCGAGGATCCCCAGCCAAAGCTTTTCCCGAGGCGGAGAGGCCACGGCGGAACGCGTTTTGAGCTTTCCTCACAAAGCCCCGTTCAAGATAATAGAAGCTTACGGATAGCCAAAGCGAAGAAGTCTCCCTGCCCAAGGCAAACGCCTTCAAGTAACACTCTACGGCTTTCTTATCCCTCTTTTGCTCCCAAAAGACGGCTCCCAGAGTTTGCTCGGCATTGGCAGTGTCATGCAATCGTATCGCTGTTCGAAGCTCGGATTCGGCCTCAGGATATTTCGCCATGTTGTAGTAAGTTTCACCCAAGAGACTGTGAGGCTCCGCGACACTCGGCGCGAGATCTTGCATTTTCCGAAACTCAGCCACAGCATCGGTGAAGTCATTGCGCCTGTAGTAATAGATACCAAGCTCGCGGTGGTTTCTGAATCCGCCAGGTTCCAGCTGAACCGCCTTTCTCAGCGCACCTAGTGCCTCATTTGCGCGACCGCTGATGTAATACGTCTGTCCGAGGCGTCTCCATGTAACGGGGTTATCGCGTTGAAGCTCAATAGCTCGTAGGAGATGGGTTTCGGCTACTTCATAATGGCCCAAGGTTTTCTGCATCCAACCGGAGATCAGATGGACCTCGGGAAGATCCGGATCGCGAAGCTCCGCTTGCCGCACAGACTCTCGGGCTTTCTCCGTCCAGACCGGGTTACCGGAGGTCCTGCCTTGAAACACCTGTGCTTCCGCCAGACCTGCATACGCGAGCGCTGAGTCGGGATCGGCACCTACTGCCCGCTCAAGATAGCGGACAGCCTTATCCGGCTGGACATCACCATTGACGTAAAACATGCCGACCCAATAGTCGTTGCGCGATATAGCGTTGACTCTAGAGCTTGCAGTGCTACCTTGCGTTACGAGGTGGGGTAAGTCGAGCGATTCTGAGATTACTCCAGCGAGCGCTACGGGCGCGTATCGCAACTCCGCTGGCCTGTAATGCGCAATCCATTCCTTCTTGTTGATTCCTGACTGTCTTTCAGTGAGATAGATTCGCAGAACGTCAGATTCGTTTTGCGTTCCCGCCTCTCGCGCTTCAAGCGTTCCCTGCAAAACGTAGCTACCGGCGCGAGCCGCCGGGATTTTATCGGCTACGAAAACGAACCTGGTTTTCGAATTGCCCCTGAGTTGAGCCAGTTGCGCGGCGGTGTCACGCGAGAGCCTGGCTGCCGAATCCGATGCCTCCGGCACCGACTTAAACGGCAGCATGGACAGTCGTACTGTTTGTATGGGACCAGTGGTCTTTTGGAAAGTGACCACGCCGGACGCCAAGGCCGCAACGATAGCCGCTGCCGCGACCATCCAGCGCCGCGTAACTGGCGGGTGTAGCGCCTTGCGCAGAGCATCCCCGTCGGCGAATCGCCGCGCCGGATCTATAGAAAGACAGCGCGCGATCGCCGCGTTCCATCTGGCTGGCAACTTGTTTCCCGACTCCGCTAATTGCGCGCTTGCACTCAATTCACGAAGCATCACCCCAAGCGCATAGACGTCCGATGCAGCGGTAGCCCTCGCACCTCGCAGCAGTTCAGGAGCCATGTACGCTGGGACTCCTCCCACCGGCGCAGACGCCATTCTCGGCGAATCAGGGAGCTGTCCCGTAAGACTCGGCCTATGGGCTAGCCCAAAATCAGTAATCACCGCGCGGTTCGATGTCTCCGGAGCTCCCGCAACCAAAATCACGTTGTTGCTCTTGAGATCTCCATGGATCACATGGTTTCGGTGCGCCGCAGCAAGGCCTTCACAAAGTTGATTCGCAATGGCGCGAGCGGCTGAGGCTGATATTGGTTCGGCTCGCAGGCGTTCTGCTAGAGTCTGCCCTTCTAGGAACTCCATAGTCAGGAAATCGATCTCGCCCTCTGCCTTATACGCCGTGTGGATATCGAAGATCCGACACACGTTTGGATGACTGATTTCCCTCGCGTGCCTCGCTTCCGGGGGCAAACGATTGCCAAAGCCTGTTTTTGCGCACTTGATGGCCACCCGTCGGTCTAGTCTTTGGTCGTAGGCTTCATACACCACTCCCATACCGCCTTCGGCCACCCACCGATTAATCCGGAAACGTCCCAGCAGCAGTTCCCCGGTATCGAAAAAACGATTCTCAAGTGCTGGCGACAACAGCGCTGTTTCAAAAGCGGCATGAAACCGAGTTCCGAATGGACTTTTCAGAAAGTCATTCATCTCTGTTTCGTCTTGGACATACTCCAGTACACGGACACATCATTCAGCGTCGCCGCCACACGCACCGCGAACCCAATCCAAGCGTTGCAGCGGCGGAAGGTCGATCGCCTGCTCCACCAAATCCATCAGAAGATCATCGTCCTGAACTCTGTTCATGATGCGCCGCGCCGGAGCCGATCGAAGAGCCACCTACGCGCATCGTGCCACATCCTCTGAACGGTTCGCACAGGCATACCAAGCTCCTGCCCTATCTCTTCGTCGGTAAAACCCAGGAAGTGTTTCATTTCAACACCGTGCACCAGTCAAGATGCACTCTCGCGAGCTCGTCCAGCAACTCACTCAGGACAACTGCCTCCTCAGGAGTTTCCGCTGCGATCTCCTGGTTAGCCGCTTCTTGCGGCGCCATTGTGGGCCCGGACTGCCGCACCACATCGATCAGGTAGTGCCGCATGATGGTCGCTGCAAGCGCGAAGAAATGCTTTCGGTTCTCCCAATTCCGGTCCCTTGCAATAACGAGCTTCAGGTAAGCTTCGCTGATCAGCTCGGTAGCTTGTAGGGGGTGGTTCCTCCACTCTCTTTTCATCAGATAATGAGCTAGCTTCCTCAAATTGGGTTCAACAATTTCAAAGAGGTTGTTACCCGCGGCTGCATCGCCTCCCCCCCACTGATGCAGGAGCACCGTAATTTCGCCCGACGAATCGGAACCAGGGGCCATAAATGCTTCACAGGGTACCACATCTAAAGCATGGAACTGCCCGTACCAAGCTTCTCGATCCGAAGCTTAAGTACGCAAGGAAAAACATCCTGAGATAC
>CAXTWQ010000042.1:23000-35120 GCA_964248065.1 uncultured Bryobacteraceae bacterium | reverse complement strand
CAGCGAAGCCAATCCTGGGATGTTTGAACACTGGCGAAGCTAGCGTTGATTGCACTCCGGGGTGTAATGTTCGTGTGCGGTCCTAATAGCCTTAAACCACTTAACGGGTCAGATGAGTAAGAATCCGATCCCTCTCATCCCTGATCTCGTTTTCACAAGCCATTTCTCCCACGAACTTTTCCTAAAATTTTTGGCGGGGTGAAGCCATTCTCAGCGCTACCCCGTATGAAACCGCCCACCGCGGGCGGCATTCGAAACCATTGAAAGGAAAAGAACGTGGGATTTTACAGATCTGAACCATTCAACACGGCGTCGGCCGTCCTGGTAGCACCGCCTTCGGCAGACATCCCGGTCTCCCGCCAGGGAACCATTGTCGTGACCGTCAAAGGCTGCGCGCCTAACTACACAGGGGGCATCCAGCTCGTGCGAGACACGAACAAACCGGGCCTGACCATCGAAGTCATGGGCTGGACCGGGCCCCTCGGCCAGGGCTGCACGGAATACAAAGTCAGTCATTCATTTCCGTCGGAAGGCGACAACACCGTCACCGTAATCGGATCGAACAAGAGCGAAACCATTCATCTAAGGCACGTTCCGCAGGAGCAGGCCGACAGCACTGTAAAAGCCGCTTTTGCCGCTTAGCAGAGCATCTTCAGGCAAGTCCTTGCAGCGAAGCAGGCACTCCCGCCTGCCTCGACCTGTCGGGTGACTCAGCAACCTTCACCCGATACCGGATCCTCGACGAGCTGAAACGGCTCAACGACCAGGACAACGACGACGACATCCGGGTTGTGTCCTATCCGCCGGCATCCCATCTCCGCCGCTCACACTCTGGGTCTCAGCGGCTCTCCCCTGTTTCTGGTTTCCAGCAAGAAGCCATAATCACCAACAACTGTTTCTCAACGGAAACCACAACCAGCAACTTATTCAAGGAGAATAGTATGTCCACACAGGCAATCGCGCTTTACAATCTCATTAAATCCAACGAAAGTAAGTTCCCGCTTCCCGCTCCGTACTTCATCGTCAACGTCGGCAATTTAAACGCGTTGGCGGGGACTTTCACCGGCCTGACCACGACCGTCGACTTCGATCCGGAACCCATCGAACATTCACCTACTCAGAGGCCGACCAATCCGGCGCCGAAGTTTGTCGGTGTCCAATGGGTCTCTATCGAGATCAACCCGAAGTGGCAGAGGACCACCACGTCCACTCCCGCGCCGAAGGTTCCGCTTGCGCCCGTGCTGCTGCAGTTTGAGATTACAAACGCAACTTGCCCGTGGAACGTCACCGCGAATGGGACTACCCTTAGCGCACCAGCGACGCAAACATCGCTCACCGTCAGCATCTGGGATGCGGCAACCGTAGAATGGACGATTCAGTGCGGAAGCAAATCGCACAGCGACAAGATCATGTTCCAGCGTCCCGCCGGTGTCAGCGACTTCGGCGTGGGCGCATTCACCATTCCCGTAATTCCGGTCACTATCGTCTACGCACCCCCTGCCGACTCGCTGAACAAGAGCGTCGCGACCTACATGCAGGGAAGTACCGTGGGCGCAACTGTTACGAACAGCTTCGGCGCCGAGTCGACCAGCACCGTTCCCCAATACACTGCCGCTTCCGATTTTAAGGCCGGCCTCGATACCCTCTCGAAAATCCTCACTATTGCTAAGGACAACACTGCGAGCGCGGTCGTCGGCCTTATATCTCAGCAGATCGGGACCATTTCGAACACCGCGACGAACGGAATATCCGATCTCAACGAGACACAAATGACCGTCAGCCAGACCACCACCAGCGGCATCAGCACGGTGACAACCGCCGGCGGTCCCGGTGCCGGCGACGTCTTCCACTTCTATAAGAACGTCATGATGGCGTGGTCTTTGCAAAGTGGTCAGCTTAGCCTGACTCCGATCGGCTTTATTCAGGCTGTCCATACTGCGGCGGAAATCAGGAACAACCTGGCGGCTGTTGGAATTTCTGCGGAGGACGCGCAACTGCTGCTCTCTCTCGATCCGTTCGTATCCGGCGGCGCCCAGGCTGCTTTGCCGACCGATCGGTACACGTATCAGCAAACCTGGGATTACGGTGGCGGCGTGACCCTGCCGTCCACCGCTTCGACAACCCGCGACACCAAAACAACAGCTACGAATAAGAGCTACACCACCACCACCAGTTCCTGGGATCCGGGGCCGATCTTCCAGTTACTCGGCTTCGGCGGAAAAACCACCACGACCATTACCGTGAGCAACGCGGTAGGAAGCGATGTCTCCTCAACGGTAACGCTGAACGCAACTCTGGTCGCCGGTCCACAGGACCACTTCGTGGTGAACGTTTGGTACGACAACCTGTTCGGAACTTTTGCTTTTCAGGAGGTGGCACCTGCTCCATCGGCGAGACTGCAGGGCAACGGCGCATCAGCCGACGACGCGATAACTCTCACCACAGGCGGCGAGACATTCAAAACGGTTGCCGACGCCAATGGCCAATACACGTTTCGCGCTCCGAACATACCGGCAGGCGTGGCAATGCTGGCTGTTGGTAAACAATCGGCTAAGCAGGTTATGGTCACACCCGTGTAATCAATGCCGGTCCCCCAATGCTGCGGGGGGGGGCCGGTCCGCCACTTATAACCATTCGTCCTACCACGCAGGGAGTGCAAGATGCCTTATACATCGCGAATCTGTTCGGTAGCTTTTCTGGTGTTGCTATTTTCTTGCAACGCATACATACAAACCAACAACCGCGCTTTCACAGTCCGAAGCTATGGCGGTAAGTGCCTCGATTCGGGGCTCCTCCGCAAGTGACCGGAGCTCCGGTCTTTATCTACGCTTGCAACGGCACGGTCGCCCAGCAGATTCGGGTTGTGGAACCCGATACCTCCGCCGCCGGACAGCACAAAGTCATGCTGTATGCGGGAACCAGGGTGATCGGAATAAAAGACAATGTTCCCAACCAAGCCCAGCCTCTATCAAAGCGGTGACCGATCGCATTCTTTACAGTCTCAAAGCGGGCGTGATTCCTTGGGAAAAGCCTTGGCAGACTGCGCAGTATGCCGGGGGCCCCTTCCCGCGCAACTTTCGCAGGGGAAAACCATACCGTGGAGTAAATGTATTTCTCCTGTGGGCCAGCCCGTATCGGTCGCCCTTCTGGCTGACGTTCAAACAAGCGCAAGAGCGGAAGGGCATTGTCAGGAAAGGCGAGAAAGGCACGCCCATCGTTTTCTATAAGCAGCTCCGCAATGCCGTGCAAAAAGGCTCGGAGAAGACAGAAGAAGAACAAAGCCGCGCAACCTTTGTGCTTTGCTATTCCACCGTGTTCAATGTCGAACTGATTTCGGTACTCTGGACTGAACCCCGATTCTGAGACACTTTCCGATGGCACTCTTTACAGCGAAAGGAGTAGCAAATGGGCAAGAGACGGGTAGGAAGGTATCCGCGGGTATTCCGGCAGATGGCGGTGGATCGCTTGAGCAAATGCGATAACGTCGTGGCGCTCTCAGAAGAATTGGGTGTTCATCGACGTCTCCTATATAAGTGGCGACAGCAGATGGAGCCGCTGGAGCCTGACGGTATCTCTGCTCCAGATACTCGTGAGTTCACCCTTACGAAGGAGATCTGTCAATTGAAGCGCCTTTTTGGTGAGAAGGTCCAAGAGGTGGATTTTTTCAAAGGTGCCTTGCAAAAAGTCGAGGCTCGACGCCAGAACAACGAAAGCACTGGCGCGAGGGCATCTGCGGCCAAATCCGGGAAGTGATGTCTATGCAAGGCAAGCTGAGTGTTGAACGGATGTGCGCCCTGACCGCTGTGAGCCGAGCCGGCTTTTACCGATCACTTCACGAGCGGGAACCGGACCTAGAAGAGATGGAACTCCAATCCGCCATTCAGGCTATTGTGATTGAGTACAAGCTTCGCTATGGCTATCGTCGGGTGACCGCAGAACTGCACCACCAAGGATTTCTAGCCAATCACAAGCGTGTCGTCCGCCTGATGCGGCTCGACAACCTTCTCGCGCTGAGGCGTTCGGCATTTGTCGCTACGACTGACTCCGACCACGAACTGCTTATGCATCTGAACCTGGCACGCCGGATACAATTTAGCGGCATTAATCAACTGTGGGTGGCAGATATCACCTTCGTCCGGCTGCGGCAGGAATTCGTCTATGTGGCAATTATTCTGGACCCTTATTCTCGTACCAGATCATTGCAAGCATGAGTCGCTTGGCAAATCCGTAGGACAACGCTAAATGCGAGAGTTTCATGAAGACTCTTAAGCGTGAAGAGATCCACGCCAACGACTATCGCAGCATTGAAGACCTACGCAAGAATGTCGCAACGTTTGTAGATGAGTATTACAACACGCAACGACTCCACTCCGCGTTGGATTACAACACACCAGAACAATTTGAAGCAACATTCAGTTCCTCGATGGCTGGAGGAAATGGGAAGGTGAGTTCTCTCATGCATCGGGAGATCTTTCAATCCGACACATCATAGGGAAAGAAGCCGCCACAAGGCGGCCTCCCGAATCATCATCGTCTTGATGAGTCTCCGACTGATTATTCCTCGCCAGGTTGGTCTCCACCAGAGCCCGACTCTGCTTCACCAGCCTCACTCATCCTAGAATGTGGCAGGCTTTCAAGGAAGAAGAAATAATCAAATGGCAAGTGTGTTCATTGCGATTTGTCTCAGCTAAGGGGTTCAGTCCAAGTTGCCAAAAGCACACGTCAGCAGCCCGTGCATGGCTTGCCGCGAACGCGAGACAAATGGCCCGCCTCTACAAATTGGCTTTCGCTTGATCAGGAACAGGGAAGTGAGTGTGCGCCAAATAGCGATGGATGTTCGAGATGACAACGGAGCCCTCGCCGACAGCCGATGCGACGCGTTTTACAGACTCGGCTCGGATGTCACCAACGGCATAAATTCCCGGTATGCTTGTCGCGAACGATGTTGCTTCAAAGCCCCACGGTCCCCCGGTGAGAACGAACCCTTTCTCATCGAGCTTGACCGTACCGTATACCCATCCGGAGTTCGGTTCCGCACCGATCATGACGAAGACGCTTGAGATCGGCTTTCGAACCGCCTCGCCGCTTTCGCGATTCATCCACGTGATACATTCCAGAGAACCCTGGCCCTCGAGCACCATGATTTCCGAATGGGTATGGAGCGTAATGCGGGGAGATCGCTCGATGCGCGCGATGAGGTACTGAGACATGGAACTGTGGAGGGAAGGACCGCGAATAATGTGATGTACATGCCTCGCCCCGCCGGAAAGGAAGACTGAAGCCTGTCCAGCGGAGTTGCCGCCACCTACTACGACGATCTCCTGGTCGCGGCAGAGCAGGGCTTCCATCGCCGTTGCGGCATAGAAGAGTCCGCGGTTGTCAAACGCCGCGTAGTTGCTCACATTCAGGCGCCTGTAACGTGCGCCGCTTGCGATTACGACCGAGCGGGCGCACACTGCAAGACCGCTAGACAGCAGCAATCGATGGTGACCGTTCACTTGTGCCGTACTGACGACCTCCCGCGAGATGGCGAAGTGGACTCCGAACTTCAGCGCTTGAAGGTGCCCGCGGCTCGCTAGCTGCGCTCCAGACACTCCGGTGGGAAAGCCAAGATAATTCTCGATCTTGGAACTGGTGCCTGC
This sequence comes from uncultured Bryobacteraceae bacterium, assembly GCA_964248065.1. GTDB lineage: Bacteria > Acidobacteriota > Terriglobia > Bryobacterales > Bryobacteraceae > Bog-105. The sequence continues at coordinate 29,478 of CAXTWQ010000042.1, read as the reverse complement.
CTGCCCGCCGGGCGCATTTTCTTCAACCACAATGGTCGACAAACCCTCAGAGGCCGCATAGACCGCGGCGGCCAGACCTGCCGGTCCAGCGCCGACGATGGCAACGTCATAGAGCTTGTCGGTTTCTGGAATCTCCGTGATGCCCAGTTCGTCAGCAAGATCGCAGGTAGCCGGCTTCACAAGGAGGCGGCCATCCAGCAACTCGACCAGCGGGGTGGTCATTGCGGTCTGCAGGGCGTCGCCTCCAGCCATTCGGAAGTCCTCGAATCGATGTGGGTAGTAATTGCGCACCAGAAAGCGACGAAGCCGAATCAGGTCAGGATCGTCGCTCTTACCTCGGAGAACAATCCCTGTAGACGGATCTCTAATCATGCCAATTCGCCGCCAGATGCAGGCAGAGACGATGATGTTTGCCAAGTCGCCTTCGGCACGCATCAGCAATCGTAAGTTTCTCCTAGAGACTCGCAATAAGCGGCTAATTTGTGTGGTGCGGGCCAAGGCGACCGTTCTCTGCGTGTTCAGCAGGTTGAGTTCCCCAGTGAACTCGCCAGCAGATAACAAGCGAAAACATTTCGATCTTCCCCCTTCCATTAAGAGCCGACTCTCGATCTCCCCGCTGAGCACTACGAACATGTCCGTGTCACGATCACCATATGTATACAGTTGCGTGTTCTCCGCTACAGTCTCTTCGTGTCCGTAGGACTGGATTCTTTGTAGCATCTCGTCCCTGAGCCTTGGAAAAGCCAGGTCGCTGCGGAACTGTACATCAGGAACGGATGCGTTGATAGCATCGGGCGATGCGGACTTCGCTGCTGCGGTGAGTTCCTCGTGCGCTTCACTCATGTTGTATGTCTCCTGTAATTGCTCGAAGCGGCAGCTGCTGTGGCATGTCGAATGGGTTTAGAGGGCGTCACTTTCCTGCCGATTTCATCCTGCTATGCGTGCGTTGGTACCTGAAGTTCAACATCAGTTACCGCCAGCTCGCGGAGAATGCAGGAGCGCAGCTTTGACGTTCACCATACAACCCATCTATCGTTGGATCCAAATGTACGCGAGGACCTCGCGCAGTCGCTCCTCTCCAAACTCCTCCTCCTCCTGCGGAGACGGGCACTCGGTGACCCCATCCGTGTAGAAGAAGATCGCCGCGCCTTAGACGAATGACTCCTTCGTCGTAAACCATTGCTTCTTAGCACGCCCAAGGGCAAATTCGCCCGTTCGGTTGCCGACACCAAAGAGAGGGGTGCCACGTGCTTAGATCGAAGGCCTTCAAGAGGCCGGGGAGTGACCGGCATTCGAGAAACGAAGCGTGAATTCCGCCGCGGAGAACGTTGCCAAAACAGCGGTGGTAATAGCCTTCACTCCCTGCTTATGCAAAAGCAGATTGAGCGACCCAAACACGGATCGCCCTTCTGGATTGTCGATGTTCTCACGCAGAATACCGTAAATCCAACGGCTTAGCTGCGTCACTTCTATCCCATGACCTTGCAGATCCGCCAGGAGAATTCGGGTAAGAACATCGTGATTGCAGACCGAGAAGTAGTAGATGTCTCCGCCCGCCACACCATCCGACGAGTGGCTATAAATGCTGACTTCGATGCCGTTTGTGCGAAGGTCTGCACCGATGTTTTCGATTCCTCCCCAGATCTCCGCACACTTGATTCTGTAGGCCTCATTTGCATGCGCGACTGACAAGTTACCTCGATCACCGCTTGAGAGCATGGCTTTAGAACGGCTCAAGAGCCGCTTTTGCGACAACCTGGTGCGACGCATCCATCAGCAAGACCGTTTTGCGGCTGCCCGGATCGAGTCCTGTTGGAATCGCCAGTTTTTCGTTGCCCGAGACTGTAACAGAGCCGAGACTTGTCGCGCCCGATGTTGAGTCAGCCTCGCCTGCGAGCGCTACCGTAAAGGAGGGTCCTGCCTTACTTTCTAAGTTGGAAATTTGGAGTTGCAGGCTGCGGCCGTCTTTAAAGATGTTTACCCTGCCGTGCGTCGCGGCCGCACCATTGACTGCGTGCAACTCTCCAGTGAACACAGGCTGTAGCGCGGCGATTCCAGTGGGGGCCGCTTCGTTTACGCGCGTGTTAGTAAACAACCGCTCCGGACGAAATAGCCACCAGAAACAAGCAAGCACCACCAGTGCGAAACAAATAACCAGGATGCGGTACTTACGCCAGATGGAGAGCCGGTTTGTGCTGCTGCTCATGACGACTGTTTCCCCTTGCCGTGCTTATTTCTCTAAAGGAGCGGCCCCGAAATTTGCGTTGAAACGCTCGCAGTAGATGGACACCGCCTTAAACTTGGACAGATCAGTTCCAGACGGTATTGCGTAGTCCTGGTCGCCTTCGTTGCCCTTCAGCTTGCCGAGTTCGACACGTTCCACACTCTTGTCGAGAAAATTTTCGTTGTCTTGCGCATCGGTTGCCGCGATCAGCACCACATGTACGTCCGGTCCATTGGAGGTCTTAAAGTTAGTAATGCGCAGCGTTTCTTTTCCTTCAACCGAATAGATGGTGGCACGACCCGATGTTTTGTGTGCTGCACCATGGAAATTGCCCGTTGCCACGATGTTGCCGCTTTGGGCAAGAACAACGCCAGTTAGTAGGCTGGCGGCGGCAGCGATCGCGAGGTTTTTAATCAAGTTCATATTTTCCTTTTGCTTTTTGGCTTGCTCTGCGAAAGAGCTTATGAATGTAGGCTGAAAGCCTACTCACATCTCTTACTTTGCTAAGATTTCGATGGCTTCACCACGCCAATACCACAGTTGGAATACTGTAGTTTTCTTCAGGTGTGTGAGTCGGAAATCGTTCCCCACTGTGTTCGTCTCGTTGTGCGCAAAATGTTTGCGGGGTGCAGATAGAGGAATGCACGAGCTGTATCGAGGTGGTCGACCGCCACCTCGAGTTTAAACGGGGATTTAGCTCGCTATCCGAGCCTGTATACGGCTCAATGGGCACCTATTTTCGTTCTAGATTGCCCATCTCGCCTCCTAGTGATGAGATCGATGGAGAGGGCGCCCAAGAATTCGGATTTCGTGCCACGCCATTTTGGCCACCCATTCAGTCCAGGCGAATGACTATGGGGCAGTTGATAGAAAACCCGGCACTGCCGAAGGGCTTACCGCCCGGGCCTGTCAATAGCCCGTCATCTACAAAAGTGAGAATCTGGAATTCCTCTCGCAGCTGTTCGCGATAGCCCTTACTGATTGCATCGGGCGTCCATTCATAGAGATTGGCGTCCCAGATTGGACTATAGTCCAGGGCAATTGTTGGAATTCCGCCAAGGGTATTATTTGGACGGTGCCCGTCGGCCAGGTCTGCGGAAAGCCCCTGTCTCTTCGGATTGTCACAGCCATCCTGTTCCGGACCGTTTGTCGCGATGAAGATTCGCTCGATAGGGCTAGAGAAACTATCGTCGTCCCCCAATGGGAGAGTCGCTTGCAGTGGAGCATACGTACTGTGTTCGATGGCTGCCGATAAGGGTATACTCGCATCCATCGACAGGTACCAAACTGGGCGACCGAAACTAAATCCGTTGATCAGGTTCAGCGTGACCGTCATGTTAATTGGGTCGATAGCTACGACTTGGTCGTGCACCTTGCTGTAATCGACATTTCCGTTTGCAAAGTTGATCTGATTTGCGTCTACCCCGAAAGCCACAATAGACGCGTTATAAATCGTGCCGCCATCATTCAAGACACGAACCAAGGGGCTGTAATTGTTGTCGCCGACGGAGCCTGGCTGTGCGGAAAGCGGCGGAAACTCGGCACCTGAGGGACCCGGAAGAATCTTGCGTACCGGGCTGAAGTCAACGGTGCCTTTATCGAAGATCAGGTTGTTGTCTTTATCAAAGTTCGCGTTTCTTGCGCCGCCAGCAGCGAAGGTAAGCTTCGCCGAGTAATTCAGTCCAAGCTCAGCAGCCACGCCTTGATCGCCCACGTCCGTCAAGATGTACCAAACCTTTTGTTTAGTGCCGGCCATATAGCCAAGATAGAGAGGAATGGTAATCGTTCCGCTCGCGGCATCAACTGTGCCGGATTTCAAAAGTTGTTCTGGTCCCACAAGACTTGGGTTCTCAGTCGATGGAGACGGACCAAAATATGACAGGCTTACCTTCGTTCCGATATTGCCCGCCGCAGGAAATACGTTACAACCTGGACCAGGGCCGATCGGACCTGGCCCGGAGCCTTGCGCTTCATTGAAATTTGAATCCGCCGCTCTTTCCAGTTCGCGAACTTGCGGTTGCGCACGTTTGTGAGTTTGCACCATCATGGAACCATTTCCCGGAGCTGGCGGCATTGAAGCGTTCGCCGCCGGTGCTTGAGGCACGAGTGTTCCGGTCGCGGTGGTCTGCGCAGCCGCAGCAGCGGCTACTCCAATCATCACCGCAACTATGTTACGAGCTCTTCTAACCATTTGACTCTCCTTTTGTTTTTGCTCGCTCTGCGAAAGAGCGTATGAGTCTGGGGCTTGAAAACCTACTCACATCTCTTACTTTGCTGAGTTTTCGACGTGGTCACCAGGCCAATCCGACAGGTGTAGCCCTGTGGTCTTCTTCAGGTATGCGAGCCGGATCTCACTCTCGCGCCGTGCTCTTCCTCTTCGACATGCGAAACAGTTGAGGGGCGCAGATCGAGAAATTGCACGAGATCCTTTGTGAATAGCAGGTCAAGAGTCCAATCTAATGCCACCCGGACCTTCTTTTCAAAGCGGGGCAACTTACTGAGATAGATGGTCCGCCATAGAAACCAGGCGATAAAACCGGAGAAGTTGACGCCAAGTATATTGGCTACTCCAGTTCGGCGGCCGATCGTCGCCAGCAACCCCAGCGTGGAGAATGAGAACGGTGTTTTTGAACCGCCACGCACGGCCGCATAAACATTCTTCGCTACCGTTTTCCCCTGACGTAGCGCGTGTTGGGCTGTCGGCGGATAGGGGCGCCCGGTCTTGGGATCTGAAATAGACGCGCAATCTCCCAACGCAAAGACGCCCGGCCAGTCTGCTATCTCTGAATATTTATTCGTCACAATGCGGCCCCGATTCAACGGGCACGGAAGCTTGGCGACAAGAGCATTTGGCGATGTTCCCGCTGTCCAGATTGCGGTTTGAGTCGCAACCGACAAGCCATCGCTAAACTGGACCTCGTTCTCACCCACTTGGAGCACCTTCGTATTGAGCCGGATCTCAACCTGGCGCTTTGCCAGTTTCTTTTGCGCGTACTCGCCCAGCTTTGGTCCTAACTCCGGGAGAATCACGCTACCCGGATGAACGAGAACCACTCGGATCAGGTCTCCGGTAAGATGCGGATAAAAGCGAACCGATTCGCGCAGAAAATCGTTGACGCTTGCTACGGTTTCAGTGCCCGCAAATCCTGCGCCGGCGACTACCACAGTTAAGAGGCTGGGCCGGGATGCAAACGCACACTCCGAGTCGGCCCGTTCTAAGAGATCTATCAGGTTATTTCTTAAATGAATGGCGTCGTTCAATGACTTGATGGTCAGCGCACGTTGCTTGAGCCCCAGCAAGTCAAAGAAGTTTGTCGTCGATCCCAGGGCCATTACCAGATAGTCGTAGTGAAATTGGTGAGCGTGGCGCTCCGGACCGTGCACAACGGTCACCTGCTTGGAAGGCAGGTCGATACTCTTCACCTCGCCGTTGAAAAACTGTACGTGCTTCAAGAGCTTCCGCAACGGATTGACAATGTGAGTCGTGTCGAGATCGCTGGCCGCAACTTCATGGAGCATAGGCGTGAACAGGGAGTGGTTCTCCCGATTGATTAACGTGACCTGAACATCGCTCTCCCGAGCCAGAGTCTTCTCCAAGCCCAGGGCGGTATGGAGGCCACCGAAACCGCCGCCGAGAATCAAAACTTGTTTGCGTTCGCTTGCACTCATCGTCTTTCTCCTGTTAAGAATCGAAGCTCAATCCTTTTCCCAATTACGAACAATGGAAGACCATCGAATCCCTTATGACTTGCTCAGGAGCTCCTTCGCGACTGTCGCTACCCTGTCCGGTTCAAAGCCAAACTTCCTCTCCAATACCTTGAGGACGGCATCGAGACTACTCGCGAGCGGATACCCTCGCTAATCAGTTTTTCGTGAGCACCCAGGGCGAGGATGACTTCACTGCTCGAGGCAATGAGAATCAGCTCAGGATCACCGTCGTTGACGTCGGCAAGGATGTATGCACCCTGCGTCAGCCGGACGGCGAAGCGCTCTTTCCGCGATCCAGGGTAGAGCAGCGAGATCGATGTGCGACAGAATCCTTTCGCCAGCCTAATCAACATCCCCTCTGCGCTCGATAGCCGTAAATGTGTGGTTCGCGGCCCAGTGAGGTGATGTGCGGTCAGCCAGGATGTCTAGCCATGAAGTCAAGGATCAGGCGCGCGATCTCGTCGGTCTTCTCGTCGAGCGCAAAATGGCCCGCGTCGAGCAGATGGATCTCGGCATCAGGTAGGTCGCGCTTGAATGCCTCTGCAC
>CAXTWQ010000042.1:10176-22990 GCA_964248065.1 uncultured Bryobacteraceae bacterium | reverse complement strand
CCTCTGCACCAGGCGCCGTGAAGGACGGATCGTTTGCACCCCATGCAACCAGCGTCGGCGGCCTGTGATCGCGCAGCCAGGCCTGCCACTTCGGGTAGGAGGAGACATTGGACCGGTAGTCGTAGAGCAGGACGGCCTGAATTTCCCGTTGTCCGGGCTTTGAGAGATGAGCGTATTCGTCGGTCCAAGTGTCGGGATTATAGCGGTCGGGATGCGATGTGCCGGCGGTATGACGCTGCTCGGTCGCCTCCAAGGACAGGAACGTATCGACAACCTCGGGATGGGACTTTGGGTCGGCCCAGTATTCGGCAATCTTGGCCCACTTGGAGCCCAAACCATCCTTGTAGATATTGCCGTTCTGGATGATGAGCGCGTGAAGACGCTCCGGGTGCATCAGGACGATATGAAAGCCAACCGGTGCACCATAATCGTGAAGATAAAGCGTGTAATTGTCGAGCTTCAGTATTTCCAGAAGGTTGTCGATGGTCCTCGCCAGATGGTCGAACGTGTAGGTGTAGCCCGACGGGGAGGGTGCATCGCTCTGGCCGAAGCCTGGAAAATCCGGCGCGATCAAATGATAATGTGTGGCCAGTAAAGGGATAAGCGTATCGAACTCACGCGACGAAGATGGGAAGCCATGCAGCAACACAATGGTCGGCGCGTCTTTCGGGCCCGCTTCGCAGTAGAAGATTCCAAGGCCATCCACCTGTACACGGTGGTAAGTCGTGGTTGCCGACGTGGACTCCACGGGTGCCACTTGCGCGACATGCGCGGTGACAAGGGTGGCAGCCGTAGCAGCCGCCAGTAACGCGGGCGTTTTCATCACATCGCTCCTGATTTGACGGTTTGCACGCGGCCATGCGCCCGAGCAAGACGCACGGCGTCCTCTTTGGCACATTCGAGATCACCGGCCGGGTCATTCGTCAGCAGCGTCGGCTGGAAGCGCAACTCGTCGATCGCCGATATGCCCGCCTGGTTCAACCAGGAGCATAGATAAGTCGAGTGATGATCTACCCCGAACGCCGGCGACGGAAAACTCGGAGCGAAGGCCCCGGAAGTCAGAACCAGTGTTGCGTGCTTCTTCTTTAGCAGTCCGAAATAACCTGTGTCCGGCTTTAAGCCGAAGAGGAGACCGGGTTGGTGAATGATATCGATGTATTGCTTCAGGCGATAGGGAACACCACCATTCCACATCGGGACAGCGAAGAGATAGCGATCGGCCGAAATAAAACGGTTGGCGATGCCGACAATCTCATCCCAGGCACTCTTCTGAATGGCATCGTGATCCTTTCCAAGGATGACGTTGAGCTTGGCCGCCGCCTTGTCGCCGTCGAAGGTCGGAAGATCCGCCTCCCACAAATCGAGCGTATCGACTTCGACGTCGGGGGTCTCAGCACGCAGAGCTTCGAGATAAGCCCGGGCGATCTGAAGCGACGTGGATTCATTGCTACGCGGCGACGCTTGAATGACCAACAACTTGGTCATGACTCATCTCCTTTGGTTGTCTTCACTGAGGTTGTTATCTTTGGTGTCGTCCAAGCAGTGCTCAGGACGACGGCTTTACCTGAGCGTTAGGGACGGCGGGCTTCTTCAATTGCAACTGTGTCGATATACTGACGAAAACGTGCAATCTTGCCATCCTTGATATCCCACACGTGTGCGTATGCCGAATCTGCACGTTTGTGAGTCGCGCGGTGTACACAGGTGAAACGTCCCAAGGACACCACCGTTGAGCCAGCGACTAGGAATTCCGAAGGAGCAGGCGAGAAGCTCTCCCATTCCTGCATCAGCGGCATAAAGACCTTCTGCATCACCTCTTCTGGTCCTTTGCCAGTGATATTAAAGTCCATGACGGTAATCCATTCGATGTCCGGGGCCATCAAACTCGTCATCGCGCTAACATCGCCTGCCGTTATAGCTTCGTAAAAGTTGCGTACCGTATCGATGGGATCGCTCATTGAAGTCTCCTTGGAGTGATGTGATGCGGATGGCTCACAATCCACAACCTGAGTTCTCTCAGGCTCGGATGACCATCAGGACGGTGACCGAGGGGTCAGTGAAACTTGCGTTCCGTTCCGGTAACCGCGATTGCGCCAGCAGCTGTCGAGAATATAGGCGAGCGCGACGCGCGCCGCATCGCTCGTATTCCATGCGTCCTCTGCCGCGCGGATCTTCTAGATGGCGCTCTTTTCGTCAAATGGGCAAGCGGTGGGCTCATGACCGCCGCGCCTCGGCGACTGCCAGCGTATCGATGTATTGGCGGAACCGTGCGATCTTGCCGTCCTTCACCGTCCAGACATGCGCATAGGCGGCTTCAGCCGGCTTGCCGGTTGTCCCATGCACCCCGGTGAAGCAGCCGAGTGACACCACGGTGTCGCCGTCCACGATGAATTCGGTGGGGTTGAGCGCGAAACTCGACCACTCTGCCGTTAAAGGCTTGAACAAGCCTTCGGCGACATGCTCCGGGCCGCGGCCGTTCACCTTGTAATGCCACATCGTGATCCATTCGATGTCGTGGGCCATCAGGCCTAGCGCACCGGGAGCATCTCCAACTTTCAGCTTCTCGTAAAAACTGCGAACAACTTCGACGGGGGTCGTCATTTTATATCTCCATCAGATAGACGCCATGTCTGTGCGGCGCCTTTGGTCTATTCATGAATTGGTCGCTGCCTAACGCCGGGTTGCAGCGACGGGCAGGTCGTCAATAGTCAGCCGGTATGCTTGCCGAGGAACTCGCGCATCGCAGCACCGATCTCGCGGGCATGGGTTTCTAGTGCGAAGTGACCGCTATCAACAAAGCGAATGTCGGCGGAGGGGATGTCGCGTTTGAAGGCTTCGGCGCCTGGTGGCACGAAGAACGGATCGTTCTTGCCCCACACAGCCAACACGGGTGGCTGGTGCTCGCGCAGATAAGCTTGGATCGTGCCGTACAGTGCCACGTTCGACTGATAGTCGAGCAACAGATCGAGTTGAATTTCGTCATTGCCCGGACGCGCGAGGTAGAAGTCGTCAAGGTTGCGGCCGTCGGGCGACACCAATCTCGGGTCGGCAACGCCGTGCGTGTACTGGAAGAGGGTGGTCTGCGGCGCAAGGAAGCCGCGCAGCGCGTCACGGTTGGCTTGAGTTGGCTCTTTCCAGTACGCCTGCACGGGCGCGAAAGCGTCCGACACACCCTCAAGATAGGTATTACCATTCTGCGTGACGATCGCGGTAATCCGTTCGGGGTTCTTGACCGCCAAGCGGAAGCCTATCGGTGCGCCGTAATCGAACACGTAAATCGCGAACTCTTTCAGGCCAAGCACTTCGGTAAAACGGCCAATCGATTTGGTTATGTTTTCAAAGGTATAAGTGAACTTATCTCGTCTCGGCTGCTCGGTCATGCCGAAGCCCGGCAGATCGGGGGCTACGACATGATAGCGATCCGCTAGTTCTGGGATTAGATTGCGAAACATATGGCTTGCACTGGGGAAACCGTGCAGCAGCAGCACAGTCGGGCGAGTTGGGTCGCCGGCTTCACGGTAGAAAAGTTTGAGGCCATCGACATCGACGGTATTGAAATGAACGGACATGACAGGTCTCCTTAAGATTCAGGACGAGAGAGTGTTCGCGGATGCTCAGCACGGCAGTCCGCGCCTCTTGCACCTATGAGCCAAGCCCGCCAGCCACTCCCCTGATCCTCTCGCGTTGCATTCGTCCGGCAACGTCAGAGATAAATCGGTAAAGCTTGTGTGCCGGCCCGCAAACGTGCCCGCGGTCTCGCCGTCCCTAGTCAGATAAACGAGGGGAAGTTGGTTGTCGATCGCTTTCTGGCCGCTGGCTTCTGCGAGAGGCTCATGAGCTTCGTTTTGGCGCGTACTCATATCACTAATTTGCCCGTTTCCCAACTCCATCACCATGCGAAAATCGACAGTCGCAACACTATACTTTTCTTCAGGCGGCCGCTGCAATGCTGCAAAGCTGGGTGAATGCCTTTTGCAGCAGCGTTTGTATTTCGCTCTCGGCTATGCCAAGCGTCTGTGCGCAGAACGCAGGTGCATAGCCAAGCAAGACGCGTAAGACAAAGCAGATGCGCGGAGAGCGTTCGATCTCGATAACCGGCCAGAGGCCAGACTGCAGCATAGATCGAGCCATCGAACCTGCGTCAAGTGAATCGGGTTCGCGGGCTCCGATGCTTCGCGTTATTACCGCTCTTTCCCAAATCGCGAGGCTAGGATTTTCAGGCGGCTTAGAAAGATCCAGGTCGCCGATGCTATCGGCCAGCGCCGCTTCCGCCACGTGGGTGTCTGCCGACAGCAGGAGAGCCGTTTGAAGCATGGAGCTGCAATGGACCTGTAAGAAGCTTTTCCATGCTTGCTCATAGCTGATTACGCAGTTCAAGGGCATACTCATACCTTGCTGCTCTTTTCCGTCGGCAGCCATGTCAGAAGTGACAGTTCGAACACCGTGTTTTCCTCCTGGTTTGAGATTTGTCCGTGGAGAGGGTGTAGCCCGAACACGGAAACGACAACGCGTCCCAAAATGGGGCGCCTCACATTGCGCGCTAACGTTTTCGTATTCCAGTCTGAACTTTTTCGACGAGGAGGACTTCAATGAACGCGACAGCTCCCGCGCTGCCGATTGCGCATGCTTTCGGAGACCAGTGACGCAGCGCGATCAAAATGGCGATGAGCAGCTCGGCAACTCCGATAAGCATGGCGAAACGTCGCACTGTCCAGATCTGGTAAGCCCAACTGAGCAGTGGACTATGCGCGATGGGAGGTTGGATGCTTTTGGCCTCATATTCGGTGGCCTTCATCGCCGCAATCCAAACAATTACCAGCACCAGAACGTAACGAAGTACAGGAACTCCGAGAGTGCGTAGCTTCGCAGCAATTTCTTTTGAACGAATCTCGTCAACGGCTGTGGAAGAGCCCATAGTTATGTTGTCTTCATTCTGCTCTCCGCTTCCATCCCTGGAAACGCCCAAAACCACTGTCGGCCGGCCTATCTATTTCTCTGCAGGGCTCCAGCAAAGTATGCGCCGAACTTCCTACTTCGGCGAATCTTGCACCAAGGCCGAGCAGGCCGGTCTGACACCGGTGCGCGCCCAAATAAGAGTGAGATCACCCTTCGAGGAGGCCTCTTCGCACTGCGACTGCCATGGCGTGCGCTCGATTATTTGCTCGGAGCTTATCCACGACGTTCTTGATGTGGAAATTGACGGTTGTCTCAGCGATCGATAGTAGATACGCGATTTGCTTGTTCCGATGTCCGTCCCGGATCAATGTCAGTACCTCTAGTTCACGAGGGGTGAGTTCGTCTGCACTGTAGTGTTCCGCCAGTCGACCTGCCACATCTGCCGGGATGTATCGCTGCCCGCCGTGAACTGAACGAATGACCTTCAATAGCTCGTTCTTAGGAGCGCTTTTAAGCACATAGGCAGAAGCACCCGCACGAAGCGCGCGCTGGATGATCAAATCCCCATCGCAGGCAGTTAGCATGATAATGCGGGCGAAAGGGAATTCGCCGCGAATAGTAACCAGAGTATCCGTCCCGGTGGGGCCAGGGAGTCTCTGGTCCATTAGAGTAATATCGGGCTCGTGGACTCGAAATTCTTCCATCGCTTCGGTGTATGTCGTCGCTTGCGCGACCAGGGCCATATCGGTTTGAGAACCTATGATCGTCTTGAGACCTTCCCGGAATACCGGATGATTTTCAACGACCAGAATCCGAATTGACTTTTGCAAAGCCATGACGTCGCCTTCTTGAAATTCTCTTTCTCTCTCTAGTTCTCGCCGCTTCAGGCTATGCCTGATCGTCCATACTGATATGCGTCTTCTCTCGATCGGTCCAATCGCGTATGTACGCTGGACAGTTCCTGACTGCTATTCCGTTGTTTTCGCTAAAGGCAAAAAGTTCATTGCTTCGCGATCCACCAGAACGACAGACGGCATCGCTCTACCTGAGATGCCGGTTGACGCGATTCTTTGGACAGCCAGGATTCATCGACCGAAAAAAGTTCTAGGAGCTCACGACCACCGATGACGTCCACATGGATAGACTGCGTTCCGCCGACACCCTCAAATTGCCGTTCCTGCAGCGCTCTTAAAAATGAGACCTGGGTGTCGGGCGGAAGCTCGTCAACTTCATCCACGAAGATCGTCCCGCCATCGTCCAGCTCGGTCGGCCAATCCGGCGCTGAGTCGCCCCTGTAAAAGCTCCCGCTTCATGGCCAAACAACTCCAAGAAGATCAGCGACGGTGCAAATGATGGGCCCACGCGGTATCCACGAGAACGACGCTCAGCTCTCGATATTTGTCGTTCGTCATGCCTGATCGACGGCTTCAGCGGGCAACTGTTGATCGAAAAAACTCTCAATATGACTTGCAATGGCTTCGCCCTCCTCCTCCAATGCCGAGTGCCCGGTGTTCAGCATGTGGAGTTCTGCCTTGGGCAAGTCCTTCTGAAACGCCGCGGCTCCTTCAGGCCCGAAAAAGGGGTCACCCTTGCCCCAGACAATCAGCGTCGGGGGCTGGTGGTCCCGAAAATATTGCTGCCAGTGCTCGTACAGCGGCGGGTTGTTCCGGTAATCATAGAACAGCTCCATATTGGCTGCCTGATTTACCGGACGGTCGATAAAAAATTGATCCATATTCCAACTGTCCGGATTTAAAGCTTTGGGATCCCGTGTTCCCTCGACGTAGAAGAACTGGGTGATTTTTGGAGCGTAGAAGGCGGAAATGGCGGCCTCAGTCTCCTTGTTGCGACCTTGCCATAGAGCCTGAAATGGAGCCCAGGCAGGTGTGAAGCCCTCTTCATAGGCGTTGGCGTTCTGAATGATCAGTGCCTGGACCCGTTCCGGGTGCTTAGCGGCTATGCGAAAACCAATCGGTCCTCCGTAGTCCTGAACGTAAAGGCTGTAGCGATCGAGCTTCAAAGCTTCCAGGAAGTGATCGGTGATTTCGGCCAAGTGGTCGAACGTGTATTTGAATTCCGCTGCCGGAGGCGTACTGGTGTTTCCAAAGCCCGGGTAGTCAGGAGCGACGAGATGAAACCGATGGGACAGGTTTGTGATCAGGTCGCGGAACATGAACGATGACGACGGATAGCCGTGCAATAAGACCAGTGTCGGCTTTTGAGGATTCCCAGCCTCACGGTAGAAGATCTCGACTCCGTCGACAGTGATATAGCGGTGTGATGTCATAGCAGACTCCGAGTAAGGTAACGCCGTTTCAGGATTGGTCCCGACCGTGCGTCCTTCTCATGAACCGTTTGTCGCTGCACGGTCCAAAGTCTTACCCTTTCGAAGGCCACGCAAATGTTATTTCCGGCATTCGACAGGTCAGTTGGCGAACTTCTCCCGGATGTCGGGCCGCGTCCGACCGGTGGCCCGAAACACATGACGTCGTGTCAAAACGTGTCCCAAGCCTTGCCATGCGCGAGGATTGAACCTGGAGGATTGGCGGATGACGCAAGTGTTTACGTTACCCTCAGTTGTTAGTGCAGCCGCCGAATGCCAATTCGATGGAAGGTGCCCCCCCAACCGGTGGGGAACACTCGTCGTTGCCAGATGATCGATGGTGGGACAAACTGCTCGCCGAAGGCGAGGCCGCACCGAACGAGGTGATCGAAGATCTGCATCTGTTTGTCCATCGAGTGATCCAACGCAGTTTCGGGCGCAGAAGAGACTGCGATGCGGCGTTCATCGAGGACGTTACGCAGGATGCCACGCTACGTATTCTCAAAAGCCTGCCGAGCTTTAAGAGCGACAGCCGATTTACTACCTGGGCTGCATCGGTGGCTTTCAACGCCGCTTACTCTGAACTTAGGCGCGCTCACTGGAAGGACGTTCCGTTCGATGAGCTTCTGCAAACTGGCAAGAGTCGATCAGCAAGCCGACATGAACCAGCTACGGCTGCGACCGACATCGAAGGTGATGCCACGCGTGAAAAAGTATTTGCCGCGTTGAAAGAGGCCCTGGAAAATGATTTGACGGGAAAGCAGAAATTCGCGATAGAAGCCGCCTTGGCGAAAGTGCCCTTTTTGGAGGTTGCTCGTCACCTGAACACGAACTCGAATGCGCTATACAAGATGGTCCATGATGCCCGAAAAAAACTCAAGCGGGCCCTGCTCGCAAAAGGAATCACCGAGGAGGAGGTAAGATCCGTCTTAGCAGCATAGTCTTCCAACGGTCTGAACACTTGATGAACATTCCTGATGACAGTCTGCGCAAGTTACTCGCTTGGACGGTTGACACCGCCGAGGAGGAGTTGAACTGCCTGGAGACCAGGGCGATTGTGCACCGCTATGTCGAGTTTCGGCTTGCTGGAACAGGCCCACTTCCCGACGACTTGAAGGGCGTCGAGCAGCACCTGCGCGTTTGTCAGGATTGTTCCGAGGTAATCCAAGCGGTCATTGCATTTCTAGATGATCCCGAGGCAATTAAACCTCCCACGCGATGAAGTTCGGGAGTCCCGGTCTGCCGCAGAGCCTGAATCGCCAATCGCGGTAACCTGCTTCCGCAATGGACGACCTGCGTGTCGTTCAACTGCGGACAAGTGGACTCTGCTAATTACTCGCAAGTAGTCATGAAGGGTAGAGGAATGTGCTGCCGCCGTCTCAAAGCAGCTTGCAACTGTTGCGCCTACAGCCTGAACTGAGCCGCACACGTAACATCTGTTCATCGTGCGAAAATCTTTGTTTAGGCAACGACGTCGTGAGTATCAGTAAACGCTGCAACAAACTTTCTCACGATTATCAACTGGATAGACTTTCCGGCTATACGTCAATTTGAAAGCAGATCAGATCTTGTCAGTTTGATGCTTGTAAATCTCAGTTTCCGTATTGTCCTTCATCGCCCGCAATTGAAGAAATCCTATGGTCGCGTTTCTACGCCGCGAGACTGCGGCAGATAAGATTCGTCGTCGCAGCTAACCCTTCTCGTTACCGGGGCAGTCGCAATCGTCACATCTTCCTTCATTCTTATTGAAATATCTCGGCCATCTAACTCTGGGCTCAGGCCAGCTGTGTCCGCCTTGACATTGCTATCTAAGGCTACCTCCACCCAGGACCGACGATATACTTGGTCCTGACCTTGCCCGACGGAACTGAGCCACTCTAAACTGGGTTTTCCGAAGCAACAAAGTTGCGGAAGGAAGACGAAGAGTGAAGAACAGCAAGTTCAGCGAAGAGCAGATCATCGGGATATTGAAACAGAGCGAAGCGGGAGCCAAGACGAGCGAGTTATGCCGGCAGCATGGGATTAGCAACGCGACGTTTTATGGGTGGCGCAGCAAGTACGGCGGCATGGAAGTCAGCGAAGCCAAACGCCTGAAGCAGCTAGAGGAAGAGAACTCAAAGCTGAAGCGCATCGTCGCCGATCAGGCGTTAGATATCACGATGTTGAAAGATCTGGTCGGAAAAAAATGGTAAGCCCGGAGGACAAGAGAGTGGCGATCGCGCATGTGCTGCAGGTGCATGGGGCCAGCGAACGCCGCGCCTGCGGGCTGGTGGCGCAGCCGCGATCGACTCAACAGTACGAAACGAAAGCGAAGCCGGAAGATACTTTGCCGCAGCGCATTGCGGACTTGGCGGCAGAGCGCCCGCGCTTTGGCTATCGACGTTTGACAGCATTGCTGAAGCGTGAAGGTGTGTCCGTGTGGCACGGCCGGGTGCATCGGATTATGAAGGAGCTACGGTTGCAGGTGCCGCGCCGGAAACGCAAACGGTTCGCGTGCTCGAAGCCGACGCAAACAGAGATTACGCGCCCGAACCAGCGCTGGGGCATGGACTTCGTGAGTGACAGTCTGGTGGATGGACGCAGCTTCCGCGCTTTGGCGATCGTGGATCACTATACGCGCGAGTGTCCGGTGATCGAGGTCGATCTAAGCCTGCCTGGAGCTCGCGTCTTGCGTGTGCTGGAGCAAGTGGCTGAGGAACGTGGGCTGCCCGATGCTATTCGCGTGGATCACGGTCCGGAATTCGTTTGCAATGCCGTGCGCAGCTGGTGCGAGCGGAAGAAAGTGGAACTCGCTTACATTGAGCCCGGAAAACCCATGCAGAACGGACACGTGGAGAGCTTCAACGGCAAATTGCGCGACGAATGTTGAACACTCATTGGTTCACGAGTTTGCGCCAGGCCCGGAACATCATCGAAAGTTGGAGAACCGATTACAACCAAGCTCGGCCTCATAGCGCATTAGCGTATGCAGCACCGAACGAATTCGCGAGTCGGAGCAGCGCTCCCTTCGCCGTTGAGATCTTGAGTAACACGACAGCGAATCCGCGTCAAGGCAACCCTGGCGGGCTCGCTCCGCTAGGCCTTGACCCGGCCCCGCCGTCGTGTGAAGCGCGACTGACATGAACGGCGAAGGGAAGCTACGAATAGACCCGAGCGATACCGGAATTCCTAGTTATGAATGGCCCAGTTTCGACGGGCAGGTCAGTCCCTGTCGAAAATCCGGGAGTAAAAATCAGAAGCTCCGCGCGAATCATTGGGACAGATTGTTTAGTCGTGGGTACTCGCCCGGTCTGAGGAGACGCTTGTAATGAAGGGGAACACTGTAAAGGCAATTTTTTAACAGCGGCAATGTTTGTAGCTTTGTATTGCGTTTATAGAGGGGATGCCCTGGACCAAAAGGCACATGCCTTGTCGGAAGAAATATCACAGAAAAGAAGCAAGTACATTGGGGACGCCGCAAGTAACGACGCAGACAAGATGGTTAGACCCATTGAGGACGATCGTGATCGCGCGGTCAAAACAGTGACGAAATGAACCACTTGTTCACATACATGATTAGCGGCTTTTTAGGATTGTCGATAAGCGTCGCCTCTGATTTGTTGGGCTTGGCACGAACCGCAAGCAGAGACGAGAAGGTACAGGACAAAGTATGAACGGTTCGTTCTCATTCCTTCCGGTTCTTACGCTGGCTGCGGCATTTGTAGCATTGGTGTTTATCGCTGTTCTTGGCGGGAAGCGGGGATCGATCAGTTCTAAGAGCCGATTGATCCTGATTCTTGTTAGCGGGGTGGTGCCTACAGGAACTTTGAGCCTGATCTTTCGAGCACTCAGAACGCCTAGGCATGCCTCGACGCCAGTCGAAATTATGAGGTCACAGTTGAATTCAGCGCGAGCCAAACGAGAACCGAGCTGGTACCCGTACCCTTTCGAGTCGGATCCGGTTCCCTGAATCTAGGACGCGAGGAGGAGCGTTCAGTTACTGTGAACTTCCTATTGCCGCCAGGCGGAGAATGTTACTGCACACGCCGAATGGGTGAACGTCGACAATATTACATTCCAAACATCATCACATCCTGAGATATCAGCAACGCAGGTAGTCGCAATTGGAACCATACGAGGATTGCAAAGAACATTTCTTTTTAATTGTCCAGGAGGCGGACATGGAGAATTGATTCTTCAGGGGCAATACATACTTAAGAAGTCGGTGCCGTCCGGTGAAACCGTGATCAAGACGGTCAAGGACTTTGCACATAGAGGCCAAGTATTTACTGCAACGATACCGCCCATCTTAGATTCCGGAAGTGTAATATGCACAATCAGAGTTTCGAACGTTCATGGAACGAGCGATGTTGTAGGTACAATTTCGGCAGCGCAAAAAGGCGACTTCCAATTCAAAATCAGATCGCGAGCCGGTGTGCTCCCGAATGACATTAAAATAAACGGACAAACTCTGGTCCTTAATATGTAAGGCGGCGGCTACCATGTTCTTGGCCGCCTGGTTGGACTCTGGACTAGGTTGGAAGCACATATTAAAGGGTTCTCAAAGGGGGGGACTTGAGACTTCTAAAGAAGGCAGATAGAGTCCTTGAAAAACTCTTAGTAGTTCCGACGTGTCATCGGCCATACTGAACTGAATATTCTCGCTAACAAGTTGACGGGAAACGCGAACCGTTATAGCTGTTGTGATTTAAGGCTGGAGTCAAAAGACCGTACTTACGAGTTCGGCTGTGACCTTTAACAGAGCTGTGATTTCCCGTAAGCGTGCAGTACGTGTGCTGTTGGATCAGAAATGATCCCAAGGACCGCCATCTCTTGGAGAAGGGTGAGAACGATTCGTGTAAAAACCTCACTTTCTGAACCATTTTTGGCCGGATAAAGTCTTTTCCGAAGTTGTGTTACTGTCACGTAACCTATGAGTGCCTCTGGTCCAGGTCTCCCGACAAATCCAGAGAAACAAATGGGTGGTTCAAAACTCACAATAGGCCCAGAGAAAAGGATTCTTCCCGGTGCAGAGTTCGAGCTCCTTTCACCGGAAACAAGAGACTACGTTGCTAGAGCCGAAGTAGATATGGCTAAGGACGATGCAAAGTTTAGAAGAACTGTGACTTGGGCATTCTGACATGCCTCGATTTACTCAACCAGTCATCATTGAGGATTTCAGTACTTCGGCGAACTCGTTAGGCGTGCGGTAACCCAGGCTGCTGTGGGGCCGCTCGCAGTTGTATTCGTTTTGACGTGCCTCGTTTAACTCAACCAGTGATCAGTGAGGATTTCAGTACCTCGGCGAACTCGTTGGGCGTGCGATAGCCCAGGCTGCTGTGGGGTCGCTCGCAGTTGTATTCGTTTTGCCACCGGTTAATCTTGTTCCTGGCGTCGGCCAGGTTTCGGAACCAAGTAGCATTCAAGCATTCGTCTCGGAGTCGTCCGTTAAAGCTTTCAACGTGACCATTTTGGGTCGGCTTGCCAGGCTGAATATGAATCAGTTGAATGTTGTGTTCTTCGCACCAGCTCAGGAAATGCCGGCTGGGTAGTTCAGGGCCGTTGTCGCACCGTAGGCGTTTTTGGGGGGCCCGGCGCGCCCCCACAAGTTTGGGG
>CAXTWQ010000042.1:0-10166 GCA_964248065.1 uncultured Bryobacteraceae bacterium | reverse complement strand
GGCGGTGGTGGAAGTGGTGGCTGGGGTGCGCGGGGGGCGGCCCCACAACTTGTGCGTGCGAGCGCGTGAGGCGCTGGCTTGAGAGTCCTGTGTCTACCTCTAACGTCAGGCACTCACGAGTAAACGCATCGACGATCGCCAGCACTCGAATGCCGCGCCCGGTTGCCAGTGCATCCGACGAGAAGTCGAGGGCCCACTCCTGGTTCGCTCGATGCAAGTGAGGCAGTAGCGCAGCCGGTCGGCTCAGACGCTTTCTCTTCAGTCGGCGAACCGCAAGTCCTTCGTTTTTGTACAGACGATAGACGCGTTGTACGCTGCCGCTGCAGCCTCGCCTTGTTAGAAGAGCATGCAGTCGCCGATATCCGTAGCGTGGCTTCTGGCGTGCCAGTTGGACCAGTTCTTGGCGCAACTGTACATTGTGGTCCGGCCTGGGTTCATAGCGGTAACTGCCGCGATCGAGATTCATGAGCTTGCAAGCCCGGCGTTCACTCATCCCGAACTGCTGAATAGCAAACGCCACATCGGTTCTCAAGCCGGCAAGCTCCATCCGTTTTTTCGCACGATCGCCTTGAGTACTTCTTTGTCCAGGCTCAGATCCGCCACTAAATGCTTCAGCCTTCGCTTCTCATCTTTCAGGCTCCTCAGACGTTGCGCTTCGCTTACTTCCAAACCGCCGTACTTGCTTTTCCAGGTATAAATCGTGGCTTCACTGACGCCGTGTTCGCGGCCTAAATCTGCCACTTTGTGGCCCGCTTCGTGTTGCTTCAGAATGCCAATAATCTGCTCTTCGCTGAATCGGTTCTTCTTCATCTCCGGATCCTCCTTCGTCGTCTGTTGCCGAAGCTGAGATCCTCAATTCTACGCGGTTGAGTTTACCGTGAGCACGTCAAAAGGAGCAGATCAGCAAATATGCCAAGAGCCTTGTGTGGCGCTACACTCTGCAAACATGCTCAGCATTTCGTCTCCGAATTCACCCCGAAAAGTTCAGGGTACAGCAGCAGAATCCGCCGATATAACTTGCGTGAAAATGATCCGGTCACTCTGCCTTCCTCGTTTCCAATCCCTTTAGGTAACGCCTTGTTTGGCGGACCAAATCATCGAGGCGACTAATCTCGGATGAAAGAGCAGCCTTGCCTGCAGCGGTCAAGCGATAGAGACGTTTGTCGTTCTCAGATGCAGGTTTCAGATCGCGAATCCACCCACGTTCCATGAGGCGTTTTAGGTTGTCGTACAGGGAGCCGGGGCCAATTCGAATCCTGCCTAGCGACTGAGCAGACACCGCCTGGATGATTCCATAACCGTGAAGATCTTCAGTTGCCAGTGCAGCCAGAATCTGAAGCGCCGCCGGTGATAAGGGCGACGGAGTCTCGCTTTTGCTGCCATAGTCGAAAACCGACTATATCGGAACCTGACTACCTTGTCAAATCCGCGGGACAAAGTGGATGTCGTTGCGAGTGATCGTCGGCCATCCAGAAAGTACCGCGCATCTCCCGGTTGGCCCGTCACTCAATCACAACTCGGGATCTATGCCAGCGCGGCCGCGATCTTTGACTTCTCCGGCCGGGTAGGTCGGCCATGTTCGTACAATCCATCTGTGACGTCGGTTGGGATATCGCGAACCATTCACTTATCTTTATTTCGTGTTTGCGCTATCGCTGCGTTGGCGCCGTGCCTCGGTTTTGGCGCACGTGTTCGATCGCAGGAGGATGCCGTTGCGGATACGATAACTGAACTCAGGCGACAAGCAAATCTTCCTGAACTGTCACGAATAAAATTCCGGCGAAACGTTGAAGCCCTCACTTGTACTGCTGCTGAGCAGAACAATCCTCACCATCTGATGTGGATTTATGAAACGACCAGTCCTTCTGAGCCGACATCTGCGTTGAGAAAGCTCGTGCTGATCAAGCCTGCTCCGAAGGGTTATCCCCCAATTACGCGCGTCACCGTGGCAGTTTGGAGTGCACCGTCACATGACGAGGGGAAGAAAACGTTCTGGGTTGGCGTCCGAACTTATTCATCACCGGCTTGGGAGTTGTTTGACAATACCTTTACCGACAATGTTCTGTACAAGAACGAGTGGAAAAAGCAGGTTCTGCCCAAGTGCAAGAACGGGAGCTAGTGTTCCGAATGGCGAGGCATACTTCCAGCATCGTCGGCCACCCGGACAGAACTCGTCTTGTCACTGATAGATCCGACCTGATTGGGAAACCCTTCCGGACCAGGAGTTACCGCATAGGCGTGTAGAAGTCGAGTTGATGCCCTAATCCAGCGGTTCTCCGCGATAAGAACCGAAGCACCAAACGTGACCCTCCGGGTCGCGGCAGCTGTATTCGCGAGAGCCATATGGAGTGTTATTAGGCTCAGTTAGGATTTCCGCTCCCATTGACCTTGCGTAGGTACAGAGCTCGTCAATACTCTCACTGGTAGCGACACAAACACACTGGTTCGTGCCGTTAAGCGACAGGGGACTGTGCATTCCGTACTTGTCGTCTGTGTGATCGGGACCAATAAATATCAAGCTGCTCCCGCGACGAATCTGAGCATGAATCACCGTCCCTGCATTTTCGGCTACAAAGTGTATCTGAAAGCCGAGCGTTCTACAAAGCCACTGGATCGCCTCCGCTGGATCACGATATCGAAGTATCGGAATGATAACGTCCGGTTGGGCCATGTTCAGGCTACTCCACAGCTGGAAGCGATCAGAATAACAATGAAATACTTACACCGATTTCTTGCAACAGCGAGAAGATCTGCGATCATAGCGCGCCAGGCGTTTCACGGTCGAGTGTAAGGATAACCTGTGACGGCCAAGTGGCGATCTGCCAGTCGCCTTTCCCGACAAGCCAGGATTCAATCTGTATTGGGTTTCGAAAGGCTCCAGCCGTGCTTTCTGGAATATCAGTGCTGGGGAGATGAACGCGCATTACAATCTTCGCAGCAATACAAGTGTCAGATCATCCCGGCCCTCCGGGTCATGGATCCACTTTTTGACGGTATCAGTAACGGCAGCGATGATTTTCTCAAGCGGCTTATTCATCTCGATGACTAATAGTTCCGACAGACGAGCTTCGCCGAACTCCTGCTCCGCCGCATCGAAGGCCTCAGGAATCCCGTCGGAGAAGACGGCGAGAAGATCGCCCGTCCGTAATAGGACGTCTTGCTGTTCGTACTTTACGTTAGGCAGCAGGCCTACTACCATACCGTCGCCCTCGAGCGTAGTCGCCCGTCCATCGCGCACGAGGATCGGCTTCAGGTGGCCCGCATTAGTATAGGTGAGCCGCCCCGTTTCATCGTCGTACACCGAACAGAAGAACGTGGCGTACTTTTCCGCTGGGGTGTTTTCGTAGAGTTGCTGACTGATCAGCGCCATTAGCGTCGCGGTGGACAACACAGGATCAGAGGAATCTTCGCTGAATTTCAGGTGTGCATGCAGCGCCGATTGGATGCTTGCCATAAGGAGTGCCGCCGAAACTCCTTTTCCCGAGACATCCCCGACCGCGATTGCTGTCCACCGGTCGCCCAGACGCACATAGTCGTAGTAGTCACCGCTAACAACCCGTCCAGGAATGCATATGCCGGCCATCTCCAAAGTTTTGAGTTTCGGCACGGACTTCGGGAACAAGCGCAGCTGCACTTCTCGCGCGATCTCCAGTTCGGCATCCAGCTTCTCTTTCTTCTTAACTTCGCCAATTAACTGACGAATTTTCAACGTCATGCTGTTGAACGAAGCAGCCAGTTCACTCAACTGATGTTGACCCCGTACTGGGATCTGATGCGAAAAATCTGCTTGCGCTACTTGTAGCGTTCCTCGGTAAAGGTCGTCCACCGACCGCGTAATCGCCCGCGTGAGCCTCAAGCTGGAGAACAGGGAGACAACCTCAACCATCAGAAGCAGGCTGCCGACTACGACCAACAGGGAGAGCGCAATCGACGCCATCGGGCCAGTCAGGCCTCCGGAGACCAGCAAAGACGGCCTGGATGTTAAGGGTAGAAGAACGTCCGCTCTTCCTGAGGAAGCTTGCGCCGTCCAAGCCAGCATGCCTGCGATCGGCACATCCCACCAACTCCGAGGCAGCGCTAATCCGGAGGGCACGATTTCTCTCCGGACACCGTTTTCCACTACAGCCATCCGGCTACCGGACGGGCCCCAGGTAACATCAGTGCGGTCTTCTCCGTGCAGCACGGCAGCAACGGAGACAACTCCTGGCGTGAGCAACGCCAAAGTCTGGTGATCCAAAGAAAGATAGGTGAACGCTTCCGTGTTCCCATCGCGCACATTGGCACCGATGTAGTACTGCCCACCCGCCTCAAGCAGATCAGCGAATCCGGGAGAGATCCAAGCCGGCGCAGTCTGGAACCGGCCGTCTGGGGGCAACCGGAGGAAGGCGCCATTGGCACGGACCACGGCTGCTAGCCCCGGTATCCGCTGACGGATTCCATCCAACAAATCCGCTCTTGCCCCGTGAGAGGCTGCAATGCTTAGATTCTGCGCCGCGACGCGGACGCTTTCGATGTGCGCTTCTAGATCCTGGCGGACACGCTCTGTGGCGAACTGCCCAAACAGCAACTCGGCCGAGAGCGTCAGCATGAATCCGATGAGGAAAATGGGAAGAACGCCAAACAGAAAAAAGGTTACAAGCAGCCGGTTGCGAACGCGCCAGAGCAATTCCTTACGGAACGCGATGTAGCACACGATGAGCGCCAGCACAATGAATCCGGAATGCGAAGTTCCGAAGAAGACATAGGAGATTGTGCCGGCACCCACTGCCAAGACCGTTAGAGCTAGTACGACGCGTTGAAACACAGTTTTGCCGCGCAGCCATTTCCTCATCGCCGTATGATAACCCGCTAGTTTTGACTGGCGGGAGGGTTGCTATTAGGACTGTTTCTGAGGGTAGTAAAAGGCGTGTACGCCCTTGATCTCGCCGTTAACAACATGGATCTTGTCGGAAACGTGGTCCACGCCGTTCGCCGTTTCCATGTCGAAGACAGTCGCGACAAACCTCCCTCCACGATATGCTGCTTCACCCGAGCGGTTCTCCGCGATAAGAACCGAAGCACCAAATGTGACCCTCCGGGTCGCGGCAGCTGTATTCGCGAGAGCCATAGGGAGTGTTATAAGGCTCAGTTAGGATTTCCGCTCCCATTGACCTTGCGTAGGTACAGAGCTCGTCAATACTCTCACTGGTAGCGACACAAACACACTGGTTCGTGCCGTTAAGCGACAGGGGACTGTGCATTCCGTACTTGTCGTCTGTGTGATCGGGACCAATAAATATCAAGCTGCTCCCGCGACGAATCTGAGCATGAATCACCGTCCCTGCATTTTCGGCTACAAAGTGTATCTGAAAGCCGAGCGTTCTACAAAGCCACTGGATCGCCTCCGCTGGATCACGATATCGAAGTATCGGAATGATAACGTCCGGTTGGGCCATGTTCAGGCTACTCCACAGCTGCAAGCGATCAGAATAACAAGGACATACTTACACTGATCTTCTGCAACAGCGCTTTTGTTTCGCTGGTCGAGTGGGCTGACCGGATCTTGA
Source organism: uncultured Bryobacteraceae bacterium (assembly GCA_964248065.1). Classification (GTDB taxonomy): domain Bacteria; phylum Acidobacteriota; class Terriglobia; order Bryobacterales; family Bryobacteraceae; genus Bog-105. The sequence continues at coordinate 4,620 of CAXTWQ010000042.1, read as the reverse complement.
CTGAATGAATCGTTATGAGCCCTCGCCGTGCCGTATGCTGATTACGTGATCCTTACGGACTACTCGCGACAATCGGCAAGATCTATGCCTGCTAACGGCTAGACTGCGCAGCGTAAAAGGTAAACGCCCATTTCTGACCTTTGCCCTAAGCCGAGTCTATCGGGCAACTTCGATCATTTCTCGCTCCGATCCTATGTGGACGTAATAGATTTCTCAACAGCGCCTAATCTGAGAAACGAACGGACCGCTTCTGCGAAAGAGGCTGGGTCATCACTATGCACGACATGCCCAGCGGTTAGTTCGAGCATCTCCGTATTTGGCCGGCGGCTAACCAACTCCGCAATATGTTCGGAGGTTGTGACTCTGCTGTTCGCTCCACGGATGACGAGCGCAGGACAACTCGTAGACAGCCACTCATCCCAGTAACTGCCCTGCAGACAAGCTAGCGAAAGCATCATTTCCCGAGGTTCAAAGGCTAGCCGCCATCCGGCCGCGCTTTCGCGGAATGAGTCTCGGAGATAGGGTGCGAAGCGTTGACCAACCTGACTTTCAAGGTCATCGCGCGTGCGAAAATTTCCAGCCCAGCCTGTCATCGAAGGAAGGTCGCCTGAGATTTCAACCCCGATGTCCTCAATGATAAGGGCCCGAACCCGCTCAGGACGGCGCGCAGCATATTGATACGCATTCACACCCCCAAGAGAATTCCCGATAAGCACAGCCTCTTGCACACGAAGATGGTCGAACAAGGCGTCGAGATCTCCCAAGTATTCCTCACGGCTATAAGTTTCGGCGTGATCGGAGTAGCCGTGCCCTCGCTGATCCAGTGCGACGACGCGCCATTCTGACCCCAACGCCTCAGCAAGCGGAATGAATGTTAAGCCTTCCATCCAGTGGGCATGAAGCGCGATGATGACCGGAAGTTCATCCCCCGAATCGAGATACGAGAAGGTGAGGCCATGATGCTCGAAAGAAAACCTTTTCATTGCGAATCCGTATGCCATCCCGGGTTGATCCATTGGCCGCCTCGTAGAACGAAGATTTCGGTGGCGCGGCCGCGCGTTGTGGTTGACTTTCCTTTCCGACCAAGTTCCAGGACGTAGTCGCTATAGACAAACGCCGCTTCGTGAAAACGCTGGATCGCGGTCCGTGGGAACGTCAAACGAATCAACTGTCCGCCAGATTTGTGAAAATCGCGCGCGTCGCGAAGCACGTCTGTCTGAGTCTTCCAATTCTTTTCTCCGGCAGAGATCACAACAGCATCGGAAGGGACGAGCAAGCGCAAGGTCGCCTCGTCATCTGCAAACCAGGCGCGCCACACTTTGTCGCGTACGAAGAGGATCTTCTGCTCGTCGCGATCGGACGCGCCTGCCGGCGAGGGCGAAGCCCCGCAACAGAGGGCGCCGACAACAATCACAGCCGCTAAACTTCGCATTACTTTTTCGATTCCCTTTCAAGATTTGCCAGCAGGAGCGCCGCTGCCGACGCGGAGAAAACAGAATAGTCCAGCGGAGACTTGGGACCGAAAGAGATCGCCATTGCGGTTCCAAACAGAGCCAAAAGGACAGACGCGCAGACTGCAGTCAGCCGCAGCTTGACTCCCGCGATGAGAGCAAGTCCGAGCACAGTTTCCGCAAGTGTCGCTGACCAGGCGAGGAAAGGAATGGAGGCGCCGGGCATAAAGGAATTGACCTCGGCAGTGTATTTTACGAAGTTCCGGAAATGGGCACCGTCCAGTGACCGATCCCACAGGCCGAAGCGCGACGCAACAGCGGACAGAAAAGCCAATCCCAGGGCAAGCCGCGCATAGAGCGCAATGGCGGGAGTCTTCGGCGATACCGAATTGATGGGAAGGACGCGTTGTACTGGTGTGCTCATGTTTGCTTACCTGCCCGATCCCACCGGTCTGCTCAATTCCCGATCGCCATCACACACGAAAAAGGCGAGAAATTTCGCATTGTCCGTATTGCTCGCATTGGCTGAGACCCTGTGAGTGACGTTGAGCGGCTCATAAAAACTCTCACCGGCATGCAAGACCACTTCGGGCTCGCTGTTTACCTGAAAGCGAATAGCGCCATTCACAACGTAGCCAATCACCGGACACGGATGAGTATGAGATAGAGAAGACCCTCCCGGAGGGTACGTCACCTCCAAAAGAGTCGCCTTCGCATGCTGGGTCTGTATGGCTGGGAGGTCATGGGCAATAGCTATCCGGGATTGCGCCGGCCGTTGCTCCCTTCCCAAGATGGCTATACACGCCGCGGTGCCACCAAGCAACAAAACGTTTCGTGAGATTCGCCTTAGCATCGGTCTTTATCCAATCTGAGTGTAAAGAGAACTGGCACCCCAAAGTACGCCACTTTTTAGATACTTTGGTATACCGGTTTAGCAGTGGACTTCCAGATCACGATTTCAGGTAAAAGCGACGTCTCGGGGCAGCTATACCGTGGGCTACGCTCCGCGATTCTGGGCGGCAGACTGCGCTCGGGCCAGCCGGTGCCCTCGACCCGCAAATTAGCGGCACAGCTTCACATCGCGCGCAAGACCGTGCTTCGTGCTTACGATCGGCTACGCAGTGAATCCCTCATCGAAGGACATATCGGGTCCGGTACGCACGTTTCATGTCAACTGCTTCTCCCGGGTCAACCGCCGCTGAAACACGGAACTCTCCTTCTGCCACGCTCGGACTGGCTCGTTCGCGCTCACACGCAGGCGCGGCGCAATTTTCGATTTACTTTTGAGGTCGGTGTTCCGGATGTGTCGATGTTCCCCTTTGCCGTTTGGCGCAGTGTGCTGGCCAGCAGCGGACGCGTACTCGGAACAGCGCAGGGCTCTTACGCCGACCCGCAGGGGGATCTCCGTTTGCGGCAGGCAATCGCTCAGTACGTTGCGTTTACCCGGGCGGTGGTGTGCGATCCGGATCAGATTGTGGTAACACGCGGCGCACAGCAAGCCATTGATTTGCTCGCTCGAGTTTTGCTCAGACGTGGCGACACGGTCGCGGTAGAAGAGCCCGGTTACCCGCCGTTTCGCGAGCTATTGGCGGTGAGTGCAATTGATGTCGCTGGGGTTCGTGTCGATTCAGAAGGAATGAGCGTAGCAGACCTGCCCGCCAAGGCTCGTATGATTTGCGTTACGCCATCTCACCAGTTCCCGCTAGGTACACCCATGTCGCTAGACCGCAAGTTGAGCCTTTTACGTTGGGCAGCCAAACACAATGCATGCATCGTGGAAGACGATTACGACAGCGAGTACCGGTTCGACCCTCGCCCGCTGGAAGCTCTGCAAAGTCTTGATCAATACGGTGTGGTTACCTACGTGGGCACGTTTTCAAAGCTGATGTATCCGGGCCTGCGAATGGGGTTCATCGTAGCTCCGCCAACTCTCGTACCCGCTCTCGCGTACGCTCGCTACCTGAACGATTCACACGAATCGCTCGTGATACAGCATGCTCTCAGCCGCTTCATCAGCGAAGGCCATTTGGCTCGTCATGTCCGGCGCATGGCGAAAATCTACGGCCGCAGGCGCGCGACTTTACTCCACTGGCTAAACCGAATGCCCGGCATCTTCGGGCAAGTGCTTCCTTCCGTAGCCGGTTTGCACGTCACGTGCTTGCAGACGAGCGAAAGGCAATCCAAAGAACTCCTGCAAAGAGGCAAACGGGCCAAAGTACATATGCCGGCGCTTGGCGCCTTCTCAACCCGCCCGGGACCACCTGGCATCGTCCTGGGCTACGGAGCTATTGCGGAAGCAAGCATTGCCGAGGCGATGAAAGCAGTCGCCGGATAGAGCGGACACGTGCGCAGGTGTGGGCATCTCTGACGCGCTGACAGTTGAAATACAACGAGATTGGATTACAGAATACAACGCTTAAGCCCTTAGGCTTTTTATCAGGCAGGTGGGTGGGCCAAATGGTGGCGGGAGTGCAGGAAGAGACTTAGACGCCGATAAGCGGCGATAGCATGTCAGGTACTTTCGGCGCTATCCAACATGACTGGCCGGTTTTCTAACAGTTCTGGGCACTAGAGTTCGGCGATACGGGGCGGGTGCTTCAGGGTGACCGCTCCGGACGGCGAGAGGCAAGCAGCAAGCGTCGTGGTTGTTGGGCCCCGCAGATGGCGGCAAACTGAGATGCTTACAAGGACCATGAGTGTTCATGAGCAGGCGGTCATTCGACCGGGAACCGTACGAGATGCTGACGCAATCGCGAATCTTTATAACTATTACGTCAGGACAACGACCATTACTTTTGAGGAAGAGCCAGTTACAAGTTCGGAGATCGCGCGGCGAATTGAGGATGTTCAATCGACGTTACTTCCCTGGTTAGTCGCAGAGGAGAGAGGCGAATTGAGCGGGTACGCCTACGCGACACGGTGGAGAAGCCGGGCCGCCTACCGATACGCTGCCGAGATCACCGTCTATGTAGTGCCGCAACGCGGCAGGTGTGGCTTCGGGTCGAGGTTATACGGCCAACTGCTACCGATGTTGCGCGCCCAAAACATCCATGCCGCGATCGGCGGCATTTCCCTTCCGAACGAGGCGAGCGTAGCCCTGCACGACAAGTTTGGTTTCAAGAAAGTAGCACACTTTCGAGAAGTCGGCTTCAAGTTCGACCGTTGGGTC
>CAXTWQ010000041.1:40908-41480 GCA_964248065.1 uncultured Bryobacteraceae bacterium | reverse complement strand
CCCCAACACCAAACCTTGCCGCTGACGCCTAACGCACAGCTGTAGAACGCGGCATCGGCTACTTGCGTAACAGGCTCGGGAATCTTTACTTCGATTGGAGTATCAGAGTGCTCCGGCAACCGCGCTCCAAGCTCACCATGGAAGTTGTCCCCGGTACAAAAAACCCGACCGTCCGTTAATTTGCAACTGTGCAAATGGCTAGGCTCACCCGGCTTCTCTGGCTGCCTCAGCAGCGGGCAGTGCAATGTAAGCAATACTGCCCGGCCCGATGGAGACCAGGCTAGGGGAATCTCGAACAGCTCCCCAGCAAAGCACGCCGGAGGCCCGGGACGCACACCCGTAGTCGTCGTATAAAGCCAAATTCTTGATCTCGCTATGCGCTTTCCAGATTGCGTGTAGCTGATCTAGTTGTTGTTCAGTAATTTGCCCCAGCGACACGGACTCGCGCTTCAAACCTGAGACTCGTTGTCCACTCAAATTTCCCGGACCTAACAGTCCATTTAGGTTTAGATAGGCTTCCGTCCGTCCCTGCAAATCAAGTTCCTGCAGCTTGAAGTAGGTGTCTTGCGTAA
>CAXTWQ010000041.1:0-40898 GCA_964248065.1 uncultured Bryobacteraceae bacterium | reverse complement strand
TAACGGTGCCTTCTAATTGGACAGAACTCTGCTGGGGCTGCTGGGAAAAGCCAGTGACCTTCGACGCCCCTACAGTGAGATCGATTTGAACTTGTTTCAGCCGTCCGATAACCCCGTAGAAGTGCCTCACCTTGGTTGGCTCAATAACTCGGCGTGTTTGGGGGTGTAAAGGGAATGTAGACGACAACAGTAGGACTACTGCCTTCAGACATTTTCGGAGCAGTGCGTGAGAACACCTCATCTAGAAAGAATTGCCCCTCGGACGTGCCGCACATAGTCTGGATCGCCGGTCGCTACCGAATGATCATTGCCATTTTTATCCTGCGCTACATGGAATCGCTTGCTTGTAGGAGTCCGCTGCCATTTCAAGATCCCTACTCGTTTCTTTTCGTCAATCTCCTCGATCACGATCCGGTTATCAAGAACCGGAATCTGGAATTCGCGCAAACTTCCAGCTTGGCCCAATACATCAGTCCCACCGAATCCATTGAACCCCCGAATCGCGTCATCATCAATTTGGTCATCCGTGAAATCTGGCAGGACAACAGAAATCGCGGGCTGATTTGCTGCGACGCGCTTCGCGTTGAAGTCCGCGACGAGAGCAGCGTAGCGCTTGCTATATTCACGGCATTGGACGGGATACCCCATAGCCACCTTGCGCTTGCTCTCATAAATCGAAATACCCGCAGCCAAATTGGCCCGCCAGTCCCAGATTTGTTCAGGTGACGGTGCTGGCCTTGTAATCTGAAAAAGCCCTACACCTCCAAGATTGTCACCGCTGAAAAGCGGGTACGGCGCCTTACATCCCGGATCTGCCATGAACTGGCGCGCACCGCTCTCATGTCGAGCTATGCGCTTGAGAACGTCATTTGGAAATGCCGTGGCTAATTCCGATAAAGAAGGATTTGTCGCTCCGATCTTCAGACCTTTCGACTTGACCGTGTGTATCTCTTGAGCTACTGCCGTGTTCACACTCACGGTCAAATCTCCTCCCCGGATTACTGGGAAGCGTAATTTAAAACTGCCGCCGATGCTTGAAGCGAATATCTTGACCGGTGGAACGATTACGGGCCCATGCTTTGACACGCTATGAACACACTCAGGGCCGCCTCTAAACTCAAACACCGCTTCCCAAGTGAACTGCAGCTTCGCCGACATCTCTGCCGGACAGGGTTCCAGGACCGCGCGTTTGCCCAAACCCGGGGATTGCCAACTGCCTAAGGCAACCTCGATCTCCGGCATGCGAGGTTCAGATGTGATGTAAAAGCGATTGCCCTCTGGCCAAACAACTTTAAGACTCAGACCTCGTCCGGATCCTGACTTCGGTAAGAGGGAGGTCCAGGACGTATCAGGCGCATCCTGCGGGGCATTGCTCTTGACTTCTGGCAAGTTAAGAATCCGCCGTCGAAAATCGTTCCGTCCCGTTGCTGCTACGCACTCAAAATACCAGTCTCGACATGCGTCAGCAATCCCGATTATTCTTAAGGCCGTTTTGCTCTTGACTCTATGAACAAACCCGGCGGCAACAGCGAATAGCAACGAACAGCGTAGGCCCAAGGTAGCTTCTGGGTACCTCGTTGGATCACATAATTCTTCGAATTCGTTCGGATATGCGCCCTATCCCGCCGCCCGCAACTCCAGAAACATCGGCCCTTCCAGAGACTGAATCTCTTCTAGACTCTGTCCTGCAATTCCTTGCAGATCACCGTACATCCCCGAAGTTGCCTCCAGCACAATGGTCAACTCACGGTCGCGCTTGGCCCACTGCTTGTTCATCCACTTGCGCTCAGCATCAAGGTCTTTCCGCAGCTCCGTAAACTTCTCGGCAATACACTCAACGCGGCGCTTGAATCGAGGCCCGGTCAGATACTGGTAAATCTGTTGCGCCTTCGTCTCCTGACCTTCGCTAGCTCTGCGCAAACTCGAAAGCTCAATCAAGCTAATCCGCAGAGCACTCGCCACTGGAATGATGCAACTCAGGCTGGAGACCCAAATGCCGTCCATCTGCTCGAAATGCGTAACGTCCTTCGGCATCGTTTGAGAAACAATGATTGCCAGCTCCGCGTTCGCTGCCCGCTGGTCGTTCTTCAACTTTGTCAGCCAACCATCTGACCAAGCCTTCGTCCGTTTCGACTCCCACAAAATCTTTCCGCAAAGTTGCCCGCCATGGTCGCGAACATGTTGCAGCACATCTCCGCCGAACTCGCCTTTCGCCACCGGCTCGATCACATCGAAAGGGAACTGAGCCCGCAGCTGATTCTCCAAAACGAGCTCAAGCGATTCCCCTTGCGCCTGCTGCGAACCTTGCTCGGCGCGTCTTTGAAGGCTTGTGATCTGTTCCCGCAATTGCGAGATGGTGTTCTCGCGGTCCTGCATCTTCAAATCGGCTGTGGCCTGCGCCTCGCGGAATGCTTTCAGCCGAGCCTCTTCCAAACCCGCTGCAATTCCACGTTGCAGATTCAATTGAAGCTCGCGCTCCTTGTCCTCCAGCTGCTGCTTCTGCCGGAGAAGATTCGCCTCCGCTTTCTGCGCTGCGGTCAGCTTCTGCGTCAGATTGTCGATGCGCTCAGCCTGCTGATCAGCCGTCGCCTGTTTGGTCTTGAGCTCCAACTCCATCTGCTGGCGGGCACGCGCCGATTCCTGCTCCATAATCAGCTTTCGATCGCGCACAAGCTGCTGCTGCACCTGCTCCCGTACCGCGTTTGCGACACGCTGCTCTGTTTGCTTGGCCAGAGCTTCGAGCTCTGCCGCACGGCGCCGGTTCGCTTGGTCCCGAACCTCTACCGCTTCTTTCTCTGCCGCAAACTGCTCAGCCTGGCTTCTGATCTGCTGCTCATACTGGGCCCGTGTTGCCGCCACTAGTGGTGCGGCGAGGGACTCGGTCAGCTTTATCGATTCGCCGCACTTAGGGCAGAGGAGAGATTGGTCGGTGGGATGTGGCATAGAGCAATAGGAACCCGGTTTGTAACAACAGTGAACAGATTGTCGAAGAACTCTCAGCCTTCGGAGATCAGCCTCAATCCAAGAGGGAGGCAGCTAAGCCAATTCAGATCTAGTTGGAACAATTCTACCTAATAATGTTGTGAGAACACGCGGTCTGGTTCCCCCTTTCATCAGCGGACGATTTTTGCGATCTCCTGCTGGTAGACTTTTCGCGGAGACTGTTTTTGCCCGAAACTCAAATAGAAGTTCTGCGCCGCTACCTGGAGGACGCGGTGGCCGCAGAGAAAACATTCGAAAGCCAGCTACGCTCCTTCGCTGCCGAAGGGGATGACGACGAAGTGCAGGCAGCCTTTGCCGTGCAGGCCCGCCTTATCGCCGTTCAAATTACGAAGCTTACCGCTCGCCTGGAGCAGTTCGGAGGCAGCCCCAGTACGGCCAAGAGCCTGCTTGGCAAGTTCTTTGGCTTCGCTCCTAAAACTGCGCAGTTGACCCATCGCGAAGAAGAGCGGCTGACGCAAAATCTCATGATGGCTTACACCGCGGAGATGAGCCAGGTCGCGCTCTACGAAGCCTTGGCCGTTACTGCACGGCTCGCGCTCGATGAGCAGACTGCCCAGCTAGCTCATGATTTTTCACTGGAGAAGCGCAAAGCTGCCGCTGAATTTTGGCACTTCATTCCGTCGCGGGCGAAGATCGCCTTTAATATGCTGACTGCTGGCGAGATCGATTATTCGGTTGATACCAAAGCTCCTGGCGATCGACTCCTTTAGGAGCATCTCAACCCCGCAGCGCGCTAAGTTGAAAAGCGGGAGGACAACTTGGCCACGAAGCCTCGCAAGTACGACAGAACAAAATCAGTAAAGGCTATCTCGCGAAAGCGGGTCGGTACCGTCCCAAAAACAAGGCCTCTGGATGAGCGTGCTGTCCGAGAAAAGCCTAAACATAAAAAGCCCATCTCGGAACAGGAAGAGCCGTGACCTCCTCGGCCATTCGCGTCGTCGAAGTTGGCCCAAGAGATGGATTGCAGAATGAGACGACCATTCTGCCGGTGGCAGACCGAATTGATTTGATTGAGCAGTTAGCCGCATGTGGTCTGCAGACCATTGAGGCTGGCAGCTTCGTCTCACCTACCTGGGTTCCGCAGATGGCCGATACTGAGGATGTCCTGCGCGGCTTACGGGACTTGCCGGGCGTCGCTCTTCCGGTACTCGTGCCGAATCGCAAGGGTTTAAACAATGCGCTCGCCGCTGGAGCTCAGGAGATCGCTGTTTTTACCGCAGCCTCCGAAACCTTCTCTCAGCGGAACTTGAACTGCTCCATTACCGAAAGCTTACGCAGGCTCGCCGATGTTGCGTCCACGGCTTTGGCCGCGAATGTCAAAGTACGCGGCTATGTTTCCTGCGTGATCAACTGTCCCTACGAAGGTTCAACAGCGCCCTTCAAAGTAGCTGAAGTCGCAACAGCCTTGGCAGAGATGGGCTGCTACGAAGTCTCACTCGGCGATACCGTCGGGACTGGAACGCCCGGGTCTGTGCGAAGACTCCTTGCAGCGGTCATCGCTTCGTTACCACCTGCTCAAATCGCCGTTCACTTTCACGACACTTGGGGTCAGGCTCTCGCCAATGTCCTCGCTTCTCTTGAACTCGGCATTCAAGTCGTGGACAGCAGCGTTGCCGGATTAGGTGGCTGTCCTTACGCGCGTGGTGCAACGGGCAACCTCGCTACCGAAGATCTCATTTATATGCTGGACGGAATGGGCCTTCAAACCGGGGTCAATCTGATGCAATTAGCTCAAGTTGGCCGCACCATTGCTGCAAAGCTTGGCAAGCCTGTCGAGTCTAAAGTCAGCAAAGCGCTCGGGGCGGCTTCGTGTGAATAAAGTTCTGTCTGGTAGCGATGTTGCAGTGGCTTCTATTTTCGACGGCGCCACAGTGATGCTGGGTGGATTCGGCCTCTGCGGCGTGCCCGAAAACCTGATTGCCGCGCTCGTGCGCAAAGGCGTGCGCGGCTTGCACACCATTAGTAACAACATGGGCATCGATGGATTCGGTCTCGGGCTGCTGCTGGAGGCCGGAGCAATAGCCTCTCACATCGGCAGTTATGTCGGCGAGAACAAACTTCTCGAATCGCAGGTTATTAGCGGGCAGCTGAAGGTGAATCTCATTCCACAAGGGACGTTGGCCGAACGCATCCGCGCAGGCGGTGCCGGCATTCCTGCTTTCTACACCCCCACCGGCATCGGGACTGTAGTTGCCGAGGGCAAAGAAGTCCGCGACTTCGACGGCCGCAGCTATCTTCTCGAACGCGCCTTGACCGCCGACTTCGCCCTGATCAAAGCGTGGAAAGGCGACCGGCTAGGCAACCTCCTCTATCGCAAAACGGCCCGCAACTTCAACCCGATGATGGCAACCGCAGGCCGTGTCACGATTGCTGAAGTCGAGCAACTCGTCGACCCGGGCCAACTGGAGCCCGACGCGATCATGACCCCCGGAATTTACGTCCAGCATCTGGTGAAAGGAGAGCGCTATGAGAAGCGAATCGAACGCAGGACAACCTCGCCCAGAGTTTAACAGACAAAGCGCTGCTTCCTCCGATATCGATAAGCGAGATCGAATCGTACGCCGCGCTGCACAGGAGTTGCGGGATGGCTTCTATGTCAATCTCGGCATCGGCATTCCGACGCTGGTGGCGAACTGCGTTCCGCCCGGCATCGAAGTGACCCTGCAGTCCGAGAACGGAATGTTAGGCATCGGCCCCTACCCATTCGAGGGCGACGAGGATCCAGACCTGATCAATGCCGGTAAGGAGACCGTTTCGGAACTGCCCGGCACTTCGTACTTTTCGAGTGCCGACTCTTTTGCCATGATTCGCGGCGGTCATGTTGACCTGAGCATCCTCGGTGCCATGGAGGTAGACGAGACTGGCAGCCTGGCGAACTGGATGGTGCCTGGCAAAGTAGTCAAAGGTATGGGCGGCGCAATGGATTTAGTAGCTCGCGCTCGCCGGGTGATTGTCGCCATGGAACATACCACCAGGAAGGGAGAGCCAAAAATTCTAGCCCGTTGCACGCTGCCTCTCACCGGAGTTGGAGTGGTGCAGACTATCATTACCGAGCTCTGTGTTCTACAGGTCACTCAGGGAGGCTTAGCAGTCAAGGAGCTGCTGCCTACTCTGTCTTTCGAAGCCTTGCAGAACCTGACAGGAGCCCGCCTGCTGCAGTCAAACCAACCTGAACCGATGCGGTAGTCTCCTTATCTTGTCTTTCATGCCCCTGTAACGAAGCGTTGCTAACCTGCGAAGGTTTATACGCCAGAGGAGGCGTAACAAGCATGTCAGCCGCCGTTGCCGCGCCAAGTGTCTTAGATTCCAAAATGACCCGGAAACCTGGCAAATTGGGTGGGCTCATCTTTGGCTTAGCACTCATCATTGGCGCAATCTATGCCGGCAGCCACCTCTTTGGAGATCTCGAAAAAGCTCCCATGGGTTCGGCGCTTCCGTATGTCCTGCTTGGCGTTGCCCTCCTGATTGCCCTCGGATTCGAGTTCGTGAATGGCTTCCACGACACAGCAAACGCAGTCGCCACTGTCATCTATACGCACACTCTGGAACCGCAGTTGGCCGTGGTCTGGTCGGGCATGTGGAACTTCATCGGCGTGCTGACCTCTAGCGGAGCCGTGGCTTTCGGCATCGTTTCGCTACTGCCAGTGGAATTGATTCTCAAGGTGGGCAGCGGCGCCGGCTTCGCCATGATCTTCGCGCTTCTGGTCGCCGCTATCATTTGGAATCTCCTCACCTGGTGGTTTGGCATTCCGAATTCCAGCTCGCATACGCTCGTCGGTTCCATCATGGGCGTCGGTCTCATGAACCAGTTCATGGGCGCAACCACTAGCGGCACCAGCGGTGTGGATTGGGCCCAGGCTCTGCAGGTAGGTAAGAGTCTGCTGTTCTCGCCCATCATCGGCTTTATCTGTTCGGCGCTTCTGTTCCTACTGATGAAGGCCTTCATCAAAAACAAGGAACTCTATCAGGAGCCGAAGGGCACCGAGCCGCCGCCGTTCTGGATTCGCGGCCTGCTGTTTCTCACCTGTACCGGCGTCAGTTTTGCCCACGGCTCAAACGATGGTCAGAAAGGTATGGGTCTGATTATGCTGATCTTGATCGGTACCGTTCCCACGGCCTACGCGCTGAACCATGCCGTGCGATACCAAGACATCCAGACATACTCCGCGGTATCGGACGCAACTGTACGCGTTCTGGACAAATATGCTGGAACCGGCCCGCATGTTGGAGCAGATCAGGCCCATCGTGATCTGGAGCGCGCCATCGCAGAAAAGAAGTTCGACAGCACCTCCGTGGGTGAGCTGCGCGACTTGGCCGACAGCATCAAGAATCAGATTGCTCCCTACAACTCGCTTGAGAGCATTCCTTCTCAGCAGAGCCGTAACGTCCGCAACGATATGTATCTGGCAAGCGAAGCCATTCGCGTAATGGAGAAGAACAAAACGCCTGCGATGAACAAAGGCGACATGGCCACCATCGCAAACTACAAAGCACAGTTGGATAAAGCGACGAAGTTTATTCCCGATTGGGTGAAGGTTGCCGTCGCGCTGGCGCTCGGATTAGGAACCATGGTCGGCTGGAAGCGCATCGTGGTCACCGTCGGCGAGAAGATCGGCAAACAGCATCTGACCTATGCCCAAGGGGCCTCGGCTGAACTGGTCGCCATGATCACCATTCGCCTCGCAGACGTATACGGCTTGCCCGTTAGTACCACTCACGTACTGACCTCAGGCGTTGCGGGCACCATGGCCGCCAATGGGTCAGGCCTGCAATGGGCAACAGTGCGGTCCCTTATGGTGGCCTGGATTCTTACCCTGCCTGCCTCCATTGTTCTCTCCGGCCTACTGTACTGGGTTTTCCGGAGAGTCTTTTAAAAATCTGATGATCGCGTCCATCAGTTGCGGTCCTTGCTCGGTATCAAACAAGAATTGCGCATGGGCAGATCCCTCCAAAATGACTAGCTGTTTCGGTTCCGGTGCCCGTCTGTAATGCTCGGAAATTTCGGGCAGTCGAAGCCCAGAGGCGCTTCTATCGTCCCGGGCCACGATAAACAGCTTGCGCCCGCTAAGCTTCTCAGGCATATCGCCACCTGCTGAAGCTAAGATCACAATCCGGGCAATGATACCGGGCTGAGATCTCGCGCTTGCTTCTCCTACCGCATCTCCACCTAGACTCGCTCCTATGGCAGACACCGTCGTTGTTCCCAGCTTTCGAAGGTATGCGACAGAAGCCAGGACGTCCTCCGCATTGTCGGCATTAGAACCGAAGGAGCCGGGTGATCCGTCAGGGTTCAAGCGATCGCCGCGGTACCGAACAGCGAGTACCAGGAACCCCGAACGCGCCAAACGTTCCGCCTGCTGTTTCCAACTCTCCTTGTTGAAAGGTCCGCCGTGAGCGAGCACCACACCGCTTGCGCCCCTACCGTATAGATCGGCCTCAATCTGCCTTGGGTGGTTCGATAGCGGAAACATTACTGTCCGTTGTCCAAAGGCAAGACTGCAAGCCATAACTGACAAAGTGATGAAAAATTTCAAGTGAAAGCGCATAGTTCAAAATCCCGGATCAGCGTTTATCCATGTTTATCGGCGGCCGTGATCGCCTGCTCTCCAAGCTTCCTCCGTAACTATTGGGGCTGTTCCTGCACCCAAAGTGATAGAGCATCATGGCAACTCCAAAGAGTAAAACAAGAATTGCTTGCATGGCTGCTGGATTTCTCATAGCTGTCTGCCTGCCTATGTACGCCCAACACGGGGGTGAACACGGCGGCGGAGATCAGCACGGTGGGGGAGATCAGCACGGCGGCGGCGACCAGCACGGCCAACAAGGGCGTCAGGATCCGCATGATCGCGTAGGCGGCGGCTACATCCCGCAACACGGGCCGGAGGCAGGAAATCGGCCGGCCCCTCAGGCGCAGGAACAGCGCAACGGCGGTAACCGCGTAGCGCAAGCCCGTGACTTCCGTGATGGAAATAATCATCCGGATGCCCCGCATGTTCACAATGACGGGCAGTGGGTAGGGCACGATGCCGGGCGCGGTAATTATCATCTAGATCAACCATGGCAGCACGGCCACTTTCCAGGCGAGTTCGGCCCCTCTCACGTCTATCGTCTCGGCGGCGGTGGTCCCTCGCGCTTCTTCTTCAACGGTTTCAACTTCGCCGTAGCAGCTGCCGATATCGCCTACGCGCGCAGTTGGAATTGGCGCTCTGATGACGTGATCCTGTAAGACGATCCTGACGACCCCGGCTATTACCTTGCTTACAATCCGCGGCTTGGAACTTACGTTCACGTCCAGTACCTGGGCTAATTGCAGGGCAGAGCTCTCGCTCTTAAACAGGCCATGGAGATAGGTATTGATAGCTTCGCAGCAGCCATCGCAGACCCCACGACCGGTCAAACTATTAGCCCGGGCGAACGTCTGCGCAACTTGCTGGAAGAGATTGAAACTGGCTGATCAGGTTGGTCTCGAGGTCTTCGGCATCGGCGAACATCATCGGGCTGAGTTCCTGGATTCAGCCCCGGCCGTCATCCTGGCTGCCGCTGCCTCCCGCACCAAAACCATAAGGCTAACCAGCGCCGTAACGGTTCTGAGCGCCGCTGACCCGGTCCGCGTCTTTCAAGAGTTCGCCACGCTCGACCTGATCTCCGGAGGCCGCGCCGAGATCGTGGCCGGACGCGGATCGTTCATTGAATCTTATCCGCTGTTCGGCCTCAAGCTGGAAGACTACGATTCTTTATTCGCCGAAAAGCTCGAACTGCTGCTCAAGATCCGCGACAACATTCACGTGCACTGGTCAGGCAAACACCGCGCCCCACTTACCGGCCAAGCCGTCTACCCGCGCCCACAACAAGATAAGCTTCCCATCTGGGTAGGAGTTGGCGGCACACCCGCCTCTTTCGTCCGAGCCGGCGCTTTGGGACTTCCGCTTATGGTCGCCATCATCGGCGGCGAACCCCACCGCTTCCGACCCCTGCTCGATCTCTACTACAAAGCCGGCGAGCGCGCCGGCCACCCCGCCAGCAAGCTCACCGTCGGGCTACACTCCATCGGCTTCCTTGGAGAGACTACAATGCAAGCCGCCGACGATTTCTATCCCGGCTACGCCCAAACCTTCACCGAAATCGGCAAAGAACGAGGCTGGTCGCCCACCACCCGAGCTCAATTCGACGCCACGCGAGGCCCCACCGGAGCACTACTGATCGGAGATGCGGAAACGGTAGCGCAAAAGATCATCAGGATTAACAAGGCTTTGGGTGGGATCTCGCGCATTACCTTCCAAATGGGTGTGTCCACGCTTGCACGGGAAAAGATGCTGCGCGCGATTGAGATCCTGGGAACGAAAGTAGCCCCGCTGGTACGTAAGGAGTTGGCCGTCTCTCCTGCAACAGCAAGTACCGTGCAACGCTCCTAAAATGGATAAAACCAGATTGGTTGCGGATGCTTCACCGGCTTCACCTTAGTCCGCAATCGGCGAGGATTCGCCAGCAGATACGCAAAGCCACCTTTTGGGTGCTCCTCACAGCCAGTGATTTCAACAGATCCTACCAACACTCCTCGCGGCAGGTCGTTTTTCTCAAATCCGAGTAAGTCATAGTCGAACCACTCGCCCGCATGCTGGCTGGCATAGATGTACACCCGCTCGCGAACCGTCGTCCGAACGTTTCGATACTCCCGGACCTTGATGCCCCGGAGAATTTGTTCAGCATAAGGTTGCCGAATACTAATTGCCCGCTTCGGTGTTCGTGCCATGTAAGTAAGTAGTAAGTTTCAAACGAAAAACTATCACCAGTGCAGTTTATTCCTGCTTGGCTGCGTAAGGTTCCTGAGCTTAATCAGCAGTTGCCAGATCCGCGCTCACCTTTGAAACAACTGTCTGTGCTGACCGCTCCGCATCACCCCGCGCCAGGTCCGCTGCAATTAAAGCAAACTGGTCCAGCGCCGCCTGTAAATCTTCGACAATTTCAGCTGCCAGCACTGCCGGGTCAGGCAGATTGTCCGTGTCCTCCAGGCTTTCATCCCGCAGCCATGTGATATCCAGACTCAACTTATCCCGCTTCAGTAACTCCTCATAGCTGAAGCAGTGGAACCGTTCCGATTCCGTCCGCTCAAACCGGTTCGCCGGATTAAAGCACGCCACAAACTCATCCAAATCCGCACGCTTGAGCATATTTGTTTTCAACGTAAAGTGCTTATTCGTGCGCAGATCATAAATCCACAGCGACTTCGTCCAAGGCGTCTCACTCGCCGGTTTGCGATCGAAAAACAGCACGTTCGCCTTCACGCCTTGGGCATAGAAGATGCCGGTAGGCAGCCTCAACAACGTGTGCACATCGCAGCTTCCCAGCAGCTTGCGGCGGATCGTTTCTCCTGCGCCCCCTTCAAACAGGACGTTATCCGGAACCACCACCGCCGCCCGGCCATTCATCTTCAGCAGACTCACCACATGCTGCACAAAGTTAAGCTGCTTATTGCTGGTGGTCGCCCAGAAATCATCGCGGAAAACAGTCAACGCCTCGCGGCTCTCCTCGCCTTCCTCTTTCATGATCGTGATGCTTGACTTCTTCCCGAAAGGCGGATTCGTCAACACCAGTTCATAGTTGTTCGCGTCCTTCGACGCCAGCCCATCCGCCACCCGAATCGGACTTTCATCGCCCCGATGCCGTGCAGGAACAAATTCATGGCGCAAAGCCGGGCCGTGGCATCCACAATTTCCACCCCGCGTAGAGCGTCGAACTTCAAGAAGCGCTTCTCCTCCGCATCCATGTCGCGAGCGTAGTGATGGCTGATGTACTCATGCGCCGCCAGCAGGAAGCCGCCCGTACCTGCCGCCGGATCCATGATCGTGTCGCCCGGCTTCGGTCGCATCACATCCACAATCGCGCGAATCAGAGGCCGCGGAGTAAAGTATTGTCCCGCCCCCGACTTAACGTCTTCCGCGTTTTTCTGCAGCAGCCCTTCGTAAATATCGCCCTTGAGATCGGCATCCAGCGTGGACCACGTCTCCTTATCGATAAGATCCGCAATCAGCCGCTTCAGCTTGGCCGGGTCTTGAATCTTATTCTGTGCTTTACGAAAGATCGTCCGGAGCATCCCCGGCTCTTTCCCCAGAGTCTCCAGCGTGTGTCGGTAGTGGTATTCAAGCGGGATACCATCCAGCTCAACCAGAGTCGGCCACGTGTACTCTTGCGGGATCGTCGAGGGTTGGTTGTACGGCGGCTGAGTGCGCTCATGCGCCATTTTAAGGAAGAGCAGAAACGTCAACTGCTCGACGTAATCGCCGTAAGAGAGTCCGTCATCACGGAGGATCTGGCAGTAGTTCCAGAGTTTATTGATAAGTGCAGAAGAGTCAGACATTAACTATGAAGCGCCAAGTCGCGTTGTCTTCGACGCCGTCTCGGAGCAGCCGTATCTGTAATCCGTTCTGCCCGGATGCGTTCAAGAAGAACACTGGCAGGTTCGTCTTTCGGGTCCTGCGGCACAAGTTGGCCGGAAAAGGCTTTGGCCAGAATCGCCTGGCGAAGACGCGATGAGTAGGAGAGGACCTGTTTCGCACTCTGCTCTGAGTTCAAGAACAATGTCTCAAGCGCTTCCATCCGCGACGTAAAATTCTCGACTAAATGGGGAGGTGGCAAGAGAACAGGCGTTTTTCTCAACTGTTCGAAACTAAGATGCGGCCGACCAGCGCCGTAAGTGTAACCATTCCAAATAGCGCGTCCGTAACACTCGTCGCTCAAATAAAACGAAAGATATTTTGTCAAATGAGTCGAAAGCGGCCGAAGGAGAGCAACGCTCTGAGAGACATAATGCTCTTGCAAACGCGCTGCTACCGGGCAAATATCCCCCGTGTTAGCGCCGACTATGGTGACCAACAGATCACCCTGCTCGACGCAACTACGGATTCTACTCGAGTCGTGGTCAGGAGGATCGACGAGTTGGCGAGAGCTAAAGTCCAGCCTCCGAGGACGAACGTTCTGGGCTAGTATGAACGTTCCGGTGCCTCGTCCATAATACGGAGACCAATCGCGAGACCCACTTGTAATTTTGTCAGTAAGCTGATCTAAACTTCGCAGGACCCAGCCGCTTGGTACTTGGATTTTGATTTCGGGATCGGGCAACATCTTACCCAGGCGCGAAAAGGTTCCGTCAGTCAGGTGCTCCGAATTTGATTCACAATTAATTTGTTCGTGGCTCACCATCTTCAGGGTTGCTGCGAGCAGGGATGTTGCTGATCGTTGAAGCTTGCGGCGTACAGACTTGACCGTACCGACAGCTTCGTCCAAACGCGTGAACTGCTTTTCAATCTCGGCAACAATGCGTCGCTGCTCGGCAAGCGGGGGAAGCAAGAATTCGAACTCAAGACACTTAGATAAAGAGATGTTCGAAATGTTTGTCGTTGTTGATGCGGTCTTGCGAATAGCCGACCGCATCAGAGGAGAGGCCAACTGAAAGTATACGAACTTAGAATCAATGCATGGTTCGGTTCTGAGGATAGAAATGAAAGCTCCAATGGTTGCATTCCGGGGAACATCAGCCAGGTATGCGACCTTGCCGACAAGCTCATAACTGTTGGCAGTTGATATTAAAATATCTCCGAGCCGTACATACTGATCGATTCTTCTCACGTAAGTCTCAGGAATGAACAGCAGATCGTTCCACTCGACAGTCTCCTGAACATTCTTAGTACGAAGGCAAGCGACTCGGTCATCCGAATCAATTCCTTTTGCCTCAGTTGGAAACGCAATTCCTCTAACTACATCAATGATGTCTCCCAGCCGAGTTGCTGTCCACTTAAATGGCAGTTCACTCACTGCACCAGCCTCACATTCAGCTCATCCAAAATCCCAGTCAACTTGTTTCCAAATAACGCATAAGCCCGACCCAACCCACCATGTTCACTGAAGGGCACAAACTCAAAATCAGCCGTTGTGATTTCCAGGCTAGTAGCAACATGCTCGGAAATCTGATGCAGCCAAAGCAACTGCTCATCCGCGAAGTTCGCACCCAATTGCTTCTGCTCCGCCAGCCAAACCTCAAACTGCTCCCGAACTTTCTCCGGATACGGACGAAGATCCCCCTCCACCCCGATCGCATAAGACACCAGCGAAACCAAATCAGTCATTACACGCTGACCCGAGCCGCGAACCTTCGATTGATCCAACTGCTCATACGCCCTCCAAAGGTTTTCCGCAGTCCAGGCCGGATGTGGGCGCTGGATCGCAGCAGCCAGTTCCTTCACCTGTTTATAGGTCAACCGATTCTTCCAGGGACGGCTATACAAAATCTGAAGTGCGGCGATCTGATCCTTGTTCTCTTCTAGAAACTGCCGGAACGATTCCACCACTTCCTTGGCCTTGTCCTTGGAATCACCCGAGAACCCGGCATGCAGCAGGCGATCCTCCGAAACAACATCAATCGTCTGCTCGTAGCTGCTCTTAAGTGTTGTTAACAGATTCCGCACCTTGGGGCTGAGCAGCGGTTTCGCAGCCTCCTTCCGTAGGCGCTCTGCTGTTGCGGCAATCTGATCCGGCGTCGGGTCCTCAACCGCGAACTCCACCTTAGCCTCATCCACTTGCCGGTCCGGGTCAACCGACTCGGCTAGTGCACGAACGATGTCGGACAGGTTCGTTCCTCCCGTGACTTCCGCAATCTGCTCCTGGTCAGCCGCTGAAAGCTGCCGATCCAATCGCGTGAGCCGTGACGCCAAGGTGCTGAGGATCTCAGGATCTGTACTGCCGAACCCAACCGCTTCAATCAGCTTTTCGAACGCGATATTCCGATTACGATCAAGCGGCGGGCCCTCGACTAAGGCGTGGTCACACACCCCGAGCGGATCGACAATCACGAAATGAGTTTTAGCTTGGGCATCCGGCGTTACCGAACGCAGATCGTCTTCTTTGATCACACGAACGCCCCGACCTTTCATCTGCTCAAACAGATTGGGGCTGCGAACCTCGCGCAAAAACATGACAATCTCTAACGGTCGAATATCCGTACCGGTCGCAATCATGTCCACCGTCACCGCCACACGCGGGTCGTAGCTGTTCCGGAATGACTTGATCACCGACTCGGCCTTTTCGCCGGACGGCTCCCAGACGATCTGCTCGATCTCTGTCCCATCCTCCGCGCGCTTCTTGCGGCTAGTGCGCCGGGAGCCCGTGCGATAGGTTACCTTCTGACAGAAATCGTTCCCCTTGCCGAACTCCTCACGCACGATCTGCACAATGTCGTCTGCATGGTTGTCATCCTTGGCAAAAATCAATGTCTTGGGAACGTGCGTGCGGCCCGGAAAGATTTCGGTAAATAGCTTGTCCCGGAACGTTCGGATAACGGTCCGAATCTGGTCGGTCGAAACAACATCTCGATCCAATTGGCCCGCCGTATAGGCCAAATCTTGGTCCAGCAGTTCCGCCCGCCGCGTCCGTGTCAAGCGGTCGCGCTTGTCCACGTAGAACCCAGCGTCCACGCGTGAACCCGATTGTGTAATCTGCGTGCGGATTTCATAGATGTCGTAATCCACATTCACGCGATCTTCTACAGCTTGCGTGTGGTTGTAATCCATCACCAGATTGCGGTTGAAGAAACCCAGCGTTTGCTTTGACGGCGTCGCCGTCAATCCAATCAGCGAAGCATCGAAGTACTCCAGCACCTGCCGCCACAGATTGTAAATTGATCGGTGGCACTCATCCGTGACGATGAAGTCAAAAGGCTCAATCGGAAAGGAGGGGTTATAACCGATTGGCTCGGGTAACTTCGTTAGTTTCTCCCAAGTGATTGCTGAGCGCTCCTCCTCATCTTCGTCTTCCATTTCGCGGCCAACGAGCATTGAGTATAGCCGTTGAATCGTGGTGATGCAGACTTTGCTGACCAGGTCAACCTTATTGCTCGAAAGGAGCTGAGCGTTGTACAGTTCGGTAAATTTTCGCCCATCATCTGGAGTGACAAATTGCTGAAACTCATTCAGGGTCTGCCGCCCTAACGTCTTGCGGTCCACCAGGAAGAGTATGCGCCGTGCACCAGCGTGCTTGATTAGCCGGTAAATGAAATTGCATGCGGTAAACGTCTTGCCGCTACCGGTCGCCATCTGAATCAGCGCACGTGGACGATTCTGCGCAAACGACTGCTCGAGACGCGTGATGGCTTTCTTCTGAGCAGGCCACAAGCCAGCCTCGGCTAGAGGCGGCATGAGACGAAGCTTGCCACGAACCGTGGAACCGGGCGATCTCAGGTCAGCCTGTATCCACTGGCTGAATGTCTCCGGCTTATGGAAAGCAAACACCTGGCGGCTGCAAGCCTCTGGCTCGAGCAGATTGGTGAAGCGCGTCTCGACACCCGTGCTTTGATAGCGGAAGGGAAGCGGACGTCGTGGAGCCGGAATATGATCCGGCAATCCCTCGCTGTATTTGGCCGTTTGAATTTCAACTGCCGTCAGCGGAACACCAGTCTTCTTCGCTTCAACGACACCAATAGCCGCTCCATCTACATAAAGGAGGTAGTCTGCAAAGCCGTGGCCCTTTTTAAGCGGATACTCGCAAATAGCCGCACCCTGGGCCGCCGTCAAATCCACCTTGTCGCGCTTCTGAACCGACCATCCAGCCGCGGCGAGCAACCGATCAATTTCGGTCCGTGCTTCCTGCTCGGAATTCATCTACTAAACGTTCATAATACCGAGTGTGAAGAAGCAAACCATGTAGCGAGTGCGCCAACGAACTGTTAGTACCTCCGATGGCCATCAGAACTGTTTATCATGGCTGATAGCTTATGCCTTGGACTTATCACCAACGAACTGGCGTACTTGAGCGGAATGGGCAAACGTTGAGTTCTGGTTACTCAGGGCGGGGAACCGGGCTCAATAATCCTGACGCACAACAGACACCCTACATTGGACCCTTACCCCAAGGTACATATCGGATTGGACAAGCGGTTGCTCATCACCCGACAGTTGGTAACTTTGCTATCCCGTTAACACCAGAGTCGAATACTCGGACTTTTGGTCGTTCTGCTTTCTACATCCACGGCGACAACCGGCGTCATAATCACACTGCCTCCGAAGGCTGTGTAATTATTGATCTCAACATCCGGCAACAGATAGCAAATAGCCCTGATCGCGTCCTGAACGTCGTGCCATGAAGAAGTTATTCTCTTCTAGTTTGCTGCTAGCGTTTCTTGCTCAAGGCCAAGGGAGACTCACGCCGGCTCGTATTAATCAGGAGATTAAACAATCGGGCGCGAAAGCAGTCGTTGCTCAGCTTTCTGCTAACGGGGAACGTGAGTGGAATTTCGTCACACGAGAGATTAGCAGCGGCAGAAACGATTGGCTTGACCTAGCTCCCGCTCTCGCTCCAGGAACGGATGCCTCGACGGCTATTGGTTTGCGGTACGCACTATCTCGTGCGCTTCCTAGAGCACCCAGCCGCGTGCTGACAATCCTTCGTACTAACAAAGCCTTTACGGTCGAAGATGTCTGCGATGTGCCTTACATCGAACCGAGCAAACAGATAGTCGACACCTATCTCAAGCAAGCCAAATCAGCAGTGAGTAAAGTGAATGATCCTGCTCTTACGGACGTTAGGAAGGCCTGTCTAAATCGGCTAAATAACTAGCCGAACATTACTGACCCAGATCAGTGGTTGTGACAACCAAGCAGAAGCAAGTCTTTCTAGACTTAGCTGCTAAGTACGATGTAGACGCCTTACAGGTGGTAACGCGCGGCCTGGTAGACCAGATCATTGTCAATTCAGAGCACGATGTCAGGACCTTGGATAAATTTGCCAATCACATCTGTGATGCCGTCCTGAAAAATTACGCTGACTACGAAGACATCAATGCAGACGCAGTTCTAGTCGCTAACATTGTTCCCTGATTGGTCTCGGAGTTCCTCGTCAGCCGTAGCCCAAATTAGTGCCATCCTCGCGTTATCCTGAAACCAACCATGACGGCTGCTCACCCCGCGTATATGGAGCTAATTGATCTAATCGCTGCCGCCGCCACACCGGAACGCCTGATCGCATCTCGTCATCCATCACAACACAGGAACGTCTCAAGTACTTACCGTCGCAAGAGCGTGACGGCATTGTCTCAACCGACGAACAATCTGAGCTCGATTACCTGATGCAGCTTGAGCACATTCTCCGCCTCGCAAAGGCTCGTGCTGAACAACTAATCGCTATTGCCTCGACTACGGGAGCTCCGGCTTACGCGAGCAAGTCGCACCCCGAGCCCAATTGAGTCCAAGTGTCTCCTCACTTCAGGCCTTGTAGGAGATCGTCGCGGGTAACGCCTTTGTGTTTCCCTACTACTCGCAAGATGGAACTCAGTGTTCCGAGCGCGAGTGGGTTGTGCGACGGAATCGAGATTCGTTGGCCTCATCCCAGGGTCCGTTCCGATTCCTGGATCACCAAGTCGTTGATGCTAGCTTCCCGGCGCTGCATCAGGCCGCTCGGGGCGAATTCCCAAAGCTCATTGCCATAACTGCGGAACCACTGGCCGCCCGCGTTGTGCCACTCGTACTGAAACTTGACCGCCATGCGATGACCCCGAAAACCCCACAGCTCTTTCTTCAGCTTGTAGTCCAATTCCTCGCTCCACTTGCGCCGAAGAAACTCAACAATTGCCGCACGCCCAACGAAGAACTCGGCTCGGTTCCGCCACCAGCTGTCTTCGGTATAGGCCGCAGCAACCCTTTCCGGGTCCCGTGTGTTCCAAAGATCCTCAGCCAGCTGCACTTTGCGCGCAACTGCTTCCGGATCTTCGAACGGCGGCTTAATTACTTCAGGCATCGCACTTCCTTCTTACGCTCAACGCTGACGCTCAATCACGCAGTCACGCCAGTAAGAGTTCTCTACGGCATCATAGTGATAATCAGGGCCGGCTGTCGCGGCCGCAATCTGGTCTAGAGGTACCTTCGGTCGCCGATCAGCATACAGCAATCCGTTCGCTTCCTGATAAGTGTCAGCAAACTGCGTATAGCAGAAGCCTGCCAGCGCGGACAGCGAACGCACTACCTCAAGAAGGGCGGTGTAGCTAGCCAAAAGCTGCTCAGGCGTATGTGCGCGAGCGTAGCCCCACGCACCTTCCTCCTTCGTCAAGGCAATGCCGCCAAACTCACTTAATACGATCGGCTGATACGCATCAGTTTTAGGATCAATCAGCAACATTCGCCCGCCTGGCCGCTCGCGTTGCAGCAGCCGCGACTCCACATCCACCTGACCATAACGCCTCCCAATGCGCTCAGGCTGAGCATCATAGTCGTGAATGCCCAGGATGTCTGTCGCAACGCTTTCCCACCCATCGTTGCCGATTACCGGGCGCGTTGGATCCAGCGATTTAGTCAGATGATAAAGCGCCTGCACATAGTCGCGCTGAGCAGGGCTATCTGGAAGATCAGGAACGCCCCATGATTCATTGATCGGTACCCAAGCCACAATGCACGGATGACTGATGTCGCGCTTTAGTATTTGCACCCACTCGCTTGTCACGCGCTCAATCGTCCTGCGCGTATAGCGATAAGCACTCGGCATCTCCTCCCACACCAGTAATCCCATTTTGTCGGCCCAATAGAGGTAGCGCTGCGACTCAATCTTCTGGTGCTTCCGGACCCCATTGAAGCCGAGTTTTTTGGCGAGAACCACGTCCTGCAGCAGCGCTTCGTCGTTCGGCGCCGTTAAGCCAGTCTCAGGCCAGTAGCCCTGGTCCAGAACTAAGCGCAGGGGAAACGGCCGCCCATTCAGCACAAACCGATTGCCCTCCAGTGAGATCGCTCGAAGCGCCGTATAGCTTGTCACTGTATCCAGCAACTGGCCCTCATGATCCCGAAGCTCCAGCGTGGCGTCAATGATCGTTGGAGAGTCTGGACTCCACAGCAAGTCATTGCGAAAGTCATCAATACCTGGGTCAGAAAGCGCGATCTGCCGATGAACTTCGCCACTGATCACCGAATACCTGTCCTCAGCGAGTATCGTCTCCCCTGCTTTTAAGACGACGCCCAGCTGTAGTTGACCAATCGTGTTGTCTGTTACCACCGCCTCCAGGCCGATCTCCCAGCGATGAAGGTTTGAAGTCCAGCTTAGGCGTTCTATCCGGACCGCCGAAACCACTTCAATCCAGACAGTCTGCCAAATGCCTGTGGTACGCGGATACCAGATCGAGTGAGCCTCCAATTTCCAGTCCTGTTTACCGCGAGGCTTGGCTAAATCCGCCGGATCGTCGTCAGCCCGCACAATCACCTCTTCCTCACCCCCGCGCAACGCATCTGTCACATCGGTATGGAATGGCGTGTAGGCCCCGTGATGACGAACCATTTTGACGTTGTTGACCCAGACATCGGCAGTGTAGTCCACCGCTTCAAAATGGAGCACCAGGCGTTGGCCGGGGGCCAAAATAGGAGAGGAAAATCGGCGACGGTACCACACCGTGCGAAACAAATCCGTGCGGCCAACCCCACTTGCCGCCGTCTCCGGACTGAATGGAACCTGTATCTGCGTGGACCACGGCACCTTTTGCGGATCGCTAAAGGAATGGTTTAGATCGAAGGCAAAATCCCATTGCCCGTCCAGAGAAGTCCAAGAATCTCGCCTTAGCTGCGGTCGCGGGTACGCCTCAGGCGTTTGCTCACTCATGTTTCAACTTCAGGGTAGCGTTCGCGACAAGGCAAAGATCGCTGGCGACGAACAGGCCATAATGCTTGCAGCATTCCTGAAAGGAAACTAAAAGTGAAACAGTCACTCGCTGCGAACATCGCCGCTATCAGCTTCGGCTTGCTGGCCTCGACAATGCCTTCCATCGCCTCTGCGCAGACTTCTCAACCAGCCCCGGCTGAGATCACGCCACCAGCGGGTAATGTCGCATTTCTAACCGCCCACGCTACCGGTACGCAGAACTATATTTGCCTGCCCTCCACTTCCGCTAATGGAGCCACTGCGTGGACGTTCTTAGCGCCGCAAGCTACTCTGTCCATCACTTTCAACCGGTTCAACCAGCAGGTGAGTACTCACTTCCTCAGCCCTGTTCCCGTCGATTCTCCTGCCGCAGAACCCGCGTGCACTCTCTCCGCAGATGGCAAACAGCTCTACTGCCCCACTTGGCAAAGTTCCTTTGACTCGAGTGCCGTTTGGGGTTCCAGAGTCGCCAGTGTTGCGGCAGGTAGTGACCCGGCATGTCCGAATACCGGAGCTATTCCCTGCTTGCTTTTACAGGCTGTCGCAACCAGGCCTGGAAACATTGGCAACGGCCTGTTTACCCGCACTACTTACATCCAGAGGCTCAATACAACTGGCGGCAGCGCTCCAGCAGGAAGTTGCAATGTGGGCGTGCAAGCTTTGGTGCCCTACACGGCGGACTACTCCTTCTACGCCGAGGAGCACAAAACAGATAGCGATACTGCTCATTAGGCCGCTTGGGTGAACGCAGCAACAAACTACTGAGCCGACATTGCGGTTGCAATCGCCTGCGCCGCTAGAGGCCCCATCACCTCGTACCCGGCATTATTTGGATGCAGTCCGTCGTAGGTAAGCTCTTTCCTCAGCATGTTCCTGTCATCCACCATCGCCGAGTAATAATCCAGGTAAGTCATCTGGTTTTGCACGGTGTAGTTTTTGATCCACGCATTCAGCGTCACAATCTTTATGGGCTGGCGCTTGGCCGTCTGTGGCTGAATATAGTCGCAGACCGGCATCACCGATGACAACACCACCCGAATGCCACTCACTTTGGCAAGTTCCGCCATCGATTGCAGATTGCCCTCAATCTCCTCAATCGACTCAGGGCCTGTGTTGCCCGCCAAATCGTTCGTGCCTGCCAGAATCACTGCAACTTTAGGCTTAAGCGCAATCACATCCGGGCGAAAGCGTATGAGCATCTGCGGCGTTGTTTGCCCACTGATCCCGCGATTCACATACGGCTTGCCGGGAAAAAAAGAGCCCCGTCCCCGCCCCCACGCGTCAGTGATGGAATCACCCATAAACACCACTCGGTTGCCCGCGTCAGTTGAACCAGCCAACTGCGCATTGTCGCTCCGGTAACGGCTCAAATTCGCCCAATCCTGCAATGTCTTCTCATCTCTTGCCAACCGCTCTTGCAATGTCTGAACAGGTAACGAAGCAACTCCTGCCGGTTGGCTGACCTGTGCTCCGGCCGATGGACAGGCCACCATCGTCGAAAATATCGCAATCGCAAAAAGGGGAGAGCGTCGCATAAGGGCTATCAAAGGAGCTTACCGCAGCGCTGTGTTCTCCGCTCGCGCATAGCTGACTCGGGTTAAATGCGGACGCTACAAATTACCCCGGCGCTTGATATCTATGCTCAGCCGTTTGATCTTCTGGTTCAATGTCGAAAGGGGAATCCGCAACGCTTCCGCCGCTTCGGTCTGGCTATAGTTCACCAACTCCAGAGCCTCAATAATCTTGCGGCGCTCGAAGTCAGCCAGAACCTCGGGCAGCGAAGCGTCCGGCGCTACCATTCCGTTCACATCCCGCGAGATGCGCAACCCACTTGCATGCTGGAGTTGATCAGGCAGTACATGCGCCGGAACCGAGGGCGTCGTCGTCAGCACCACCGAGCGCTCCACCGCATTCTCCAACTCGCGCACGTTGCCCGGCCAATCGTGCTCCATCAAGATCTGCATGGCTTCGGGCTCAAAGCTCAACACGGACTTGCGCTCGCTGTTCAGGAACTTCTCGTTGTCGCGGCAGAAGCGAGTAAAGAAATGGTCCACCATGAGCGGAATATCTTCCTTGCGCTCGCGCAAAGGCGGCAGGTTTAAGTTGATGACGTTCAGCCGATAATACAAATCTTCCCGAAACTTACCCTCTTCCACCAGCCGCCGCAGATCTGCATTGGTAGCCGCAATAATGCGCACATCGACGCGAATCAGTTCGTTTGAACCCAGCGGCATGAACTCCCGATCCTGCAATACGCGCAGGAGTTTAATCTGTATCTCGGGCCCGATGGTGCCGATTTCGTCGAAGAAAATGGTGCCGCGGTTAGCCGTTTCGAAGTAGCCTTTGTGATTAGCGCTGGCGCTGGTAAACGAGCCCTTCACGTGTCCGAACAGAAGTGACTCAAGCAATTCGGTGGGAAGGGAACCGCTGTTCACCGGAACAAAGATCTGGTCCGCCCGGGTCGAGTACGCATGAATTGCCTTGGCTATTAACTCTTTGCCGGTGCCGGTCTCGCCCGTGATTAAAATCGTGGCCCGGCTCGGCGCAACTTGCGCCACCTGGTCAAGCAACCGCAGCATACGGTCGCTCTTGCCGACAATGTTAGGAAACGCATATCGCTGCTTCAGCGCACGCTTCAGATGCGTGTTCTCGCGCTCCAGACTGCCTTTGGCGATCATACGATCGATCTCAATCAGCAACTTGTCGTTATCCCAGGGCTTAGAGAAATAGTCGTTGGCCTTGGCCTTTAACGCTTTGACCGCAACCTCGATGGAGCCATAAGCGGTCAGCATAAAAACCGGCGTCTCTAGGTCGCGCGCCCGAATATCGGCCAGTACGTCTAGCCCTGACCGGTCTGGCATCATTAAATCCAGCAAGACCAGATCATAGTTGCCCGCCTCGAACTTCTGCAGGCCGACCGTCGCATTCTCGGCCAGTTCCACCAGATACTTCTCAGCGGTCAGCAGCATTTCCAGGCTTTCCCGGATATCGGCCTCATCATCAATGACGAGAATGCGCCGCTGTGCCGGCGGACCTAGGCGGTCAGCCGGAAGACTTTGATTGTTAAACCCCACAGTTGCCGTTGTAGCAGACCCGCTCGGCTTTACGCCGTTTGCGCTTCGCGGCGATGCTCTGAAACATGCGTCGTGCGCGCAGCAACGCTGGGAAACTCGAGCCGGAAACGCGTGCCTTGCCCTGGTTCGCTAGCTACCTCGATGATGCCGTTGTGCTCCTGCACAATGCCGTAAGTGATCGAGAGCCCGAGCCCCGTTCCCTTCTTGGGACCTTTGGTCGTGAAGAACGGATCATAGATGCGCTGAATCAACTCGCGGGGAATGCCCTGGCCAGTATCTGCAATCTCGGCGTGCACGTAGTCGCCTTCCACCCACGACCGCACATGCAGCGTGCCGCCGCTCACCATGGCATCGCGTGCATTGATAAACAAGTTCAGAAACACCTGCTGCAGTTTGCCCGCATTGCCTCGGATACAAGGCATCTTGTCAGCGAGGCTGAGCTCAGTCCTTACCCCAGCCTTATCGAATTGGTGCTCCACTAGCCCTGCTGTTTCCCGCATGACCCGATTCAGGTCCAGCTCGCCAAATTCGGTCGGCGAAGTCCGCGAGAAGTTCAGCAGTGAATTAACAATCTCGCTGGCACGGAAAGTCTGCTTGGCGATTTTCTCGGCCAGCTTAGCCTGCCCCTCATCCCCGGCCACCTGCTTGGACAACATCTGTGCATAGGTCGAAATAACAGCTAGTGGTGTATTTACCTCGTGCGCAACCCCGGCTGCCAGCAATCCAATAGAGCTTAACTTGTCGGCTTGCATCAGGCGCCGCTCCAGGTCATCACGATCTGTTACGTCATCCAGGATGATCAGGCGGCCAATCTGCTGCAGATCTTTGGACACCAGCGGCGCGATAGCCACATTGACAATCGAGCTGCGGCCCGTTCCCGAACCCTTCGCCAGTTCGAGTCCACCATAGCCATTGGATTGTGCGCCAGCCCTCTCGACTGCGGCTTCGCGCCGCGGTTCCAGCTCCACCTTATATAGGTTCTGAATGCCAGGGCGTCCCCGAGCATCTTCAAACTGTTGAAGCAGTCCGTCTGAAAAGAGTTCCGAGAGCTGCCGCCCCATCGCTTGCTCCCGCGTGACTCCCATCAGCTTTTCAATTTGGCTGTTCCAGCTCTCCACCCGATCATCCAAGCCCACAGCTAGGATGCCCACGCTAATCGACTCAACGATGTTCTCGCTGAACTCCTTCAGCCGCTCATACTCGTCTGCCTTCTGTTGCAGCGAACTATAAAGGCGTGCATTTTCAATGGCGATCGCGACATAGTTCGACAGAGCCACCAGCAGTTCGATATCGTCGCTAGAAAGGAAATCTCCTTCAGTTGTCCGGCTAACGCCGAAAAATGCAATCGTTTCCCCGCGGGATTTGCACGCTACGTAGTAGGTGAAATCCAGATCGGCAATCGTGTCGCGGACCGATTGCGGCCACTGCTGGGAAACAATGTCACGCAGATGCTTTGGTCGCTCAAAGAAGAGATAAGGCGCATCAGCAGATTGCGGAAGAAATGCCAGATCCTGGGTCTGAGCTCGAATTTTGCCGCTCCTGGCTGCACCCTGGCTCAGCGAGTGCAGGACAAAGTTATCCCCCGCTGCATCCTTCAAAAAGAAGCCGATTCGCTGGATGGAGAGCGTTCTCTTCAATCGGTCTGACACTTTCGCCAGCATTCGATCGCCGTCGGTCTCTGAACTCAGTTCGCGGGCAAATTCCAGTAAGGTCAGCCGAGCGTCGTAGCGGTCACGATAAAACACGCGCCGATCAAGTTGCTCCTGAATCCACCGCCGAATTGGCTGAAAGACGAAAGTCGCAAAAGCAATCAGAACAATAAAAGCGGGTGGAGCAATTGTTCGCGTGTTAAACACCAGGAAAATGAGCCCGTAGAAGGTTCCGATCACGGCGAGAGTTGCCAGAGTGTAAACATAACCCTGTTGGAAAATGATGTCGACATCCATCAGCCGGTAGCGCGTGATTGCGTAAGCCCAGGTCAACGGGATCAGACCCATGGACAACACGCTTAGATTCATCAAGTGGCTGGGCACTGCTCCGAATGTGTAGGGAATGGCATAGAGCAGGGCGAACGGCAGCACTCCGACCAGTGCTCCGTCTCGAAGATACTTTAGTTGCCGCCGCGCAATCGGGTCCGCCGCCTGCCGATAGTCAAGGGCCAGTGCTAGAGCTCCGCCAAAATAAAACAGCACGGCCAGAGCGGTGGAGATCCGGTCGAGAAACCACCTTACTTCCAGTAACGACGAAAACCGCAGAATCCCGAGTGCCGACGCCGCAAAGCAAGTAAGAATCAGTAGCGAAGGCAAATACAGGACAGCCGAGGCAAGCTTGGTCCGGAGAAATCTCGGGCTTGGCTGAAAAGTTAGGCAGAAATGCAGGAAAATAGCGGGCGCAAACAGGCTCGCGACCAGATTGCCCCAGTACATCACCTCGTCAAACGTATTCAGCTTTCCGGAGTAGTGAAACGTAGACGCGATGAAGGACAGCAGGCAAAGGATAAAGAAGTGCTGAGACTTGGCAGCACTGGTGCGCCGGTAATAAACAAACAGCCCGATCGCTAGATAAGCCAGTCCAACGGCAAACTGGTAGTACACGGCTGAGTCACGCGGCGCCGCTTGAATGAAGATATTGTCTTTGACGAACTCTATATCATTCCGCAGAAGGGTATAGCGCGTTTGCCCCAGAAGCGGAACCTGCCACAGCGCGGCCGGAACATCCACCGCGCGACGGATGGGAAAGCTCTTAATGCGCAGGAGTTGGTCGCCAACCCGGATGCCTGCTCTACTCCCGGCGCTGCCTTCCACTACATAGGTGGCCGTGACGCGATTCTCACCTCCCGCGCTGGCGCGGTCTACCCACGTCACCCCGTCATCATGGAGCGGATACGTTCGCAGGTGCTGAAAGCTCAAAACCGCGCAGACGCATGCGGCTACTGTGGCAATCAGCAGGAGGGTTCCTGCAAACTGTGTTCTTGATTCGCTCACTATTATCCGGTTATCTCAATCTTTTTACTTTCAAACTTACGTTGAGGCAGCACGTAAGCAGCCAATCTTATAACGACGCTAACTTGCTGATTTCCAAAGACTGAGGTCTACCCACGCAGGCCGCCGTTTGCTCCCATCCATATACTTAAAGGGATCTCTCCCAGATATAGGATTACGTACCGGGCCAAACCAAAGATCCGAAGAAACGCGTTTGCAACATGATGCGTCTGGGCGTTGACGTTACTCTGAAAGGAACTTAGACTGGTTGTGTATCCTTCGCAGTCTGACCTGAGGTGATCTCCCTGTTATGAAGTCCTTCCTTGCCCGCCGTCTCCGCATTGTGGTTGGCATCTCTGCCGGGCTTGCCTGTTCTCTTCTGGCATCCGCGCAGACCAAAACTCAATCTGATAGTGCTGATAACGAAACCGTCTCCAAGCCGTTGACTAAGCGCCAATTGGCGAAAAAACAAAAGGAGCTGGAGCGCGAACTAGCCGGGCCGTGGAAGAAGTGGATGAACGAGGATGTCGTCTATATCATTACGGACGAAGAGAAGACGGCGTTTAAGCGCCTGAAGACGGATGAGGAGCGGCAGCAGTTCGTTGAGCAGTTCTGGATGCGCCGCGACCCTACGCCAGACACCGAAGAGAACGAGTACAAAGAAGAGCACTACCGGCGCATCGCTTATTCGAACGATCACTACGCCTCCGGTATACCTGGCTGGAAAACGGATCGCGGCATGATCTACATCAAGTACGGCGCACCGGATGAGATCGACTCCCACCCGTCAGGCGGCAGTTACACCCGGCCCTACGAGGAAGGCGGCGGCGAAACTTCGACCTATCCCTTTGAAGATTGGCGCTATCGGTATCTTGACGGGATTGGCACGAACATTAACATTGAGTTTGTAGACGCCAGCATGAGCGGCGAATACAAAATTGAGACCGATCCAGAAGCCAAAGACGCTCTCCTGTATGTTCCGGGCGCTGGTCTCACTCAGTCCGAGCAGATGGGCTTATCTGACAAGACTCAGAGATTTACGCGCTCGGACGGAACGCATCTTGGTACTGGAAGCCAACCGCTGTCTGAGAGCCAGAACGAGTTCACCAAGCTGGAGCAGCTTGCCAAGCTTCAGAAGGCGCCGATAATCAAATTTAAGGATCTCGAGGCCGCGGTCAATTCCACCATTCGATATAACACGCTGCCAATGCAGGTGCGTGCCGATTACATCCGCGTCACCGACTCCACCGTTCTCGCGAATTTAACGCTGCTTTTCAAAAACAACGACCTCAATTACGCAACCAAGGATAAGGTCGCCAAGACGACGGTTAACTTGTACGGTCGTATCACTTCGTTGACTCGCCGTCCGGTGAACTGGTTCGAGGACACAGTGTCTTCCGAAGTACCTGCCGAAATGCTGCAGCAGGCAATGACCGGCTCACAAATTTACTCGAAAACGATTCCGCTTGCCCCTGGCACTTACCGTCTCAACGTGGTTGCCAAAGACACGGTCGGCAATACCATGAACAACTTTGAAATGGCTCTTACCGTGCCTCACTACGATGAGGATCAGCTGGGTTCGAGTTCCGTTATCCTGGCTGATCAGTTAGAGCGCGTACCTACCAAGAGCATCGGTGGCGGCCCGTTCGTCATCCGCAGCTCGAAGGTTCGCCCCCGTGTTGGTGACAACTTCAAACAGGCAGAGACTATGGGCATCTACACCGAGTTCTACAACTTCGGGATGGACCAAAAGACCAAGAAGCCCGAAGGTACTATCACCTACGATGTGGTTGATGCAACTAATAAGACGGTGATGACCCAGACCGAGGAACTGCAGAACATCCAGAACGCTTCCCCGTTCCTGGTGACGGTAGAGAAGAAGCTGCCTCTCAAGTCACTTACTCCTGGTAAATACACCTTAAAGATGACGGTGACAGATAAGCTGAAGAACAAGAGCATTACTCCTTCTGCTCCGTTCACGGTAATATCGTAGTTGAGTTTCTAGGGTACCTACAGGGAGAACTCTCACGGCGAGTTTCGGGGGCAGACATTTCGGCCGCTTAGTGTTGGCTGCAGGTTTACTGCTGTTAGGCCCAACCATGCCCGCTGCAGATCTCTCTCTACCCCTTACCGGAAATCTACTTGGTTCAGTCGTGGATTCAAGTGGCACCCCTCAAATGGGTGCCACTGTCCTGCTGCTGAACAAGTATCACCAGGCAATCAGCAAGGCAACCAGTGATTCGAATGGGCGCTTTGCATTTGCTTTGCTTCCACCTGATACCTACTCGCTTAGCGCTTCGCTCTCCAGTTTCCTTCCAGCTTTTCGTGAGCAGCTCAATGTAAAGCCCGGTGCGGACAGCGTGCTGCAGATTCACCTCGCCACATTATTCAGCAGCGTCGAAGTCACCTACTTATTGCCATCCGCCATCATGAGCGACGACTGGAAGTGGGTACTTCGCTCTTCCTCTGCTACGAGGCCGATTAACCGCTTTTTACCTCCGGATCTGACCCCGGAAGGCACGGCTGAACCCGTCTCCCCGGTCTTTTCAGAAACGCACGCGCTGTTCTCCGTCAGTGGCGGGGATAGCGGACCCCTCGAATCAGAAAGCTCTATTGGAGATAGGGGGACGAACTTCGCTCTTTCCACCCGGCTCTACGGAAAAAATCTGCTCCAGGTGAGCGGCAGTCTAGGCGAAGAGAACACTCCGGGCCCGCCCGCAATCGCAGTTACTGCAATTTATAGTCACAGCGGGGACTCTCCTGGTCGAACACCGGAAGTTGCTTTCACCGTTACTCAAGTCGCCGGCATCGGCTCGCCTCTGCTGTTGGCCTCTCAGGGAAGTGTCTCGGCAGAGAATTTACCAAGTTCGGTTACTCTCCGCGCGATGTCCGTGGGCTTGTATCAGACGATGGATCCCGTCGACAGACTTCATCTCGAATATGGGGTTACGGGTGAATCGGTTGATTACCTCCAGCACTTAAATCGGCTCAATCCATTTGCCCGTGCCACCGTCGATACCGGCGAGGCCGGAATTTGGATCGCCTCCTATGTCGATGGTGGTCGCCCTGATCAACTTCTCCGTCATCACACGCTCGGCCAGGTCAGTGATCTCGACGGCTTTACATCCGATTCCGACTCTGATGATTTTGCTCACTCCCTGGGTATGCTGCAGCGCCTTCCGCAAATCTCAAACCGGGATGGCCGGCTTGCCCTTCAGCGAACGCAGAGTGTGGAGCTTGGGTACAACAAAAGGATCGGGTCGCAAGTGCTTGCCTTCAGCGCGTTCGGCGAAAACGTCAGCGATGGCCGCGTAAACCTTGCCGGGAACGTGTCTCCCGTTCTTGCCTCTGACGTGCTGTCAGATGACTTTTCCCGTACGTCAACTTTGAATATTGGAAACTATCGGCGGTTCGGGTTTCTGAGTTCAATAGACCAGCGTGTGACCGACAATGTGGAATTCGGACTCGCCTATGGCCGCATGGGTGCTTTCTCTGCGACTCCCGTCAACTTAGCTGGCCTCAACTCTTCCTTGCACCCAGGGCTCGGCGATCGGGAGGCTAATTTTGCGGCAGTAAACATCAAGGCCGTTATTCGGCAAACGGGCACCCGCATGGCTGCCGACTATGGGTGGGTGGACACGGGTGCTGTCATGCCTCGCCATGTTTTCACAACGCAGCAGGCCTATGCCGCACCTGGGTTAAATATTTACTTTCGCCAGCCGGTTCCCGCCTTCTTTGGACTTCCCGGCCGCGTAGAACTGACCGCAGACATGCGCAACCTACTAGCGCAGGGTTATCTCCCTCTGACTGCTGATGGCCGGCAGATGCTGATCATTCAGGCTCCAAGGTCATTGCGCGGTGGGTTGAATTTCACGTTCTAACTTGCTCTGCATGCTGCGTTTGCTCGCGCTGTTAGGCGTAACCCTCTCCCTTTTTGCCCGCGACACGACCGACCTGAAAGGCTCTCCCCAGGATCCGTTTCGAAATGCTGCGTCGGCTTACGTGCTGCTGTTTGTACGCACAGATTGCCCAATTACCAATCGCTACGCGCCAGAACTTAAGCGAATCCGCTCGGAGTATGCCAGTCAGAATGTGGCCTTCTTCCTCGTTTATCCTGACCGCACCGAAACCGTTCCGAACGTGCGCAAACAGATTGAGCAATATGGCTTTCCCGGCAATCCCATTCTTGACCCCGATCACAAGCTGGTAGCCCGCGCTCGCGTCAGCATTGCACCAGAAGCCGCTGTGTTTGATTCAGCTGCCAAGCTGATTTACCATGGCCGCATCGATAATCGCTGGGTTGACGTCGGACGAAGTAGACCGGTGGCAACTGTGCATGACCTGGAGGATGCCATTGCCGCCACCATCCGCGGAAAGTCTGTGGCCGAGGCTCATACTCAAGCAATCGGCTGTTCCCTAGCGGATGTAAGGTGACCTCTCGGCCGGAACCTGCGTAAAAGCTCTGGA
This sequence comes from uncultured Bryobacteraceae bacterium, assembly GCA_964248065.1. Classification (GTDB taxonomy): domain Bacteria; phylum Acidobacteriota; class Terriglobia; order Bryobacterales; family Bryobacteraceae; genus Bog-105. The sequence continues at coordinate 9,718 of CAXTWQ010000041.1, read as the reverse complement.
TGGTTCAAACGGGGAAGGTTGTTAGTAGTACCGAATTTGCTGACAGTAACGCTTACTCGAACCTGTGTGATTAGATCGAGACCGATGCTGCTCTTGCGTAGTTCTTAAGACTAGAGTCGGTCAAGCGGGAGAGTTTTCGTATGCAATATCGCTTCACCCCAGACCAGGATTGGTCGGATCTTTCGAGCGGCAGGGTATTGCGAAGCAAGCCTGGGCAAACAGCTTTTCCAACTCGGCTCGCGACCGAGGTATTCAGGGTTTGCGTAGATTTCTGTGAACGAAACGGGAACTACGGCCCCTATTCTTTGTATGACCCTTGCTGCGGAGCGGCTGGTCTGCTGACTCAAATCGCTCTGCTTAATGCCGAGCGCGTTTCTCGAGTGGCAGGATCTGATGTTGACTCCGCTGCACTCGAAACTGCTCGAAGCAACTTCGCGCTGCTCAATGTTGACGGCGCAAATGAACGGCTTCAGAAGATCGAAGAAGATCTGGATGCGTTCGGAAAGGAGTCTCACCGACATGCTCTCGAGAGTGCTCGACGTATTCTCGAGCAAGTTACCCGTGATCGCAGGAAAGGATTATTGCCAACGTTTTTGTTTGAGCGAGATGCCACAAGCATGGTCCCCCAAGGTCTCGAGGACGCGGGTAGTCCTGATATTGTCATTGCGGACATTCCGTACGGCCTAAAATCTGAATGGATTCTCTCAGGCCCGAGGAGCGCACAGCCGACACGGTTGCTACTTGAGTTCCTGCTCTTGCTTCCAGGCGCACCCATCATTGCGATTGCTGCTGGCAAAGGGGAGCGTGTTGAGCACCCGCGATATCGGCGACTTAAACGATTCCTCGTTGGGAAGCGGCAGATCATCGTTTTGACGAGAACCGAGTGAACCGTGAAGATTACGTCTGAAAATAGAATGTAGGAGGAGCTAACTAAGATAGGATGCGATTCGCCCGACGCTCTCTTCCAGAGAAGTAGATCCCGTGTTCATGATTTCGTACCTAGCTTGCAGCGCCTCCTGGCGTAGGTAGCGCGCCCAGTTCGTCATGCTTTCGTCAACTAACTCCGGCTGTTTCCGGTCATGAGTCAGCCGGGAAATGCGGGTTGTGTCGTCGCACTCCACGAGAGTGATCCGAGCATTGGCGATTTTGCTTCTTGCACGAATGCGATCCGCATTTGACCCTCAAACAGGACCGCGCGCCCCGTCTTCAGCACGGGCCCAATTCGCTTGAACCATTGCAGGGTCATTGCACGCTGCCAAGCTCCACCTGGTTCATGGCCAAGGCCAAAGGTCGCCATGATCTCTGCTGAGGGGACGCCAACTGTATCGAAGTGAAAGACAGCGCATTCGGGATGCCTTTTCTCTATGACGTCAGCAATGGTGGTCTTTCCAACCCCAGATGCTCCGGTTAGCACAACAAGTGAGCCCGTCATGAAGTACGTCGAGCAATCAACCTAGATCGCTGCTAGAAGACTAGTTCGGAAACCGTTCCGGCCAGCTTCGAACTATCCGAGGGTTTATAGAACACAGTGATTGTTTGCGGCTTTAAGGGCCCGCAGCTCCATTGCAAATCTGTCACTCCACGCACGATCACTTCCTTAGGATCCGTCATTCCAAAGACCATCTCACTCTCACCTACCTGCACGCGGAGCCGAAAAGTGCCGCTGCTGCATTCGAAGTTCTTCGTTACCCCCATCACGTGCGGGAGGTTTACATGCTGGACAGGCGGTGTCCGGTTGCCTTCGTCGTGTGACGCGGAAGGCACAGGTCTTTCGCTTTCCGCCGCTGTGGATGCCTTAGCTATGGGCTCGCGCGATTGCTCGTCTATGTACTTCATCAGTCTGTCGATCTCTGCCCTCTGTGAAGTCGTTTTGGCGTAAGAAAGTGCTTTTTGAGCAGGCTCCTTCGCGCCGTCAAAGTCATGAAGATTTGCGTGGCAGTAGGCGGTCAGGGAGAAAAGGTCAAAGGCTTGGTCGGGTTCGATCTTTTTCACTTGTGCAATTGACGCCAAGCCCGCCCCATAGTGATGCCGTTCTACCTCCAAACGAGTAAGAAGAATCTTTGCACCGGCATTATCCGGAGCTAAGACAATTGCAGAATGGGCCAAGTCCAGCGGAGTCTGGGATGACGAATCTAGCTCATTCGCAAGCTGAGCATAGTCCAGCAACATCCGAACATTCTTGGAGCCGTTATGAACAGCAGAAGAAAAGTGACTTCGTGCTTCGGCTCTCTCATTCTCCTGCCACGCGAGATAGCCAAGCGACTCGTCCACCTCCGGATTACCGGGTTCCTGAGCTTTCAGGGCAAGCAGTTGGTGTTTTGCTTCGGCAGCGCCGTCTTTACGTGACGCTAGTAGTTCGGCCAAGGCCAGGTTTGTCTGGAACTCGGTCGAAGTTTCTACTTGCGGATCAAGGCTCATCTTTGAAAGGCTCACGTTGTACAGTACAGCTTTAAGGGTTGCCTGCTGAACATAAGCCTTGACGTCCTCTCCTACCTCCGCAACCGTTTTGCCGTAAATCTTTCGCAGAGCTTCAGCGGTTTGCGTTCCGTTGCTCATCAAGTGTAGGAAGCGCGGAAAGCTTTCCATGTAGGACGGACTGAGAGTGAGCATGTGGGTTAAGGCCCAGCTCTGCGCGTAGAAGATCGACATCTTGTCTTTTTCGTTGTAGTAGGGCGACTCGTAGCCCACGGCGAAAAGGACATTCCAGTCCATCCACGGTTGCTGTTTTAGAGCGAAGTATCGGCCCGGTAGCGCTCGGCCGACCATGGCTTGCTGGCCATGTGGCTCCAGCGACGAGTAGAGGTCGGCCAAGCCCTCATTGAGCCAGATTGGAAGCTCGACCTTTTCGTGCTGGAGGATCAGGTGGGTGTATTCGTGCAGCGCCGCCTCCTGATGTTCCGGTTCAATGTCCTGCATCACAATAAAATCACGTTCGCGGCTTTGCTGGTAATAAGCAAACATCCCGGAGTTCGGACGATACGGCTTGAATTCCCGCTCTGAAGAGAAGGCTATGATCCGCACCTGTTCCTCGGCACCTTGTTTATTTTCATTAAGCTGAAGAAAGAAGTGTCGAACCTGTTCGAAGACCTGTAGCGATCGGATAGCCTGCTTTTCACTGTTGGTCGTGTACATCGAAAAGTGAGGAGTTGAGACTCGTATCCAGTGTTGTCCTGCGGACAGCGGCTCCAGCGCCCACCCCAGTAAAAGGGCAATGCGAACCAAAATACTCAGTCGTAGAAGCACGTTCATCATTAGGGCCGGGCAGTCTCGAAGCGAGTGTACGATGGCTTCGGACAAGTCGCCAGACCAGATTGTTCCGGTTGCCTGACAGTACCGCTGGAACGGGCATAGCAGAGTATAGGCCGGTTGCACCGAAGTTCACCTGGGTCTAGTCGGCTTGGGTGCAGTACTCGGAAGAGGGAGAGTGTATGTTCATTTAAGATGATGCGGATTCAATTTTTGCAAGTTTTAGCGTTTACCACCCTGATGGCAGTAAACGTACCCGTCTTTGGGCAACAGACGGCTGCGCCTCAAAGCGGGAGTGAGCAGGGAGCCAAGGCGCGACCTGAGGATACAGAAGTTTGGGAGCCCGTCCCGAAGGTGGTTACACCAGGTGCTACAAATGCGGACCCACCCTCCGATGCCATTGTTCTTTTCGACGGTAAGAACCTGGACGAGTGGGTGTCGAACCGCGACAAGTCGCCCGCCAAGTGGACTGTCGCTGACGGCGTGCTGACTGTGAGTAAGGTCAAGGGCGTAGGGAACATCGAAACCAAGCGGAGTTTTCACGACTACCAGCTGCACCTGGAATGGAAGATTCCGGAAAATATCAGCGGAACTGGTCAGGCGCGTGGTAACAGCGGTGTCTTTCTGGCCTCAACCGGGCCGGGCGATGCTGGCTACGAGCTGCAGATTCTCGATTCCTACAACAACAAAACCTACGTGAATGGCCAGGCAGGCAGCATGTACAAGCAGGCCATTCCGCTAGCAAACGCGAACCGGAAACCGGGTGAGTGGCAGACTTACGATGTTATCTGGACTGCCCCGGTCTTTAACGCCGATGGCTCGCTGAAGACTCCGGCCTATGTGACATTGTTATTCAACGGAGTGCTGGTGGAGAACCATTACGAGTTGAAGGGCGAGACGCGGTACATCGGCAAGCCGTTCTACAAGCAATACGATGCCGCGCCGATCAAACTGCAGGCGCATGGCGACGCAAGCGAACCGATCAGTTTCCGGAATATCTGGGTGAGGGAGATTAGCTAACTCCATCCTGCTTTGACCAGGAAAGTCCAGTAACAGGGTTCTCCGATCAGCAGTAGCCTAGAAGCGCGAGTATGGAGCCTGCGTCAGCTGACGGGAAAGGCGCTGTCTGTTGACATCGCTCGTACACCGCGCTCAAGTCTATCGAATACTGCGAGGTGAGGAGCAGAAGGGCATGCGATTTGATCAGCGGGCTCAGCTCCGCGACTGCTCGTGCGAAGCTCTCTGGACTGTAGGTATTTCCATGCTCTTTCCAGAGAGTTCAAGCTTATTAGCGTCCACGATTTTCAATAGCCGGTGAAAGATCGCGCACGTGCTTTGGCGCCACTGGGTTGCCGCTCCTTAAGTCCCTAGGTCAGCCTTGCGGCTCTGGCGGTCAAGTCTGCGAGCCCGACGATTCTAAACTGCGAAACCAAGCGGCGGGAAGTGTCGGTGGCTCCGGTGTGCGCCTGAAGTGAATCTCCGTGGCGGGCCCCCGGTTAGTGCCCATCGGAACACGTCATGTCGAGCCAACTTACGGAGTGTTTGTTCGGCTCGGTCCGGTCCGTTCCAATCAGAACGCCATCGAAGATTACGGCTTCTTCTGTCCTAGGGCTTGCTTCTGTCCTGCTGTGAGAGGCAGCTCTCGATGGCATGCTGCCAATGCGGGCCGCTTTCCCGGTCGGTTGCTGCCATCGCTCGGACCTCGGCATTAGCGTCTTCGGACAGAGCGGTACGAACATAGGTCACCTCTATCCCGGTCACCGAGGGGGAAACCTCGGTCAACCGAACATCAACGGTAAAGACGAGAGTGTCTGGCAGGAAGCAAACGTATTGCATTTGCCCAGCAGCTTTGTCGAAGACGGTATTGACCCATACGGCTTTACGGGCGTCATGCTGGACAGTAAAGACAGCGCCCGGAATGTCGGCGCCGGGCTGAGGATGGACAAACTCGGGACTCCAGTGAGGACCGGCCCAGCAACGTTCGCCGTCCGGCCCGAAGAGGGGAGCTGCCCGACCAAGGGGGATAGGTAAGGTGAAAGTGAAAGTGCTGCTCACATGTGCTGCCACGGCGGTCGTTTTTTGCTGCTGGTGCGTTTGCTGGAGGGCCCTCAGCGAGAACATCAGAATCGCCAGGCCTGAAGCAATCTCATGTGCGCTCCTTTAAGCGATGACTGTCGGAGGAGTGCAGAGTCAGGCCATAGATGGTGCGTAGCTGCTCGATTTCTTTCAGCGTTTGGGAAGAGAAAGGAGACTTGCCCTCGAAAGCGTGCAGGACTATGCCTTCGAGCAGGTCGCCGAGACTTATGTCTTTCAACTCGGCAACAGCTTTCAGCACTTTCAGCAGGCGTTTCTCGATGCGCACACCGGTCTGAATGCGTTCCACCTCGATCTGGTCAGCTCGCTCCCGCATACTTACCAATGTACCAAGGTACGTTTATGGAACCGTGCTGTGTAACTGAGATTCATCGGCCGGTACTTTGAGGGTTTTGCGAGGCTCTGCCACTCGTCTAAGTCAAATTAAGCATTCTGAATGCGCCATTGTGATGAGTGAAATCCAGGCATGACGAGCTAAGGTGAACGCATCGCGGCTTCGGATCAAGGTGGAAATGAGGCTTTCATTACCAGGAGCGATTATGTTTAGTGCTCGATTTTATAAAACTTTAGGTTTGGCGCACTACTTGTATGCGCCCACTGGACAACTTGACGCTATACGCATTTCCTAAGACGGTGGTGCTTCGGCTTTTCAGGCGTTCTCTTCTAACTCGCTTGCCAAGGGTACCCAGTTGAGGTTAGCGGTCAATTTGTGTGTGCGTTTTCGGGGGCAGAGGACAGGCCGGTTGGTATGGCTTTGAGGCGGAAAATACACCACCCTGTGACAGCTATTTCGAAACTGATGAACAGGATGTAGACAACGTCTACAATCCAACGCGGTTGAATTAGTGGGACCAGGACATTGAAAAAGCAGAAGAGCGCTTCAGCGGCGAAAGAGAACTCATAAAAGTACAACCAAACATTGGTGTTGTTGGGACGTTCGAAAGGCTGGGAGCGAAGCACCCGGTGAACGGTGATCAGAAACGCCAGGGACGCAGTGGAAGCGCCGGCCCACAACACGAGCGCGAGCGTAGCGACGACCGGCGAGGCTGGAGCGGCCGAATCGTTGCTCTCCACCATGGCTCCCATGACAAGGCCGAAGATTACGGCAAAGAAAAGACCCGAGATCAAGCGCCCCGCAGCAAAGCGGCGAAGCTTGCCGATTTGTGCCTGAATTTCTTCAAAAACGTCCCAGGCGACAAGGGGAAAAACAACAGCGTAGATGAAACGGGAGTAGAGGAGAACGCGTTCTCCCCCTTGTCTATCTCCTTGGAGGAGCAGGCTAGTGACGTCAAAGAGCAGGGACAGCACACAGGCCAGGGTGATGAATACATAAGTGCGATTGAGCCGTAAGAGCAGCACGCGAACCAGCAGGAGAGCGTCAACAGCAGTTCCCGCAATTTCGAACCAGTGAGTAGCTTGAGTCAACATCCGACTACCCCTATTTGAACCTATTCGGGAAAGAGTGGCTGCCACTGAGCTCTCCTGTTGTTTAGACGATTGGTAGCAGCGCCGGAATGGTTAGCAGGTCAATCGGTTTTCCCTCTTCAGCTTCTTCGGCATTCAGCGCAAAGGTGGTGGCATCGATGATGGTGCGCGCCAGTGGATAGTACGGTGCAGCGGCAGGGATGGTTTGCGCAATGGCAGCGGCGATCTGCAGCTCGGCAAGAACGTCAGACACGTTGACATTGGCGCGAGCGGCGCGGGAACGGATCTGGAGGGCGTTGCTGCGAATCTCAGCGGTCTGGCTGGGTGGAACGTGAAGTTCGGATTGCAGAGCGGTCTCCAGCACCACAAGGCTCAGCGTGAGATTGCTCAAAGTGGAGGAAATACTTCCATCGTTCTGTGTGTTGCGGTACAGGACGTAAGCGGCGAGTGCGTCGTTATAGGCCTTCACGGAATCGTTGAAGACTGGCTCGTAGCGGGGGAAGTCGTGAGGGATGGACGTGCGTAGCGACGTGAGGACTCCATGAGCAAGCGTCAGAGAGTCATAAGTCGCACCATCGAAGGCATTGATCTGGTTAGGGTGAATGCCCTGGGTGTTACAGCCAGTGGTGCAAAGAATTCCTGCGATCAGCGTGAGCGTACCCGCCGCTGATCCGATGAGTTTGGAAATGGTCATACTGCGCACCAACGTAGGGACGGGGTGGTTTGCAAGTACCAGGCGAGTACCTGTAAGTGTCTGAGTAACGAAATAGTTGACCGATTTGCGGAGTTCGTGACTGCCTCCCCTAAACGCCTGACGGCGCTCGGGAACTATTCCCAGGTTGCTGCCATCTAACGAGTGGGTATTGGAGGAGAAGCAAGAGAGGGTTGGAATGCTGAGAAGGTTGGGCCTTGCGGCTGGATTGGTAGTGGCGGGACTATTCCTGGGGGCTTCGGCACCTGCGGCCGCACAGGATGCAGGCTACGGCGGGGGAGTCGCGCCAGTTTATCCGTACGGCGGCGGATATACGTGTGCCGGACCGTACATTGACCCTAATTATTGCGGGACTCCGTACGCCGATGGCTATGACCCATATGCGTACAGTTCAGCATATGCGTACGAATATCCTTATGTCGGGTATGGCGGTTATCCGTACTTCTCGTTCTATGGCGGATTTGGGTTCCCGTTCTTTGGAGGCTATGGCTACCGCGGTTATGGTTACCGGGGTGGGTATGGCTATCGCGGTGGGTATGGGTACTACGGCGGCTACCGAGGCGGTTATGGGTACGGGTACCGAGGCGGGTACAACAACGGGTACCGAGGCGGCTATAACAACGGTTATCGCGCAGGTGGATACGGCTATCGCGGCAACTATGGCGGTGCTTACGGGGGCGCGCGGGGTTTTGCAGGCGGCGGAAGTCACTTCGCCAGCGGATCACGCAGTTTCGGCGGAGGCGGCGGGTTCCATGGCGGTGGCGGATCTCGCGGCGGCGGTGGTGGACGCCGGTAATTGCAAACTTGCGAGCACGGCGCTTCTGTTTGTGAAGTGCCGGTGCTCGCTATCTCTACTTGACTTGGAGCGGTTCCTTAAGCAAATTTTTTGCTGACTCGGGTAGTTTGTCGGCATTAGCCAGCAGCAAGCTGACCTGCCACATTTCTGTCTTGCTGAGCGCACCCGTATAGGCAGGCATCCCGGTTAACCGGATGCCGTTGCACACCTTCCAATATGTTTCTCCCGCAGGATCGTCCGTGACGCCAGTGCCTTTGAACAGTTGGGGCGGTTTGGGAAACATGCCTTTCGCGGTTGGTTGGAGGTCCTGCCCGGGAAGGCCGTGGCAAACAGCACAATTGGTTCTGTACAGGTGTGCGCCTGCCAAATAGTTCTCGCTGCTCGCCCCAATTGGGATTGACTTCGGAGCCTCTTTCTCGATTCTGGCATTCAGTGCGATGTGTGCCAACTGTTTTTCGAATGGCATAGGCGACGCAGCAGTCGCGACGGGCGCATAACCAAAACGGAAGTACAGGAAACCAAACAGTGGCAACAGGCAGATCCCAATCACGATTCCAAGCAGAAGGCGCATTGCTATCCAGTGTATTTGAGATTAGGCGACGAGTGCCGTCCTTTTCTTCGAGGGTTAATGGGCGATAACGTCCTAACACTGCGTACTAAATGTAAATCAGTAATGCACCTGCGCATAGCAGTAGAAGACTCCGTGATCACTCCATGCGTGTTGTAACGGAGTTCACTCTCGGTCCGCGATGGCTAACCGTTCCTGGTGGAGCAGGGCAGCAAGCAAGGTAAACTTCCCCAAACCGACTCGCTGCCTGCCCTTGTTATCTTCTTCTCCTAGCAACGCACTCTAAGACAGTACCCAATGGGCATTCAATAGCGTCGCTCTGTGATTAAATAAAGTGATCGGCCCCCCGGTCGCTGCGGTCCCGCAGCATCACCTGCCTAGGAGCACATGCTTGGAAACAGCAGTTCTGGCCCTGGAAGACGGCACAGTCTTCGAGGGAACGAGCTTTGGTGCGCGTACGCAGCGCGTCGGCGAGGTCGTTTTTAACACAGCTATTACGGGCTATCAGGAAATCTTCACTGATCCCTCCTATCTCGGGCAGATTGTCGTTTTAACCAACCCGCAGATCGGCAACTACGGTTCAAATGGACTTGACTCGGAATCGGGTTCGCCTTACATTGAGGGCCTGATAGTTCGTGAGATCTCGCCGATTGCCAGCAATTGGCGATCAGACGATAAAGCCGAATACTTTCTGGCAAAGCATGGAATTCCGGTCATCGCTGATGTAGATACGCGAAGGCTGGTCAGGTTGCTGCGGGATAAAGGAGCGCTGCGCGGAGTGATCGCGATTGGCCCGCAGAACACCTCTGAACTGGTAGAACTAGCGCGGCGCGCGCCATCGATGACTGGGCAGAACTTGGTGGACCGGGTCTCAACG
>CAXTWQ010000040.1:3651-41581 GCA_964248065.1 uncultured Bryobacteraceae bacterium | reverse complement strand
GAGAGGGACATGATGAATCTCGTCTCAATGCGCATCATCACGGAAAATGTAGAGCGGCTGGTGAGCTTCTATGAGGGTATCAGCGGCCTATCGGCTACTCGCTACACCGAAGACTTCGCTGAGTTGCCGACTCCTGCCTGCACGCTCGCCATCGGCAGCACACGTACGATGGCGCTTTTCGGTGGTGGGAGTGTCGCACTGGCGGCCATGAACCGTAGCGTGATTATCAAATTCCTGGTTGGAGACGTCGACAAAGAATTTGAACGCTTGAGGCAGGTGGTCGATGAGTTCGTGCAGGAACCAGCCACCATGCCATGGGGCAACCGTTCCCTCCTCTTTCGCGGCCCTGACCGCAACTTGGTCAACTACTTCACCCCGGTCACTCCGGAGGCGATCAAGAGATTCAAAAGATGAGGAAGGAAGAGCGTGCGGTCTGCACAGCAGCAACTGTGCAGACTGCACGTCCGCCTTTTGAGGCCCGAACAGCGACAAGTGAAGAGACCCGTGGGATAGGCAACGAGAAACGCCTGTCTCGTCAATTCAAACCCGAGCATGGCGGCTGAGGTATACCCTAACGTCGTGTAACATGTTCCCTTTTGCTAGAGAAAGGCCTGTTCTACTGTGGAGCATTTCCGTTCTCACAACGGTGGTTTACGAGATGAACGGAGGAGGTGCCGTGTGTTCGTCGCCCGAGCGCAGATGGTAGGTCGGGAGCTTACCGTTCAACATAGCGCGTTCGATCAACTGTGCTTAAGTGATCTCCTCCCCCCCCGCCAGCAATGGTTAAGACCTGGTACTCGCCAGCATCTCATTGATAGGGCCGCTGGTCATCCTCAATGCCAATGTGGGTGCAATGCGGCTTAAAAGATGAAGGACGTTGCTGCTGCCTGGCCGGATCTCAAGCCGGTCGCGTTTAAGTCCCTCAACTGTCTTCCTCACCAGCGTCTTCACGTCCATGTTGGAGCTCGCCTTTACGTCGCGCGCACTGAATGCATTCTGCAACGCCGTTTGAGTAGAAGGCGGAGCGAGTTCGAATACTCGGATCTGCGTTTTCTTGAGCTGAACCCGAAGTGTTCTGGTAAGTGCATGAACCCCAGCCTTGGTGGCGCTGTAAACCGGCGAGATAGGGAACGGAACGAACGCAAGTCCAGAGGATACGTTGATAATCGCGGCGTTGGGCTTGGTCTTCAAATGGATGAGGAACTGCTTCACTATGCGGATCGGCCCGTTCAAATTAATGTTTACCTCACGAGTGATGTCTTCCAGATCGACACCGGGGTCCTGCAGATTGATTTTGCGCATGATGCCGGCATTGTTGACCAGAATGTTCAGATCGGGAGATCGCTCTAGAAAGCGGAGGCACTAGCAACATCTCCCTTCGTGCGATCAGTCGCGAACTGGAGGTAAGTCACACCGCTCCGCAGCGACATTTTGAAACGAAACAGGCATTGCTGGACGCACTCGCCATTTATGGATACGAACAGCTTGGCCATATGTTGGCCCGTGCCCTGCAACTCCCGGGCACCTCCTTTGAAGTCAGGCTGCAACGTGCAACTGCGGTGCTCGTTCGCTTCGCGTTGAAACGCCCAGCCCTGCTAGGTCACATGTTCGCGGCGAAACATGAGCCTGAGGCATCGGCAGAGCTGTTAGAGCGGCTAGCGTGGTCTCCCTCTCCTCCGGTGTTAGTCTCATCGCCGAAGGTCAGGAAGCTGGCGATGTGGTCGCCGGGGATCCAGAGTTGCTTGCGCTTGTTCCCTTCGCGACAGTGCAAGGCCTCATTGTCGTATCCAACAACAATTCATTCAAAGGTATGTCGCTGGAGAAATTGGTCGAGTATGCAACGCGTCAGATTCTGGTGGGTCTGCGTCCACGTGATTAGAGAGTGTTTCAGAAGTCCAGCCTCCAACTCATCGGTCGAGCATAGACTTCCGGCAGACTCAGAATAATGCCGAAGCGCGCTTACTCAACTGATCTGAGCGATTCAGCCTGGGAACTTGTGTCGCCTCATCTTCCAAGAGCGCAGCACGGAGGTCGACCGCGCACAACGGATTTCGTGCAGTATTGAATACGATCTTTTTACTTCGCACTGGCTGCCCATGGAGACTTCTGCCACGCCTGGCTGGGCCGCAATTGCCGTTCAGCAAAGACTACGAGTACGCCGTCCAAACATCAAAAACTCTGATCGACAGCGCCAGCCTTCGAATCATGCTCAACGGTCTCGAACTGGCCTGACCTTTTCAAACGTCCTCTTAGAAGCGCGCTTTCGACACCTATCCGGTCTGGGAGCACCATCCGAAAGCCAAGTCAGTTAAATGCGTTGTGGCTCTAGGCGGCGCGAGCGTATGTATTCACGTGGAGAACTGCCCCACTGCCGTTTGAATGCCGCGCTGAACGCACTTTCAGACTGGTAGCCAACCACCGGCGCAAGCGATGCAACTGACTCGCCTGTGCTTTGTATTCGATCTGCGGCAAGTGTCATTCGCCATCTCGTCAGATACTCCACGGGTGAGCTCCCTACCAGGCGTTTGAACGTCTGCGCAAAGGCTGTTCTTGACATACCGACAGTATGGGCGAGTTCCTCCACTGTCCAGGCACGGGCAGGTTCCCCATGCATTGAGGAAAGCGCTGCCCTCATGCGCTTATCCGCTCGTGCGGAGAGCCATCCTTGGCCGCGGTAATCTCGTCTTTCAGGTGCAGGCGAAGCGCTTCCACCAGCAGGGTATAGGCAATCTGTTGCGCAACGAGAGTGCCTCCAGGTTGAGGATCTTGCATTTCGCGCACCAGACGCTCCACTGCCCAGCGGAGCGATTCACGCTGCTTGTCATCACCGACTTTTGCGATGGGCGGAAGAACGTCCAGCAGGAACCGGCCATCGCCTTCAAGTGCGAAGTAGCTGCCAAGCAGAAAAAAGCTGTCACCCGGACTTGCAGCGATCACGCCGTTATATTTCTTCCCAGAGGAGAGGAACTCCCACGCGTCCCTGCTTGGGGTAGTTAGATCGCTTCCGAGTACAAAAGAACGACCATGCGCCAGCAGCACACAGTCGCCCGCTCGTAGCTGAAGGGGCTTGTCCACGCCTTCCATCGACAGCCAACACTCACCTCTGACGACGTTGTAGCATTTCAGCCCTTCATGCGCTTCGTATCGGAGCGACCACGGCTCGCCCGCAGTGAGAGCGCCGGTTATATAGTTCCGGGGCTTGAGGAGCGATAGCACGTCAGATAGTGGGTCCATAAGGTGTACGAGTGCGACGATTTCCTGCACTCAGCAGCATTGAGCATACAGCCTGAGCTCTTTACAATCCAATTATGCAACACGGTAACGATCTGGGCTGCCCAAGGAGAAACAAGTCATGAACACTGCTGAAGAGACATCGATCAGAACAAGAACCCTTCGCTTCCACGAATACGGCAAACCGGGAGAGGTGCTACGACTCGAAGAAGTGGAGCTTTTTGGTCCTCGCCAGAACAACATCCGCGTGCGCGTCTATGCCTGCGGGCTGAATCCAGCTGACTGGGGACTGTGTCAAGGACTGTACGCCGGTCTGATGCCACGTGGAGTTGGGCTGGACGTTTCTGGGACGGTCGAGGCCATCGGAGCGGGTGTACAGGATGTTGCAGTTGGCGACGCTGTTCTCGGCCGCGTCAACTTCACTGAGTACACGAGTGCTGGCGCGGCGGATTACGCGGTCCTCAACTTTTGGGCACGTCTCCCGTCCGGTCTCGACTTCATGCAGGCAGCTGCGCTTCCGATGGCAGTTGAGACGGCATACCGTAGCCTCGACAACCTGGCAGTGACGGCGGGCCAGAGTCTAATGATCCATGGGGCAGGAACCATGATTGGTTTTGCCGCAGTGCAGATGGCGTTGAAGCGTGGCGCCCGAGTCATCGCGACTGCAGGTCCAACTTTTGCCGATCGCTTGCGCGCGTTCGGTGCAACGGTGACACCACATGGAGAAGGCATGGTCGAGCGAGTACGGCAAATGGTCGGTGGTTCACCCGACCTGGTTTTGGACGCCGCACCGCCTAGCGGAGTCTTGCCTGATCTCGTTAAGATCGCCGGCAATCCGAAGCATGTGTTGACTATCACCGACTTTGCCTCAGCGAAAGAGCTCGGCGTACGGGACAGCTTGAGCGAAGACATGACCATGCGCTTCGACGTCCTGGGCGAGTTTGCGCAACTCACAGCGGATGGCAAGTTCGAGGTGCCAATCGCCCGCGTCTTTGCCCTTGAAGATTGGGGTGCTGCGCTCGAACTCAGCCAAGGCCAAAGTGCACGCGGGAAAGTCATGCTGCTGATCAATAGCGAGTTGTAAGCGCCTGATGTTCGCCCTCTCGCAGGGCATCTCAGCGTGGCCCATCGGATTAGTCCCGTGAGTCGCATTATGGAGATAACGGGCTCGCGGCTGAAAGCTTGTTATGGGTGCGTTGACGCGGGGACCTATCTGGGTTGCAGATGGCGAACACGCCGCCGTTTTTGGTCTGCGCTCGAGTTGTTCCGCATTGCTCTACCCTCAGCCAAGGTCAGCAGCAGTGTAGCTAAATAAACTATCAAGAACCCGATTGCATCGCGAGAGGCCGGCAGAGCGACAAATACTCTGCGGCAACCTTTTCCGTTGAGGCAATACGAGCGGGAGAAATACTTGACCGTGATCACCTTATGCCCGGCGCATGACCATGGAATTTGTGTGCGCTCGGCTCTAATAAGGTAAAGGAGGAAGCAAATGCGCGTGTTTCTTACTGGGGCTACTGGACTCATCGGTTCAGCCCTTGTTCCAGAACTCATCAACGCTGGCCATCAGGTACTCGGGCTCACACGGTCCGAATCCGGCGCCCAAAGCCTTCTCACCGCCGGCGCCGAGGCACTTCGGGGAAGTCTCGAAGACCTGGAAGTCCTGCGCAATGGGGCTGCACAGTCCGATGGAGTGATTCACTGTGCCTTTGACCACGAGAATTTTGAGGAGAGCGGCGTGATCGAGAAGCACGCCATCGCGGCTTTCGGCAGCTCGCTTATTGGCTCCGACCGCCCCCTGATTGTCAGTACGGGACTCGGTCTGCCTTCGCCAAAGCGTCCCGTAACGGAGGATGTGGACGCACCGGCTGTTTCACCCTCGCCTCGCAGCCCGGAACAGGCTGCTCATGCGCTCAGCTTGCAGGGTGTAAACGTGACGGTAGTGCGCGTTCCTCAAGTTCACAATTCCGTGAAGCAAGGCCTCATCACCACGCTGATCGCCGTCGCCCGGCAAAAGGGGGTTTCGGCATTTGTGGCTGAGGGACTTAACCGCTGGCCGGCAGCGCACGTATCCGATGTTGCACGTCTTTACAGACTTGCCTTGGAGAAACGCGTACCCTCGCGCTACCATGCCGTTGCCGAAGAAGGCATATCGCTACGAGATATAGCCGGCACGATCGGACAAGCCTTGAAGATTCCAATGGTTTCCATTGCACCGGGGGAGTCACTGGCCCACTTCGGCCGGGTCGGCGGGTATGTCGGTTTAGACCTTTCGGCGTCAAGCGCGATCACACAGCAGCAACTCGGCTGGTTCCCAACCGGACCAGGGCTGATAGAAGATCTTGAAAAGGTGCGCTACCTCGAAGATTAATAGTGGTGACGACAGTCTTCGCGAATGCGTCCGCCGCGTAGCATCTCTAATGACAAAGGTGCTTTCGTTAGCTGTCGCTTGAAGCGTGAGAACGGAAATCTTGGGCGGCCGAAGTCTTGAGCAGGGTACGTAGGCCCGCATCAAGCATATTCAGGAGTGTGCTGAAGCTTGCATCTACGTCCTCCGGTAAACCGAAGCCGCCACCTAACTCAAGATCAATGAACCCTCGCAGTGAGGCTCGTATGAACCGAGTTGCATGTATCGCTGCTTCGCCCGTTGCTCCATATCCGCGGAGAACGGCCAGAACCAGGGTAAGATAAGCATCGGCTGCCGTCTGCAGAGCTTCGCTCCACCCGGCCACTGGCAACTGCGTTGCTGCCCATAGCCCCGGATGCTCTTTCGCAAACCGGCGTTGTGAATGCCCCAGCGCCTCGAGTGCGTCTTGCCCTGCCACTCCCGCTACGGCGTCTCGCGAGCGGTCCAGAAGTGACAGCAATCCTTGTGTCGCAAGATGATCCTTGACCCCATCCAGACTTCGAATGTGGTTGTAGACGGACGGAGCCTTGATACCTAGAAACGAGGCGAGCTTCGCTATCGTCAGATTTTCCAAACCCTCCGAGTCCGCAAGCGCGACAGCGGCCTGTACCACTGAGTCGAAGTCCAATCCCGTGCGCGGCATCTACGACCTGCCATTCTGTAGGAAGCTCGCCACAGCCGGCCCTACCTGTTCCGGCATCTCCGTGTGCGGATAATGACCGGCACCCTGCACCAGCAGCAGCTTCGCCCCAAGTCGGTTCGCTGCCCATTCGGCCTCGGCTGGGGGATCCGGGAAGTCGGCGTCCTTGGTTCCCATGACCACGAGCACGGATAATTCCGTCTTTGTAAGCATGGCCTCGGTGTCCGACTTGGGCAGATAGAACATGCTTCTCAAAGCAGCCATGCGGCCGGGTTCTCGGAGGTTGTCTCCCAGGACCTTACGATACGGGGCAAAGTCGGCGGGCTTGCGGGTTGGAAAGAGACTGGTCCAGTACGTGAGCCAAAAACGAACGCGCCACGGTCCGCCGAACCCAAGTGCGAGCGCGGCTCGCAGGTACCAAGGAATGCCTTTGGGAGGGTCGCGCAGCACCGGCCCGATCAACACCGCCTGGCTCACTTGTTCCGGGGCGTCATGCGCTGCCCACAATGCCGCTCCAGCTGAGAAAGAGTTACCGATAATGCTGGCCCTAGTCTGCCCAAGGTGCGTCATCAGATTCAATAGATCCTGCCCTATGGCACGCGCCGAAAAATCATCCCATTGAGGGCTGCTCGCGCCGTGCCCTCGTACATCCATCGTGACGACGCGATAACCTGCCGCAATCAAGTAGGGTGTCAGGTATCGATATTCACCCCGAAGATCCCCCATTCCGGGCACTGCAATCACCATAGGACCAGAACCGCCGGTGTCGTCGAATCCGACGGTTCCAGGGCCACTTTTCATTTGAAGGCTTGGCCGCTCTTCGGCCGTTGCCGGCTTGCTGCTGAGGGCCGCGGTCTTAAGAGAGTTGCTATCGAAGGAAAGATCACTCATGTCGTTTCACCTTTAGCTATGTATAGTAGCTATATGACTACTGTACGTAGTTAAATCCGGAAAGTCAATAGATGCTCTCTCTTTGTTTCGAGGAAGCGACCGATGAGCAAGCGGTCGCGGGATCTCTGGATTCAGCCGGGCGTTGCGCCCGCAGAGAGCTGAACGGTCAAGGTCGTGTCGATTTGGTACAGGAGGTGCGTTTCTGCGGACTAATCTCGTAGTGCCAGCTCCAGGTGAGGCAATCCATTAAGAACAAGGCAGTCCAGAGTGCAGGCAGTCCCCGTAGCATCGGGAAGCAAGGTAGGCATCAACATCGCACGCAACCGGATCAACAGGTCAGTAGAGTAACAAGGTTATGCCTGAACCTGTTGATTGTCTCCGCTCAGTACGCTTCCACCTGTCTGATTCATGCGCAGGCGATCTCCATCGCTACCAGCACATCGCGTGTCTTGCAGGTCGGCAGCCGGAAGATCTCCTACACTGCGACAACTGGTTTTGTCAAGATCAGCGGTTCGGGCGCCGGTTCGCGTGCAAGAGTTTTCTTTACCGCTTTCAATCAGGTTCCTCCGATCGCGACTTCGCAACGGCCTATTACTTTTGCATATAACGGTGGTCCTGGCGGCTCTTCAGCGGGTATTCATGTTGGAGCGTTTGGTCCAAGAATGCTCCCTTCACTTGACCCAAAAACCTCGTCGAAACCTAGAGCAGAGTTAATCGACAACCCTGACAGCCTCTCGATGCCAGCGACATTGTGTTTCTGGACCCTCTAGGTTCTGGATTCAGCAGACTTCTTCTGGTACCAAGCCGAGCGCCTTCTATGAAGTACAACAGGATGCGGAAGCGACTGCTAAATTCATCGATGGCTACTTGAAGACCACGTCACGCAGGAAGTCGCCAACCTATCAACTGGGAGAGAGTTACGGCACGCTGCGGACCGTTTTGGCGGCGCGAATGCTGCAGCAGATCGGCTGTTTTCCAAAGGGCCTCATCTTAATGGGCCTGATACTCGACAACACTACATTGTTCCCGCAAGCTGGAAACGATGAGCCTTACTGGCTTTTCCTGCCAACCGAAACCGCCGTCAGCCAATACCATGGCCCTCAGTTAACAAGATCGAGCAGAACTTACGCAGGTGGAAGCGCAAAAGCATTTGCTGCTGGTGCTTACCTAGCTGCACTCGCCAAAGGCGATGAGCTGGAGCGTCCGAGACGGGCACAAATCGCCAAACGGCTGGCAGCTTTAACGGGCATCCCCGCAAAAGCGGTTCTCGCCGTCGATCTTCGAATCAGTGCTGACCAGTTCAGCTATCAACGGCTACATAGTTCCGGAGAACTCATCTCAAGAGCGAACGGACGCTTTGTAGGAGCACTAGTGAGCGGAAAGACGGGCGTGTCTGCAGACCCGCTCTATGCAGAGATCCTTCCCGTTTATGCAACTGCTATAAATACTTACTTCCGTAAGGAGCTGGGAGTAACAAAACTTGGCTCCTATACAGTCCTTGATACACGAATTGCTGATCATTGGCAGTGGGATCCCACCGAATACGGAAGCCCTACTTCCGTAAGCGTTGGCTATCAACTGCGAGATGCGTTAACATGTTTGCGATCGATAGCAGCTACGCGCTCGCCTTGTGATGCTAAGGTCCAGGCGATGTATTTAGCTCCCTCGCCGGTACCGAGCACCACAACGTCGAAATCCATTGCAGATGTCGCCTTTTGAGGATCTGCAGTCAGAGCTTGTTCTAGATTCTCAGCCATAGGCGATCTTGTACCTTCTTAGAACCTCCGGCGGTCCGAGCAACCGCAGTTACTTCTGAATTAGCAGTCCAAGAGGTGTTAGCGGCCCGATGGCAATCAGTTCAAATCGTAGTAGGCCAGCTTGTCCAAGCGGCAGAGCTCTTAGCAGCGCGTCAGCTTCCTCAGTGGATTCTGTCGTCATGATGAAGACGACTCCCTTTCCGTCCTCACGAAGCCAGAACTGATCCATCTTACCGTCCACGTACAGTTTCAGCGTCGCCGGTACTTCCTTAGCCATATACGGCTTCCACTGTTCTGGCGTCACTGAATCTGGGAAGGTGCCGATGGCGAGATATTTACTTAGCGGTCGGGTGTTGGTTGACATATCATTTTTGAGCGTTGCTGCTGAGGTGTCCGGGAGTAAAGCTGTCTCGTAGAGCTAAGAGGGAACGTCGGCTAGAAGGTGCCGCCCAACCTCTCCTGGGAGGTCAAGCTGTGGCCAGTGCCCTGCATCCAGCACATGCAAGGATGCTCCTTTGAGGCGACCCGCGAGGTCACGCGCGACTCCGGTGTTAAGGTAGGCATCACTTTCGCCCCAGACCATTGTGCTTGGAAATTCGACACTCTCAAGCTGATTCACATGCTGTGTGTTGAACTCAATCTGACGGCGTAGCTGTGCGGCAAGAGCGGCGAAGGCGGGCCCGGCACCAGGTTGCTGGGCGAAATTGTTGAGGATGATGGGCTGGAGCACGTCGTCGATGATTTCGATCTGCTCTCGCGAAACGCCGATCTGGAATTGAAGCTGCTGAAATCTTAAGAGAAAGGCCATCTGCTTGGGGTCGGATGCCATCGCTTCCGCAAACGCCTTCAAAGCTGGAATTGTAAAAAGCTCAATGAGCTCTGGCATCCGTAGAGAAGGTGCATCACTGTAGAACGTGTTTAAAAGGCAAAGTTTGTTAATGCGTTTCGGATTGAATAGGGCGAAATTGATCGCCGTGACTCCACCCGCGTCATGGCCAACGGGCACAAAGCGATCCAAATTAAAGAAGTCCACCACCGCTTCGAGATCTCCAAGTTGCTGCTCAAAGCCGTAGTTGTAGCCTGCGGGCTTGTCCGACGCTCCATAGCCGAGAAAGTCAAAGGTTATTACGCGATGCCCGGCTTCAACCAGCACAGGGATCAGTCGATCGTAGATGTGTAGGTTGTCCGGAAAACCGTGCAGCAGCACAAAAGCCGGTCTGGAGCCGTTGTACTCCCGCGAGTAGAGGTAATGACCTTCACGAGGAATGCGATGTTCTATGAAGGCAGGCTCGATAGTCAGCCCTTCTGCAGGTTCGGTGAGGATCATGTCTACAAAGTACGCGCTATCGCAGACGAAGTCTTGGCGCAGATGTCCGCGTTTTGGTTAAAACGGCCATCCATCGTAAACTTTGCTACCGGAAACCGTGAAGCGATATGGTTTGGGGTGAAAAGGTAAATTCAGAGCTCATTCGGCAAAGAATTCCGGGCCTGATCCAAATAACCTCGGAATGGTGACACAGTCAAATTGCGAAGCGATGATTGCCGCATTTGATGCGCCGCAAAGCCGAAGGATTAGCCGCTCCGCAACTTTGATTGCCTTAACACTCGCAAGCGCGGCGGAGACCTGGACGACGTCAGGCGTTAGCCTCACACTGACAGATCTGACGGGAACTCTCAGTGCATCGAGCGATGAAGCCAGCTGGGCGCTGACGGTTTACATGTCAGCATTCGCAATCTCAGTGGCGTTGTCACATTGCTTGTCGTTCGCATTCGGTAATCGACGATTTCTTTCTGCGTGCGCCTTGCTGTATGCGCTCTCGTCCATAGGTTGCGCTTTCAGCACAGATCTCGGAATCTTTCTGCTCTTCCGAGCCCTCGCTGGGTTCGCGGGAGGAGTATTTCTGGTTCGCAGCTTCGTCTTCTTTACGCAGCAATACGAACCATCGGTTCGAGCGAAACCGCTGATTGGTTATGCCATCGCTTACTTCTTCGTCGGTCGCTTGTTATCGCCCATCGTGTCTGGTTGGCTCGCAGATGTAGGTTCCTGGAGAGATCTTTTTGTTTTCGAAACGGTCCTGATGCTGATTGCTTCCTGGCTGTTTTATCGCTACACGGCTGATCATTGGATCCAGGAGGATGGCCACAAATCGCTCGACTATACGGGCATCATTCTCCTTGTAATCGGTGCCGTGAGCCTGCAAACGGTCCTGAGTCGTGGCGAAACGGATGACTGGTTCCAGTCTCCAATGCTTCTCGTGTTTCTTGTGGTTGGAGTAGCTGGCAATTGCTTGTTTGTTTTCTGGCAGCTTTCTCGATGGAACCGCTACCCTTTGCTCGACCTGGCTTTGTTGAGCAATGCATCCGCCCGTGCCGGGGCTGTGCTGGGATTTGGGCTCGGCATCCTGCTTGCTGGAAGTCTTTACGTCATTCCTCAATATCTGCGGAATATCGAAGCGCACTCAGCGTCACAGACAGGCTTGCTCCTGAGCATCGGTGGCGGGGCTGCTGTTGTTGTTCTGTGTTTCTTTCGAACCGTAATTGGTCTGCTTGCGCGACTCGGAGGTGGGACCATCATCGCCTTTTCGCTGCTTGTGGAGATCGTTTCACAACTTCTCTTTGCACACTACTTGACTCCTGACACTCCCGATCGCTATCTCTGGCTACCGCTGGCCTTAAACGGAGTGTTTATCGCTCTTTCCGTGCCCACCCTGGGAATTGTGGCGTTTGCGGAAATCAAAGATGATCAAGCTTCCAACGCTCGGGCGATGTATTACGGATGCAGGCAACTCGGAGCATCTGTTGGAGTCACCTGTGTAGCGGTGTTGATCGACCGACGAATGTCACTGCATTCGTCGCGCTTGCTAGATGCCTTCACTGGCCGCGATGGCTCTATCATCGGCACGACGGCGAACCTTAGCAACCAAGTATTAGGGGCCGCCGTGCGACGGCAAAGCTCAGTCTTGAGCTATGCGGATGTGTTCTACGCGACGACTCTTGTAGCGTTGATCACGCTGTTCTTTGTGCCGCTTCTTCCCTCGGTTTCCGCTGCTCCTCGAGCTGATTCAGAGGATGCTCAAGATCGTGCCGATAATCAGCCGTCAAGCGCTCTCGTCGGAGCCAATAAATGAGATGGCATTTTGGCGCCTTTATATCTTTGCTTGCGACCGCAACCGCTCTGGCACAAAGCATCAGCAGCAGTAGTCCCACGAATAATACAATCATTACTCCACGGCCCTTTGATCCGGGCCAAAACACCACCAATCCGGGCGCGTTCGCCGTCCAGTCTCAAAATCCTTTTCTAGGAAGCGTGCCGACAGGAGCTGTCGTCCCTGGCGTAATGCCCCTATCTATAAGAGAAGCTGTTGCTCTGGCCCTTCGAGCGAATCTTGGTTACGTCGATGCAGAACAAGATCATATCCGGTCAAGGGCCGCGCGAATCAGAGCTCTTTCACTCTTACTGCCACAAGTCAAAGTGACATCGACAGAAGAATACCGAAACATCATCGCCGACACCCTAGGGTTTCAAAAGCTTGGCGAGCCACAAGCCATTCCAGCTTTCAACTACCAGACGGCGCATGTCGAGTACAACCAGAGTCTGCTCGACGTGCATGCTCTTTACGGCGTCCGTGCTGAGGCGAAGGAGGTGGACGCCAGCAAAGCAGGGGTGTCCGATGCGCAGAACATCGTCGTGCTTGCGTCCCTAAGCTCCTATCTGCTGGTAGCCGCGAGTCAGACGCGCCTGGAGACGGCGAAGGCGGAACTTGCTACAGCCGTGACTTCCGAGTCACTTCTTCAAAAAAGAGTCAAACACGAACTCTCGCCCGAGATTGACGAGATTCGCGCTCACGTTGCAATGAGATCGGCGGAACTGCGAGTGACGCTTGCTACAACAACGCTGGAAAAGGACAAACTCTCACTTACGCGCATCATTGGCTTACCCATCGCGCAAGAGTTCACCTTGACGAATGGACTCACGTACCATGACGCTCCCGTCGTTCAACTTCCCGGGCTTCTTAGTAAGGCAGCGGATAGGAGACAGGACTTGAAAGCCGCTAAGATGCGCTTACGGGCAGCCGAGCAGACGATGAAAGCGGAGCAGGCACAACGCCTGCCCACGATCGATGTACGCGCCAACGCTGGTGAAACAGGCGTTACTTATGGCGGTGCACTTCGCGACTATGAGATTGAAGGCCGAATATCGATCCCAATCTTTACCGGTAGGCGCATTGAGTCCGACATCCTGAATGCCAAGGCAGTTCTCTCCCGACGGGAGGCAGAGTTCGCCGATATACAGGCCAGAGCTGTATACGACGTGCGGGCCGCGCTATTGGATCTCGCGGCGGCAAGCACCAGTGTTCAGGTTTCATCGGAAAACCAGGCCTTGGCCCTAGAAGGCTTGAGACAAGCGAGAGATCGTTTTGATGTTGGTATCACGAATGTGGTCGACCTGATCCAGGCGCAGCAGGCGGTCGCTGAAGCCGAAGACAACCGAATAGCCAGCCTATACGCACATCAATTGGCCAAGCTGATGCTTATTCGTGCTACCGGAACAGCCGAACAGGACTACCTGACATATCTTGGAGCCCCCTGATGTCAATGAATGGAACTCCCGCAAGGTGGCAACGTAAGCTTCTGATCGGCAGCTTGGCAATTGTGGCTCTTGCGCTGATTCGCTTCGCAATCCTCTGCTTGGTACACCCCGGCGAAGTCGGTACAAGTGACGCCCAAATAGACGGCCACATTCACCCGATCAATACGCGTATCGCTGGAACCGTCACTTGGGTGAATGCGGCCGTGGAAGATACTCGCTTTGTTACGGCGGGTACAGTGCTGGCCCACCTCGACTCTAACGATTATCAGCCCGTCGTACAGCGACTGGAGGGAGACCTACAAGCATCAGAGGCACAGCAGAGAACCGCTGCTCTGAATATTTCGATCACTTCCGCGGCGGCGACGAGTCGGCTCTCCTCCGCTCGGGCCGCGGTCGCAGACGCGGAAGCGGATCTGAAGTCCGCGTTGTCACAGCAGGCTGCGGCGGAAGCTTCAATCAAACAGGCTCAAGCAAATTATCGTCGAGCGGAAGATGACCGCGTCCGCTACGAAACGCTTGTGTCAACGCATGAGATCTCTCGTTCGGAATACGACGGGCGCGCAACTGAAGCCAAAACTGCAGAGGCGATTTTTCTAGCGAACCAGGCGAATCGCGACTCCGCCGATCATAAAATTGAGTCGGCTCGTCAAAGGGTTGCGCAGAGACAGAGTGATCTTCGGTCCGCGCAGACCGCCCCTGAAACCATCGCCAGCGCGCGCGCGAATCTACAGCGAGCTTTTGGAGAGACCAAGAAAGCTCAGGCATCTCTCTGGAATGCACGGCTCGATTTGGGATACACAAATCTGATCGCACCTGTGACCGGCATTATCGGCCGGAAGTCAATGGAGGTCGGGCAACGGGTAGCAGCCGGTCAGCTTATGTTGACCCTCGTACCGCCCAACGAGATTTGGGCCATTGCAAACTTCAGGGAAACTCAATTGCACCACATGCGTGTGGGGCAGATCGCCAAAATTCACGTCGATTCCTACGATCGGGATCTGGTTGGCGTTGTAGAAAGCATCGGCGGCGCCACTGGTTCGAAATACTCGGTCATCGCTCCTGATAACGCAACCGGAAATTATGTGAAAGTTGTGCAGCGTGTCCCGGTTCGGATCCGTATCGATGCTTCAGTAACGGGTAGGCAGCTTCTGCTTCCAGGTATGTCGATTGAAGTAGTAGTTCTGGTGAAGCAATGAGGTTAACAAGCGAGGTCAATCTCGTCCAAGCGCAAATCGCAAAGAATAGTGCTTCTCGACAAGATTACAAGTTAAGAACCTTGCCATCGTTAGAAGTGGAAGAAGGAACAATATGCGTGTTACGCAAATGAACATAGAACGCTTTTCGCTCGTATCGGTTAGATCGTTTGAGAATGTGTTGACGGCAATCAAAGAGGGTATCGGCCATCCGGACATGAATCAACTCTGGCGTGGGATCTGGAACGCGAATACATTCCAAGACGTGGAAGAGCTCGTCGAGCCTGGCCTTGGCCCGACCGGACTCATGCAGTTCGAAGAGTTCGATGATGGCAGATTCATCCGCAAGGGAAACGGCGAGGGGACACCGCAATCCATGCGTCTATTGATCGGCAATCCCCTCATTATGAAACAGATAACGGAGCACGTGCCCGATGCTGCTGCATACGCGCCTGTGACCGTTCTAATTGACGAACGATCCGCGGGTGTGCACTTGTCTTACGACCGTATGGCGAGCTTTCTTGCGATGTACGGCAATCCTGAGGCTTCGAGAATTGCGAAGGTGCTGGACAAGAAGATCGAAACGCTGATGGCGAATGCAGTTTAGGAGATTGAAAATGACTCATTCCACAAAATCCCAAGAAACCCATATCAGCAACCGAGCCAGGGTGAAGGTCCTCTACTGCACGCTCGGAATGACACTGTTGCTCTGGACGGGTCAGGCCCGCGCTCAGAGCCAGGTGCCCCAAGGCGCACTGCTTTCCGTTCCAACCACAAAAATACTCGCTTCCGGTCGCTTCACCAGAACAGTCACACCCCAGGAGTGGCACACTATTATGCCGAGCGAGGTGCGTGAAACCGTGAAGCTGTACCTCGCTGGGAAGATTGATCAGTGGTACGTGCGCAAAGATCAAACAGGAGCCGTTTTCGTGATGAACGTGACCACTATTGAGGAAGCTCAGACGCTGCTCGATACACTGCCCCTGGGCAAAGCCAAGTTGATGAGGTTTGAATTAATAGAGCTAGGTCCACTCAGTCCTCTAAACAGCCTGCTGCAAGGTGCGCAGATGTCCGCCTCCGCTCCGCGCTAACTCATACTTCGCTCGAAAGCGCAACGCGGCAACATCGGTGGCAGTTCAGTGCCGGCGGTGAGAGACACTTGAACAGATGTCACGTGTTCGGGAGCATCATGAGAAGGACCCCACGCACGCCCCGACTTCGAATCACGAGCGTGAGACGCCCAAGCACACAAGACAGCCTCTGGCTCTTTCCGCTCCAGGCGGACATTCTCCTACACAAGAGAACTTAGAGAAGGAGCTCGAGGCTTCGAGAAACGCGGAAGCCCGTCTGCGAAACATCATCGACACTATCCCAGCCCTTGCTTGGTGTAACCTTCCTGATGGTTATAACGAGTTTGTCAATCAACGGTGGCGCGATTACACGGGTCTGTCAACGCTGGACGCGCACGGAAACGGATGGAAGAAAGCCTTTCACGCTGAAGACCTTTCCGGATTGATGGCGACATGGGCCACTGCAATCGGTATGGAGTTCGATGAGCGGGAAATTCGATTGCAGCGTCATGACGGGCCGTTCCGTTGGTTTCTTCTGCGGGTCGACGCGTTCCGCGACGAAGCCACCCATCAGATCGTGAGATGGTACGGAACGGCAACCGACATTGAAGATCGAAAGCGGACAGAATCCCTGCGTTCTGCTGAAAAGCGGATCCTGGAGATGATCGCCGAGGGAGCAAGTCTCAAGGAAGTATTGGACCATCTTTGTTGTTCGATCGACATCGAGGCTTCGCCGGTTATATCCACGGTCCTGGTAATGGATCCGGACGGTAAACACCTTCGGCATACTGCTGGCCCCCACGTTCCTGGCGATTGGCTTCCCGTTATCAGTCCGCTGCCCATCTCTGAACATGCGGGTTGTTGCGGCGTTGCCGCACTCTTAAAAGAGCGCGTCATTGTCGAAAATGTCGCCACAGATATTAATTGGCTGGATGAGTACCGAGACGTTGCGATTAAAAGTGGAATTCGCGCCGCCTGGTCAGAACCAATCTTAGACCACGATGGCGAAGTGCTCGGCACGTTTGCACTCTACTCGTCTGAGCCTCGGAAACCCACTGATGTCGAAATCCAACTCATCGAGGGTGCACGGAGCATTGCCCTTATCGCAATACAACGGCAACGAACCCAAGAGGCGCTAACAACGGCGTTGGCCGAAGTCCGGGAATCTGAAGCTGCGCTTCGCCAGACCGTCGACACGGTGCCTACGCTTGCATGGAGAACTCTTCCAGACGGATTTAGCGACTATCTCAATCAGCCATGGCACGAGTACACCGGTCTTACGCCGGAAGAATCGCACGGCTGGGGATGGAAAGTGACCATTCACCCCGAGGATTTGGAACGGCTCATGGGTGCGTGGAGCAAGATATTGGCAGCGGGACAGCCAGGGGAACTCGAAGCGCGACTGAGGCGTCATGATGGGCAATATCGATGGTTCCTGTTCCGCACCGCACCCCTCCGTGATCACTCGGGAAAAATTGTCAGGTGGTACGGCACCAATACCGATATCGATGAACTGAAGCGGGCCGAAGAGAAATTGCGCCGAGATGAAACCGAGCTTCGGCAAATAGTAGAGTTGATCCCCCACATCATCATCGTTATTGATGCCCACGGTACTCCCCTTTACGCAAACCGGGTCGCGCTAGAGTACCTGAAAACGAGTCTCGCGGAACTTCCATCCGTTGGGTTTGGTGGGCGATTTTCTCATCCGGAGGATGTGGAAAGATACCAGTCCATACGACAGGAAGCGCTCGCTCGAGGACTTCCCTTCGAGTTAGAGCAGCGCATCCTTGGAAAAGACAACAGTTACCGCTGGTTTCTATTCCGCTACAACGCGTTGGCCGATGAGCAGGGCAAGGTCTTGCGATGGTACGTAACAGCAACCGACATTCACGATAGAAAACAAGCCGAAGAAAAGATTCAAAGTGAAAACCGGGTGCTGCGTGAAGAGATTGTACGATCTTCTCTGTTTGAAGAGATCGTCGGATCCTCCGAAGCACTGCGTAAAGTGTTGGTTCAAGTCTCAAAGGTAGCTCCTACTGATTCCACCGTGCTGATTCTCGGCGAGACTGGAACGGGCAAAGAGTTAATTGCTCGCGCAATACACAACGGATCGAAGCGCTCGACTGGCGCATTCATTCGCGTTAACTGTGCTGCGATCCCGGCTCCGCTAATTGCCTCGGAATTATTCGGCCATGAAAAAGGCGCCTTCACTGGAGCGCTGCAGCGACGCTTAGGACGGTTCGAATCAGCCGATGGGGGGACGCTCTTCCTGGACGAGGTTGGTGAACTTCCACTGGAGACGCAAGTTGCTCTCTTACGAGTTCTCCAAGAGCGCGAGTTCGAACGCGTGGGAGGAAGTCAAACCGTTTCGGTCGACGTCCGAGTTATTGCGGCCACAAACCGCGATTTGCCAGCGGCGGTGCTAACGGGTATTTTTCGTCAGGATCTTTACTACCGTCTGAACGTATTCCCGATCCATTTGCCCGCTCTTCGAGAGCGAGTCGACGACATCCCCCTGCTCGCCAAGTATCTGATCGATCGCTATGCACAAAAGGCTGGAAAAAAGATTCATGGCATCAGCGAATACACTTTAGGTCTGTTCCGGGCTTACCAGTGGCCGGGCAACATCCGCGAATTACAGAATGTTATTGAGCGAGCGGTGATCCTTTGGGAAGGAGACCGCTTCGAGGTAGACGAGGCGTGGCTTACTAACAAGGTTGCGATCGAATCGGCCGATGACAGTGCACCGTTATTCGCGAACCTTGCTGAACGTGAGAAGGAAATGATTGAAGATGCGCTGCGCGAGACGAACGGCCAAATCTCGGGTGACACCGGCGCGGCGGCCAGGCTGGGGATTGCCAGGCAGACCCTCGAATCCAAAATCAAGAAACTCAAAATCAACCGATACCGTTTCAAGACTGCCTGACTTCCGAGGGCCGCTATCCGGCCAAATCTCTTCGTGACAATTTGTAGTTGTTGTTTTTTTCAACCAGTCAATTGCTCGCTATTCGGATTGCCGAGAACTTAGGCAAAAGCCGAAAAGAGAGCCAACTGACCCGAGCGTCATTCTATATCTTTCAACGGTTTAGTCGCGGCTCTCTAATTGCATACTTGCTCCGTATGCTAAACAGATCGGTGCAACCCTCAACCACCCTCGTCTAGATCTGGAACAGCCGACCTCGTGGACCTCCGTCTGGTCCGCCCTTGGGAGAGTGCCAGGAGGAAGGCATTTGCCTCGTCCAAAGCTCGCCTTACATAGAGATTGGATCGCAGAGAGCTTGACGAATGTTCGGGCTCAGAACCTCTGGAGAAAAATGCAAAACGCGAGTAATCAGACTAATGAAAAAACGCACCGGGACTCACCTCCTGCGCTTAAACCCGGAGCGTATGGCCAAAGTTTCGCTGAGAAGTTTCACGTTTTAGACGGCTCAGCTGTTACTACGCCTTGGCCCGCCGAGCAGGCATTTGCGGTGACGCATGTGTTCTCGCCGTTTGGAATGCATGATAAAACCACGCAATTCGAGCGGGAGGAAGCCATTGTTGTTTCGGTATCTCTCAATACGATCCCAAAGGGCGATTACAAGTTCTGGACAGAAGGCAAGTTTCGCGAGGTGCCATTTCTTACGCCGCTCATTACTAGCGTCACAGACATGGAGTCGGATCCCGTCTGCTTTGTCACTGCGCCATTTGATTACATCCACTATCACGTTCCGCGTGCTGGCTTGGACGACATTGCGAGGAGTGTCGGCATCAAGCCCATCGGCACCTATCGTTGTGTTCTCGCAGAGCAAGACACCTTTCTCGCCCAACTAACGAAGCTGGTTCTCCCAATGGTGCAGAGCGGAAGTCGGCTATCTGCGATGTTGCTCGATCACATCAGCCTACTCTTAGGAGCGCATATCCTACAGCGATATGCCGGTTTGCCAAAACTTCCTGATGTGCTTCGAGGCGGTCTTGCACCCTGGCAGAAAAGGAAGGCAACGGAGTTCCTGAGTGAGAATCTTACAAACAACGTTCGGCTTCATCAGGTTGCAAAAGAGTGCGAGCTTTCGGTCAGTCATTTTGCGCGCTCTTTCAAGGAGACGTTTGGCGTCTCAGCCCACCGATGGCTCGTCCAGAAACGGCTCAGTCACGCGGAGAACTTGTTGCAATCAACAAGTGTGCCGCTCATTGATATCGCATTACAATCCGGCTTTTCGGATCAGGCTTCTTTCACGCGAACATTTACACGTAACTTCGGTATCAGTCCCGGTTTATGGAGAAAACATCACCGAAATTGATAGCAAAGATGTCCCCTTTGTCCGACAGCTGAGATGCCAATACGTTCCGCCAATCCGTAGCGGTATTAGCAAAGATAACTGTTTCCGATCCGACTAGCTTGAGAGAGTGGTCACCGCGTCGGCAGAACGACGTAGTCTCAATCCACATGCAGAAGGAACAATATGAAACACTTACGTGAATACGTCGGCAGCCGCATACTCTGCTCAGTAGCTGCAATCGTTTTAGCGATATCCGCGTCAGCTCAAACTACTAATCCGATCGCTGCAAAAAACATCCTGTTAGTACATGGAGCATGGGCTGACGGCTCGAGTTGGTCAAAGGTCATTCCGAGGCTAACGGCTGCGGGCTTCAACGTTGTAGCGGTTCAGATCCCACTAACTTCGCTGGCCGACGACGTAGCAGCCACCGAAAGAGCAATCGCGCTAGCGGACGGCCCGGTGTTGCTCGTGGGGCACTCGTATGGTGGTGCCGTGATTACGGAAGCGGGCAATGATCCGAAAGTGGTCGGCTTAGTCTTTGTTTCCGCGTTTGCACCAGACAAAGGGGAATCGTCCCTATCCCTGGCGACAGCAAATCCCACAGCTGGCGGCAAAGAAATTCGGCCCGATTCAAGCGGATTTCTGAGGTTGACACAAACCGGTATCACGGACGACTTTGCGCAGGATCTATCAAAAGCCGAGAAGACAATCCTGAACGTCTCTCAAGTGCCAACGGCGGGCGCAGCCTTGAGTGCTCCTGCAACGAACCCCGCGTGGAGGAGCAAACCGAGTTGGTTCGTAATCGCGGCCAACGATCGAACCGTCTCGCCTCAATTAGAGGCGATGGAAGCAAAACGGATGCACGCCACAACAATCAGAGTCTCGACAAGTCACGTAGCGATGCTCGCCGATCCCGACAGAGTCGCCGACTTCATCAAAGCGGCGGCTACACCAGCAGAAGACAAATAGTCTCACGAGCACGACATGGCTTTTCTCACCGTCGGTCAAGAAGGCATCAACAAAACAGATGCCGAGAACGACACATTTCAGAAGATCTTTCTCACCGCGCTGCTCCTCACCGGCAGCGCGGCGAAAGCCGAATGCGCGATCGAGGAGGGCATCAATACACTTGGCGCATGGGAGGTGTCGTGCACCGATCTCTTGAACGCGACCTTGAGAGCCGCAGTGGCACCACGGAGGAAAATTCGTAGAGAAACATCGGAGATTTCAGACCTCTACACAGCCTGCCTGCCGGTGGAACTACGGCGCGTAATTCTTCTGCCGGAAGGACCTCGTCAATGCTTTGTTTTGCATCTACTTGTCGGGATGGCTGTCCACCAATGCTCGCGGTTGCTCTCGTTGAATGATTCCCAAGTCGAGCAAAATATCGTTTCTGCACCTTTAGCATTAATTGCTGCTGAAGCGGGGCAATCAGCCACTCATGGGAACGTTGAGTTTCCGAGCGGCGTACAGGTGTAAGTGTTGTGAAGAGCGACCTAATGTCCCCTGAGACTCCAGAACAACATGCCCGGTTGTTCCCTCGGTTGAATGATCCTCACCTTGATGAACTTCGTTGTAGAGGAACGCTCCGGCGAACGACTTTCCCCGAACTCCTCTTTGATCGCGAAACGGAAAAGCATGGCGTATTTGTCGTACTAAGCGGAAAAATTGAACTCCTAGGTGTTGCCAACGAACAAGCGTCCGTGCTGGGTGTACTTGGCCCGGGAGAGTTCACCGGCGAACTTACACAACTATCCGGGCGTCGAAGCCTGGTCTCGTGCCGGGTAGTCGAGTCGGGCGAGGTGCTGGAACTGGACCGTGTTGCACTACGAAACGTCATGCAGACGGACGCCGGCATAGGGAGCATCCTCCTGAGCGCATTTGTCCAGCGCCGTGCCTTTCTGATTGCAAACGCTGTCGGTGATGCCGTACTTATCGGTTCCGCCCACTCGAGCGACACCTTGCGGCTCCGTTCGTTCTTTGAGCGCAACGATCACCCATATACGTATCTCGACATTGATCGCAATAGCGACATTCAAGCCGTACTTGACCAATTTGAGATCCGAGTAGACGAGATTCCCGTCCTAATCTGTCGAAGCGAATTAGTTCTACGTCGCCCCACCAATGCGGACGCTGCAGTGTGTTTCGGCCTCAATGATGGGATTGATCAAACCGATCCCTTCGACGTTGTCATTGTTGGCGCTGGCCCGAGCGGCCTGGCCGCCGGGGTTTATGGTGCGTCAGAGGGCCTCAATGTACTAATAGTCGAGAGCAATGCGCCAGGAGGTCAAGCGGGCTCCAGCTCCCGAATCGAGAACTACCTCGGGTTTCCGCTCGGCGTCTCCGGCCAGGAACTCGCAACTCGAGCCTTTGTACAAGCCGAGAAGTTTGGGGCCAAAATGACGATTGCTCTGGAGGCCGAGGGTCTTGAATGCGTTCATCCCCCATACAAACTTCAGCTCGATGATGGAACTCTCGTCAAAGGGAGGACGATCGTTATCGCCACAGGCTCTCGCTACAGACGACTAGAAATAGAAAGCGCAGACCGCTTCGACGGCAAAGGGGTTTACTACGGAGCCACGCAGCTTGAAGCGGCAATGTGCGGCGATGAAGAGGTAGCTATCGTCGGCGGGGGCAACTCCGCCGGGCAAGCCGCAATCTTCCTTGCGGATTTCGCAAAACATGTTCATCTTTTGGTGCGTGGACCAAATCTCGCTGAGACTATGTCGAAATACCTCATTGCCAGAATCGAGGCATCAGAGAAGATTTCGCTACGGGTGGCCACTACAGTGGAGTTGCTGGAGGGAGATGGGCACCTCCAGAAAATCTATTGGCGAGAGTCAAGCACGGGTTCCATCTCTTGCCATTTGATTCAGCACCTTTTCATGATGGCAGGGGCCGACCCGAACACGGCATGGCTCAAAGGGTGCGTAGCACTGGACAGTCACAATTTTATAAGGACGGGAGCAGAGGTACTGGACTCCTGGACTTTGCAGCGGTCACCGTTTCCTTTGGAGACAAATGTTCCGGGAGTTTTCGCGATCGGTGATGTGAGAGCTGGCAGTATCAAGCGAGTGGCCTCGGCAGTTGGTGAGGGCTCCATGGCCATCCAGTTTATTCATCAACTCTTGGCGATTCGGTAGCCAGCCGCTAAGTCGGCATGCGGATTGGCCAGACCATTTGCGCCTGGGCATCCCATCGACTCTCATCGGAAAAGCAGAACGGTTGAGCGGGCGACAAAAGGATAAATACCTTCTCGTCAGTGCCACCAGCGTTGTAAAAGACATTTACCAATTCAATCAACAGGATTGCAAAAACTCGCTTGCTTTCGACAAGCTATGGCAGCGAATCGCCGATATTCTCGCTACAGGAGCTAAACATGAATAACTCAAAGATCCTGGTTACTGGAGCAACAGGCGGGACCGGCGGTCACGCAGTTCGGACGCTAAGAGATAAGGGGCACGAAGTGCGCGTCCTGGGTCGTCAGAATGACTCAAAGGCTGAGGCGCTGCGTGCCCTAGGCGTTGAGACCGTCGTGGGTGACCTGCTCGACATTGACAGTGTGCGGGCAGCGCTTCAAGACGTGGCGGCAGCTTACTTCGTTTATCCAATTGTTCCCGGGCTGATTGACGCCACCGCTTACTTCTCTCAGGCAGCAAAGGAAGCTGGCGTGAGCGCCATTGTGAACACCTCGCAAATGACGTCGCGTCGCGACTCCAAGAGCCATGCAGCCCAGAATCATTGGGTCGCCGAGCGTGTGTTCGACTGGAGCGGCGTCCCCGTGACTCATCTCCGTCCGACTCTCTTCGCTGAGTGGCTGCTTTATCCATTCTCCTGGAAGAATTTCGTGGAGAAAGACACTCTCGCTCTCCCCTTCGGTACCGGCTGCTTTGCGCCAATCACTACAGAGGACCAAGGGAGAGTCATTGCCGCCATTCTTGCGAATCCAGCCGCGCATGCCGGTTGCACTTACAAACTATTTGGTCCGGTTGAGCTAGATGGTCACGGGATCGCTGCCGCCGTAAGCACGGTACTGCAACGCAAAATCCGATACTCGCCCATTGCAGTGAGCGAGTTTCTGGGTACCTTGGCGAAGTTGCCAGCGCCTTACTCGGATCCGTTCTTTACCCAGCATCTCGGCGCCGTCGCCATCGATTGCCAGAACGGAATCACCGCGGGTACCAACAATAATGTCGAAGAGATCACAGGATTGTGCCCTCTGAGCGTGCAGGAGTTCGTGATGGAACACCGGGATGCTTT
This sequence comes from uncultured Bryobacteraceae bacterium, assembly GCA_964248065.1. Taxonomy (GTDB): domain Bacteria; phylum Acidobacteriota; class Terriglobia; order Bryobacterales; family Bryobacteraceae; genus Bog-105. The sequence goes on along the minus strand of CAXTWQ010000040.1, from coordinate 17,282 downwards.
CGAGGTTAACGCCATCGCGGTTCACGCATAACGTCATCGACTTCAAAGAGTGACGAATTGAGGAAGAAATGAACTATTCAAAGCAAACGCGTATCGCTTTAGCCGCGGGCATGGTCTTCACCTTGGGAACTGCTCTCTCAAACCGGGTCTTCGCTCAAAACGAGTCTGCGCAGGGAATTAAGAACATCTTGCTTGTGCACGGAGCTTGGGCGAATGGCTCGAGCTGGTCGAAAGTGATCCCGCTATTGGCCGCCAAGGGTCTCAATGTAGTAGCGGTAGAGCTGCCACTAACATCATTGGCAGATGACGTCGCGACTACCGAACGAGCCCTTGCGCTAGAAACAGGACCTGTCTTACTGGTCGGCCACTCCTATGCAGGAGCAGTTATCACTGAAGCCGGAAACGATGCCAAAGTAGCTAGTCTGTTATATGTCGCAGCATACGCCCCTGACAAAGGCGAATCCTGTCTTTCACTGGCGAATGCCTACCCGACGCCTGTGGGTACCGAACTTCGGCCCGATGCATCGATGTTGTTCTTCAAGCTATCCGTCAAGGGAATCCTGGAAGACTTCGCTCAAGACCTTCCTGAAGTTGAGAGATGGACGCTATTTGTAACTCAGGGTCCAACAGCAGCCGCAGCTCTGGGCGCTCCAATTTCGGATCCGGCGTGGAAGAACAAACCCAACTGGTTCATCGTTGCCGGGCAAGACCGTATCATTTCACCTCAGTTGGAGGAAATGGAAGCGTCGCGAATGAACGCAACGACGATCACTCTGAACACCAACCATGTCGCAATGCTTTCAGATCCAAGACGCGTCGCTGACTTTATCGTACGAGCCGCAGCACATAGTGGGAACAACTTGAAATGACCTCAGCAGGGTCCTGAACCGAAGGGATGGAACCCGCCCAGGCCGGTGCGTTGACCGGGCCAGAATGCCGAAAAAGCTGATTGCGAAACTCTGCTTTTCTTGAGAGGCTCTCATGAATAAGAAAACATTAGTATCAGTCTTGGGGACATTACTGCAGCTCTGTCTATCAGCAAGTGGGGCTACCCTGAAACCGGAAACAAAAGAGGCTTGGGACGAGTATCTTCAACAGGCTAAAACCGCAATGCAAGCCCGGCTGAGGCCGGGTGCACATTTCCTTTGGCTCGACGATGAGCCCGAGCGGGCCCAGTACGTCCGGATTAAACATCTCTTATCGGGCCCGTTGGTCCGCACATTCCCAAGAAAGTTCCTTCCGGTCTCATTCACGATTGGCTTGGGGTGGGCTTCATCCCGGGCGTCACGATCGAAGACATTCTAAGCGTGGTCCGGACTATGACCGCTACAAGGAAATCTACCGCCCGGTGTAATCGGCTCGATCTCGCTTGGTACCGAGGGTGTCCAGGACCTCTTTTCGATACGTCTGGCCAACAAATCGGTGGTATCCCAAACGGCTCTCGACACGGATTGCCAGGCTTCTTACTTTCGCGTGGGTGAGCATCGTTGGTACGGTGTTTCCGATTCGACTCACATTCGGGAAATCGAAAAGGTGGGAACGCCAGCGCAGCGAATTTTGGCAGAGGACCATGGCACCGGCCTGATTTGGCGTTTGTCCAGCATCACGCGTCTGGAGGCGCGTGACGGGGGTGTGTACGCCGAATTGGAAGCACTAGTATTGAGCCGCGATATCTCCACCGCCGTCCGATTGTTCGTTACACCCATCGTGCGCAGAGTATCTAGAGATTCATTGGCCACATCCCTTCACCAAACGAAGCTGGCCGTGGAAACGAAATTGGCGGCTCGTGTGCAGCTAACGCCCGCCCGATGAGCTCTGCTCTGCTGAAGAATGCCAGCCCGGGCGGCTGGCATTCTTCGGGTTTCGTCCTTATTTGAGGGGGTAATTGCAGTGACTCGTTACTGCGAGTACTGCGCTAAGCCAGGCGCGTTGACCCTACAAGACCACGTAAGTGATTGAAATAGTGGAGCGGGAGAGGGGAGTCGAACCCCCGTATCAAGCTTGGGAACTTGGATGGAAGTTGAAAGAAAACAACTTACACGTCCAAGGGTGTGCTTTCTGACAACTAACATCCACTGAGTTTCGCGCTGTTCTTCGAAAATCGGCCTTAATGGAGTAAACGGAGTAACGACCTTTGCCTCCAGAGAGGCGGCTCGAATAGCGCCAACTGACCTCCTTCCGAAACGCACAACTTGCCGTTTTCAAGCGGCCTTGGAAGGCGTTTCGTTTGTCCATCAACAGCAGTTTAGTAAAGAAGAATTCAGCCGCTCACGGTGGCTTCGAGAAGGCGTCTGCCATTCTGGGTCGGACACATCGCGAGCTCATCGTCTCCAAACAGCAACTCGGGAAGGCTAACAGGATTCATCTTGTAAAGATGAACCGCGACCAGCGGACGCAGGAACTCTGCTTTGCTTCCCGACCATTCGTCTTGTGTGGCTTGCCGGTGCGAGCTTTGCCGGCCGGGCAATTAATGTATGAGAAGCGCAATGGACAGTTTGTGCTGCAAATCACCGGGCATCCCAAGTTCGGCGTGCCATTCGGTCAGGATCGTATCGTGCCGATCTTCCTGGCAACACTGGCAGTTCAGCAGAAGAGCGAAGTTATTCGGTTCCGAAGCGCCGGTGAAATGTTGGAGATCTTCGGCATGCATAAAGGGGGCACAGAGTATCGCCGTCTGGTCGCCGCCTTTGAACGCATCTTCGGCGCGACTATCTTCTTCGGCACCGATCAGCTCCGAGGTACAGCCAGGATGGTGCAGCAGTCCCGGTTCAACTTCTTGCGGGAAGCACAACTCTGGTACAGCAAGCGCCCGGATCAGCCCGTGCTCTCCGACCAGTTCGAGAATGTGATTGTCCTGAGCATCGAGTTCTATCAGGAGATCACAGCGCACCCGATACCGACCGATCTGGATGCCGTCCGGACGCTTGCTGCCTCGCCCGCTGTTCTGGATCTTTTCATGTGGTTCTCCTACAGGTGTTTCGGTTGCGAAGTCGCAGGAATCCGTTCCGATCTTCGGTGCACTCGGCCTCGCGGCCCAATTGGGCAATGTCGAATATGCTCGGCCGCGCAGGTTTCGCGAGAAGCTGGAGGGTTGGCTCAATGTAATCAGGGCGATTTGGCCAGGGTGTTCCGCGCGCATTGACAATACCAGAAATTATCTTTTGATTCGCCCAGCCGGGGCGCTCACAGGGAAAGGAGAATTAGGATGGCTTCGCCCTCGTTTGCACCGGAACCACTCTCGCAGAAACGCCTTAGCTTAGCTGAGATTGACGCGGTAGTATCCGCTAAGCTCGGTGCCACGCGCACGCTCGGCAACGCGCAGCCAGCCTGCTTCAATCGGCAGGTGGCGATGTATTTGGCAGCACGATTCGGTCAATGGAGCACGACTGTGATCGGCCGTTTCTATAACGGTCGCGATCATTCAACGGTTTGTCATGGCATCCAGAGGATCTAGGAGTTGCGCGATTGTAATCCCGACGTCGATGCTCTGCTCACTGAACTTAAGAGGCAGCTAATTGACAGCAGCCAAGAAACCACGCAGCGAAAGTTTGGCCCAATCTGCATTCCGAACCGTCGACCTTCTCTGAGCCCCTCAGATGTCGAACAGCTTGCAGATCGGATTCCCGACCGTTTCGCTTGCAAGCTTAAAGAGTTGCTGGAAGAATTCTTTGGTCAAAGCCAGATAGAGTAGAGCAAACACCTGAGGCCGGGACTTTAGGGGCGCAGTCGTATCGGTGAACAAAAAAAGCCCGATCTCATTGGGCGGGCATGTTTCCGAACCATTCAAGGACTAATCCACCACTAGCTTTAAAAACGTCCCGTGCGACGGGTCGATCCAAGCTGTCCCAGTCCATTGTTGAGCATTGACGCTCAATGGCTTCGGTCCGCATAATGGTTCGGGAAAGCTGAACGTTTATCCAGCTGTTTGGGGCAGAGGCGGCCCGGGATTTTAGGGGCGGTCCTCACTTGGTAGTCCAGCGGCCTTTGGCGATTGAAATCAGAAGCGGACAACATGCGGGTTAGCATCGATATTTCAGAGGGAGCTATACCACCAGGTCCGTAGTCTTGCTGAGGCTCAACACATGCCTGTTGAAGACGTCCTCGTCTCCGCAGTAGCCGACCATTGCGCGGCCTGGCAACGTCTCCTAGAGCGAGTAAGGCGGGCAGATCGCGATAAATTCTTAAACGTTCTCGAGAAAGTACCGGACATTGAAGCGGATGAATTCGACCGGCTTTGACGCTATCAGCGGGGAGCCAAGCCAGGTAGGAAGAGTCCGAGGTTGCTCGCGCCTAGGCGAAGATATGTAGCTCGCTTGTCTTTTCGGTATATGCGTTTGTCGTTTTACTCGTTCCCGCGGAAAGCGGTGCCTTGAAGCCAAAGAGTTCCTGTGACGTCTGCGCCGAGAGAAGGCCGTTGACCTTGGCGTATATTGTCATCGAGCACGTATAGCGCGATGTCGATTTCGTCCGCCCCATCGTTTAGCGGGAGCACAGTCGCAGTCAAACGCAACGCCGGGCGCGTGAGGAAATCGACTGATTCGATGTGCTTGACAGGTGCATGGAAGTGGTAATCATCCAGTCCCGGACCGTTCGGCTGCGACTGGATGTAGGCGAGGCCAAACCCGTTTACCGGCCGTGGTGCGGATGGCGGATCGTTTATAGGTAGAAGCACAGCAGCGCCGTCAAGATAGGTCTCGCCAACTTCCGGATGGTTGACGGTTTGACCGGGTTCCGACACCGCCAGCATGTAACTGATCCCGGCGAGCGAAATGTTGATTTCGAAGCCCGGGCGGTAAAGATCTAAACAGAGTGCATAGTAGGGATCGAAGAAATTAAGCTTAGCGTCTCCGATTGAAGCGGTGATACACGCCTCCAGGCCAAAGCTAGATTCATGCAGTGCCTCGATGCGGACGCGGTGAATACGTCCCGCTGCGGCAACCGGAAAGGCGGTGTGCAGGAATGTTTTCGACGCGGCAGACATCACTACGCTTTGCACTCCAAAGCCGGATCCGGCGTTCTGGATCAAGGTCACTACGGCAGGCCCGACACGGAGCGGCCCGCTCCATTTATCGCGACTGCTCTTTCCAATAACTTCGCCTTTTTGTATTCCGAGATCGACGGCGGCGGGGAAGTCCTCGTCGAAGTTTTTCAGAACTGCTCTCCAATGTGTGCCGTGGCTCATCGTTGTTTCAGTGGCTATTTAGGCCGCGAAGTCTCCTGAGTTGTGGCGAGCGCTACTCCATGGCGGTACATATCTCAAGCTGCACGACCTTGGAACGGGAGTTCAGGGGCGTTACGATAAATTTGATCCGGCATCTCAGGGGCGCGAAGGCCCAAGGCGATTCTGCGCTCTTTCTCTGCCGCACAGCATGCGGCAGCGGCTTGTTTCTTTTGCACATTTTCACAGCTGTGACGCCTCTTAGTCAGATTATTTACTGGTTTTCAGGATATATAAGAAGGCACCCCCAAGGTCCCGGAGTTCCGCCCCTAATCTCCCGGAAAAAGCACTCGAAAGCGCCCCTAGAATGCCGTGGACGACCTAAAATTTCCAATGCCATTTGTGGAAGCTTCGCACACCCATATGGCCCCTATAATGCCGAACCGCCTTTGTTCGGCCTCTCCGGTGCAGCCACTGCTTGCACTGGTCGCGGCAGTCGACTTCAATAGTTCATTCGGAAACCGATAATTATTGCCGGGCTGGAGTACGGTAGGATCGCAAATGTAATGGAGCGGATGCGCAAGATCACTGTTGCAATTTCGTCTGAGCTTATCGACAGCGCGCAACGAGCAAGTGGCACCGGTATCAGTCAGACGGTTCGGGCTGGTTTGCAGCTCATTGCGGCTTCGCAGCCTATGCAAAGTTGCGAGGCTTTCGGGACAAGGTTCGCTTCGCGTGTACGGCTGACCTGAAAGTCGACCGATGATCGCACGCAAGTGTCTATTCCTTTCTTTGCGAAACGCAGTAAGATGCGCTTGGGTGATGCCGGCATCCAGCTATTGACCCGAGATCGCGATTTCCGCGCGATTGCAGGTTAGCCGTCCTCGACAATTTCAGAGCTCAGTTTATGAGGCCGATGGCTCTGTCCTTTCATTTAAGATCTTCAAATACGGTTCGTAGACAAACAAGCGATGGCGCTCTTTTCCGGTGGTCTCTTCCAGGATCCCCAGTTGTCTCATCTGCCCAAGAGACTTCGCTACGGTCGGTGCCGACAATCCTATTTTCTGAGCCGTTGAGGGAATCGACAGAATCGGGTTTTTCTGCATATACTGAAGGAGTTGAAACGCTGAAGGAGCCGCCCTCCCAAGCGTACCGATCTGTCGTTGGTGAGTCTCAAATAGGGCGACGATTCGACGAGCGGCATTGGCTGCCTGATCAGCAGTCTCCCTGACGCCGGAAAGAAAGAAATGGAGCCATGCTTCCCAGTCGCCCTTTTCTCGCACCCGATTGAGCAGTTCGTAGTAGACCGCACGATGCGTCTTTAGATAGAGGCTGAGATACAGGATCGGTTCACGAAGCACCTGTCGTTCGCAGAGCAGGAATGTAATCAGAAGCCTTCCGAGCCTTCCGTTGCCGTCGAGAAATGGGTGAATCGTTTCAAATTGAACATGGGCTAATCCGATCTTGGCCAACAACGGCATTTCCGGCCGCTCTTCGTGAAGGAAAAGCTCGAATTTCCCGAGACAATCGAGAACGAGGTTTGGGGGTGGCGGCACAAAGGCGGCATTCCCGGGGCGGCTGCCGCCGATCCAGTTTTGGCTCGTACGAAAGTCACCGGGCTGTTTATCGCGCCCACGGCCTCCAGATAAGAGAATCTCGTGTATTTCGCGGATCAGCCGCAGCGATAGCAGAAAACCTCCCCGTAGACGATCAAGGCCATGGGTCAGTGCAGCGACGTAGTTGGATACCTCTTGTACGTCCGATAAGGGCACGCCGGGAACCTCGTCACTCTCATACATCAGCAGGTCCGATAATGACGATTGTGTTCCCTCGATCTGCGACGACAACACTGCTTCCTTTCGAACATATGCGTAGATGAAGAGAGAGATATCTGGAAGCAGAGAGGCCAAGCCGTCAAGGCGTCCTAACGCCTGATTAGCCTGCTCTAAGAGCTGTTGAAGAGAGTTGAAGTCGACCGGCGGTACGGGCGGCAATGGCGGCGGAACGAACGCGTGGACGGATTCGCCGCCGTCGTAGTTTGTTACAGCATATTGGCCCAGCCTTGAGTCGGCCTGGGTCCTGGAGCTTGATTTGCTTGCCAAACTACCCTTTCGTTAACAAATAGCTAACGAAAGGATAGCGCGTTAAGTTTTCGTAGGCGTTGCAAAGGGATGGTATGTCAGAACTCATTAAATGGGATCTGCTGACACAGTCCGACGCGGGTAAAACTTCGGTTTCCCCCTTCTACATCAGCAGCGCCGTCCGGTGCCAGAAGCACCATCTGGGCCTGGGGACTTCTTATCTCACAATGCTAAGACCTCATGAGTGACATAGTCTAAATTGGTTGAGATCTGTAAATACGCGGAAGCCGGCCTGTGCGGCAGCCCTGGGCGCACCGTTCTGATCATTCCCAAACACGGCGACGGGTTGGCTCAAATTGATTTGTAAACCGTTGGGCCATGCCAGATCTATGATCTCCTCTTGTTCACCAATCGCATTGATAACTTGATAGTTGGAAAACGCCGCTCGGAAGACCCTGGCATGTTACCCACTGGTTTAAATCAATGACCGGCTTTTCCTCGTCTTCCGCTGCCACGGCGCGCCTGCCCGCCAATATGCCAGGAGCTTTCCGCTCCGGCATTCCTCCGTTCACAAGGTTTTCCAAAAACCCGTTGCCCGCCCTCGCTAAAAGCAAGCGCCGGGACGCCAAGAAGTCTTCATAACGGTCCAACCGCCAGAGAGCTAAGTCCATGGGAATCCAATGCGAAGCCAAAGCACCAGGCTGCCTTGCCTCGACCTCGGGTAGGTAGTCCTCCGGTGTTCGATCGAGAATCCAGAGATTTGCGGATTGAGTTAGGAACGTGAAATTCGCAATCGCATTCACCTGCGGGCGCTCGTAACCATGGTCGTATAAGACCTTCTTAGGAGATACATGGTGAACCTGCAGCGTCTGCAAGTGACCAAGCAGGTGGTTCGACAACTCAATTCCGCTCTCCCAATCTATGGCCCGGCATACCCTCCTGAGCATATACAGAAGGGGATAAAGCGGCCCCTTTGCTCCAGCCTAAGAAATCCTCAGCTTTGAGGTTCAGGTCACCGCGAGTCTGTCGCAATTGCGCAATCAGTCTGTCTTAGGCAGCATCAGGCGGCTCGAGTTGCGTCAGATCTTGCCGCATGTTCGACTCAACGGAACCGGCATAACGCCCCCACAGCAGTGTTTGAACATACCAGTAGAGAAGCTTGTCGCGATCTTTGTGATCAGTAACCTTGTAGCCTCTTTGTGCCAGATAGCGCGCCATCACAGGAAAGGCATACCGGCTGCCCAGAACTTCGTCGTGATCAAGCCCCAGCCTAGATGCAATCAGATTGAGAAGCGTGTCCGTCGCTCTCTCAGCCGAGTTCAAACCATCCTGGAACTCCGCTGTGGTCACATCCTTCATCGCATCGAGTCGTGATTAGTTCCGAAGGCTCGCAGTGATGTTTGTCAAGCGCCCATCCAAGCCGAATTCGAAACCGGCGGCGGCCCCCGTTTTTAGTGGCCTGTTGATTTATTCCCGGGCATTCGGCCATTCAGCGCAAATCTTCGCAAGTGCCAGGTCACCCTTGGAAAGCTTCGTTCCGCCACTGTTAACGCGATTAAAAATATGGACCACAACATCTACGGTCTTCTTCACCAGTAACTTCTTCAATGTGAAGATCGATCTGCTTAATTTGCTCAATCGCGTTCAGCCAGTTGATATATGTTGTCAGGCTTACGGGTGATCTCCGGGTGATTCATCAGACTCTGTATGAATACGCCAACTCCGTTTTGCATGAGGTCTGTAACACTGATCCAGAGCGGATTGTCTTTCATCTTCAAGGGTGCATAAAACTCGAACATCTCTTCCGCAAGATTGAAGTACACGCCCGTAAACTTCTGTGAGTTCCCATCGAAGAATTTGGGCGGCTTTCCCCGCATCACCCCATAAAGAGAAGTGATTCGCTGCTGTCCCGTCGAGGAGAAGCTTCACTGTGCCCGCAGCCAACTCCTTCTCGCCCTTGCAGGCTCCGTCTTCGTGGCCCAAACAGGCAAGCCTCCGACTGGGTGGTTGCGGTAGAGGGATCCATCAAATCCCTGACCTGGTCGCGGTTCCAGACATATCCACGCTGGAACTCCGGCAGCGCCATGCTGCCCAAGTCAATTTGGTCGAGAATGACTCCAATTTTCATCTGAACTCCGAAATGACTTGTTTATTGCATCGCAAGCGAATGAGCAGAAACAGCTAAAGAGACACCCGTTCGAACTCCTCCTTGCGCAGCTCGCCAAGAAGCTCGTCGCCGATGTCGTCTTCTGCCGGGAGGGGCCTCAAGAAATCCTCCGCCAGGCGATGTTTCCGCTCCATGAGCGCATCCAGACGCTCATCAAATGTCACTTTGATGCGGCCACTCGGATCGTGGAGGATCGGTATATAAACGAATACTTCCTTCGTTTGGCCAATCCGATAGGCGCGATCCGTTGCCTGAGACTCGACAGCCGGATTCCACCAACGGCCGTAGTGAAAGACATGGTTGGCTTCCGTGATGGTCAACCCTATTCCGGCAACGAAGGGCGATAGGATCAGAATGTTAAATCCTGGCTTTGATTTGAATTCATTCAACATTGCGTTTCGGGTTTTTGCGCCTTGCCCCCGCAAAGACGAAGCCTTCATCTTTGTCTCGCCGTTGATGATCCGCACTGGAAGTTGAAATTCGGAGGCAAGCACCTTCGCTAGAATGCTCTGCACGCCTCGATGTCGAGCAAAGATTATCGCCTTTTCACGACTGCTGCGGATCGTATGGAGCTGTCGGATAACAGTCCTCAATTTGGACGAGCCCGCCACCAAGTCTGCCGGCGAGGCGTTTTCGCCGTCGCGAGTTAGCAATGCAGGATGTTGCGAAAGCTGAGCAAAGCGGTGTAGGACGCCGAGGAACTTCGATCGGTTATCCTGAGCCTGTAATTCCTTGAGCAATACCTGGTGAAGGCTGATCTCGGCCTCCGACATGTCGCAAGGAACATTGACAACATGCTTCAATGGAAGATTTGTAACCTCGCATTTGTTACGCCTTAACAAGAACGCGTGGGGCTTTTGGAAGAGAAGCTTCCGTTTTAGCTCTTCCAATTTTGGATCGCGCATCTGGGCGTTTACCCGACTTTCGAACTGCTCTGTGAATCCTTTCGCCGACGACAGCAAGCCCGGTTGAATAGCATAACACACGTTCCATAGATCGAGCAGCCGGTTCTCTACTGGAGTGCCTGTGCAAGCGATATGAAAATCAGCCTTCAGCGCCTTCATCGCGTGCGAAAGTTTGCTGCTCGGCACCTTGTACTCCTGCGCTTCATCAGACACAATGAGCGACCATAGCGGTTTTCCGTTTTGAAAGTACGCGAAACTGTGCTGATAGTTCTTGACAGTCTCGTAATTTGTGATCACAACGCGGTAACGTTGGAGTCGCGCCAGATCCAGAATTGGTTTTCCTATGTCTAGTTCAGCTCCTTCGGCATCGTCTCTTCGGAACCTTGCGAGATCGCTGCCATGAAGAGACAGGGGTATCCCGAAGATATTGCCCTGATTAACAAAGAATCGCTCCATCTCCCTTTCCCAAGTCTGCGTTTCCAACAGGATTAGTGGCGCAATGATCAATATGGGTCGGAACGGCGGCGCCGCCCTGGCTAATTCAGGAAGTCTGCCTGTTTCGATGCACCACGCCAAGAACGTTAAAATCTGAATTGTCTTGCCAACCCCCATGTCGTCGGCAAGGAGCACACCTTGACGCCCCGGTGTTTGAATGCAGGTTTGCAGCCATTGAATGCCTTGCTCCTGATGTGGATGGAGAGAGCGATCTTCTCGAAAGGCTTCTGGACGCTGAAACGACACTGGGGTCGCTAACTGTCTGGCCCTCTCCGCCTGCGTAATGAATGAGTCCTTTACGGTTTCCTCGTTTGTATCAATGAGCAACACTTTCTTGCCCCGTGTGTGGTCGGTCCGGTCGCCATCATTATCGAATCCAATCTCTGCGTCTGGGTCTTTCGATTGTTCTCTTCCTGCCGGATGATCGACACGAACTCCGTCGGAGTGGTCGGCCTGGCTATTGGGCCCGGTCGCGCTGAGAGTCGAAGTAGCTGATGCCTTCGTCGCAGGTTCGGAGTCGACAAAAGTCGCGTCCGTGACGGGAATATGGTGCTGCCAAAGTCCTGCCATGGACGCTTCTTCCAGCGCTGGTCTCGGCACAGCGACGAACTTGAACTGCCCAATCCCGGTAACACGCTCGCTGTATGGAAGATCAACGTGGTCAGCTATGCCGTCGAACACTTGAATCGGATCTCGTTTCAGGCGCTCCTTAGTGTCGCCGGTGACTCGCCGCACACGTTTCATTCGCCGCAACACTTCGTGCTGTGTCTCGGTAAGAACGATGCGAACCTTTCCCAATCCGGGACGATCCAGTGAGTAGAGCTTCTCAGCTCCGGGGTTGCGTTCAAAAAGGTGATGAAAAGCTTCTGTTGCCAATTCCGGGCATGTTGGCATAAAGCTGAGTGAGCCGTCCTCATGCTCGAACAGATCCAAGCCGATGGAAGAAGGTACGACGACGTCGTTCTTTTGGAGCGTGCTATCCAAGACCGCCCCAACGTCGTGCGCGCAACCTTTAACTTTGGCGAACGTTAACCAGCTCTCCTGAGGGCCCTTACGGTCAGCAGGTAGCGCATTGAATTCGTCCATCGCTTGAACCAAGCTGTATGTCTGAGCGTCAAGGCGATAAACCTGCTCCGTGCCGGGACGTTTCGCGTAATATCCGCATCGGTCCAGATGTACGGGCCTTCCAGCAAGCAAGAACTGGTATTTGTATAGAAAGTCAGCGTAACCAACATCGCTCTTTCGGTCGATTTTGAGCAGGAAAGGGCTCGCTGCCGTCCACTCTTTCGTAAGCCTGACCGGGAGATCGTTCTCGAGCTCCTCAAAATTCTGGTACGCAATCTGAGCAACACCAGAAACGACTTCTCCATAGCCGAGTTCCAGAATCTGCTCAAGCTCGACCGCGGTTCTCCATCCACCCGGTGCTTGTAAAGCATCCTTTGGCCAGGTTTCGCGGCGACTCCAATCAACATTCTGCTCGTTACTCTCTACTGAAAGTCCGGCGTTATCTGCGCTTATGCAAACAGACGAGCCGAGCGTGTGGATTGGAATTTTCATGGTCGTATACCTAGCTCAGCCAAGCGCATTGCCGCTTCATGCCACCATTCGCCGTTGTGCAGAATTCGATGTATGTGGTTCTCGTGCTTCAAGTGCCATTTTAGATGAAACTGCGGGGTTCGAAAATTAACATTCGTCCCTTCAAAAGCCTTTTGGCTGTAGATTCGGGCAGCGTTCCCGGTCTCGCTGAACTCAACTACGACGAAATCGCCACTATACCCTTCGAACCTCATCAGGAACGCGCTCGCGGTCGAGTGACTGACCCGTGAGAAGGTACGTAGCTTCTTATCCTGTATCGTCCGGAGTCTCCAGGAGTCCTGCTCCGAAACCGCCACCTGGAAATCACGGATGTGGTTCGTGTAGCGAAGCCAGAATTCCTTTCGCAATCGATTGTCGCTGGTATCGGGCAGAATCGTGTTGAAAAAGAAGAGAATGCTGTCCCGAGCGAGCCATGAAAGAAAGCGCCTTTCAGCTTGTGATGCGACTTGAATCCAATGGGGTCGGTTCACGGCGATTCTGGGGTCACCAAGGCGCTTATCGTTTCGGACGTATTCGAGTAGTTTGGTCTGAAAGACTGCGGATCGTTCGGCGGACTTACTGAGGATCAGACTTGCGGCTGACATCGAATGTGCGTCGTTCGGCAATGGGGCGGGCAATACCTCTCTGATCATCCAATCCAAGTACGAGAGGTTGGACGTCTCATTACCAACAAGCTCCTGACGCTCAAAATGCTTCGTAGCCTGCGCCGAGACTGCGGCCCGGGTAAAGACAGCAAGTTGTGAGCCTAAGCCCACGAAGGCATTTTGAAGCGTTTTCCCCACACTGGATTGAGACCGGACAATCGCGTCCGCGAGCGAATCGGCAGCCTTGGCCGAAAACAGATCAGGTTTTGCTTTCCACCCTTTTATGACCGGGTTTGATTGATTCAGCCGTTCAATTGCGCGTAGAATGACAGTCTCCACCTTCTCCGGCGATTCCATCGCTCGCCAACAGGAGAAATAGGCACTGACTATGCCGTAAAGGCAGAGACTACGCCGTAAAACATCGGGATTGTTGCTCAAGGCGGCGATGAATTTGGGATGCAGAGCCGTTTCCTCATTCGTGCAGAGACTCCTAACCTGTAAGCCGTCCAGTGACGTTAGCTGGTGACGTGATGCCTCGAATTCTCGCCAAGCCTCGCGTACGTCGATCACTGGTTTACGAACGGATACTTCCGAGATCGATTGCCGCAAACTCTCCATGGCCATAAACAGTGGTTTGCATTCCTG
>CAXTWQ010000040.1:0-3641 GCA_964248065.1 uncultured Bryobacteraceae bacterium | reverse complement strand
GCATTCCTGCGTACCGTTTACGCGACCCGAGAGGCTGTTCCGGCGTAACAACTCTGGTTCTGCCCGGAGACGGTCGAGGGCGTCCGGCAAGTTCTTCACCTGGCGGCCACCTTGACCAGCTCTGGCTGATTTGCCTTAACTCGGATTTTAAAAATCACTCGTCGGCTCTCTTCGGGGGTGTTCTCCTGGTCCTGTTCACCGCGCCCACTTGAAGATAGTTTTTCGAGAAAACAGGTATGCTCGGCAGGCATTCCATTCAGATCACCAAGTGACTCCGAGACAACCTGCATCGACCGATCCTGGCTCAAGCGCAGATTTCGGTTTTCGCTGTCCGCCCTGTACTGCTGTTTGTCGGTGTGGCCTTCTACAACGATCGAATCGATATTTGGGCGGATATCAGAGCCGCATAGGACAGAAGCAAATTGAGGTATGTGCGTCCGCAAGAACTGCTGGCCTTCTTGCTTGAGCGCGGATTGCCCGGTTTCGAAGTTCATTAGTCTCTCCGGAACAATCACCAGAATGGTGTCGGGATTCTTCTCGTCTTTTCGAATGTTCTTCTCACTAAAACCCTGCGGGACAAGTTCATGTTGCAGCCGTTTTAGGAGCACGTCTCTTACTGCCTGATTCCCGCCCGCGCTCTTTGTGATAAAAGCAAGCAAGAGCAGAATGAAAATGACCATCAACGATGTCATCAAATCGGTGAGCGAGCTGCTCAGATGGTCAGGAGTGTTTGACTCTTCCATTAGTCCGCTCTGTCGTGCGTGAGATCACACTGCTAAGTTCCTCGAACTGGCCCGATAATTCTTCTACTTGTGTCTTCAAGAGACTTGAGATTTCCGGTACAACTCTGTTCGAAATGCCAACGATCTCACGAAAATTGTTTTCCACGCTCTGGCTGTAGTCGCGCATACCCGTTTGAATTGCACCCATAATCTTGGTGAGGCTAACGTCGAGCGTGTCAATAACCGATCGGTAGTCCTGGAAAGCTTTCCGATACTCAGCCAGCAACTTCTCGTTTTGTTCAGATGAGAGCTGAATGCTGCTTGAGACTTCCCTAAGTTGGTTCAATACGTGTGCGTGCTGCTGGCCAATGGCTTTGAGAGCATCCGATTGGCCTCCAAGACCGTTACTGTAAGCCTGGACCTGGCGGCTCGCTTCCGCCATTCGATCCAAAGCTGTCGCGTTTTGGGCAATCGTTTCGGTGAGGAATGAACGAGCTTGCAAGAGGGATTGACTTGCCTGCTGAAAGTCCACCGTACGAGCTTCAATGCCAGAAAGCAATGACTCGAGACGACGCGCTGTTGCTTCGGACCAATCACCGGTCCTTTGAAGGACGTCGGTTGCGGATGCTTGAGAGTGTTTAGTGACCGTTTCGGCTGCCGCCATCATGTCCTTAGACAAGTAGCCGACCTTTTCAGCCAGATCACCAACTACCCACGTAAGCTGTGTCCGCACGCTGTTAAGGTTCTGGTCCGCGGACTCTTGCAGCTTCACCATCAATCCACTCATTAAGGCTGCCAATGCTTCCGTTTGCTCCTTTCCGCTTCTCGACTGATCGGACGTGGTTTGTTCCGCCTTGTCCACGATCCCGGCAAATGCGGCCTGCATGCTTCCAAACTGGGAATTCATTTCCGAGAGCAACTGCCGGGTGGCCTCGAGTGTGCCCGTGACGTTACCGAACTCTTGTGCTGCCGCGCCTGTTAGCGCTTGGTGAAAATCATCGCCCATTTTCGAGAGTGCCTGGACCAGGGAGCTTTCTAGTGATTCGAGCAGTCCACGAAGTTCACCAGTTACCGACTCCTGTTTCTGGGCTTCTAAACGGACGATAGCTGCTTGCAGTCCTTCTAAAGTGCTACCTATGCGGTCCATCGTTGGCCGAAATTCTGTCTGAAGCTTCTCGGCAACGCCGGATGACATCCCAGTTGCCAGACCAGGTACGACCTGAGAATTGAAAGCGCCCATAAAACGATCGACTACTTCGCTGCTTATATTGCTCACGGATACGGTTTGTTTGGCTGCGAAGCGCTGGATATCGAGAAGTATCCGCGATGACGACAGAAATGGAATCGCATCCGAGATGGTTGTGACCAGATGCTCATATTGAAGACGCAATTGCCGAACTACTCGCTTTTCGTAGACGGTAAACAGAATACTTAGAAGTAAAGCGACAATCGAGCTTAGAAATTTACCGGAAAGCCCATTAATGAGCACGTCAATACCGCTGATGGGGTCTGCAGCATTTGCCTTGTTGTAGTGAACACCATACAACGCCCAAAGAATCGCCCCAAAGGTGAGCATCAACCCGAAGCCCGTTAGAAGCCCTGGAACAGAGCCGAAGAGCGCCGAGTGAAAGTGCTGACCAATCACGGCATCGTAAGGAAGGATGTTGCGGGCCCGATCGGCAAGAAACCACCCATCATGCTCTTCAGGGCTGGTGTACCCTTCGATGTTTCCGTCAAGGTGTTCCCACCAACCGCGTGCAAGTCCGTCAAGTTCACGAGCTCGGACGCGGAGTTCCTCAAGTTTTTCGAGCGAGACTCCCTGATGCAGTTCGAAGCGGTCAGACGCCTCCGAAAAGCGAATTGCAGATGAAAATTTCTCAATTTCCGAAATCACACTACGCGATTGTCGCTTTAGGAGAAAGCCGATGACCATCGTTGAGACCACAATGGACGCACAACCCCAGAGAATGAGTTCTGGAACAGCGGATAAGAATGGCAGCATAGGCATTGTGAAGTTGAAGCCTCTAGGCGCACGAGCTCTCGGTTGAAGTGTCGGACAGATCGCAATCATCTCACGGCTTCAGCGGACCTTATTGATATCGGTGATCGCTGTTGCCGCTGTCCGCTGGCCGGTAACCAGCTGAAGCGGCAGAACGGGAAGCCTGTTATAAGCTCCGAACCGCTGCAGAACACGAAACGCCGCGCACTGTTTTCTGTTGTTATTGTGATTCAATAAACACTTTGGATCACTGCGAACACTACGGTCGAATGCCAGCATCGCTTAGCGTGCCCGAGCCTGGCCAGCTCGTACACGTTCGTCAGCGTTAGTTCGTTGTTACTGACGTCCTTGCCGGATCGCTGCCGAGCGGATCCACTAACCCGCCGGCCCGCTACCGACCAGCACCTGGTCTCGCTCAACTGCGTCGCCGATGACGGCTCGGCGAAGAACTACGCGTCACCTGGGAGATCGAGCCCGGCGCTCGCGTGATCGACCGCAAGTCCGGATCTGCCCGCTCCCACTGGCTTCGACTCACCTCGGAGGCTCAGCGCCTTTCTGGATCCTGTCCGCTGGGGTGCGGCGTCCTCCGCCGATCCGCGTGCTATCCAATCGCCTTTCCGTAGTGGCATCACCATTGAGGATTACCAGCTCGATCCTGTTGTCCGGGCAGTTCAGATGCTACGTGCGAACCTCCTGATCGCTGACGACGTCGGGCTCGGAAAAACTGTCGAAACCGGCTTGGTGATCCTGCGCCACCGTGCTCGGACGGTACTGTCGTCTGCTCTTCCGCTCTGCAGATTCAATGGCGCGACCAGATGCGCGACAAGTTTGGCCTTGAGTGTGTCATTGTCGATTCCAAGCTGTTTTCTGAACTGAGGCGCAAGCGCGGCCTGCAGGTGAACCCTTGGACGCACTTTCCA
>CAXTWQ010000039.1:38351-41929 GCA_964248065.1 uncultured Bryobacteraceae bacterium | reverse complement strand
GGGGGGTGCTGTGGCTGGGGCAGTGTCTGGAGCCGGGGCAGGTGCTGGTGCAGGCGCGGGCGCAGGGGCCGGTGCCGGGGCCGGTGCCGGTGCCGGGGCAGGAGCAGGTGCTGGAGCCGGGGCAGGTTGCACGGGGTTGTAACCGATGTCCTTGCCGTCGGTTCCCGCACCCTTGAACGGACTGGTAGCGGAGAGTTGATAGTTCCCGTTTGCAGAATCCATAAACCCTACCTGGGCCATTGAGCCCATAAAGTGGTTGTTAGAGGGATACTGCGCCGGATTTCCGCCCGCGATAACTACGTTGTTTAGGAACGATCCACCCGCGTCATAACCCTGTATGGTTCCAGTGCCTTCGCTTGTCCCATCGCCCAGCAAACCCCAGCCATACATGAAGATATTG
The DNA here is from genome assembly GCA_964248065.1 of uncultured Bryobacteraceae bacterium. Classification (GTDB taxonomy): domain Bacteria; phylum Acidobacteriota; class Terriglobia; order Bryobacterales; family Bryobacteraceae; genus Bog-105. The sequence continues at coordinate 41,529 of CAXTWQ010000039.1, read as the reverse complement.
TTCGTGTATGCCATGTTGTAGCTGACGCCGAGGTCATATACCGAAATCCACCCGGTCTGCATAGCCGTGTTGTGATCGATGGTCGCGCCATTGACACCGTTCAGCACTTCAAACAAGCGGCCCGAGCCACCGAAAGCGCCGATGTCTAGGAACAGATTATTCTGGACGACGATATTACGTTCGGAGCCTTCATTCGAAGAAGCGCCATCGAAGCCCATGAAGAAGATACCAGCGGACGAGTGACGGATGACGTTGTTGGTCATCTTGATATCACTCACAGTGCACCAAGGCACCGCGCCGCTCTCACAACGCACGCCGAAGAGGATGGTAAATCCGAGCTGGTCGGCGCCGATCCAGTTGTTGTCGAATGTGTTGTTGTCGATGGTGACGCGTTGAGCGTTCTTTAATTCGATGTGATTCTTGGCCCAAACTTTCACGCCTGCATACGAGGGATCACCAGGCATCCAGCTGAGTGGCTTGAAGAAGGTATTGTTCTGAATAAGGATGTCCGACGGAATCACGCCGCTGATGGCAGTGGGCGCGCCGCCGAAGGCCACGATTTCAGTACCGGCTTCGAGGTAGTTATTGGTGATGGTGTAAGGACCAGGCCCGTTCCAGCCGGCAATGGCTTGTGTGTCCTGCCAGGTGCTGGTGAACGCCGACATGTAGGAGTTCTCAACGGTAACCGAAATGCCGTTCATCGAAATGCCGCGCTTAGAGCCGGCCGTATGGTCGCCGTGAATGTAGTCGCGGTCGAAGATGATGTCGTGCGGCAGCTGATCTACTGCAGTCTCCGATCCAAAGCCGACTTCCACGATTTGATCGGCATAAACGCCGGGGGCGGCTGTAAGCTCGAGTCCCTTCAACTGATAAAAGTTAGCGCCGGTGGTCATGCAAAGAGCCGGTGCGTTATCAGGGCTCATGATTTTGGCCATAGATGCGGCCTGCGACATTGAGACACGCTGGCCTGCTGGTAGCGCATTGATCGATGAGCTTTGGATGGTAATGAACTGGCTACCCGGGTTGGATGCCAATTGGAAATGGCCCGTGTAGGTCGCGCCAGCGGCCAGGGTGATTGTATCTCCACCGTGGGCAGCATTGAGAGCGGCTTGCAGATCTCCACCTGCCGGGACGATTTGGTTAGCTGCGAAGGCAGTCTGCAAACAAGCAGATGCCAATAGAATCGGTAATAATTTGGTCATTGTCTTGGCAACAATGAAGTGCGATTAGTGGGAAGGCGAGCTTGGCAAGATATTCCTGTATTTCTTGCCGCTTTATCGGGGTATAAAGTAAAAGTTACTTGATAAACACGTTGGGCTCTCTCGATTATTCAAACTTTCGTTTAGATCACGTCGGCATTGCTGTTCGAAGCCTAAGCGCTAGTACCCGATTTTTCGAACAAGCACTTGGTCTAAGAGCTTCGGCAACCGAGCAAGTGGAGGCAGAGGCGGTAGCCATAGCTGCGGTAGGAAGCCGCGATGGCGCTTGGTTAGAACTGCTCGAACCGCTTAGCGACGATTCTGCTATCGGTAAGTTCATTGCCAGACATGGGCCCGGGCTTCACCACCTTGCGCTGCGAGTAGCTAATCTGGAAGACGCGATGGAACGTATGAAATCGGCTGGCGGGCGGCTGTTAGGCGAACCGAAAGTAGGCGCTGGTGGACGGCGGGTGGTTTTTGTCCACCCGGAGTCAACCGGCCGCATACTGATTGAGCTTGTCGAAGTAGTTGAGAGTTAGGAGCGAATTGCAACAGAGAGCAGCAGTCGGCATAATCGGCGGAAGCGGCCTGTACAGCATGCCGGGGTTTAAAGCAGAGGAAGAAGTAAGACTGGACACGCCGTTTGGGCAGCCATCAGACGCCTACATTGTGGGAGAAATGGAGGGTGTTGCAGTCGCGTTTCTGCCGCGGCATGGGCGCGGGCATCGCATCTTACCTTCGGAGCTAAATTTTCGCGCCAATATTTTCGGTATGAAAATGCTGGGAGTTGAGCGAATTGTTTCGCTTAGCGCAGTAGGATCACTCCAGGAACACCATAAGCCCATGGACTTTGTGATCCCCGATCAGTTCTTCGACCGGGCGCAGCATCGCAAGGCCACGTTCTTTGGTGACGGATTGGTGGCGCATATCAGCTTTTCCGATCCGGTGTGCTCCCAGTTGAGCCGTGTGGTGCATGAATCCGCACAGCAATTGCAGATCAGCAGCAAGCTGGGTGGGACGTATCTGTGCATGGAAGGCCCGGCCTTCTCAACGCGCGCCGAATCGAATGTCTACCGCAGCTGGAGAATGGATGTCATTGGCATGACTAACCTGCACGAAGCCAAGCTGGCCCGGGAAGCTGAGATCTGCTACGTCACCGTGGCCATGGTGACCGATTACGATTGCTGGCATCCGGGGCACGATGCTGTGACGGTAGATCAGATTGTCCAAGTACTTCATCAGAACGCTGACAGCGCCCAGAAGCTGGTACGCCAGGTGGTTGGGGCATTGCCGACTGAGCGTTCCTGCAAATGCGGCTCAGCTTTGCGACACGCCATCTTAACGGACCGTTCCTCGATACCAGAGGAGATCAAAGAGAAGCTAGGAATCATCATTGGCAAGTACACCGGCCGCTGAACTCGCGCAAGACATTCTGGACGACTGCCTGCTGTATGGCACTTGGCCTTCGCGTGCCTTGGACGCGCTAATTGAGCGTGCGCTGGACGAAGAGGACGCTTTCGTTGCAGCCGCAGCAACGAAAGCATTGTTCAGCGTCGTAATCGAAAGATTAGCGGACCTGTTCGAGCCGGCGTTGTGCGAAGTGTATGCTCGCCTTTTTGCTCAAGTCATTGCGCGCGCTCTGCCGAGTTACGATGCCGAGGAACTGACCTTGCGCGCCCGCCGTATGGGCCAGCCCAAACGCTTTGTGGGAGGAGAAGTGAAGCGGGTATTTGTACTCTCGCGCATCACGCTGGGCGCAGATGTGGCCGTGACCAGCGTCGCATTAGATGCCATGAAGAAGCGTTTTCCCGATGCGGAAATCTGTCTGGCGGGTCCTACCAAGAACGCTGAAATGTTTGCAAATGACACCCGCATTGTTCCGGTTTCGCTGCAATACAAGCGCACGGGAACACTCCGCGAACGTCTGGTGGCAGCCGTCGAACTGCGGAGCATCCTGGACGAGGCAGGCACCCTGGTGG
>CAXTWQ010000039.1:20502-38341 GCA_964248065.1 uncultured Bryobacteraceae bacterium | reverse complement strand
GACCCAACTTGGCTTAATACCCGTCTGTGACGACGCCCGCTACTACTTCTTTGAGAGCCGATCGTACGGAGGCGTTTCGGAAGAGAACTTATCAAGCCTGATCTCGTTGTGGCTGGAAGACGGGTTTGGCGTTTCTGGCTCGCGTCCCTATGTTGCGCCTCCGCCGGTTCCGGCGAGTGCTGATATTTGCGTTAGCTGGGGTGTCGGCGAGAACGAGGATAAGCGGATGGGAGACTCGTTCGAGAAAGCAGTGACAAGTGAGCTGCTCGGCCTGGGAGGAACCGTGCTTCTTGACTGTGGCGCTGGCGCGGAAGAAAAGCATAGAGCTGAGACATTGCAACATGAGTTAGGAACAAACCTGCAGCTACACGAGGGCAGTTACGCTTCGTTCGCAAGCCAGATTGCGAGCTCAAAATTATATGTGGGCTACGATTCGGTGGGCCAACACGTCGCAGCAGCCGCAGGGGTTCCACTCGTCTCCATCTTTGCGGGCTTTCCATGCCAGCGAATGCTGGCCAGATGGCGTCCGGTCGGGCCGTCAAGCCATGTAATTCCTGTGGAACCTGGCGAGCACAATCGCGCACTTCCGCAGGTGTTGGACGCTTTAAGAGCAGTCAGCGTCGGTTAACGTCAGGCAACTGGGCACTCGCCTCCAGCTGTTCGCGTTCGTTGTGGCAGTATTAAACGCTCTTCAATGCACTGCCTTTTGCGCTGCCAAGACAGCAGCATAGGCATTCACGATACCGCTCTTTACCTTTCCAGCGAGACCAACGGACGATGTTGCTGTGTCAAGTAAGATTTGTTTCATTTCTCCAGCCGTCAGCGAAGGGTTCACCGAAAGCATCAGCCCCGCAACTCCTGAAACGACCGGAGCGGCATTGGAGGTTCCGCCAGTCAGCCCGTACGTGGGCATACCGCCCCTAGACACGTCCGTGGTGTAGTTTTCACCCACCGCAGCAATGTCTACCCTTTTTGCTCCGTAATTTGACCCGCCAATATATTTACCCGATGCCACGTAGAGACGGCCATCGAACGCCACTTCCGCGACCTTGATGAGATTCGGTGCCTCGAAACATTCCGGTACGTGCGCACAGTTCTTATCATCGTCCAGATCCGCCAAGTCGTTTCCAGCTCCAATCACCACGAGAACATTCCGCTTGCCAGCGTAATCGATTGCAGAATGAAGTTCGGCAATTTCTTGTGGTCGGGCATTCCTGACGAAGCCGCTCCAGTTGATGATGCGAGCACCATTATCAGCGGCGTAGTGAATGGCCTTCACCACCCGGTTGACGCGCTCCGCACCTACTTGACCAGCAGATGTTCCCTGCACACCGATTCTGAGCAGCATCATAGAAACAGCCCAGTTGATTCCAGCTACGCCAATCCCGTTGTTGCCTTCTGCTCCAATGATGCCCATTGCACCCATCGAATGCGGATACGGTGCGATCCGACTTCGGTCCGTTCCGTCAAACACGTGGCAATCCACATCCGGTGTGTTGAACACAAAGTCCCAACCAAGAACATCATCGATGTAGCCGTTACGGTCGTCGTCCACACCGTTCACCTGCTTGGGAACGCCGTTCGCATCAACCGCACTCTCGCCGGGGTTCTTCCAGATGTTTTTCTCCAGATCTGGATGTAAATAGCAAAAGCCGTCATCAAGAATCGCTACGACGACATTCTTGCTGCCAGTGGTGATCGTCCATGCCCTGCTAATTTGGGACAGACTTCCGTCGCCGAGATCTCTATTTGAAGAGCTTGGTTTTCCTCCAAAACTGAGTTCGCGGTTGAAGAGAGGATCGTTGGGAATCCTTTGGTCTTGAGCTGCATGGACCTGCAGTCCAAAACACAGCAACGAGATCGTTGCCGGCACACGTGTCCACTTACTCATGCGTTTTATCTGCATAGAGTATCGCGATCCTGAGATCGCACGGTGTCCACAGCTTTTGGTTGTTCCAAGCTTTGCGATCTGAGTTGGGCACCAGGCAATTGTGGAGTGTCCACTTGGCGGAGAAGCTTTTAGCCTGCTGCACGAGTGCGAGCAAAGACCAAGCCCAGGATTTCATTGCAGCGTCGCAGGTTCTCACCATGTCCACCAACAGTAGCGGAGAGGCGCCGTGGAGCATCATCGCAATGTCGTTGAGGCAGGGGAGGCCGCCGACGCTCGTCGCCTGCTCTACACCAGCCATATTGTTGCAACGCTGCTTCGCTGCTCTCACCTATGCGTGACCATGCCGCTAAGGAGCGATCTTGAGAGCGTAAGGAGTCGCTTTCACGTCACTGCGCAATGGGTTTATGCAGGGTCGGGCATGATGCTTCTGGGTCAAGGCCTTGCGACTGGCGCGTTCTCCACGCCGGAGGACGGCCCAGTTCACTGGCCTGCACATTCTTAACCTGGCAGAGGCAAGCTGTCATTGCACTGACCGGTGCGAACCGTCTCAGCGGGATCACACTGCCCTTACAGGCTTTGAAGTCCTCGACCTTAACGGGATGGCCGCAATTGCGTCCGAACTGACCGGTCCGAAAATTTCGTGTAGCACTGCGATAAACGAGCAATATCGGGATAGCCTGACCTCTCACCATTTGCCCGAACCTGTAGGGGAAATGTTCGTAGGGCTTTTCGCGACAGCCGTAAAGGTGGATCTGCAGTAGTCGATTCGACCCTGGATCGACTGCTCGGCCGCATGCCGGTGTCAATGCGGGAAGAGCTAACGAATCATCTGCAAACGGATTGGGAGTAGCTTTTCATGTCGGACCAGTTCTCTAGAGACCTGCTGCTGAGGTAAGCGCGCGCGGAGGAGAACTACTGCTTACTCGTTGTCTTGTACCCTTTCAGTTGTTTCTGTTGCGCAGCTTGGGAGGGAACTCCAAGCTCTCGACGCAATTGGTCTGAAATGACGGTCCGGTTATACGGTTCCTGAGTCCAAGGTGTTTCTTTTGTGAAATGGAATTGAGTGCCGTAGATCTGCGGCTGACCGATCTTCTGTAAGTAGCGGTCGAGAGTAGCGGTCGCAATCCAGAGAGCTCCGGGATTTCCACGTGCTACTGCGATCATAGCGAGCGTGTGGGCGAGAAGAAAATCTTCAGGTTTATTTCCGTGCTGAAAGACGAACGCTGCATGCCCGAAGTCTGTGCCCGTGTGCAAGGCGCCTCGGTCCAGGAGAGCGCGAACCTGCATCCGCCGCTCCTCATCCTGTTTGTCGATCACAGCCCAATCGCCATGAGCAATCGCCTCCGGCTGGCGAACTTTCTTGTCTTCGTCAATAATGCGCTGCATCTCTGCGCTTGACTGTTCGGATTCATCGGGGTAGTAAGTCCGGTGCGGGTCCCAGTCGGTTGCGACAGACAGGACAGGTGTAGCGGGTACCCGCATGAGGGTCCACGGATCAACGGGCAAACCGGAGAACTGCAAAGAAGCGCGATCGGGTGTAAGCAGCGTTAGATCAATGGCAATATCATCGGGCGACTTGGATTCTCCATGAGGCGTGAAATGAACGTGGTCGCCCTGGATTTCGGCAGAGTCGATGCGCTCGATCACCGTGTCTGAACTGATATTGGACATCGAGGATCCCAGCGAGGAATGATGAGGGCGGGCAAGAGTTCCGGTTAAGCCAGCGGTAGACTGTCGGAGATTCAGAACAAGGAAGTTGCGCTGGCCGAGGCGGAGAACATACTGACCAGCGTAGTCAGCTAAAGTAGCTCCTAGAGCTGGAAGGGAACTAACAAGTAGCGCCCAACCAAGAAGCCACACTCTGGAGCACATAGCCGAGCTCACTGCGGTGGAGGAGGCGGTGCCGAAGGGAGGCTCCATGGAGTGGATGATGCTGGTTTGGTAGTCTGACCGGCCGTGGTCTGCCGTGTTTTCTGCGGCGTGGATGAACCCTCGGATGCCGGCTGTTCTTCCGTTTTGCTCGCCGGAAGCGGTTCCGGAGCAGGAGCCAATGGGTTCGTGTCGTAGGTGATTACCGAGTTGGTCCCGAACTTCCGGTAATCACGAAACTCTAATTCGTTCTTGGTACGGTCGTGGTTAGCCGTCATGAACAGCTTCGCGGCCAAGGGACAAATATACTGCTGGCCGTTGATGTCCACCAGATCGTAATCCAGAATCTCGGTTGCTTCGCGCACGGGAAAGCTCTGCGGAATATCAACCGCGATGAACTTGATGCGCGCCACTTCGCCCGTATTCTCGTCCGCGTAGATCAGGCCTTTGTAAGCAGTAACGATTCGTTGCTGATCGCCAGGGCCAGCACTGTAAGAGATTGAATAATTAGAGTGGCCGCTGTTGATGAAGTAATTGAAAACGGCCATGCGGCGGCCTCGTAGCGTCGCCCACTTCTCCCAACCGAACTCAGCTTGCGATCTGGCTTCGAAGATCTCACTCATCAAGCTACCGAATTCGCCGCTGGAAACCGCCCCCCCGGAAGTCGCGACCTCGTCAAACGAAGCGGTCGTGTAGCGCCCATTCACTGAATAAACCTGATAGTTCTCTTGACCCTGGTTGTAACTGACTTTGGCCAGAATGTTTCCCAAACTCCGATAGTGGTCCAGAGTTTTCGGGTCTACGAACCGGCGCACCACCTCGACGCAAACAAAGTTGGGAAGGTTCTGCGTATACGAAAGCGCATACTGCTTGATCTCATCTAACATGTGTTGCTGCCGCACGGCATCAGGAGGCGGAATGGGCGTTGTCTTAGCACCCAACTTGATGGAAGGCTGAGTCTGAATGGGAGTCTCAGGCGCGGAGGCGGGTGAAGAAGTTGCCTCCTGCGCTGGCGGCTTCAGGCTGGCATTTTGCACTTGTAAATCGTGCAGAGCCTGTAGCGTTTTAGGTCCGGCACCCTGGGCCTCCAAATCGATAATCGTCTTGTCGGTCAGCTTCTCTGTCAGTTTCAGCTTTTTGATGGAAAGAGCGAGCTGCTTGTCCGTATGCTGTTTCAGTGCCAGTTCGGAGCGGACGAAATCCGCCAGCTGCTCGAGATTCATCTCCGTCTGGGCGTTTAGAAAAGCAGCTAAAAACAGGACGGACAAGCCGAGACGAAACTTCATATTTCTATCATGACGCAGCGATCCTGCGAAAAGTTGCCAGTCCAGACTTGGACTTACATGCGTTCTTGCTTCTCCAACAGGATAGTTACGTTGCCAATGGGAAAGCCGAGCTGGAGCCGGAACTGCACCGGCAGATGATCGGCATCATCGGTCATCCAAAGGAATAGGCGGCCCTTGCGCCGGTATAGAACGTTATCGAACAGGAATGCCTCATAGCGAATCGTTTGATAGGTCTTGCCATCGATGGTAAGGCTCTCTCTGCCTTGCGCCTCAACGCGCGCATTGACCAGCTTCTTGCCATTGGTAATGGGCAGGTAAGTTGATTTTCCCAGCTCCAATGTCGTAAGCCTAAGGCTAGCCAAAGCTCCAATTACTTCATAGGCGCACGGCGGCGTGTCGATCTCGGCATGCTGGTTGGTGTTCTTAAGTATGTCGTGCTCGTCGTACTTCACCTTGCGGTGGGCTGCATCGAAGGTCAGGCGGGTAGTGGAGTGGCGTTTGCCCTCCTGTGCATCCAAGGTCGAGTTCGACCCGCAGAACTTGCCGTCGGTAGCAACTCTGTAGCTGTCCTGCACCTTGTACAACCTGGTCATGACGCCGGCACTTTGGATATCCAGGGCAGTTTGCCAGTTCCCAGAACCGGGTTTGGTAAGAGCGATGTTTGCCGCCCCGGCTGTAATCAGCCTCCACTCTATGCGATACGTCAGCTTCTCCGGATATGGAAATCTGCCACCTTTGGCGTTTGACTGCTGAGCAGCGTTGGGTTGACTAAGAAACGGCAGCAATAGTAACCATGAGCACTTCAGAAGACGAGATCTAAACATCAAATCTCTGTCAGTGTGACAGACCAGTTGCGAAAGCATTGAAGACTAGAAATCGATGGACGCAAGGATCTGCGAAGGGCGCCGGTCAAAGGCCTTGCAAATAGCAAGCAGGCTCTCAATACTTGGCAGATTTGTTCCGCGCTCGATAGAACTGATTTGAGAAACGCTCAGTCTGGTAGCAGACGCTAAGTCACGCAAGGACCAGTCACGCTCTACCCGCAGCAGCTTGATCATATGGCCAAGGCGCTTACGAAGCCGCTCCTGAGGCGTGGAGCCCAAACCGAATTCGTTGATCGCGTTTTTCAGGCATTGCCGAAGCTGATTGATAGAAAATGGCTTAGGCAGGTAATCGAAAACACGCAACTTGAACGTGGCGCGCATGCTCTCCAGCGACGGATAGCCGGTGACCACGATAATGCATAAGTCAGGCCAATGCTGAAGCAGATACTCAACCACGTCCTCACCGCGCTCCGCACCCATTTTCATGTCAACCAATACAACGTCTGGCAGCTTCTTGCGAGCTGATTCAAACAGCGTTTGAGAATCGGCGAAGGTGCGAACTTCATAGCGGCCTTCGTCCCGCAAGAGGTCTTCGATGTAGTTGCGAAAATCGGCGTCGTCGTCAAGGACGGCGACATCAACCAAGCCGGTTTCCAATTCGAGATCGGTAGTACTCATCACCCCTCGGGCAGAGTAACTTCCAGAGCGGCACCTCCCGCCAGACGGTTTGTGGCAACGATGGTACCGCCGTGCTGCGTAACAATGCCTTCAGCAACCGTGAGGCCAAGACCGGTGCCACTCGCGTCAAGCCGTGTGGTGACAAACGCCTCAAACACACTCTCGATGACATGCGCCGGAATGCCGGGACCATTGTCCAGGACGCGGCAACAAATCCAGCGCTCGCCGTTTTTGAAAAGCTGACGCGATTCAACGCAAATCTCTCCGTCTTGCGAAACGGCCAGCAGCGCATTGCGAAGCAGGTTAACAAACACCTGCACTAGGCGATCACTATTGCCCAACACGAGGTGCTGTTCATTCACCTGATTGCGGAAACTTACCACTGCCGCTTTTTCGTCGATTGCCACCAGGTTCCAGCTCTCTTCCACCAGCGAACGAAGCACAAGACTCTCAGTTTCCTGCTTGCGGACGCGCGCGAAATCGACCAAGCCTTCGCTTATGGTGCGAAGCCGCTGCGTCACGCGCAGCATCCGGTGAAGGCGGTCGAGCGTCGGCTTGTCGCCGATGGTCTCCAGCAGCTTTTCAACTGAGCCTTGCAGCACGGCCAAAGGCGTGTTCAGCTCGTGTGCAACGCTGGTGCTCAAAAGGCCAAGACTCACCAGCCGATCCTGCTCTTCGAGTTTCCGCAGAGCTTGCGCAAGTGAATCTTCCTGTTGACGCAACTGCCTCACGGTGACATTGCGCGAGCTCATAATCTGACCGATCTCATCGTTCATGATGAATCGCTTGTCGATCATTTCATGTTCGCGGTCGTCATTCTGCGTAGCTTCGTCCGCGCCCAGCATCAGCGTCAACGGCTGATAGACGTACTGCGGCATGATGATGAATTCAAGAACCACAACCGACAGCAGGTAAATAGTTCCCAAAACAGCAAACAAGCCCAGACGCGTACGCCGCAGCATTGCATCGTAGAACTTTGAGGACAGCGTTAATCGAAGCACAGCGTCAGGGGTCAGGCTTCGTCGGAATAAAGTCTGGCTGTTCTGGTACCACGTGGCATCGGGCGCATTTGCCAGAAAAGTAACTCCCGTCTTTGTGAGATGAAGCTGGTCGGGCGAGCCTTTTGCTAACTCGTAGATGTCATTTTCCCCCTTCGTATTGGTTTCGCCCAGCAGCCCCGAAGAGAACATCTGCGAGTACATTCGGAAGTCGCGCGTTTGCGTCGCGCTCAGATCCTCCGAGAGTACAGGGATCAGGGAAAGATAAACAGAGGCAGCTAAAACACAGAAGAACACATTGTGCAGCACAGCAAGCTTCTGGCGCACTTTGAGCCGGCCAAACGCCCGTACCAGCACGTTCGGCGGCCGGGCACTGCGGCAATTAGCGAGATGCGAACTCTTCTCGACGCTCACTCTCTTGTTCCTTGTATTGCAGCTGGTACAGCTTCCAATAAATGCCACGTTGGGCCAGCAATTCCTGGTGCGTGCCGATTTCACGCAGGGTAGCTTTGTGCATTACAATAATCCGGTCAGCACGCTGAATGGTAGACAGGCGGTGCGCAATGACAATAGATGTACGGTTCGAAATAAGGCGCGACAGAGCCTCGCGAACACGCAATTCGGTTTCAGTATCCACGCTCGAAGTAGCTTCGTCCAGAATCAGAATGCGCGGATTATGGGCCAGCGCCCGCGCGAAGCTAATCAACTGCTTCTGCCCAGTAGAGAATCCGTTGCCGCGCTCCCGGACCGGAGTCTCGAAACCTTCCGGCAGCTCGTCAACGAAGTCGATTAAATTGACTTGCGTCGAAGCGCTGCGGATCACGGCAGCGTCGATCGATTCAGTGCCAAGCCGGATATTCGAGGCCACTGTTCCTGTGAACAGATACGGATCCTGCAGCACCACGCCGAAGAGCCGTCTTAGGTCAACCAGTGCATAGTCCCGAACATCTTTGCCCCCAATCCGAATAGCGCCGCGATTGACATCGTAGAAACGAAGCAGCAGGTTAGTCAGCGTTGTCTTGCCGGCTCCGGTATGACCGACGATTGCAACCGTCTCCCGAGGCGCAACCCGGAAGCTGACATCGCGCAGAACCCAATCTTCATTGTTGTAAGCGAACCAGACGCCGTCGAACTCAATGTCGAGTGCTCCCTCGTTGACCAGCAGCGGATGGGCAGGACTGGTGATATGCGGCTGAGTATCCAGGAGTTTGAAGATGCGCTCGGATGCAGCCATGGCGCCTTGCAGGATGTTGTACTTTTCGCTCAAATCTTGGATGGGACGGAAGAACCGCAGTCCGTACTGGAAGAAGGCCACCAGCACGCCGAGCGTTAGCGCGCCTTGCCGGATGCGGAATCCGCCGTACGCCAACAACAGCGCCAAAGCCAACATACCGAGGAACTCAACAACCGGATAGAACCAGCCATAAGCAGTGATGGAGTCCTTGTAAGCCAGCATGTGGTCGCGGTTTATTCCCGCAAACTCGTCCACGCTGCGGGACTCGCGATTGAACAACTGCAACACAGCCATACCGGCGACGTGTTCCTGAAGATAAGCATTGATGCGAGCTACGGCAACGCGGATTCGGCGATAGCTTTGCGAAGCTGTCTTGCGGAACTGAACGGTAACGAGCACCACCAAAGGCGTCACGGCCAGCATGAGAGCAGTCATGCCAGGGCTAAGCCGAAACATGGCGATCACAACGAACGAGAGCATTAGCATGTCGCCAATGATCGTCACCAGGCCTGAAGTAAACAGGTCATTCAGCACATCCACATCGGTTGTGACGCGAGTGACGAGTCTGCCGACCGGATTACGGTCGAAATAGGAAACGTCCAGTGTTTGGAGATGGCTCATCAACTCGCGGCGTAGATCGAACATCGCGCGCTGTCCGGTCCACTGCATCAGGTAAGTCTGGCCGAAATCAAAAACGAAGCCAAAAGCAATGACGACGATGTAGACGACCGATAGCTGCGTGAGCCCGGTCATGGGATCGCGCGATAAGTATCGGTCAACAAATGGGAACATCTGCGAATGCGCAGACGGCACCAGATACCGGTCAATCGCCATCTTGGTCAGCAAGGGTCCGATAACCTGGAGAAGGGAATCGATCAGCAGCAAAAATAGCGAGACACCGATGATGGCCTTGTAAGGCCGCATATAGGTGACAAGACGGCGCATCAGCCGCGAATCGTAAGCTTTACCTAGTACCTCTTCTTCCAAACGAATGTCCGCCTTCCAAACTTCCGCCGTACGATGACGGCGAAACACCCTGATTACCAGACTAACGTAGCTTTTCGGCCTGTGCGCATCGAAGGGGAAACGAAGACATGAATGGCCTTGTTTTAATCGATAAACCAGGAGGTTGGACCAGTCACGATGTCGTAAACCGATGGCGCAAGCTGGCTGGAACCAAGCGCGTTGGCCATCTGGGCACCTTGGACCCAATGGCGACCGGACTGCTGGTTCTGGTCTCTGGCCTGGCAACACGCCTTGCACCGTTCTTCGGGAAGGACGAGAAGACGTACCAGGCAGAGATCACGTTCGGAATGACATCGGACACCTACGATGCAGAAGGCGTCATTGTGAAGACAGGTTGCCCGGTTCCGACCGCTGTGGCAATCGGCAAAGTAATCAAGCAGTTTCAAGGAGCGTTTCTGCAAATGCCGCCACCCGTCTCTGCTAAGAAGGTGAACGGCGTGGCGGCTTACAAGCTCACTCGCAAGAACATTGACTTCGAGTTGAAGCCGGTGCCCGTTGAAGTGAAGGAGTTGAGCTGGCAGGTGCTTGATGAGAACCGCATCTGCCTTGAGCTCACCTGCACAGCCGGGACTTATATCCGCAGTATTGCGCACGATCTTGGGCAGGCATTGGGGTGCGGCGCGCTGCTGAGCAAGCTCCGTCGAACCCGAGTGGCAGGGCTCTCCGTGGAGGCAGCAAGCAGCCTGGAAGCTCTTGCAACTCTAGCGTCAGAAGGCAGGTTGGCGGAGGCTGTCACTCCCATGGGCGCCATGCTTCCGGAACTGCCCGTTGCCTATGTGGATGAGACAGTGGAGCGTGCCATCAGACAAGGGCGCGACTTCCGAACCTCGCCATTTACAGTCACGCCTGGTGCGCTGATGATCCGCGCGCTCTCCCGTTCTGGAGAGCTTGTGGCAATCGGTGAGCTTCGGTTCCCAAATGTCTATCATCCGAGCATTGTTCTTTAGCACTGGACCAAGCTTGTGCGTAGCTGACCAGAGCAAATTCAAATTTGTGGAGGGTTCACTTCTTCAGCTCGGGATGCTCTGAAAGACTCAAAGTATTTCCGTCTGGATCTTTGAACCAAGCGACCCTTGCACCGGTCGGCGACGTCCAGATGCCCAGCTCATCTTGAGCCATGCCTTCGTAGCGCTCGAATTGCACTCCTGCTTGCTCCAAGCTTCTAACAGCTGCAGTAATCTCCGGGACTTGCCAACCCAACACAGTCCCACGAAACGAAGGAAGCTCTTTAGCCATGACAAGGCGAAGCATGATGCCATTGGCTTCAAACACCAACGCAAACGGCGGCTCTTCCGCTACCAGCCGAAGGCCCAGCGTGTCCCGATAGAAGTCTCGCGCGCGGGATACATCGACAATAGATACGAATCCGATGATGTTGTATTCGCCAAGTCGGGAAGGTTTTGACATGGATTCTATGATGATCCTCTCCAAGCCTTGTCGCAAGAATGGCCTCGCGCCATAATGTATCTCTGTTGCGACACCATAGCTTCCTGACAGAGTACGATCCGAAGCCTGGCGTTGCTGTTGCGACACTCGCCTACGAATACCCGTCGTTTTTTGAGGTTCCGGAACACGCACACGGGTCAGATCAAATAATTTACGCCATCAGCGGTCTTATGGAAGTATTCTCTGATGGAGGAGTATGGCTCATCCCGCCGCATTTTGCATTGTGGATTCCAGCCGGGACCCATCATCGGATTTGTATGCATGGAACCGTTTCGATGCGCACCCTCTACCTGCGAATAGGCTTGGCCATAAGATCAGAGCCGCATTGCGCTGTGCTCCATGTGACTCCGCTGCTGCGAGAGTTGATTGTTGAAACCGTGCGCGTCGGACGGCTCTATAAGCGGGATCGCTACGATTGTGCACTTCGCGACTTGCTCATCTTTCAGCTTCAGAATGCCTCGCCGATGCCGACCTTTGTCATGTTGCCCCGGGAAAAGCGAGCACTTGCGGTGGCTCAGGCGATTTTACAAAGGCCGGGTGAATCGAAACCGATGGCGGCTCTCTGCGCCGACATAGGCGTCAGTGTCAGGACCGTTGAGAGAGCTTTTCTCAAAGAGGTTGGGCTCAACTTTGACTCGTGGCGGCAGGTCCGGTTAAAGAAGGCAATAGAGCTGCTGGTTTCAGGCTGTTCCATCAAAGAAGCAGCCGGCCAAATTGGTTATTCGCAATCGAGCGCCTTTGTCCAAATGTTCCGAAGAACATTCGGAACAACTCCAAAAGCATGGATCTCAACTTTGAAAACCCTCCGTGCACAAGACCGGTCTAGGTCATAGGCCGGATGGTCTGCCGCGCCTGAATCATTGACTATCGGATATTGCACTGGATGCAGCTATGCACTTCAACGGTCGGACCGAGCGATCCAGAACTCTAATCTTGTTTCTGCCGCGCTGTACGCCTCTTCTTGGCCCAGCCTTCTTTATCGATTTGTAGAGCTCGGCCAATCGCCAGCGCGTCAGCTGAAACATCTTTCGTGATCGTGGATCCAGCTGCTGTAAATGCGCCGTCCCCGATGGTAAGGGGCGCTACCAAAGTGTTATTGCTGCCGACGAACGCTCCCTCGCCAATGATGGTCTGGTGCTTGCGCTCGCCGTCGTAATTGCAGGTGATAGTGCCGGCCCCAATGTTTGCTTTCGCGCCGATGGTGGAATCGCCCAAGTAGGTCAGATGACTCGCTTTCGCGCCCTTGCCGAGGCGAGTCTTCTTGAGCTCCACAAAGTTTCCTATGTGCGAGTCCTCAGCCGCTTCAGCACCAAGCCGCATTCGCGAGAACGGTCCGACAAATGCCCCTTGCTCAATGCGTGAAGAATCAGCAACTACGTAAGGCAGAATGGTCACGCCATCGGCGATTTCGCAATCGCGGAGAACGGAGCCGGTGCCGATCGTGCAATGTGACCCAATTCTTGTGCGCCCCAGCAGGTGAACGTTCGGCTCCAGCGAAGTATCCTGACCAACCTCCACGTCCACATCGATTGTGATGGTCTCGGGTTTCTGCATGGTGACGCCCGCCAGCATCAGCTCTGTTGCTTTCCGGTTGCGCAGAATACGGTCTGCGATCGAGAGTTCGACGCGCGTATTGATTCCCAGCAGTTCAGTCTCATCATGCGTCAACAGCGGCGAGATCGGGTAGCCGTGCTTGCGCAGAATCTCGATCATGTCAGTGAGGTAATACTCATTGGCCGGGTTGTCTGGCCTTACTTCAGCGAGGTGCTGCCAAAACGGCGAAGCGCTAAAGCAATAAACGCCCGGGTTGATTTCCGTGATGGTTTGCTGTTCTGGACTCGCCATCTTTTGCTCTACGATCGCGCCAATGTTCCCGTCCTTATCGCGTACAATCCGGCCATAGCCGGTAGGATCAGAAGCGTGTGTCGTGACGATGCTGCCGCCGGAGGTATGGCCGCTACGAGCAACCAGCGCCTGCAGCGTTCCTCCTTTCAGCAGCGGCCCATCGCCATTCAGGATCAACAGCAGCCCGTCGTTGCTTCCCGCTTCGTCGCGTGCACAGAGCACAGCATGCCCGGTGCCCCGCTGCTCGGCTTGCGTCGCGAAACGGATACCCGGAGTTTTGACGCTCTGCCGGACCTGATTGGCCTGATGACCGACCACAGCTACGATTCGGTCAGCTGTTGTCACCTGCAGAGCGGCCCGGATTACATGGTTCAGCAAGGTTTCGCCCCCAGCTTCGTGCAGCACCTTAGCTTTGCTGGATCGCATCCGCGTCCCAAGCCCGGCGGCCAGGATTACGGCTGTAACATTTTGGGTCATGTAGTTTGTTTTTTTTCTAATTCAACACTCTGCTTTTTCTCTAGTGCGAGTGCCTTGCGCTTATTCTGATAGGCGCGCGACCGGCTGGCCAGATCGAGAACGACTTCCGCTAGAGCCGCTGGATTATGCCGGATGCGCCGGCTTTCGGTGGTGTCGCTCATCAGGTTGGCCGTCACCACTTTGACCCCCAGCGCGCTCAACTGGTCAAAGTCGTTCTCGACGGGTCTCACATGCGCACGGGCATACCGCTTCTCAAGCGCCTGTGGAATGGGCGTGTCATTCAAGACTACGCAATCGATCAGCTTGCGTCCGGCATGTTGCTGCAAAGCACTCACGTGGCGCGATGCGGAGAAGTTGATTGTTTCACCCGGCTGCCACATCAAATTGACAAAGTAGGCTTTTAAAGCCGGCGATTTTTCAATGGCTTCCGGAATGCCTGCGACCAGAAGATTAGGAATCACACTCGTGTAGAGAGAGCCTGGACCAAGCGTGATCAGGTCGGCCCGACCGATTGCACGCAGTGTCTCCGGAAGAGGATCGCAGTTATCCGGCACGAGTTGAATGGAGCGGATTGACTGGCGGCTTTTGCTGATTTTAGTTTCACCGCGAACGGTCGTCTCATCGTCCAAAATGGCCTGCAAGCGGACATCAGAAGAGGTGGCTGGAAAGATGCGGCCGCGTATGGCCAGGATCTCCGAAGAGAGCTTAACGGCATGGGCGAAATCACCAGTAATCTGGTGCAGCGCTGTCAGGAAGAGGTTGCCGAAGCTGTGGCCTTTGAGCCCGCGTCCGGTCTCAAACCTATATTGAAACAGCTGTGAGAGCAGATCGGCATCTTCAGAAAGAGCAGCCATGCAATTGCGGATGTCCCCGGGTGGCAGAATGTCGAAGTCTCGGCGCAAGCGGCCGGAGCTGCCTCCATCGTCGGTTACCGTCACAATTGCTGTAATCTCCACAAGCGTTTTGCCCGCTTCAGGACGTTTGTGCGCTCCCCGGGCATAGTGCTTCAAACCCGAAAGCAGAGTAGACAAGCCGGTTCCGCCACCAATGGCGACGATGCGCAACGGACCCTTAAGCACGCCCCTCTCCAGGCCGGGGATGCTTCGACTGTCTGACGGGGCTCGCAGAACACGCAAAATGAATAACCCGAGTCCTGCGATGAATAAAACCTTGTCTCAGCATGGAGCAAGTAACTGGTGAAAACGGCGAGGGAGATCAACGCCTCTTTCTCGGCTTCTCTTCTTCCTCTTCCTCGTAAACCGGAACCGAATCGAGATCCTCGGACTCAAAGACCTGACCACACTGCACGCAGCGAATGTAGTCAATGCCGTCACGACGGTACAAGAATTCGGTTCGCTCGTGCTGACAAACCTGCATAGCGAAATAACACCATTCTAGACTGCAGTGCTGTGCTGTCAAGTAAAACAGCTCATTTGCGGTTTAGCAGAAGAGAGGAATTGAGCAAACAAAGGACAGTACAATCCAGTAAGTCCGCTTATTTTCGGCATGAAAGTTCCCCCGCCTCTGACAATCCGTGTCACCGCCACAGAGCCTATTGATGTCTGGAAAGAACTGGCAAGGAAGCCGGGCGTTTTCGCATTGGAGGTGAGCGGGCAGGTTACACATCTAAGCGCCACCGGCAACCTAGGGCGGCGAGCGGCGCGGATTATGAAGTCGGTGCCGCAAAGCGCAGGAGAAGTACTGATTCATTGCTGGCCCACGGGCAGCAAGCTACAGACATCGCTACTGCTGTACGACTTGGCACGGAAGTATTTTCCAGCCACGTATCTGCAACGGCTTCACCTGCGGATGCCGTGGTTTACCTCGCTGCTGGCGCAGGACCAATTCCCGAGATTAGTGGTCAGCAATCGATTGCCGCCGGGGGCAAGACCCGTCATCGGACCCTTTCAAAGCAGGGAGGCAGCGCAGTTATATGGGGAGCGTGTCCAGAGCGCCTTTCTGCTCCGGCGATGTACTGAGACCTTGCTGCCATCGCCTGATCACCCCGGGTGCCTTTATGGCGAGATTAAGCAGTGTCTAAGGCCATGTCAATGTGCGGTAAGTGGCAGTGAGTATGGCACCGAGGCTGCGACGGTTGCTTCGTTCCTGCAGGATGGGGGCCGTAGGACTGTACCGGCTTTAGTTGCGATCAGAGACCAGGCAACGCAGGCGACCGATTTCGAGGCCGCTGCGAAGCTTCACAAGCAGATTGAAAAACTGCGCGAAGCGATGAGTGTCGGAAATTCGATAGCTACTGATCTTCCCACCTTTCATGGCATTGCGATCGTTCTAGATCCTCAGGCGAGGGAGGTGCAACTCTTTCCCATCGCCGAAGGGCTTTGGCAGGGAATGACCACACTGTCATTTGCCGAAGCAGGTGAAGGTAGCGCATCTCTGGAAGCAGTGCTGCGTTCGCGCTTGGAGGCTGCTTCAGAAGGGAGCAATAGCAACCGGGTAGACGCCCTTGAACATATTGCGTTGTTCTCACGTTGGTACTTCTCTTCCTGGCGCCAAGGCGAATGGCTGCCTTTTGCGGCGCCGGACCAACTGCCTTATCGAAAGCTGATGAGGACGGTAGCCAGGCTGGTGCGAAAACAAGCCGGGCAGGTTTCCGCCGGTGAATCTCTCACCCGCATGCTAGCTTGAGTCTGCATGTCAGTGAACGAAGAACTGGAAGAGCATATTCATCACGCCCAGGACCCGTTTGAAAAGATAGTTGCGGGTTCGATGGCCATTATTGCTGCTCTACTGGCAATTGTGTCTGTCTTGGGCCAGCACTACAACACGGAACAGATTCTCAAGCAGGAGCAGAGTTCAGATCAGTGGGCGTATTACCAGGCCAAAGATATTCGGCGCTATGTGGCCCAAAGCACGCAGGATCTGCTCGCCAAGACTGACACTGCAGCAGCAGTGCGCTACGGAAAAGACGGTGCACGCTACAAGACTGAGGGAGCCGAAATCCAAAAAGAAGCAAGAGCCCTGGAGACGGAACGGGACAAGATGGAAAGCAAAGCGCGCCAGTTCCACTTTGGCGAAGTCTTTCTTGAAATCGCGATCGTGTTTCTGGCGCTGTCTATATTGACCAAGCAGAGACTGCTCTCCTTTGTCGGCTTCGCTAGCGCCATTTTCGGTACAGGTTGGGCCGCTCTGGGCTTCCTGCGCTAGAGCGGTGCAGGGCTCGCGCTCTTGGGTTGCAGCTTCACCAAACGCTCCAGGTCCGCCTCAGGAAAAGAGAGCGAAGTGCTTACCTGACTGCCATCTGCTTTGAGACTCATATTGTCGAAAGCGGGAGCAAGAACAGCGGCGCGTGGGTCTTTATCACGCTGCATTTGCACGGTGCTGGAAACCATGCGGATTACGTCGGTCAACGACAAGGCGTCTTTATCCGACCGGGTGACAGCAGTGAAAGAGAGTTGAACTGTGCTGCCGAAGTGAACACCGCCGCCAGACTGAACTACGCCTTGCAGTACCCGTGCACCCTGAGCAGGCGTGCTGCCCGTCTCGCGGCTTACCTGGCCAGCAAAGTTGCTGCCGGGCAATATGGACGCGAACCATGCATCGTTACTGCCGCTAGCTTTAGAGATCTGGTCCTGCAAGTTAGCGTTAAGAACGACGGGATTAGCTCGGTTGTGAAGAACCTCTTCGACACTGGCGCGATCGCCAAAAACAGCAATGCCTGTTTCTGGAAAGGCAAACGCAATGGATCTACTGCTATTTTGAGGCAATAGAACATCCACACCCTGGACCTGTTCAGACTGCAAACCTTTCGACTTGGCGAGAGCGCTGATGCGAGCCTGATCAAAAAGACCACGCGCAAGCATCACGAATCGCCCTTGTTGACCATTGGAGGGAGGCAGGGCAGCAACAACGAAATTTTGCAGATCACGCCTGGGGTCAAAGCCGGTCTGGCTGATGAAATCCTGCATACCGCTGTCCAAAGTGACTTGCTGGAGCATGAATTGGCCGAAGGCTGAGTTGCGGGAAGAATCCACGTCCATGCTGGTCACCATCTGGCTTTCGGCAGGGAGGAGAGACAGCAGCGTGGTATCGCTGGAGGCGAACACCGTGAAGGAAGTGGTTAAAGCGAGGGCAACAAAAAACGGAAGGCGAGTCATAAGAACCTCTCCTCAGTGTACGTAGAAGGAAATGAACGGTTCAAAGAATTAGAAGCTAGTCTCGGGCAGGGTTTCAATTACCGCTGACGCCATGCAGGGGCAATTGAAACCAAAACGTGGAGCCGGGACCGGGCTGATTGTTGTACATCG
>CAXTWQ010000039.1:13062-20492 GCA_964248065.1 uncultured Bryobacteraceae bacterium | reverse complement strand
TGACCTCGCCGAAGAACAACTCTTCCGCGGCGCGGCCGCCCATGATGCCCACCAGTTGCCTGCTAATAGTGAGACCAAGTCCGGTGCCACCAAAGCGTCGACGGGTCGTTCCGTCCGCCTGAAAAAATGCTTCAAAGATCCGCTCACTAACCGATTCCTGCACACCGATCCCGGAATCAACTACCCTACAGCAGAAATGGGCCTCGTCGGTGCACTCGGACACGCTGACGTGAACGACCCCGCTGAGAGTGAACTTAATCGCATTCCCGAGTAGGTTCGTCAGTATCTGGCGGAAGCGCAGCCCGTCTCCGCAAACCAGTTCGGGCAACTTAGCGCTGACCTCGCAGGTTATTTTGAGTCCTTTCTGATCGGCTCGGACCCTTAACAACTTCACAACGGCGGTAAGGCTTTCGCGAAGATGGAACTCCTCTTCGGCAAGCGTAAGCCTGCCTGCTTCGATTTGAGACAGGTCCAGAATGTCGTTGATAATCGTCAGCAGATCGTTGGCACACTGCCCGACAATCTCGGTGTATTCACGTTGCTCAGGCTCCAATTGCGTGTTCTTAAGCAGGTCGATCATACCCATGATGCCGTTTAGCGGAGTTCGCAGCTCATGAGAAGTATTAGCCAGGAATTGTTCTTTCAGCTGGGTCGCTTCATGGGCGCGCTGGAGAGCAGTGCTGAGCTCGTCATTCTTGGAACGCAGTTCGTGGGCCGATTCCAGCAGGCGTTGCTGAGCAAATTTGCGTTCAGTGATGTCCCGGCCAATCCCCTGGATGGCAACCGGGTGACCGCGACGATACAGGATTCGTGTGCTTACCTCCAGAAACCGCCGGGTGCCAAACTTGGATAGGATCGGCAACTCATAGTGCTGCGTAGCGCTGCCGCCCAGATGATTGCGAATGCTGTCTTGTGTTTGGCTCCTGGCTTCAGGAGCAATCAGCTCCTCAAAATTTCGGCCAATTACCTCCTGGCGAGAGTAGCCGGTCAAATACTCAGCCGCTCGATTAATCTCCACCACCTTGCCTTTCAGATCATGGAGAAAAATCACATCGTTGGCATTCTCAAACAGGTCCCGAAAGCGCTCCTCGCTGGTGCGCAGGGCCTCCTCTGCCGATTGCTCGGCTGTCTCGTCGTGGATAATTGCCACGCGCGCTTCGTGATCAGGTACACTGAGCGGCAGCAAAATCATGCGCACCGACAAGCGCTGCTTGCTAGCGGTCTGATGCTCGCGAGGTCCCAGCGTGTTTAACGGCTTGCGAAGTTCGGTTTCAAGCAAAAGGCGATCTGCCGTTGTCGTCGAAGTGAATAGCTCAAAGACGCTGAGCTGTCTTAGATCAATTCTGCTGTATCCGTATAAGGAGCCGGCGGCCTCGTTTGCTTCCAGAATTTGAAATGATAAACAGTCGTATATAAAAGTTGGGACCGGGTTTTCCAGGTAAACGCGGTGATTTTCATTGGTGACTGACAGAGAAGGCCAAGGTCCGTGTTCTAAGGCTTGGGGTGCGCCCTGACGCGAAGTACGCAAAGATCTGGCTTCGCTATCGGCTAAAGGCGCTCCACCGTTCTTCTTCATGTACTCGACCTCTCAAATTTACCAGGAGGAAGATGATATTTGTATTCGGATTTATGGAAGTCCCACAACCAGAATATGATTACTCTCCTCGAAGAGGAGGCTCTAAGGTGGAAGCGTTGCAGATGACTTTGGAGTTCCCGGTGTTTCAGTGCCGAACACGATGGTTGACTCTGCTTCGAACTTCCGATAGTTGCGAAAGTGCAGATCATTGCGGATTTTTCCGGAAGGCGTCACCGCCTCGACAACTGCGTCAGAGGGCAGGATATATGAACCTGCTCCGATATTAATCGGCGTGTAGTCGATTGTAGTGACCAGGCTTTTGGTCTGCAATTCCCAAGGAATGTCGGTCAATTGGTTCTCAATCCGAAGAATCATGCCCGTCTCACTGTTGGCAAAGACTAATCCATGATAGGGGACGATAGCTGAGGCGAACGCTGGCAGACTCAGCTTGATAGTGGAATGATCATGGTCAATGCTGTAGCGGAAAACAGCCACTCGCCGACTTCTTAATTGCTGCCAACCCTGCCACTCGAAGCTGGCTTGGCTAGCCTCTCCAAAAACATTCGAAATCAGAACAGCAAACTCGCCCTCGGTCGTTAGCGGCCGGCGAACTGCCCGATGCGAACCTGCCCTGACCGGGTGGCCGTTAACATCCTCTAAAGAGCGTTGCTCCGAGCCGTCGGCAAAAACCAGCTTGGACGTATAAGAGTCGAGCTGCTTCCAGTGTGTTCCTTTTTTCCCGGCCTGGTACTGCTCGGTCACTTGATCGCAAGTAAAATTGGGCAGGCTGGAAACATACTGCCCAGCGTAGTCATGAATCAGATCAAGGATATGCGCTGAAGGGTCTGAGCTCGATGGGACGTCGGCGAATTGAGCATCACTGAGACGCGCAAAACCGAAACCGAGTAGCAATGCAAGAACAAGTGGGCAAGCAGGGAACACGGGGGCAGTCCAGTTGCAGTTGTAACACGACTGAACGGTGTATGTTATGGGCCACGTATTCTTGATCGGTACTTACCAGCTGAAGGGGCGTAACGGTTAATGACAACCGACGATCAAACGGATGTGCACATCCAAACAAATTCAGATCCTGCCAGCAACAGTGCGGCCTTCGGCTACCGAAACTGGCGCTGGCCAGAGAGCCCGGTTTTGCAAGCAGGGCCTAACGACGGTGGAATCAAGCGCGGAGATCGGGAAGACACAGGTGACGACCAAGCTGCTCCCGACGAGCTTGGAACCGGCATAGCCGAAGGAACAGTTGACTCCACCAGCTTAGGTGGAGGAACGTCTATCTCAAGCGTTCCGGCAAGTGAATTTGATTCAGAGGAGGAGATATCGAGTTATGACGGGGGAATGGAAGTCATGCAGGCCAACGATGGAAGACTGGGTCTGACGGGCTTGCCTGATTCCCCGGCGGACGACTGGGCCGCCGACACAGGCGAGACCAGAAATCCAAACGACTGATAGCTGATTTATGAGAAAAGGGGGCGATCATGATCACGCCCCCGCTAACAAAATACGGTGCCTTTTCAGGAGCCGGCTTTAGTCTGTTCGTTATAGGAAGCCACGGAATCCTTGTCTACCACGAAAGCGCCTGTATCGATATAGGTTGGAAGCGGCGATCGAGGATTCTGAGCCCAATTACTAGCTAACGGAGTTGGCGGGCGATGGTGAATCTCGTCCAGCAGTTTGGCTCCGAAATAACCCATCGTGTAAGGCTTCTGTCCGATTGTAGCCGAAATTACGCCTTTCTGAATCCAGTCCATCGTGCGCTGATCCGTATCCATTGCAACGATGACAACCTTTCCACCCATACCTGCGCGATTAATAACTTCGCCAACCTCGGGACAGGCAATCGCTTCCAGGCACACGAAAGCATCGACCTTGGCTTTGCTGTCTATCAACTTTTTAGCAGCATCAAAAGCAACGGTTGGGTCGCCCTTCATATCAATAACCTGGGTGATCTTAATTGAATGGTCGGCAAAAGCGTCCTCGTACCCGTGTAAGCGATCTTTCAGATTCAACTGGCCCGGCATCGTGAACACCACAACGTTGCCCTTTCCATTCAGAAGCTTAGAGGTTAAGTGGCCGCCGAGGGTACCAGCGTTGTAATTATCGGTTCCAATAAAAAACAGGCGTTTGCTGTCCGGAGCATCGGAGTCCATTGTGATCACCGGAATGCCTTGTGCAAGAGCAGCATTAATGTCTGGGGTCATGACTGCTGCGTCCGCTGCTGAGATCAGAATGCCTGTGGGTTTCTGAGCAACGGCCCGTTGGAATTCGTCATGTTCGGCTTTGACGTCGTAAGTATCTGGACCAACTAGATCCGCCTTCACCTTCATTTCAGTCGCAGCATGGTTCAGGCCGGCTAAGGCATTTTGCCAATAGGGCAGCTTCGAATTAGCAGTGACAAGAACGTATCTCTCGGTCGGTTCGTGCGGCAGCGGGGCACAGCCTGAGAGAGCAAGAAGAGCTCCCGAAAGGCTCGTTGCAGTCAGCGCTCGTTTAGCAATTTGCATCTGGTATACCTTTCGCGGGAGTATAACATGCGAATAAAAGAGCTAACGCTGGCGTTTGTTGAGCTTACAATGCGGCGCTGCTTCGGCAACAAATGGGCATGGCAGCGCATTGATATACTGTCGAGCAGTCGGCCCGATGTGCTGGAGTGGCGGAATTGGCAGACGCACGGGACTCAAAATCCCGCGGGATTCACTTCTCATGTGGGTTCAACCCCCACCTCCAGTACCATTTGCTTTTAATAACCTACTGACGATTTTAAGAAAATGCGCACGAGGTGAGCAAACGAGCCTCGGGTCTACGCCTCGGACTGGCCTTAGAATGCTGACAGGCGCAGCAAAAATCGAGACAACGAAACCTCCTCTGCGCAACTTTCGGAAGTAGTCCCAACTGCAGTAGATCGCCATTAAGTAATACACGAGAAGTGTCAGAGCGGGAGTCAGCACGATCGAACGAAAAGGCATGGAGTGTCCTAAAAGCTTGTTGACCGACTGGAACCGGATGCTCTATCCCGCAGCAGGCAATCAATTCTCAATGATTTACAAGCTGCCAAGTGGATAGACCGGCCTGTCCATAAACGTTTCACGGTTTGGCGTTGGCCGGGACATTCGTCGTGAGACGCTTCGAAAAAGAACTCCCGAAGATAGCGCCAGCCGCGCGCCCACCTATTCCGATAGCGGCGTTCGTGAAGACCAACCCTGCTCCGCGATCAGGTCTCCAAGTAGATAGGAGTAATCTAGTGTTACTCCTCCACTTTCACTGGGGTCAAGACGGCGAAACTCATCGCATGAATGAGCCGAGATTTCCTTGGAGCCAGAGCCCTGGTAAAGATAGCGTGGTTCAGCGTGCGGATAGTACAGATTAGACAAAGCTCCCGAGCCCATCTTTTGCTTGAACGTGTATCAAGTAGGAACCCGACGGAAGCATGGCGAAGCTAAAAGAGCCATCGGCGCTAGATTTTGTACTGCGCTGCTGCGAACCGCCTACCTCTGACACGACAATGTCTGCCCCGGCTACGGCGGCTTCGCTTGGGTCGAGCACCACGCCGGACAAGTTGGCTCCATCGTCCGAAAAGGGTATTTGTTCCGTGGCCTGCATTAGCAGCCCAGGTTACCTCGGTTCTGGAAAGCCAACGCTGCGCGGGGTAGCCCCGGCTGCTAAAGCTACAGATCCACGCTGGATGCCCGATTCGGCAGAGGAAAAAGCCTGTCCATTAGCTTGCCTTGCCCATATTGTATGAAGCACGACGAATGTTACAAAAGCGACCTGTCTGGAACGCATATGCCTCTTTCTCGAATACTGTTGTGAACGCTTGGAAGTTAACCGCGAGCCAAGGATGCGGTTTCGGTGGCTTGGTTTGCTTCAGATCTGGATGACCCGGCCTGCTTAGGATTTCCTGTTGATAGCTAGAGCATTGCTCTGGCAAAGCTAGAAAGAGACGAGCAAGATCGTGGGCTTCCATGAGCGTAACCGTACCATAGGGTACGGTTCAGAAGCAATGTCTTCTTTGATGCCGTCCAAAGAAGTTCAGCTCTTAGCTGTCTTGTTTGAGGTGGACCGATTAATCTTGATGATCGTGATTCCTGACTTGGGGAGTGGCCTCAAGAAGCTTATGGCGGCAGTGGCGGATCAGCACAATGCGTGCATGCGATTCAAGCGCCTGCGCGGAACCGTGGATTTAATGGGCAGGTCTTGAGGGTCCGCAAAGCTGTGCCAGTCCCTCGATATTGACGGTCATGGCTTCCTGCACGGGACGCCACCAATCGGAGAGTCCGATGCTGGCTGCCTTCTGACGGGCCTGATCATGCAAATGTTTTGAGAAACTTGTCGACCACATAAGTGGCCCAAACGAATTGTGCCTCTCTTGTCTGGATCTTTGTTCTCAATCCCAGAGTGGTACGAAGTACTAATTCGCCTGCGAACATTCCCATGAGCATGCGGGCGGCACGATCAGGATCGTCGACCTGCAAGATGCCTCTCAATTTCTGTTCGTGCAGATAAGTCCGTAAGATCTTGAAGCCGCGACCAGGCCCGGCTTTCCATAACATGGTCCCAAGCTCTGGGGACTCGATGCTGCCGGCAATCACGAGGCGGTGAAGCTTCTGGGTGTCAGGCAGGGCGACCATCGAGACTAATCCGACCCCATAACGTGTAAGCTCTTCCCGCGGCTCGCGTTCCGGATCTAATGGACCGATCACTTCATGCAGACCAGAGGCCTTCCGCGCAAGCAAGGCAGCGAAGAGCTGGAACTTGTTCGGAAAAAGGGCATAAAGAGTCTCCTTGGAAGCCCCTGCCTTCTTAGCAATGGCGGTTGTGGTCGCGCCGGAGAAGCCCGATTCTAGGAATACAGCGGTCGCCGCGTCGAGCAGAGCCGTCCTTCGACTCTCGATCTGGTCCGCAGGTGGTCGCCCTCCTCGCGAGACTTGCTTGGCCGAAACCTTCTTCCCAGTCTTCATGCAGCAAATCATACCTTGCTATTTAATCGTACCCGATGGTACGATTACCGCATGGACGCGAAGGATTCGCAGCAGCAGAATCACACGGGACCGAGGGGACGGTGTTCGTTCAACCATTTCTCCATCCGCGCAGCCTCTATCGCCATCGCTGCTTTGTTTTTATTGCTAGTCGGCTTCTGTGTCCTGCTCTCCCAAGGGCCGAAGAGCGGACGAATCATGCGATTTCTTTCAAAGATCTCGATTCCAGCAACGCACACATTCCTGTCTGGGACGGATTATGCAACGGTGCATGACGGCAATTTATATCTCGCTTACGGCAGCGCGGATACATTGCTCGCGATCGACACGCGCCGCAAAACGATCCGGACTTTTGTTGCGGGAATGACCGTGTACACGGGGTCGCGTTTTCAGATTCCTCGGGGCTGGCGTTTGCCTCACTCGGAGGGAAGGACGCAGTCGCGGTCATCTACACGGCGAATTCTGCGGGGCCATGACGGTGGTCGAAGAAAGCTCTCCGCGGGTGTATCGAGCCATCGACACGATTCAGACCGCGGCGGACGGGCATACTCTTGCCGTCGATCCACAAATACAGCAAGTGTATGTCGTGTGTTCCAGGGTGCGAGGCGCTCAGGTGCTCGTCTTTGAACGGCTACCGACTCCAGGCACTCATTAGGATGCTCAACCAAATTGCTAAGGAGTCAGCGCTTATGTTCCAACACGCACGTCTTTCAGCTGCAATCCTGGCTAATTCACAATGTGGATTCACGCCGAACTTCTTGAGACAGAATGGCTAACTTGAGCCTTCCGCAATCGGCGCACGGAGAAGTGGTTTACGTCCTTCTGTGGGCCGCGCAGGTCTTGATCTTTGTGTCGCTCTGTAC
>CAXTWQ010000039.1:0-13052 GCA_964248065.1 uncultured Bryobacteraceae bacterium | reverse complement strand
GTACGGGAGGAGTCATGAAGCTTACGATGCCTGTCCCGAAACTCGCGAAGCTGTTCTCGTGGACCGGGCAGGTACCAAGGACCTTCTTACGGTTCATCGGCGTAATTGATTTGGCCGGAGGGCTCGGGGTTTTACTGCCGACACTCACCCATATTGTTCCTCAGATGACGATGTTCGCTGCCATTGGCTGCACCGCGTTGCAGGTACTTGCGATAGGCTTCCACGCCCGGCGTGGCGAAATCACTGAAACGCCCTTCAACTTTTTCCTGCTGGCCCTCTCAGTGTTCGTGTTGTGGGGCCGGTAGCGAAGTGCTTACAACAATACCGAAGAAAGTTCTGAGAAATATTCAGTCAAGGAGAACAACTATATGCCAGATGTGAAAGTAATTACCGGGGATGCTGGAGAAGTCCTGCAATTTGGGCCGACGAGGATACGAATACTCGAAGACGGCTCGCGTAGTGAGAATCGGATTAGTGCAATTGCATCGATGATGCCTGCGCACGTTAACGGGCCGCGGACGCATGTTCACCTCATGCACGATGAGACCTTTCTGGTTACGAGTGGTGTTCTCCACTTCATCATTGGTGATCTTGAGAAAGACGCAATGACTGGAGATTACATCGTTGTCCCGGCTGGAGCACCGCACACCTTTGTCAATGCTAGCGACCAACCGGTGTCCTTCTTCACCACGTTCACTCCTGGGTTTTATGTCGATCTTTTCCGTCAGTTGGCAAAGCTGAACGTGAAAGAAGAGCGGAATGCACAGCTAGAGACAGAACTAATGATTCGTTACGCAACGGTGATCTGCGACTGAAGCGGTTATTAGATTGTCTGACTTGCGAGAGCGAAGATGCTGATCAAACCTGGCGCGTGATGCCGTTACGGAAATAACGGCAAAATTAAAAACTGTTCAACCTTGTTTCGTCTTGCTTAGACGATACATCCCAATAAATGACGAGAGTCAAAAATTGAGTAAAGCGCTTTGGAGAAAATGATGAAAATACTGTCAAGCGTAGTCGCAACGTTGTTAGCTGTTACTCCTGTGTTTGCACAGAAGACTGCTTCCGCCCGGTTGCAGGCCGCCACCACCGACTTGCACGAAATGATGACTGCTTCCGATAAGGGCATTCCTCAGGATCTACTGGATAAAGCAACCTGCGTCGTCGTGGTGCCGAATCTGAAAAAAGGCGGCTTTATCGTAGGCGCCGAGTATGGGAAGGGTTTTTTCACGTGCCGTAAGGCCCAGGGCGTCGGTTGGAGCGCTCCGGGCTCGCTGCGAATCAGCGGCGGCAAATTTGGATTGCTGATCGGTGTTGCCGAGACTGACCTGATTATGCTGGTCATGAACAAGAGCGGGATGGAGCACATGATAAGCGACAAGTTCCAGATTGGCGGCGAAGCGTCGGCTGCAGCCGGCCCTGTTGGACGCGACTCTTCTGCGATGACTGATGCCATGCTGCGCGCGGAAATTCTCACCTGGTCGCGCCAGCGAGGGCTTTTTGGCGGCATCGATCTTACTGGCGCTGCCGTCACGGGCGATGAAGACTCAAATCGGGAGCTTTATGGCAACTCAATCACTAACAAAGAAATCGTCGAAGGCGGTATTCCGGTTCCCGCTGAAGCTCAGCCCTTCATACACGCGCTAACTCGTGATTCGTCGCGTAAATAGCCTTTTGTGATTTAAACATGAGACCGTTCTCGTTACGAGTGGCGTCCTTCGCTTCATCATCGGTGGTGTTCCTAAAGATGTAACGACGGGAGATTACATCGATGTCCCTGCAGGAGCACCGCACACCTTAATCAATGCAAGCGACCAGCCGGTGCCTCCTTCACCACTTTCACGCCCGGGTTTTATATCGATCTTTTCCGCGAGTTGGCAAAGCTGAACGTAGAAGGAGGGCGGAATACACAGATGGGACAGAAGTAATGACGCGTTACGCAACAGTGAATTTGTGACTGAATCGGTCAGGAAATTTGTCTGACTTGCGGCAGCGAAGTTGCTGATGACATGCCGATTGCGACGCATTCACAGCTGTTCGTGGTTAGTCCGCTTTTCACGGTTTCCTGCAAGAAGGAAATGCAAAAGGGCTAGTAGAGTAAAGACTGTTGACATCCGGTGAGTTTCCATTTTTACTTCACTCACTGAGCTAGGTGTGCTCAAAGAACCGCTCCATCTCGCCCTTGCTCTTTTGGTCACAAGTAAAGTAAGGAGTACTCATCACAATGCGCTTCGCGGGATAACCGAGCCACTGGAGAACATTGTCAAACACCAACTGGTTGCCGTTTGGGAAAAGCATTTCCCAATACAAGGCCAAATCCAGCCTGCCATCTTCTAGTTGTGGCAGTGTTTGCGTACTCCATGGCGAGCTTTCGATTCTGATGTTGGGCGCGGATTTCGCCAGTTGCTGTGCAAGAGGAGCAGGGTTTCGGTTCGGTAAGAGAACAAACTTTTTAGTCCGAGAGCGTCAACGACGTCTCGGTGAGTCAATACTTTTGAGAATAAGATCGATCCCGGCCAGAAAATCCAATCGGTCGTCGTGAACCCGCATCTGTCCAGCTACGCTGCGCGTAAACGGATACTCGTGCGGATCGAGCTGAGACCACATCACCGCCACCGCCTCGAGGAAGGCTGATCTGTCAAGTCCCCGCGTTCGAGCGAGCTGCCCGTTGGCAGCATTTTGCCCACCGACGCCCAAAATGTAGCTGAGCAAGGCCGACACTACGGCCCACTCTGCGTCGTCCGGCACGCCGAGAGCGCGGATTTGCTGGCCCAGTGGTGCGCATCGATCGCGTCAAACACGCCTAATGCGAGAGCGCGAATGGTAGTCTCCGGCGACCCGACGGCCAAACACGCCTCCATTGTGCGAGCGACGATGGTGTCACAGGCGGCGGTTAGTAGGTCGCTCTTGTCGGCGATGTGCCAATAGATAGCACCGGGACCAGTGGCGAGCCGTTCGGCCAGTGCGCGGTATGTCAGACCATCTTCTCCGCAGCTGTCCAAAAGCTCGATTGATGCTTCAATGATGCGATTCCGCGATAGCGATTCTTTTCGCCGTTGCGTCTTCCGTGCTTTTTTGGCCACTCTTCATCTTGACATGTATGGAACATTGTTCCACCATAATGGAATGGTGTTCCACTCGGGCCTGCAGAGGCCCTCATTCCTGCTCCAAGTCACGAACAGATCAATATGCTGACTTGTGTTACGCGCGACGTCATCATTTCTGGCGCAGGTCCTGTGGGTCTGTTCCTCGCCTGTGAGCTGGCGTTGGCGAAATGTTCTGTCCTCATCCTGGAGAAGGAGGAAAATCCGCGCTCGCCATTGAAGCGACTTCCTTTCGGGCTACGTGGCCTTTCGGCACCGTCGATTGAAGCGCTTTGCCGTCGTGGGTTGATGGAAGAACTCCAGGTGAACAAACGCATCAGGAACCCTCACAAAACCTCAATCTCCGAAGGACCACGTCGCCAAGCTGGACACTTCGCCGGCATTCCCTTTCTTGACGGCAACATCGACACGCCGCAGTGGAAGTATCGCCTGCCAAGCTCGACACCCGCCAGTTTGATATCTGAAATGGAGGAGCTTGAATTTGTGCTGGCCCGCCGGGCAGAGAACTTGGGTGTCGAGATCAAGCGCGGGCTTGCGGTCACTGATTTTCAGCAAACCGCGCATGGCGTGACCGTTCAATCAGGTGATCAATCGTTTGAAAGCCAATGGCTCGTAGGTTGCGATGGAAGCCGCAGTGTTGTTCGTAAGGTGGGCGGTTTTGGCTTCACCGGTACGGAGCCAGAATTTACCGGCTACTCTGTTCAGCTGAAAATCGCCGACCCGGAAAAGCTCAGCTCAGGTCGCAATCTTACACAGAGAGGCATGTACTTCCAATCGCAGCCGGATTATCTGGTGATGGTGGAATTCGATGGCGGGGCAGCT
Organism: uncultured Bryobacteraceae bacterium; assembly: GCA_964248065.1. Lineage (GTDB taxonomy): Bacteria > Acidobacteriota > Terriglobia > Bryobacterales > Bryobacteraceae > Bog-105. The sequence goes on along the minus strand of CAXTWQ010000039.1, from coordinate 9,126 downwards.
CATCGTGCAGAGCCGGTCACACTGGAACACGTTCAGCAGGTGCTTCGCCGCGTCTCAAACACCGATGTGACGATCAGCACTCTGCATGCTGTCACCACCTGGACTGACCGAGCACGGCAGGCCACAAACTACCGCAATGGGAGGGTTCTTTTAGCCGGCGATGCCGCGCACATTCACTCGCCGTTGGGAGGCCAAGGGCTCAACCTGGGGCTAGGCGATGCTATGAACCTCGGCTGGAAGCTCGCCGCAATCACTCAAGGCAAAGCGTCAAAAAGCTTGCTGGACACTTATCAAACGGAACGGCACCCATTGGGAAAACAGGTTCTGGATTGGTCGCGAGCCCAGGTTGCGATTATCAGACCGGATCCACATGCTCGCGCGCTGAATGCAATCGTTCGTGACCTGATGGATACGCGCGATGGCGCCACCTATATGGCAGGACGGGTGTGGGGCGTTTCCACACACTACGATCTCCGTGGCGGCCATGCTCTCGTAGGTTACAGCGTTCCTAACTTCGCATTCGAAGAGGGTGGGACAATCTGCGAGCTCATGCACGACGGCAACGGGATTTTGTTGGACTTTACTAAGAACGCTTCCCTTGAGACCTTGGCGAGTGAGTACGGCGACCGAATCAAGTACGTTTCAGGCCGGGTCAAAGACCAGTTAGGCTTGAGCGTTGTACTCATACGCCCTGATGGGATCATCGCTTGGGCTTCTGACCGCCACCCAGATGACAGCGAACTCCAAAAGGCTACCGCAGGCTGGCTAGTAAGGGAGCACCTGTGAATAGACCAGTCACGATCATCGGTGCCGGGCTCGGTGGCCTGACAGTTGCGCGCGTGCTTCACGTTCACGGCATTCCAGCGACAATCTACGAAGCAGAAGCCTCGCCAAACGCACGAGCGCAAGGAGGCATGCTCGACATCCACGAAAACAACGGGCAACTTGCACTGAAGGCGGGGAGGCTTTTCGAAGAGTTTCTTGCGATCATCCACCCGGGCGGCCAAGCAACACGGGTACTCGACAAGCACGGCAATGTCCTGCTCGATGAACCCGACGACGGTACCGGCGGTCGCCCCGAGGTCCTCCGGGGAGATCTTCGGCGAATTCTGCTCGACTCACTTCCTGCTGGCACAGTCCGCTGGGGACATAAAGTCATAGCGGTGTCCCCAGCCGGGTCTCCGCTCGAGGGCCGACATGTGGTGAGCTTTGCTGACGGCTCAACGATAATGACCGATCTTCTCGTGGGTGCCGATGGTGCTTGGTCGAGAGTTCGTCCACTCTTATCCGACGCGGAGCCGAAATATGTTGGCACCTCATTTATCGAAACGTATCTGCATGACGCCGACAGCCGTCACAGGGCAAGCGCGGAAGCGGTTGGCAGCGGCGCACTTTTCGCGGTGGCACCGGGGAAAGGCATCCTCGCGCACCGCGAGCCCAAGGGCGTGCTGCATACCTATGTCGAGTTGAACAAGCCGAAGGACTGGATCGACAGCATCGACGTCGCCGACCCGGGGATTGCATTAAGCTGCGTAGTTAAAGAATTCGACGGCTGGGCGCCGGAGCTGACAGCGTTGATCACTGATAGTAGGGCGGCCCCTGTTCTTCGCCCTATTTATGCGCTCCCAGTCGAGCACCGCTGGGACCGCGTACCCGGGGTGACCCTGCTCGGCGACGCGGCGCACTTGATGATCCCATCTGGCGAAGGCGCCAACCTAGCAATGTTCGACGGGGCTGAACTCGGGAAAGCCATCGCCGCCAACCCCGATGACATGGAAGCCGCGCTCAGTGCATATGAAATGGATCTTTTCCCCCGTAGCGCCCTAGAGGCCGCAGCGGCGGAAGAGGTTCTTAAAGTGTGTCTTGGTCTCAACGCGCCTCAGAGTCTGCTTGATTTCTTCGGAAGCCACCAGCACGCCAAGTAATGAACTCGCACAGCAACAAAATGTGCGCTTTGCGCGTAACGTTTTCTTCTGATCAGGCAAGGTGAGATCGTAAGGGCATAATTCTACTGAATGAAAGAGACGATTATGCCTGCTAGGTTCGGTTCTACATCCACGGCAGAAGAGGTGCTTGAAGGCATCAATCTGACCGGAAAGCGCTTCTTAGTCACCGGCGTCTCGGCCGGCATTGGGGTTGAAACTGCCCGCGCCCTTGTGGGGCAAGGTGCAGCGGTTCTTGGTACCGCGCGTAACTTGCTAAAAGCACAAACCACGACCGAGCTAATCCGGGCTCAGGCTCATTCTGGAGCTCGATTAGATCTTATTGACCTCGACTTAGCTTCGCTTGCGAATACTCGCGCTTGCGCCGATCTGCTCCTCGCCGCCGGTCAACCCTTCGACGGCATCATCGCCAACGCTGGGCTCATGGCAGGTCCAAAGACGAGCACCGTAGATGGTTTCGAGGCTCAATTCGCTACCAATTACCTCGGACATTTTCTCCTGATCAACCGCCTAGCCAGTCTCTTGAATCCCGGTGGACGTGTGGTAATGGTGTCGTCGGCGGGTCATCGCCGCGCCGATGTTGATCTTGAAGATCCGAATTTTGAAAACACCTGCTACAACGAATACTTGGCATATGGACGCTCTAAGACGGCTACAATTCTCTTCGCAGTCGAGTTCGATCGACGTCACAAACCGAAGGGCATCCGTGCCACGGCTGCTCATCCCGGCGCGATCCAGACAGAGACGGTTCAAAAGCTCATAGAGGCGTTGGGGCCCGGGAAGGATGCAGCCATGGCGGCTTTCGACTGGAAGACCCCATCTCAAGGAGCGGCAACCTCGGTGTGGGCGGGATGTGTCGCACGGCCCGACGAGGTGGGAGCACGTTATTGTGAAGATTGCCATGTAGCCGAAGTGTGTGACGACCCTTCCGCAAAAGCTGGTGTGCGCTCCTACGCCCTCAATCCAGAGCACGCTTGTATGTTGGATTTGTGGCTAAGGCATTATGGACGAAGGGTGAGGAGATGACAGGTGAGCATTTCTCAGTTGTGACTCAATAAAGAAGCCTCTTTTCAGATTGGTACCGATAAGCGCATAGCGGAGTAGTTCGCGTCGAGCCCGGACAGAGCAAACGCGGCTTTATTCCATCGCGCCAAGCCCGCCGAACGTCTGCCCCATGCAGCGGATATTCTTTCCGAATGGCTTGGGTGCTACTGCAAAAATGTTTTAAGAGAGTGCCACCCTTGGTTCCGTTCCGTCTTCCGGCCCGTGCTCTCGAAGGAACCAGAGTGCTCTAAAGTGACGTAGTCATGCAGGAAAATTGCAAAAAGTGACAGGAGCGGTTTCGTGACTTTGCATCACCTGATGAACAGATTTCATGCATTATGCGAAGCGAATTGAGCGAGCTGGCGATGTTCTCAATAGTGGCAGAGGAACGAAGCTTTACCCGGGCGGGAGCGCGCCTTGGGCTGTCACAATCAGCCGTAAGTCACATGATGCGAACGTTGGAAAAGAAACTAGGCATCCAGCTATTGGCGCGGACCACGAGGAGCGTATCGCCGACTGCGGCAGGCTCGGCTCTACTGCAAAATATTAATCCAGCGCTAGAGCGCATCGAGCAGTCGTTGGCGGATGCCCGGAACCTTCGAGCACATCCTGGCGGTAAGATCCGACTAATTCTTTCGCGCACGGCGGCTCGGCTGATCCTCCTTCCGAAGCTGACTGAATTCACTCGGGCTTTCCCTGACGTCGAGCTGGACATTACCTGTTCGAACGACTCAATCGATCTTATCGCCGGCGAGTTTGACGCTGGAATTCAAATAGGCGAATACATACAGAAAGACATGATTGCCGTAAAGGTGAGCAAAGATATGCGGCTCACGGTTATTGGATCCCCAGGCTACCTTGCGGCGAAAGGCGTACCAAAGTCACCTCAGGATCTGAAGGATCACCTGTGCATAGCGCTTCGTCTCCGCAAGAGCGGGGTCTATCGCTGGGAATTTGAAAGAGGACGGCGATCGCTTACGATCAACCCTGGCGGTTATCTCACATTCACCGATGCAGACCTTGCGGTTCAAGCGGCGCTCGATGTTGCGGGACTCATGATGACCATGGAGGTCCACGTTGAAAAGTATGTCTCGAACGGCAGTCTTGTACCGGTTCTACGAGACTGGTGCACTTCGTTTCCTGGCTATTTTCTCTACTATCCCAGTCGGCGGCATCAAACGGCCGCTCTCATCGCCCTCATTGACACTCTCAGGACAAGGCGAGGCGCGACAGCAGCTCACTAGAGCGCTCAAAACGGTACGAACGTCAAATCGTTCGTCATTGTTGTAGTAGGACACGCCCTCCCGCGGAGGTGGGACCTTTGACGGGCGCCTTGGGACACAAGCCTCGCTCTCTTGCCCAAAGGTCTACTCGGATATGGATACGTCGGCTTCGCCACGCCTCAATCGTGATTCGTTGCAGCTGGGTAGGCTCTCAATGCCGACGATCCCGCATGACCTGCCGAAACCAGTGTCTTTAACATCACGAAAAGGAACTTAAGGCTGGCCTTGAGTCGTTAGCGATCCGGAGCGCCTCCTCCGAGTCACTAGCTGGAAGTGAGGCCCAAGCCGCAAAAGCCTCTTGCGGGGCATCGATTGCACGATTGAAATCATCAACCGTTGCTGTTGCGGCACGTATTGCAATCCCTCCTGTGAACGGATTGGAGACATCTAAGTCGCGCCATCTTCGACAGAGACTTATTGGCCATTGGTACAGAACTGTACCTTGATGGAAGAAATGCTTGTGCTTTAGCCGCGCAAGATGCCTCTCCAGGCCGTTGCTGCTTCTGAACAGCGCTGGGCGACCTCGGCGATCTCCGCGACCCGTGCGCCTTAGATCCTGCCGGTTCCGAGATCCCCAGATAACATTTCTTCGGGACCGGCATCGGCATCCGACTGTGCTCTGGGCGCAATATAAGTTCCATCCTGTTGGGATCATCGCGCTTTGAGGCTTTGACGTTGGCTGGCTTGATTGCAGCGAAGCCCAAAATTCTCCGTGCTGACATGCAAGAGTACGAAGTTCTGAAGGGTGCGCTGTTTGTAAACCGCCGAATACCTTCCTGCCAACGCAGTTCGAACCAGGGCTTGAAGTTTCACGGCGAACTTCTTGGATTGCCAACTTGGTCCGCCGATGTATGTGGGTGATTCAAAGATGATCGCGTCTGTGGCGTCGAGGGCGCTCACCCTGCTTCGGGTAGAACACCATCGGCGTCAATCGCGAAGAGCGTGGCGCCTGCACCTTCTGCAACACCTTCTGCCATGCGCTTTGTGTGTCCATAGCCAGAGTTATAGACCACTACGGCGTTGATCGTGTTGTCCAAACTCTTCACTTTCCATCCTCGGCTGCTGATTCTGTGGCTTGATTGCATGCGCAACACAGTGCTGCTCGTGCCATAAATCAGATTTGACCGGTATGCATAGCCAGTATTCCTGTGACCGCGTGATGCCACTTCTAGGAACATTAGTCATTCAGGACAAGTGCTTGAAGGACGCATGCTGGCGCTAATTCTGGTGAGGGGGCCAACGGCCAATTTGTTGAAACATGCCAAACCAGTCTTCAAGATGCCAGGTATGACTCACACGCGCTTCCCAGCCTGCGTCGGCAAAACGCTCGGCGAGCCACGACTTGGCCTCCTCGTCGGACAGCTCGCGCGCTGCCCGCACCTCTTCCCCGACCATCAGGACCGCGCGGGTGCCGCCATGAGGATCGGGCCGCAGGAAGATAACGCGTCCGTCGGGCGCGTTGTACCAACGCGCTTCGGTGCTGTCGGAATCGCCGCGCGGAATGGTGAAATAGGCGATCGTGACATCCATCCAACGCGGATGGTTCTCGCCTGCGAACAGGAGCTCGCGGGTCGTGGAGCCCACCCCTTCGGCGATCAGCACCAAATCAAAGGATTCCTCCCGGCCGCTGTGGAAGCGGACACGCACGGCCTCTCCCTGATCTCCAGCTCTTCCACAAGGTCGCCGAAGCGGTAGTCGACCTTGTGACGGACGTCGTCATACACAATGCGCGCGAGGTCGCCGCGCAGGATCTCCAGTTCGGCAGTCGGTCCGTCGCTGCCGATGTCGGCCAGCCGAAAGGCGGCCACGACCTTGCCGTTCTCATCGACATAGGTCCACGCCGTCTCGCCCGTTCCGCTTCGATCGACCTTATCGATCAGGCCCATGCGCTCAAAGACGGTACGCACGGACCCGCGCAGATCGACGCTTTGCCCGCCGTCCCGGAACTCGTCAGCTTTTTCGACCACGACGACGTCGAAGCCGCCTTCGACCAGCCACCAAGCCACAGTGTTGCCGGAGATACTGCCGCCGGTGACGAGAACGCGTTTGCCCATATGCCAGCAAGATATCACAGCGAGTAAGATATATTGGTCGGCCAAAGGTTTCGCGTGGGCTCGCCGCCCGACGCCGGATGGGCAACAGGGTATGCAGCGTCACCAATCGTTTGCCGCAGACGGTCTGATGCGCTATCACGGATAGTATGAGGCGCCTGATCAATCAATCCGAGCAGGGGGGCGACCTGCACGATGGACCAAGCCATATGCCGCAAGCGCAGCGAGGCAATCGTCCTGAGGTCTACGGCCGACTGGCGCGACTGGTGCCGCTGGTTGCTCTCGAAGGCGACAGGATCACGGAGGAGTTCGCTGCCCGGCAGCGGCTGCACCGGACCGACGTTCAGGCTCTGAGTCTCCTCATGAATGCGGACGAGCAGGGGGAAGCGGTCACCGCCGGAATGCTGGGCAAGGAGCTTAGGCTCACATCGGGCGCGACGACGTTCTGCGTCACCCGCCTCGAAAAAGCGGGTCTCGCAATGCGAGAACGCGACGCCATCGACCATCGCAAAGTCAACATCTCGCTCTCCGCCCTAGGCCGCAATATGGGTCTGAAGTTCCATCGTCCCGTCAGCACCCTCAGGGACAGCGTGATGAGCCAGTTCACCATTGAGGAATTGGACATCGTGCAACGTTTCCTACTGGCGACGACCGACGCGATGACGCAGTATCGGGAAGCCCTTTCCGACATGCCTCTAGAACGAGCCTGACAAGATTATCGGCGTGCGCTAGACGCTGTTTACCGTTGCGCCTCTTGGGGCCCGGCCGTTAACGAAGGAGGAAGAGCAACTCTTAAGGTATAAGAAAGGAATAAAACTAGAGAATAGCGATTTACACAAACTTCGGGATACTACCTCTTTCGGGCACGTGCCTGAATGTGGTCTGAACCGTGCAGATGTATAAGACCACAGACTCTTGGTTTCAGCCTCTAAACTTCTTGATTGCCTCCGGAGTGACTGGGGTGAAGTAGTTGATTAGGTTGCCATCGGGATCACGAAAGAGCAGAGAGCGATTACCCCATGGCATGGTGGTTGGTTCCTGCACAAACTCATTAACAACTCCCCTCAAACGTTCGAACTCTCTGTCCACGTCCCCGACGAGGAATTCGATGATCACGCTGCGGTTCGTCGCCGGTTGTGCCACGTCCCCACCAAACATCGCCATGGTGCGTGTGCTGCCAATGGCAAGCGTACCGGCAGTTGTCGGCAACTCCGCGAAATCCGGGGTGTACCGGGTTGCGGGCAGGCCGCTGATACGCTCGTAGAAGCTCACAAGCCGCTCCAAATTATCTGTAATGATGCGCATTGAGACCAGGTTCATGATGTCTGCTTTCTGTCGCTTGCCAGGCGACAAGACCACAGTAGAAGGAGCCTCCTGACAACGTAGTGTCAGCAGTGTTTGCCATGCGCCGAGCAGACCGTCTCTTTCAGATCATCCAGATCCTGCGACGTTCTCGACTGCCCATCACTGCCGAGAAAATCTCGCTGGAGTTAAAGATCTCTGTGCGCTCCATCTACCGGGATGTCACGGACCTGATCGGCCAGGGGGTGCCGATCCGAGGCGAAGCCGGCGTAGGGTACCTGCTGGATCGTCAGTACGACATGCCTCCGCTGATGCTGACCCCGGATGAACTTGAGGCGGCTGTTCTGGGAGCGCAGTGGGTCGCAGAACGGGGAGATCCCGCGCTAGCCGGTGCAGCGCGGGATTTGCTGTCCAAAATCTCCTCCGCCGTCCCGCAGCGACTTCGTATTTTCATCACGGAGCCCACCCTTGGAACGCCAGCAAACAATGTCCCAGCCATGGACGGCCTCGACCTTGCAAGAACACGTTCGTGGATTCGCCACGGGCGTAAGCTCCAGATTCGCTACCGTAGCGAGGACGGGAGAGAAACAGAGCGAGTGATCTGGCCCGTGATACTCGGGTACGCAGAAGCGGTGCGCTTACTCGCAGCCTGGTGCGAACTACGCAGAGACTTTCGGCATTTCAGAACGGATCGCATCCTCATGGCTGACTTTCTCGACGAAGTTCATGGCCTAGGCCTCAGGGAACTAAAGAGGAGATGGCAACACTACATGCAAACGACGCGTGGACTGCGCCTGCCGTAGGCAAGTCCGGACTTGAGTCCTCGTATGTCGGCTTTTCGGAAGTATCCGATGCAGATGAAAGGGCAAGCCGAAAACGTGCATTGGTCCTGGCCTTATTGCAAAGACCTTCGATGCTATTGAAAAACTCTGGCCGATTCAACGAGCGTAGCCGATGGCGCTTCCATCCTCGCTGGCGGCCCGGGCTGGCGGCGGAAGTGTCGAGACGTCAGGACACTTACTCCTAATCGGCAAAGCAAACATCAGTGCAGGCCAGGGCGGATAGTGGTGGGTTGACACGACAGACTTGACGATTGACTCAATTGCCGCGTCCACTATCGGTTTCAGTCTGAACGGCGGAACGAATGTCACTGGCGTACAAGCCCAGGCAGTGCCGCTAACATCAATGTGCCTTTGCTTATCACCTGGACTGGAACAAGCGCGCTGACGTTGTCCGCGTCTAACGATCTGAAGCTAAACGCAGCTTTTAGCGCACACTCCTGCTAAGCCGGCGCTATCAGTGCGGGCTTGTATGGCGATCTAAAATTGCACTGAATGTTTTCTTGACTATAACCGAAACGGAACCTACAATTCGGATATTCCGCTTCTGGTCTTTTCAGCAATACCAAATCAAGACAAGGGTCCGACTCGCTTCTAATGAATCATCGAACATCAAACAAACAGAAATTTCGACTGTGGTCAATCGCACTTCTCTGTATTCCAT
>CAXTWQ010000038.1:32801-41978 GCA_964248065.1 uncultured Bryobacteraceae bacterium | reverse complement strand
CCCTAGCCCGTGGCCCTCGTGCGCTCCTTCAATCAGCCCCGGTATGTCGGCCATTACGAAGGTATGATCACCGGCCTGCACCACGCCGAGATTAGGCTCGAGCGTTGTAAAAGGATAGTCGGCAATCTTCGGTTTGGCTGCGGAAACACGTGAGATCAACGTCGACTTTCCGGCGTTTGGAAACCCGACCAGAGCCACGTCAGCTAAAAGTTTAAGCTCCAGACGTAGCTTAAAGAAATCGCCCGGCTTGCCGTCTTCGTGTTCAGTAGGAGCTTGGTGGGTTGAAGAAGTGAAGCGCGCGTTACCGCGTCCTCCTCGCCCACCGCGAGCAATGATTACTTGCTGGCCCGCCGCGGTAAAGTCTGCCAGTTGTTCGCCGGTCTCAGCGTTATAGACTACTGTTCCGACAGGCACCGGGAGCGTAATCGAGTGACCCTCGTGGCCGGTTCGATTGCTGCCCTCGCCATGGCGCCCACGCTGGGCACTATGCTCAGGATTGAAGCGGAAATGCAGCAGCGTGTTGTAGTGGTCGCTGCCTTCCATCACCACGTTGCCTCCACGGCCACCATCGCCACCACTGGGGCCGCCACGCGGCACAAACTTCTCGCGCCGGAATGCTAAACATCCATTGCCGCCATCGCCCGCTTTAACCGTTATTGTGACTTCGTCTATAAACACTGGAACTCAAACTGAAAAGCGAGCCCAGTAACAGGCTCGCTTCCCGAAAACACATTTGCAGCTGCTCGTGCAGCGATCGATACTATGCCTGTGCGGCAATGATATTGACAAACTTACCCAGGCGACCGCGGTCACGAAACTCTACCGTGCCCGGAACTGTCGCAAACAGCGTGTCATCTTTGCCTAAGCCGACATTCTTGCCCGGCTTGTAGCGCGTGCCACGCTGCCGTACGATGATCGAACCGCCCGTGACTACCTCGCCCGAAAACACCTTGATGCCCAGCCGCTGCGCATTGGAATCGCGCCCGTTCTTTGAACTGCCTAACCCTTTTTTATGTGCCATTCGTTTTGCCTCTGCCTAGCCGCTTTCGACTACGACAAGATCTCCTCAACCTGCACGCGAGTATAGTTTTGCCGGTGCCCGATCGTGCGCTTGTACTGCTTCTTGCGCTTGAACTTGAAGACCAGAATCTTGTCACCCCGGCCATGCGCCGATATCTTGGCCCGAACCCGTGCTGCGCTCACCGCGTCCCCCAGCATCAGCTCGTTCGCCTCGTTAGAGATGGCCAAAACGCGATCGAACTCCACCGCACTACCAACCTCACCAGCCAGCGTATCCACTTCAATCGTTTGCCCGGGCGAGACGCGGTACTGCTTGCCGCCGGTTTCAATCACTGCGTACATAAGAACCTTTTCGTTGAATTTCGAAGTCCAGGAGATAACGTGCCAGCCGCCATCGCTCCGATGGACCGAGTCGGCGAACAAAACCGTCTTCAGAACACAGAACTTCGAACCTTTCCATGATACCTGAACCGGGTACTCGGGTGCTATCTTGTTTCTACTCTAGCTGTTTGAGCTCACTCCGTTGTCGCCAGTCACCCATTGCACATGGGCCGGTTCTCCATACTGCCCGACAGTCGGAGCGCACTGGATCCAGTGTAGTGAATGCAACACATTGCAGCTCAGGCTTCGAACAGCTTAAGAGGCCTATCCTCTGCCCTCTTCTAAATCTTCAATTCGAACCTCGTGACTGGCAGCTATATTAGCCAGCTTCCTAATATTGTCTGCATCTATGGCGAGCTGTTCTGAATGTCGCTGGATCTGTTCTGAATGTCTCTGAATCTGTGCTGACTGTTCCAAAACCGTCGCGTGAAGGCTTTCCGTGCTCTGGAGCAGAAAAGTTAGTCGCTCGTCTACTGAGGCCATACTTCACATTACCGTTTTCTGTGCTCAGTTCTCCAGCGCGCGACCAACTCTCGAGCTGCCTCCGGCCACGTTGGACAACTGAACTTAAAGCCCGCTTCGAGCAGACGGCCAGGAACAACCTGCCGGCTTTTCAGCACCAGTTCCGACTCGGTACGTAGCAGAAAGGTGCCAATCTCTAACATCCAAGCCGTAGTGGGCAAGCCAATCCGAGCACCCCACGCCTTCCGGAGAATGCTCAAGAACTCCCGGTTAGGCAGTGGATTGGGAGAGGCCAAGTTCATGACTCCTGTAAAGCCCTGCTGCTGAATAATAAACTCGACCGCGCGAATGAGGTCCGTCTCGTGAATCCAAGAGACAAACTGAGTGCCCGGCAGGTTGGTACCGCCAAGGCCGTGACGCACAAGGCCCAGAAAAACGTCGAAGACACCGCCCGGGTCAGGGCTAAACGTCATGGCGCTCCGAAGGGCGACCTGCCTGGTCTCTTTTGTCGCAGTAGAAAAGAAGGCCTGCTCCCAGGCTTTTGCAACCTCAATCGAGAAGCCCAAGTCTCGGGGGCGCCTGCCTCCCCACCCCCGAGCTCACCTGCAGCTTCATCCATTGGCCGATCGAGAGAGTGCCGATAGATTGTCGCGGTACTGGCATTCAACCATACGCCCGGCGGACGTCGGACTGCGGCGATGGCTTGGTGAAGAGCCTGGGTCGACAGAACGCGGGATTCGAGAATGGCCCGGCGGTTTTCCTGCGTGTAGCGACAATTAACACTTCGCCCAGCAAGATTGATTAAGACATCTGCGCCGTCAAGCTCCGCAATCCAAGAACCAAGGCTGCGACCATCCCACTGCACATTCCGCCATGGGACCTTGTGACCGCTTCGGCTGACGACTGTCACTGCATGTCCAGTCCGGTGAAAGTGACGAGCAAGAATGGTTCCCACTTGGCCCGTGCCGCCCGTGAGTACGATTCTCATTGCGGAGAATCCGGAAGATACTTCTTCCATTCGTCACATTCAGCGATGCGCTTGATCACAGCATTGCGTTCACGCAAGAGCGCCAACATATAGCGGCGCAGAAAAGAGCTTCGGCCACCAACCCGAGAAGCGGAAGAGGAGCCGCGATCGAGAAAATGTCTTTCATCTCCGTCTCTCCTGACGGAAGGACCTGGAAGAAGTGGTCTGCCTGCATAAACCGGAAGATGCCGCGAATCATCGTGACCTGAAAGTACGACGGTGATTGCAGTGCAGTAGTCTTGCTCGTCAGAGTGTGCCAGACACCAAAGTGCTTGGCTCGCCAGGTCACTTGCTCGGAAAGACCGACCAGGCCAGAAGTCACGCCCCCAGTAGCCAGAGCTTGCTCTCCCGAGTGGATATTCGAAAGCAGATGCACCTCAACACTGCGTGACAGGTCGAAGCATCGCTGTATAGGTGCCTTGATAATGGTGGTCTCTTCAAGTCGGATCATAGGCCGTTCTCATTGACAGGCACGAGCTCTGCTTCCCGCAAGAGCGAGAGAATCCTAGTTCTGATTGGTTTCAAGATTGGCAGCTTCGCAAGCCTAAGCAGCTTGAGGGTAAGGTCCAATGCTCCGTCCCCCAACCGCAGTGTTCGGCGCTGATCTTCGGAACCGTCGTATAAGAACAGAATCAATAGGCCCATTTGCAGCGACCAAAGAGCAACCGGCAGTAACTCTTTCAGATCCTTGGGTAGCTTTTCTTCCGCTATCGCATCTCTGAAGATCTGTATGCTGCGGCGCCGGATCTCCGCGGTTCCGCCTCCCAAACACGAGAGTGGATGCTGGGGCTCACCGGTATATCGAAAGACCACGCCAAGCAGATTACGGTCGTTCTTTGCTAGCTCCAGCTTCGAGTGCAGAGCTCTTGCAAGCCGCCTCTTCAGGTCCTTGCTCGCTAAAAGCAACTCCGCGCACAAGCGCTCTTGCTCGGCCTGTACTGTCTCGTAGTACGCCTGAACAATTGCTTCTTTACTCGGAAAGTAATAGTAGGCCGCGCTCTTGACCACTGCGGCGCGCTTGGCAATCTCTTGCATGGTAGTGGAGTCAAAGCCTTGCTCTCTAAAAAGCTCTAGAGCACTTTCGAAAATTACGCTTCTGGTCTGGGCGCCTTTATCTGTCGCCGGATCATTCTTGACCACGTTCAATTCTTATCCGCGCCGAGGCTTGTTGTCAATATTTATTTGAACAAGGTCAAAAGATTTCCAGGGATTGTTGAGTGGCCCGCCTAAAAAGCTGAAAAGAACTGTTCAGGCTGTCTGATACGTGTATGTACATACATGTCTTTCCTTAGATCTCTACTTTCTACACCCCTCTTTGGTTCACTCGTGGTCGCCACCTATGCTCAAACGCCGTCACCAACTCCGGCCGGTCCGATTACCCGCATTCTCGCTATCGGTCACATCACGAGTGGAGCGACACGTGAACAGATCATGCCTGTCATGCAGCAGGAGGTAAAGGATACCGTCCGTCTTTATCTGAATGGCAAAATTGATCAATGGTTCGTACGTCGCGACCAGAACGGCGTGGTCTTTCTCCTCAATGCTGCGAGTGTGTCAGAGGCGCAGCTTCTGCTGGATAAGCTACCTCTTGGGAAAGCGAAGCTACTTGAGTTCGAATTTATTCCGCTTGGTCCGCTAACCCCGCTGGCCCTCTTGTTACAGGGCAATGCCGGGGTCGTCAAATGAAATGCTTCTGCGCAAGCACCCGCCGTGCTGCCCGTATTCTGACCCAACGGTACGAAGAAGAGTTCCGTTCTTTCGATATGTCGGCAGCGCAATTCGAGCTGCTCGGCACAATTGTTAACCGTCCGAACCTGGGGCAATCTGAATTGGCTGCCCTGTTGAGCATTGACCAAACTACGCTTTCACGGAACCTCAAGGTCTTAATCAGTCGCAAGTGGATTGAGCGCAGCACTCGCTTGCAAGACAAACGTCACGCGAGCTACAAGGTTTCGAAAGCAGGCCACCGGGTATGGGACGATGCTCTCCCGAAATGGAGGCTTTCTCAGGAGCGCTTGCAGGAGAGGCTGGGCGAAGATTGGCCGTCGGTACTGTCGGCAGTTGAGCGACTGATTAGCGCGGCTGGACCTGCGGCCAAGGCTGAAACTTCCACTGCGCCGGTGTAATCAGCTCCAGCAGATGCCCATCGGGGTCGCGAAAATAGAAGCTCGTCCCGCCTTCGGGCCACTCGATCGTGCTATCGATTGTCACGTTATGCGCCTTCAAGTGCTGTCTCCATTGCTCTTCAGAACCCTTCTCCATGGCGAATGCAATATGGTGCGGGCCTTGGCCGTCGTGCGGAGGGATGAATCCGGTCGGCATACGGACGCCTTCGGTTGAGCCGCCGGATTTAAACAGCAGCAACGCCATCTGCCCGCCCGCCTGCAATGCTTTTAAGCGGTCGCCCTCTACCAGTAAAACGGGAAACCCGAAGAGCCGCTGGTACCACTCTGCCGCCCGCTCCACATCCGCCACGTAAAGTCCGTATTCAATCAGACTCGTCGATGCAGGAGGCGTGGGGAGCATTGCTCTATTATGTAGACACGTTTTGGTGAAGCTTCCTTCTGTCCTTCTGGCCTTAATTGGTGCGGCCCACCTGCTGCCCGCGCAAACTTCCATCATTGAAGTTGCTGTCGACTTGCGTGACGCTCCTCGTCATCTGCTCCACGCCGACCTGAAAATTCCGGTGAAGCCCGGTCCGCTAACGCTGCTTTACCCGAAGTGGATACCGGGCGAACACAGCCCTTCCGGTCCAATCGATAATCTCGCCGGAATCGTCTTTCGAGTGGGAGATCGAAAGCTCCTTTGGCATCGCGACGATGTCAACATGTACGCCTTCCACCTTGAGATTCCAGCGGCAATGTCCAGCCTCGACGTGCATCTCGACTTCCTGGCCACCGCCGCTGCCACTGGATTTTCCGCAGGCGCATCAACCTCCGCCAATCTCTGCATGCTGAGTTGGAACACGTTGCTCTTGTATCCCGAAGGAGCCAATCCATCGCTTTTGCAGATGCAGTCTTCGGTGAAACTACCAGCGGACTGGCATCTCGGTTCTGCCCTGACGGCCTCCGCTACGGACGGCGATACTACTCGTTTCGAAACTGTTTCCCTGGAGACCCTGATTGATTCTCCGGTGTTAACAGGCCGCTTCTTCAAAGAAATTTCACTCGCGCCTGAGATGATTCCACGCCACTATCTCGACATTGCGGCAGATGGGCCCGAAGACCTCAAGATCAACAATGAAGATTCCGCTAGTCTCAATAATCTGGTTCGCGAGGCCAGCCGCCTCTTTGCTTCGCACCATTACAGGAGCTATCACTTTCTCCTTACTTTGAGCGATCACGTGGCCCACTTCGGCCTGGAGCATCACGCCTCCAGCGACGACCGTGTCGATGCCCGCACCTTCCTCGACGACGACTTGCGGTTATCGGCCGCCGACCTCCTGCCGCATGAATTTACCCATTCCTGGAACGGAAAATATCGGCGTCCTGCAGGGCTGGCTACCGGAGATTACAGCACGCCTATGCGCGGGGAACTGCTTTGGGTTTATGAGGGACTCACTCAGTACTTAGGCGATGTGCTTGCCACCCGCAGTGGACTCTGGACGCCGGCGCAGTACAAAGCTTATCTCGCAGACTCGGCAGCAACACTCGATGCACGCCCCGGCCGTACCTGGCGCAATCTCTCCGACACGGCAGTGGGTGCTCAGATTCTGTACGACACCCCCGAGAGTTGGGATAACTGGCGCCGGTCTGTTGACTACTATCCCGAAGGCGAGCTCATCTGGCTCGAAGCGGACACAAAAATTCGCCAACTATCGGCCGGCCGAAAGTCGCTGGATGATTTCTGCCGCAAGTTCTACGGAATTGGAGGCGATACTCCGCCTCGCGTTATACCGTATCGATTGCCTGACATTGTCGAAGCACTGAACGCTGTCCAGCCTTATTCATGGAATCAGTTCTTACAGGAACGAATTACAACCACGGCGGCCCATGCGCCTCTGGGAGGCATCAGCGAGAGCGGCTATCATTTGGACTACAGCGCCGAACCGAACGAGTATGAACGCGCCGAAGAAGCCACCCGCCACGGAATGAACGCCTGGTTTTCCATCGGCCTGCATATGAATTCCGAGGGCATTGCCGACGTGCTGATCGATTCGCCTGCGTACCGGGCAGGCTTGGGCCCGGGGACGAAAATTGTGGCAGTCAATGGCAGGAGCTATACCGATGAACTGATGCGAACGGCTATCAGTGAAGATAGAGACGCGAACCACTCGGTTGAGCTCATCACCGAGAACACTGGCTTTTATAAAACGGTAAAACTGGAAGATCACGAAGGACTTCGATACCCGCGCCTGGTACGCAAAGAGGGAACGAAGGACTTGCTGAACGACATCCTGAAACCCTTAACAGCAACCCGCGCCGCGAGCTCTGCCGCTAATTGATGCTTCTCTCACAAGGTCAGTTGAAGTAGATGCGAGAAATGCCCGAATCCGGCCACGATAACTTCAATGCCTCCTGCAGCCAGAATCGGCGACAGCCACCTTTGCCCTTTACACGGTACCGGCAAAATTATTCCACCTACCTCGCTGAATGTGAATACGGTAGCGATGTTCCAGGCACGAGTAACAGATCGTCTGCTTTGCCCCGGCGGTCCGCCAGACTTCATTGTTACCGGTTCACCAACGGTTTTTGTTAACGGCCTCATGGCTGCCCGCATCGGCGACAAAACTATGCACGGAGGAGTGATCGTCACTGGCGCACTTAGCGTCGAAATCGGTGGCGGAATGGCCGGAGGCACACTCGGGTTTCCACTATTATGGCTACAAACCTTCAATGCCGCTGCTGCCGGCCGGACCTCTGGTCTGGTTCAACAGTCGTACCAGAATTGTGGGGTGGAGTCGTCTCGGCAATTGATTGCAGCGGCCGGTAAAAACGTTACCGAGGATCAGTTGCTGAACTGGGCTCTGGCGAATAATCAAGCCTTGACAAGTCCGGCTGGAAGAAGTCAATCTGGCGGAACGTATCCGCAAAACTGGCCTGCCATCACGGCGAGCCAGGGCGTGCCAAGCCACTTAGAGTCGCAAACGGCAGCTAATGTTCAGCAGAACGTCGCTGAAGGAAAGGGCGTTATTACTGGGCATAACGCAGGTCAACTCTGGGGCATGAACATCCAAGGCGGGCACGCCATCACGGTCACCGGCGTTGAGTACGATGCCAATGGGCACGCGACCAATTACATTACCGATGACACGGGTCTAGGGCAGGGCGAAAGGAAAGTGCCCGCTGCCCAGTTCACAGGTTCCTTTCTCACTTCTCAAATGGGCGTAAGTGACAATCCCCTTAAGACCCGCCCGATGCCATGAAGCGGATAGCCATTCTGCTTCTGACTATAATTTTGCAAGCAGCGTGTACGATGAACAGCGAAGAAAGCCAGACCCACACCAGCCCTCTCGATTTCGGTAAGCTTCTACGCAATAATGCGGCAATCGGACGCCTTGCCATTGAGTATGCCTTTACTCCTCCGCTTCCGGCCAGCGATGGCAATTCTCTGGTCTTGGCTTACATGACGCCAGGCATACCCGCCCGTGGCTTTCGCGTCAACGCGCCGGACTATCTCATCTCGGCACAGTACCCGTCCGGTGTCGTCCATTCGCTGCAGCCGGTCACGCCCGCGCAGTTGACCTTGCCAGGCCATGACCTCGGCCCTGTGCATGTGGTCAGCTGGACTTACGAAGAGGGCGAAGCAAATCGCAGAGACTTCAATCGTATCTATTCGAAACTCCTGGAATCATTTGGAATGGGCGGCAAAGGCTTTCCGTCAGAGAAGGATTGCCATCGTTTTAAAGAGCTGTGGCCACTCTTCGTACCCGAGCAGCTTTTGCCCGCGCTGCGTCACGTCAGCCCCAAGTTCATGGAGTCCGCCGACCACTGCGCCAGTGAGTAGCTTGCCAAATAACAACACTGGGCCGATTGCCGTCAACCGCTGGAACGGATTGAATAGGCCAAGCGCGAGTGGAACAGGAAGCCGAGCGCGCGTTGCACTCTCTCAGCAGGAACATCCCGAAGGCGCTGATCCACGCCGCAGACTGATTGCCGAGCATCTCGCCCTAGCGAGTAAACAGGGACGCAAAGCAAACAAACACCGATCCCGATTCCCGTGGGATGAGGAACGGCGGCCTTAACCGTTTCGCGCAATGCGGCACTAGGCAAGTGGCTGCTGACGGCCACGCGGCCGTTTTTGTCGAGGCGGCTGTCAAGCAGGAAATGATGGATCGCATACTGTTG
>CAXTWQ010000038.1:32399-32791 GCA_964248065.1 uncultured Bryobacteraceae bacterium | reverse complement strand
AGCCAATTGGCTCTTTGCCCGAACGAGTGACTGCGGATGCGGGCTACTGGAAACGCGAGTGATGGAAACCGAGATGCGCTGCGAACCCTTGGTGTGCCCAGATGCCAGCGGAGGTTCGCTGGTGAACCGGGCAGGCAAAACCGGTGTGAACATTCTCCTTGCGGCAGGTTTTCATGCGACAGGCTCTTAGGCTGTCTCCTTCAGGAGAACGGTGAAGTGCCGCGACAGGAAAACCCCAGCTCTTCTCACCGCATGATTATTGAATGAAAGGCATGTTCTCTCAAGCAGTAATGGCAAAGTAAGAACCTCCGATCACAGCACTTGAAAATATTCCTAACCCAAACTCTCCAAACCACATCTCCGCTTTTTCCACCAATGCAACAGTTCATTTG
>CAXTWQ010000038.1:19409-32389 GCA_964248065.1 uncultured Bryobacteraceae bacterium | reverse complement strand
GGAGCAACCACCTATGCCAACCACCATCTCCGCCGCACAACTTGCTGCCAATCGCGCAAACTCGAAAATGTCGACCGGTCCTCGCACCGCAGAAGGCAAAGCCAAATCATCGCTGAATGCTGTCCGCATCGGTCTTACTGGACGCACTATTCTTCTTTCTGCCTCCGAAGCCGACGCGTACGAACTCCATGTCGCCCGGTTTGCCAGCGACTGTAATCCCATTGGTGACCGCGAAGCCGAATTGGTGCAAAGCTTGTCCGATACTCAGTGGCGCCTTAACCGCATCCCAATTCTGGAAGCCGGTCTATATGCCTCGCGTCGGCTCGACTGCGCTGAATTGTTTCTTGATGAAGCTGACGAAAACGTCCGCACGCTGCTGATCGAGAACCAAATTTGGGAAACCAATCGCCATCTGTTCAATAACCTGAGCCTGCAGGAGTCCCGACTCCGTCGTCACTACATCAAAGACGTAGCTGAGCTCAGAGATCTACAAGCCAAGCGACGCGAAGCGGACCAGCCGGTCGTCGGAACTGCCTTGAAAGGGGCTCGTCCCGCGCCTGCCTCTTCGAATGGCTTCGAATTTTCAGGAACGCAAGTCCCCTCTAGCGAACCGGCGCGGACAGACCCGCCAGCGACGAAATTTTCAGCTCCGGGTGTTCGCTGATCGTGGTTTCGGTATACATCTCAATTACGTGCTCCGGTGTGCTATCAGCGACAAGCACGCCCTTATCTAAGTAAATCGCGCGATCGCAATTCTTCCTGATTTGTTCCAGCGTATGCGTGACAAACAGAATCGTTTTACCCGAACTACGAAACCGCTCCAGCCGCTCAAAGCACTTCTGCTGAAACGCCATATCGCCGACAGCCAGAATCTCGTCAATCACCAGAATGTCTGGATTCACTTCGGTCGCCACAGCAAACGCCAGCCGCATGTACATGCCGGATGAATACTGTTTTACGGGCGCATCAATGAAGTCTCCCAGGTCCGCAAACCCAATAATGCTTTCTTCACGATCCTGCATTTGCCGCTTCGAGAAACCCATCAGCAGCCCGTTCATCAGAATATTTTCCCGGCCGGTTAACTCGCCATGGAAGCCAGCACCCAGTTCAATCAGCGGAGCGAGCGAGCCTTTCACGGACACCATTCCCGACGTCGGCTTATACACGCCCGCAATCATTTTCAGCAGAGTGCTCTTGCCCGAGCCGTTACTTCCTACAATGCCGAGCATCTCGCCCTCGTGTACTTCAAACGAGACATTCCGGACTGCCTCAAAATCGTGATAGCCCGTGCTGTTCCTAAAGAACTTCGCAAACAACTCGCGCACTGTATCCGGACGCTCCTGCACCAGGCGGAATCGTTGCGTTACGTTCTCGACTTTGACAACTGCGCTCATGCGTGGGCCTCAAACATAGTAGACGAATTTGCTTTCGTACCGGCGGAACACAACCAGACCTAAGAAGAGTGCAAGAAAACCACAGACGAACGATGCAATTACAGACTGCGCCTGAGGCAACTGCCCATAGTAGATACTCATCCGAAAATCATTCATCACGTAGATCAACGGATTGAGCTTGAAGAGCCAGCGAAACTGTACTGGGAAAAACTCAATGCTATACAGGATCGGCGTAATGTAGAACCAGACTTGAATGATCACCTGCACGATATGTGCAACATCGCGGTAGAACACATTCGCCGTTGCAAAAAAGAACGTTGCACCGATCGTAAAAATAGTCAGTGCCAGCAGCGGCACCGGCAGAAACAACCAAGTTGCATAGAGAGGATGACCCATAATCAGGACCATCAGGGCCAGCGGAATCATCGAGAGCAGGAAGTTGATGATGTTCGCGACAACAGCCGCCAGCGGGAACACCGAACGCGGCACTCGCACTTTCTTGATCAAGTCAGAGTTGCCTACGATGGACTCTGCCGCATACGCCATGGACTGCGCAAAAAATGTCCACGGAATCAGCATGCTTAGCAGAAAAATCGCGTAATGCGGAATTTTCATCGCCATGATTGTTGAAAAGACAATCGTATAAACAATCATCAGCAGAAGCGGATTCAACAACGCCCAGAGGAAACCCAGGGCCGAGCGCTTATAGCGAATCTTCAGCTCCTTCATGGCAAGAGCCCAAACAAGTTCGCGATATTGGTACGCGTCGCGTACTAGTTCAATCATCAGTGAGAAATCGGTCCAACCGAATTGTCATTGTAACGTGGAAGCGACGCTTGAATTGGCCGCGCCCAGGTACTTATCGAACCACTCCAGCGTACGGCGCAGTCGGTCAGAACGATTCTTCGGATCCTGAAACGCGTGCCCTTCACCCGGATACACAACCAGCTGAGTAGGCACTTTCTGCGCCTGCAAAGCATGCCAAAATTCGAACGATTGCGGCGCCGGGCACTCGCCATCCCGCTCTCCCACAATCACCAGCGTCGGCGTTTTCACCTGCTTGATGAAACTGATCGGCGAGCTCTTCGCATAGACTGCCGGGTCATCGTAAACCGACGCGCCAAAGTACGGAATCATCCACTGGTCAATCGAGTTCTCTCCGTAGTAGCTCTGCCAATTGGCAATACCGGCACCGGCCACAGCCGCGTGAAAGCGAGTCGTCTGAGTCACCGTCCACATTGTCATAAAGCCGCCATAACTCCAGCCGGTAACGCCCAGACGCTCCGGGTCGACCGGAACCTCTTTCAGCACTTGATCAATGCCGGCAAGAATGTCTTGTAAATCGCCACTTCCAAAATCCTTCACGTTGCCGCGAGTAAACGCTTCGCCCTCTCCGTAGCTGCCACGCGGGTTCGGAAGGAAGACGAAGTAACCCAAGCCGGCCATAGCCGACATGTTGAATGCCCTTGCCGAAGGCCACACCGACCCCTGCATTGACGCCGGACCACCATGAATATCGGTGATCATCGGATAACGCTTCTGCGGATCAAAGTGCTCCGGATAAATCAGCCAGCCCTGCGCCTCCACTCCTTCACGCTGCCAGGTAATGCTCTTGGCCGGTCCCCAGTGCCGTTTCGCCGCCGCATTAGCAGTTGTAACCTGCTTCCAATCGCCGATCGCGCCCGTCCAAACCTCCGGCGCACGATCCAATGTTGACCGCACCACGACACTGGTCCGCCCATCCGCCGCCACCGAAAGGTCATTGCGCTCCTCATCCATATGAAGCAACTCCGCGCCTTGCCAAAGTACTTCGGTTTGCCCGTTTGCGACATCGAGCGTGCCGATCTGCGCGCTCCCTTTCACATATTCGGTGAACAGCAATTGCTTGCCCTGCCACTTGAAACTACTCGGTGACGACTTGCGCCCCGACGTCAGGTTTCTAGGCTCACCGCCACTTGCGTGTATCGCGAAAAGATCACCGCCCGTCGATCCTTCATCGCTCATCAATCCGCCAATGAAGGCGATCTGCTTGCCATCCGGCGACCATCGCGGCGCTGCCAATTGCCTCTCCGCCGGTGGACGATACAGCACAGTCATCTGCCCGGTCTCGCCATTTACTTTGTACAACTGAGCCGTCCACCAATTGTTATCGGCCGGTCCGGGCGCAGCTGTCGCGACGAACGCCTTGCCGTCCGGTGCCCAGTCGAACTCGTAAATGTTCAAGTTAGCCGGCGAGATCTCTGTCGGCTTTCCTCCGGACGCTGCCATCACAGTCAGCCGCTGGTTATGCAAGTCTGTCCCGATAGCCCCGGTCTGTGCTGGTACCGCCGCTAGGGGACCCGCTCCCCCACCATTCGCCGCAAAAAGAAATGCCACCCGCGCCCCGTCGGCTGACCATCTGAGATCGGTTAAATAGCCTTTCAGATCCGTCACCGCAGCCGTCTCCCCCGTCTTGACCGAGTGCAGATAGACCTGTTTCTGATCGCTCGCCCCGCTCACCAGGAACGCAAAGCGACTGCTATCCGGCGACCAAGAGATGCCGGAGCACCGATGCTTGCCCTCCATCTTCGGTATCACCAAAGCTGCCGCCGCCGCCCCGCTGCCTTGATGAAGAAGATACAGATCAGTACCGCTGTCCGCACCGCCGCTTGAGATCCAGGCAACCCACTGCCCATCAGGAGAAATCTGGGTTCCATAGAACGGCTTCACTCGCTCCAGTTCCGAAAGCATGTTGCTGATGGAATTAGCCTGAGCGTCACCCGAAGCCGTAAACAGCAGAGCCAGCGCGAAGCTGGCGAATAAGGAGGAAGCAATCCGAACATACATCCTGATACACATGGATAAATGCAGTGTATCCGGCTGGCTCAACTATATTCCAACCGAGTGTTCAGGATTGGCTCTTGCAATTGCCGGAATAGACTCGATCCAGTTCTTTCCAAATCCGTTCTGCAGGTATGCCCGACAGATCGACCCGCGGTGTGAAACTTCCGTCACGCCACTCGGAAATAGATCGGTCCAATGGGTCCACCCCATAGATTTGGCCACAGCCCCAGTCCTGATACCTTCGGCACTTCTCGCGCAAGTACCGATGGTCGTCGTCCTCTGAGATAATCTCCACTACGACAGCAGCGCCCTCCGTTTGATACAGCCCCGCAGGCAATCCAGTGACAGCAATAACGTCCGGTCTGGGATGCGCTTCGGTGACGATCCTAAGTTCTACCTCGCCACCTGAGATGAACCCTTGCTCGTCCAACAGTCTTGCAATGATCTTTTGCAGCAACGCATGCACCCACGTGGGCGTGGCTGTTGGAATGGTCTCTCCATACCAGAACTCGTAGGCTTGAACATTCTGCCCGTACTGTTCTTGGAACTGCTCGAACGTAAGTTTTGTTCCTACTGACACTGAGATGAATTTAGTATCGCGCCCTGGAGTTACTGAACGTTATGGTTCGTTTGCACTACTGAGCATGCCTGTTTTGCGAAGTCTCTTCACGCCGGTCACGCTCTTCCTGCTCGCGGCTGCGGCGCTCCCGTTCGGCCACCAGCTTCTCATAAGCGGGCAATTGCGAAGGCGTCAATATTGCCTTCACTTGGGTCACCTGCTCCTGCTTAATCCGCATCATCTCCGGGTGGCTCCGCTCGTGCACCGCCTTGATTTCGGCTTTCGTCCGATCGAGAATCGTTTGCAGGCGCGCCTCCTGCTCCGTCGTCAGTGCAAGCCTCGATCGCATCTCGGCAATGTACTCTCTTCGAAACGTCTCCGGGCTTCTGGCCATTACGGTGGTCGGACTGTAGTACCTATGCGCCAACGCACCTACAGCTGCGCCCAATCCAAACAAGAGGATCGCGAGCAGTACTGCCGGCAAGTTGTTTCGCTTCGCCATAGAGAATGGTCCTACCGCTGTCCGGTACTCGGCCTTTCGGAGGCCAAAGGCCGAATCGCTTCACTGAAGTCAACCTGTTCAGCCGAAGCAGCCGAAATCAAAACATCAGTGTAGGAGGGGCCAACCTGCGGCGGCATCGAAAGATTCATGCCCAGAAGAAGCAAACACAACACCGCAGAGATAGTAAGAGTCTTCTTGCCGAGCCGGCTGAAGTCGAACCACAAACCCCCGCGTCTTGCCTCGATCTTTTCCCAAAGCAAAGGCATAAAGTTCGAGCCCGGTTCCACCTCCGGGCACGCGGACCGGTACCGCTCAAATAATCGATTCAACTCGGAATCATCACTCATAAATTTAGTCTGCCCATCCCCCATCGCCCAACCCTAGCCGCCTACAATTTACCATCCGCGACCGCCGCCTGATGCGCTTTCAAGACCCTTTGCCGAGCTCGAAACAGCCGCACTTTCAACGCATTCTCATTCACGTTGTAGATTCCTTCCAGCTCTTTCAAACTTAGGCCCTCTACTTCTTTCAGTGTCAGCAACAGGCGGTCCTGCTCAGAGACGTGGCTGAAAAGTGCATCCATAAATTCCCGCACTTGACCCCTCTGCCGGTCCTCGCCCTCCTGCCGGCTACTCGCTACCGAGTCCGCCATCATCACCTGCTGCTCACTTAGATCCGCCATCCGAGACTCATTGCGCCGCTTGGCCCGCCGCAGATAATCATAAGAAGCATTCACCGTCAGCCGATACAGCCAAGGCTCAAACACCTCTGCCGTTCGAAGCTGATCGAGCGAATAGTAAAGCCTCACAAAAACTTCTTGCGCCACATCCTCGACATCTTCCGGACGCCCAATCAAGCGCGAGATCGTCCCCAGAATGCGCCTGCGATATGCCAGCACAATCTGATTGAAGGCCGCAGCATCGCCCGTGCGCGCCCTTTCAATCAGCTCTTGCTCAACAAGCATACCGATCTAAAGTATGCCGGATACTCTCTCATTCCTTGTAAAGTAGGCGGCTCTGCAGGGCATCAGGTTACAAACCTGCTAGAGAAAGTGGAACCCGCCGCGTTCCCCTATGTTCCCGGGTTGGTTACCATGCAACTTATGAAAGCTCTGTTGCTCTCCGAGTACAACCGGCTCGAAGTGGTTGATCTTCCGCTGCCTCGCCCCGGCGAAGACGAAGCACTCATTCGAGTCGAAGCTTGCGGCATATGTGGCAGTGATGTTCACGGCTACGACGGCACCTCCGGCCGGCGTATTCCGCCCATCGTGATGGGACACGAGGCCGCAGGCACGGTGGCAGCGCTCGGTCCTGTGACAGAGGAAGCAGTCGTCCACCTGACAGAAGGTCAGCGCGTCACCTTTGACTCCACTCTTTTCTGCGGTCACTGCCCTTTCTGTCTGCAAGGCCAAATGAATCTATGTGACAACCGTCAAGTGCTGGGCGTCTCAGTGCCTGACTATCGCCGCCCAGGAGCCTTTGCCGAGTACGTCACAGTGCCTACCCGCGTCATTCATCCAATTCCCAGGCACCTGCCTTTCGAACATGCTGCCATGGTCGAACCGCTGGCTGTGGCCGTACACGCCGTTGATCTGTCAGAGATAAAAGAGGGCAGCAGCGCAGTGGTAGTAGGCGCCGGCACTATCGGCCTGCTCGTGATGCAGGCTGCTTTCTCGGCAGGCTGCGAGCAAGTATTCGTGATCGACGTCGATCCGTCACGTTTAGAGCTGGCCCAACGGCTGAACGCATCCGCTGTCATCAATGCCAAAACGGTAGACGCCACCGCTGAAATTCTTAAGCTGACGAACGGCAAAGGCGTTGATGTCGCACTGGAAGCGGTGGGCAGTTCGGCAACTATTAAGACTGCTGTGGATTGCGTCCGCAAAGGCGGCACGGTCACCTTGATAGGCAACGTTGTGCCAACCGCTGAGATTCCGCTGCAGGCCGTCGTAAGCCGTCAGATACGCTTGCAGGGCTCGGCTGCTTCCGCAGGCGAGTATCCACGCTGCATTCAGATGATGGCTTCAGGTGAAATTGATGTTCACCCGTTAATCAGTGCCGTTGGCGGCTTGGAACAAGGGGCCGATTGGTTTGGCCGTCTTCATGCCCGCGAGAACGGGCTGCTCAAAGTCTTGCTCAAGCCCGAGCACTCACCGGAGCAGACCCCGGAGCACTGCAATGAGTAGTGGCATGTTTGACCTGACAGGCCGGATTGCGCTCGTCACCGGAACCAGTCGCGGACTCGGCCAGCAGTTTGGCCGCGCGCTCGCCCGATCGGGAGCCGACCTCGTACTCACCAGCCGCACTCGTGAGAGCCTCACCGGGTTCGAAGAGGAGATCAAGTCCATGGGAAGACGTGCCCTCTCGCTTGAACTCGACGTTCGCGATGGAGACAGCATCAAGCGCATGGCCGAAGCCGCCGAGGCGTTTGGCCCCATCGACATCCTGATCAACAACGCCGGCTGTAATGTCCGAAAGCCTGCCCTCGACGTGACCTGGGATGACTGGAATCTGATCCTCGATACCAATCTGCGCGGCAGCTTTTTCGTTGCTCAGGCAGTCGCCCGCTCCATGGTTCAACGTAGTTACGGCCGCATCGTGAACATCGGCTCGGTGACCAGCGTCAACGGTTATGCCGGGCTTGGTCCTTACACGGCC
This sequence comes from uncultured Bryobacteraceae bacterium, assembly GCA_964248065.1. Taxonomy (GTDB): domain Bacteria; phylum Acidobacteriota; class Terriglobia; order Bryobacterales; family Bryobacteraceae; genus Bog-105. Next base: position 24,454 of record CAXTWQ010000038.1, on the reverse strand, counting down.
AGCCGTGGCGGCATCAAGCAATTGACCATGAGCCTGGCAGACGATTGGGGCCCGCACGGCATTACCGTAAACTGCTTGGCTCCCGGCTGGTTCCGCACCGAGCAGAACAAGGTCATGTACCAGGACGCCGATTGGGTCAGCTATCTCAGCGACCGCATCCCTCTCAAGCGACCCGGTCAGGTCGGCGACCTGGATGCAGCCGTGGTTTTCCTTGCGTCCGAAGAAAGCCGCTACATCACAGGGCAGACTCTGCTGGTTGACGGAGGCATCTCGACCGGCGCTGTACGCGCACTGCCGAAGAAGTAACCTGTTCCGTTCGACCCACTGATTGAGCAACTTTCCCCGATGCTCGACCACTCGAGCGACGGCTCGCACGATTGAACCCATCTCCAATGCATCTGGCGTGCGGCACAGCTCATTGCCGCGGAAGAGGGCGATCAGATCTTAGAAGACCTGCATTGGACTCCTTCGGATATCGGTCTATGCGCTCGATGACTTCCCGCTCAAGCTCCTCGGTTTGTCGACAGATTTCAAGACACAAGCTGGAAGCCGCATGGTTCAGAGGAGACAGTTCCAACTGGCAATCGGAGAAACACCGCTGCGCAAACAAACCTGATGTCCGTTATTGAACGGCAATGTTCGAATCTGGACAGCTTTGTGCTGACCAGTTAAATCAGTCTGTTTTAATTGCAAGCAAAAAGGCTGAAATGCTTTGATGCTGCCTTTGGTTCGCAAAGTGCAGCAAAGTGTGAAACAGCGAAGCTGATCTAGGTGATGGACCAGATTGCATAGCTGGGAATTCAGAAGCGGAGGCGGTGCGATGAATACAGTAGCAAGCATTGGAGCAAGTCTGTTGACAGATATTCGCTATGCCTTGCGCGGACTGAGGAATGCTCCCGGTCATGCTGCCACAATCGTGCTCACGCTTGCCCTAGGCTTGGGCGCGGTTACGACGATGCTGGCCATCGTGGACTCGGTGTTACTGCGGCCGATCGCGCTGCCTCACCCTGAGCAGCTAATGATGATTTCAATCAGAGGAGGCTCAAACGGGACCGAGTACGCTCTGAGCTACAAACGCATTGAGGAGTTGCGTCGTGATGCACACTCATTCACAGCGATAGGCGGATACAACACCATGTTAAGGCCTGTAGCTGCGCCGGAGGGGTCGCGCATGGCACTGCTGACTGAAGTGACGCCACAGTTTTTCAAGATGCTGGGTGTGCATGCCAAGCTGGGCCAGTTGCTGGACAGCGGAAGTGAGAAGGCGCCGGATGCTGTGGTCAGTGCGGCATTCTGGCGAGAGCGCCTTCACAAGAACCCGAATGTTATCGGCTCGACGCTAAAGGTCTCAGGGCGACTGCGCACCGTAATTGGAGTGCTACCGGAGAAGATCCACTTTCCGCAAGGCACCGAAGCGCCCGTGGTCTATACGTCTGTCTCCCTGAATGAAAAAGGCGAGGACGAGTTGTTTGCTGATAGGGCACTGGTGTTGGCACGCTTGAAACCTGGCGTGTCAAAGCAGCAAGCGCTTGCGGAGGTTCGGAGCCTGTTTGCTCACTCAAAGGAGCAGCCGGCAGGGCCCCATGAGGTCGTTGACATGCAACCTTATGAACGGTATCTGACGGGCAGCCTGCAAACCGCTTTGCTGACACTGCTGGGTGGGGTTGGCATATTGATGCTGATTGCCTGTGCCAATGCTGCCAACCTGCAGATTGCCCGGGCAACGGAGCGCATTGCAGAGATGCACGTCCGGTCGGCGTTGGGCGCAAGCTTCGGGCGATTAATGCAGCAGGCAGTTGTCGAGACCATCGTCCTTTCGCTGTTAGGCGCGACGCTAGGCGGAGTTCTGGCCATCACGCTTGTCGCGGGAATAAGGAGCACATACGGGCAGCAGTTTTCGCGCTTCGATGAGCTCGCAGTATACCCTGCTGCCTTTGCGTCAGGCTTACTGCTGGCATTGCTGACTGGAGTGCTGGCCTCGCTCGCGCCGGTGTTTCTCATCCGACAGCAAACGAACCCAGAGATGACAACGGCACGAGTCACTCGAAGATCCCGACTACAGGGATCTCTCGTCATTGTGCAGATTGCATTAACGTGCGTGCTCCTGATGGTGAGCGGGCTCTTTGTGCGAACGTTCCGTGCCCTGCAGGATGTCAGGTTGGGATTCGATCCGCGCGGTGTCACAACACTGGTGCTAACTCCTGAAGACCAACATAAGAGTCCGGAGAGTTCTCGCCAGATCGATACGCGCTTATTGGAGCGGTTTCGAACTCTCCCAGGTATAGAGTCAGCGACCATGCAGACTGCAATTCCATTTTCGGGCTACAACTTTGCCCTGAACGGCGAGACTGAAATTGTTGGGCGTGCATTCCAGGAGGGAGATAACGCGTTCTACAGCATGGTAAGTAGCGACTTTGTCCAATCCAGCCGGATGCACCTGTTACGAGGGCGTCCATTCTCCCCTCAGGACGATGCAAGTGCGGATATGGTGGCGGTGGTGAACGAGGCCTTCGTCAACAAGTTCCTTGCGGGAAGCGATCCGCTTAGAGCGAGAGTCAAGTGTCATCGCCGGCCTGGAGATAAAGATGCGGACCTGCCCTTCACGCAAGGGCTAACGGTGGTCGGCGTCGTAGAGAACGAGTTGCAAGGACAGGATTTGGGCGCACCCTATCAACCCATGGTGTATTTGAACTACTTGCAACTGCCCAAAGACTCCGTATTAGGAGCGGTATTTAGCATGGCTGCTACGTTTGCCGTGCGATCCTCCTTGCCGAAGGAAGTACTCGCTAATCAACTGCGCACGGCAATCAAGCAAGTGGCACCCGACATGACAGAAATCAATCTCCGGCCTATGGAGGAAGGGATTGCGCAATCATTGGGTGAGCGGCGGCTTGCGCTGCGCCTGGTGACGGGCTTTAGCGGAGTGGCAGTGGTGCTGGCCGCCATCGCCATTTACGGCTTGCTGGCTTACTCGGTCACACAACGGCGCAAGGAGATCGGAATCCGGATGGCGCTAGGGTCTTCTCCGGCTGGGGTCACGGGACTGGTAATCCGGCAGGCGGCGGTGATTGTGGCGTGTGGGCTGTTGCTTGGCGCTTCAGCCGCCTGGCCTGTAGGACGCGCCGTCAAGTCTTTCCTGTTTGGGGTTCAAGCGCTGGACACGTGGACGATGGCTGCTGCGACTGCTGTAATGCTGCTGGTAGGCCTGATCGCTGCTACCGTTCCGGCGTGGCGCGCGGTCCAGGTGGACCCAATGGAGGCACTTCGAACGGATTAGGTCAGCAGCGCTATATTGCCCACGTGCTGGGAAGTGCGAGCAAGAAAGAGTGAGGCGGACTTAGCGGACTGGTGGAATATGTATCGTTTGAGCGCGGCAGTCACGAGGCCCAGAACAGGCGATGGGGCTTAGCGATTTATCAAGGCAGACTTCAACTGCTTGCAGGTAGTTGCTTGCGCAATTGATCTGCAATGAACTGTCGGACAAGCTGCTGTTTGCGGACTCAAACTCTTTCTTCACCTGCTGCGGACTCTCGGTTTGAGCGGTCGACAGAGTGGCAAAGTGCGCAGGCACTCTGATCGAGTTGTAAGCTCTGCGAATCAGGCCGAAGTACGCATCCGCACCAAGACCGCTGCACGTCCCGTGTGTCGTCCACTCGTGCTGAATCAGGCCCAGATCGGGCATGATGTCGAGGTATTGCGATGGGTTAGTTGGGCCCGGCGCGCTCCTGCAGTTCTCAGGGCCGCTACCCGAGTTGTACTCAGGCCAGAGTCCATGAACGACGAAGCTGAAAGGTCTAGCGGCCGTGCATTGGGCACTCGAAGGATGGCTGTGGCAGTACTCGGGCGACCAGGATAGGGACAACAGATAGTAGTCGAACTGGGCAGCCACTGCGGACCGGCGATGGCGATGCCTCTGGCTGCTGAAGCCGGTCGTGGCGGTCAGAAGCAGCAAGGCTGAACAGACAAGGATCTTCATGCGCGCAGGGTGTCGATGAATTGGTGAAGCCGGTCGAGGCCGCGCTCAAGTTCGGTCATCGAAGTGGCATACGAAATACGAACGTGATCGTCCGTGCCAAAGGCCTCGCCAGGAACAACTGCGACGTGCGCTTTCTCAAGAAGCTCAGTTGAAAAGGCGAGTGAGTTCTTGATGCGCCCACTTTGGTAGGCAACGCTGATATTGGGATAGGCGTAGAAAGCTCCCTTCGGTATCGCAATCGTGACGCCGGGGATTTGACGTAAGCGGTCAATGACGAAGTCGCGGCGCTTGCGATACTCGCCCAGCATCTGGGGAATGCTGGTCTGCGGTCCTGTCATAGCTTCTACTGCGGCCTTTTGCGCGATGGATGTCGGGTTCGAAGTGCTGTGGCTCTGCAGCTTCATCAAGGCGTTGATCAGCGGTGCGGGCGCCAGCGCGAAACCAATGCGCCAGCCCGTCATTGCGTACGTCTTGGAGAGCGATCCAGCGACCACAACGCTCTCTTTGGCACCCGGAACAGAAGCGATGGAGAAAGGCTTGCTGTCGTAGAGGAAGTGGCAGTAACATTCATCCGTCATCAACAGAATGCCGTGACGTGAGGTGAGTTCGAAGATACGTCGAAACTCCTCGTCCGGGATCACTGACCCACTGGGGTTCGACGGCGAGTTGATGATCACAAGCTTCGTTGCAGGCGTGATGTGCTGTTCAAGAAGCCCAGCGGTGACTTCGAAGGCGGCACTCTCGTCTGTTCCGACAAAGACACATGTTCCGCCGGCGTAGTTCACCACATCTTTGTAAGTAACCCAATAAGGAACCGGAATTATCACCTCATCGCCGGGGTTGATGATGGCTTGAATTAAGTTAAAAATCGCGTGCTTGCCGCCGACGGTGACCATGCACTCAGCTGGCGTATAGGCTGTGCCGAAGTCGTCTGTGTGACGCTGGCAGATGGCTGCGCGAAGTTCCGGGGTGCCACCAGCATTGGTGTACTTCGTAAAGTTGGCGGCGATCGCTGCGATGCCGGCCTGCTTGATGTTTTCTGGAGTAGGGAAGTCGGGTTCCCCGGCGC
>CAXTWQ010000038.1:0-19399 GCA_964248065.1 uncultured Bryobacteraceae bacterium | reverse complement strand
GCGCAGGCGGTCAGCATCAGCGGACACTTTCAAAGTGGAGGAAACGCTGATAGTGGAGATACGTTCGGCTATCTCGTCAGTGGCTTGCATGGATCACACTAATTTAGCGTGTGTCCGTACTTTAAGCGCAGCATTAAAGCGACGTGAGGGGGAACAAAGGAAGAAACATCGCCGCCAAGACTGGCAATTTCCTTCACCATGCGGGAACTCACGGCACGATTTCCTTCGCTGGCAAGGAGAAAGATCGTCTCAAGTTGGGGGGAAAGACGGCGATTCAGAGTGGCCAATTGCTCTTCAAATTCGTAGTCGGACGGCGAGCGAAGACCGCGCAGAATAACCTGTGCTCCGCACTCTCGTGCACAGTTAATAAGCAGTCCTTCGAACGCAAGAACAGAGACGTTGGGCAGGGCAGCAACGGCTTCGTTCAGCACGTGGATGCGCTCGGCCACGGAGAACAATGACTGCTTCTGACTGTTCTGCAAAACGGCAACAATAACTCGATCAAACAGCTGACTGCCACGCGTAAGAATGTCCAGGTGACCGTTGGTTACGGGGTCGAAAGAGCCAGGATAGATCGCAGCAGCCATGCCATCAGCATACGCAGCAGGTACGCTTAGCTGCTCGCTTTACTCCGCCCGACGGCCGTGAGTCCTGCAATGTATGAGAGGCAGGGTCAGGCCGCAGCGCCGATGAGCGAGGCAATGTCGCGCCGAGGTGATACGCCGAACATTCGGGAATAATCACGGCTGAATTGCGACGGGCTCTCATAGCCGACCTGAAACGCAGCTGTTTCCACGTTGGCTGCATGGGAAACCATCAGCCGCTTCGCCTCCAGTAAACGAAGCTGCTTTTGGTACTGTAGCGGCGTCATGGACGTAATCGCCTTGAACTGACGATGGAACGCCGATGAGCTCAGCTGCGCTACGGAGGCCAGATCCTCAATCCGGACTGGCTCTGCGAAACGATCGCGCAACGTATGTATGGCACGGATGACTCGCTGCTCGTGGCTGTTGGCCAGCGTCATCTTGACCACGTCGCCGCCGTGAGGCCCCGTCAGCAGCCAGTAACAAATTTCGCGCATAATGGCGGGATAGAGTACCGGGATCGCCTTGGGTGTTTCGAGCAGACGCACCATACGCAACGCGCAACCCTCGAGCGGGCCATTGAAGTCAGTGACGAAAACCCCTCGTGTAACTGAATGGCGTGCCTCCGGCGGGGCGGCCAACTCCCCCAGTACTTCGCGCATAACTGCCAGATCGAATTCGATGATGAGGCCCAGATAGGGGTCGCTCGGGCTTGCCTCAGCAACGGTGCCGAACGCCGGTATCTCAACACTCACCACCAGCGCTTGTCCGGCCCGGTAATCTAATCGCTTGTCGCCGAAGATGGCCCATTTGGCACCTTGAACAACCACGCAAAGAGCGGGCTTAAAAATGAGATGGTTCGGACGCTTTTCGTGATCTGATCGAAGAATCGTCAGTCCTTTGACCGCCGTTCTAAACGGACTTTCTCCAACCTGCAAATCCGTATAACGCCTGACCGCTTCGGCTAATTGATCCAGCATATTCAGCTCGTTCCGTTCGATGACTCTGCCATGAGTGTAGATTCGCGAGCAGGAATAGGCAAGAAATGAAAGACTTTCGACATTCACTTCAGGGCAGAGAAAACCTATCCTGATGGCATACGTACCCAGGAGCGAACAATGCCAACAGAAGAGACTGTACTGCCCAACAAAATTGCGATCGTTACCGGCGGGAGCCGTGGACTTGGTCGCAATACCGTGCTTAGCCTCGCCAAGCGAGGTGTCCATTCGATCTTCACCTACAACTCCAATCGTGCAGAGGCCGAGGCGGTTATAGGTGCAGTCGGTGAGCTAGGGGCTAAGGCCATCGCGTTGCAGCTGGATACAGGTAAAGTCCACGCCTTCGACCCATTCGTACAGAACCTGCAACAAGCACTTGTAAATCTAGGAGCAGAGCGCTTCCATTATCTTGTTAACAACGCCGGCACCTCGCACCATGCTGCATTCGACAAGGTGACTGAGGAGGAACTGGACAGCCTTTACAACGTTCACTTCAAGGGCGTGTTCTTCCTGACGCAGAAGCTCCTTGCGCTCATGAACGATGGTGGCCGGATCGTAAATATTTCTTCCGGGCTCACCCGTGTCACATTTCCTGGAAGTTCCGCCTATGCGTCCATGAAGGGTGCTGTCGAGGTTCTCACCCGCTACTTGGCCAAGGACTTGGGTGCACGCGGGATCGCCGTCAACACCGTCGCTCCAGGTGCAATAGCTACCGATTTTAGCGGCGGGATGGTTCGCGATAATCCCGATGTGAATAAGTTGGTCGCGGGTGTGACGGCGCTTGGCCGTGCCGGTGTGCCTGACGACATCGGCCCCATGATCGCGGCGCTACTTTCTGAGGACAATCGCTGGATCAACGCCCAGCGCATTGAGGTTTCAGGAGGCATGTCCATCTAGTCGCAAGAAGGGAGTGCCGCTTTGATGTATGGCTTGGAACATCGGTGAAGGAGCGACACTGCTTAGGTGTTCATAGACTATATCTCTTAAATGACCGACGACAGCGGCAATCGGAAAAAGTTGTCGCTGTTGTACTAAGCGCTGCTGTCGCGGACGTTGAGCGTGGCGTCACCTCGTTATTGCTTGCAATGCGGCCTTGCTTGTTTGAGGGATGGGTCCTACCATTCCAATTGGGATAGCAACAGCGTCCATTCCATAGCCAACAACACGGGAGAAACGTTCACATGAAGACGAGTTACGGAGCGGCGATGTCCTTCCTCCACCACGAAAAGTTCAAGAATCTGGTTTTGTCGGGTACGGCCCTGCTTTCTTTTGTGGCCGGTTCACTGTGCACAGAGCGACTGACGCATCTAAGTGAAGTCAAAGCGAACGGTAATCGTGTGTTCGAGCTTATGATCTATCACGTAGTCCCCGGGCAGGCGCAGACTCTCGAATCAATTTTTCGCGACGTCTCCAAGCTTCAGGCTAAACACGATCTGAACGTTGTTGGTTATTGGGTCCCGAGTGAGGATTCCGCTTGGAAGAACACTTTCGTCTATCTTCTTGCGCATTCCAGTCGGGAGGGAGCGGAAGCCAATTGGCATGCGCTCCATGCAGATCCTGCGTTCTTGCCTTATCGGAAATCTGCAGCGCCCTTGATCGCCAAAATCGGTGATGAGTATAACGTTGAAGAAATCTACATGCGTCCGGCTGACTTCTCGGCAATGAAGTAGCCGAGAGAGGCAATTGATGCCTTTGGACGCATTTCGGATGTGCTCTCATCTGTTCGTTCTTTTTGTCTTCCTGACCAGACGGCCGCACGTGGAACCAACGAGGAAGGCTTAGCACCTTTCACACCGGAGGCTGTTCCTGGATACCGTTCGCCTTAGGCGGGCTCCTAGCGGACGCTGAGTTACTTCGAACGATATCTCTAGAGTACGACCGGTCGTGCTAATCTAATCTCGTGACAAGCGGGGCAGGGTCGAGACACCAGCAAATTCTCCATGCCGGGCTGGCGTTGATGAGTCAATCAGGCCTGACCGGTGTCACGCTTGGTGTGCTCGCGGATCAGGTAGGGATGTCGAAGAGCGGATTATTCGCTCACTTTCGCTCTAAAGAGGATGTCCAGATTGCCCTGCTGCAGTACATGGCAGAGTTTGCGACCGAGCACGTTGTCCAACCATCGATGCATGCGAAGCCGGGGTTGCCGCGAGTGCGGGCGCTAGTCAATCATTGGTTTGGCTGGGCGCAGAGGGCGGGGCTGCCTGGAGGTTGCCCGGTTGCTGCGGGCCTGTTTGAGTTCGACGATGTGGACGGCGCAGTCAGAAACAAAATCTTGCAAATGGAGAACACCTGGCTTGGGCTGCTGACCGGACTTGTTCGCGAAGCAGTTGATTGCGGACATCTCCGTCCAGACCTTGACGTCGATCAATTTGTCTGGGAGTTGAGCGCAATCTATCTCGGCCACCATGCTGCCCATCGGTTCTTGCGTTCGACAGATGCCAGCAAAAGAGCTTCGACTGCCTTTGACGCTTTGTTGAAAAGAGCAATGCCGGAGACTTCCAGACGCGGAGCCTCTAAACGGAAGGTTCGGACAGCGCAAGCTATCTAATTGAGCGCCTAGTGGTCAAGAAAATAACATGCACGCAACTGAGAACTCGACTCTTCAACTCATGACCGTTGCGGGGCCTATCTTGATTGGACTGCTGTTTGTCCTTCTGGTATCGATGATGCAGGAGCCTGGCAGAAAAAAGTTTATGGCGATCATGATCGCCGGTGCAGGCGCGGCTTATCTGAATGGCGGGTTCGGTCAAAGGGAGTTCGCCTTCACTACCGTTATGACGTATGTTGCTTATCAAGGCCTACGGTCATATAAGTTCATCGGTATTGGGTGGCTCTTGCATACCGGTTGGGATGTTCTGCACCACTTATACGGAAATCCGATTGTTCCCTTCGCACCAGCCTCTTCCCTGGGATGTGCGATCTGTGACCCGGTGATAGCTGCATGGTGCTTCTTAGGCGCGCCTTCCGTTTGGGGCTTCTTGCGGACCAGGACTCCACGGCCAGCCTCAATTTGAGAGACTATGCTTCGAACTATTTTGTACACAGTACTGGCCGCATGTTTAGCGTTTGCCATAGACTTTGCAATTGGGCAAGCAGGATTTCGACTCGCGCAGGTTCCGCGAGCGTTCCCACCATTCACTTTTCTACCCATCCTGTCCGGAGCCGTGGGCGGACCCGTGCTTGCCGCACTTACTTTTGCACTGATTCAGGCACTGTTTGACCAGCCTGAGAGGAAGTTCCTGTTCGTTGCCATTTTCGCTCTTGCCCTATCTTTCGCTTTGCCGCTGCGATTGAGTTTCACCAAGTCTTCCCGCTTCGCCGGAGTGACTCCAACTGCGCAGATGATCCTTGTTTTCATGCACACCGTCGTTGCAACCGTCAGCGTGGCTGCGGTATTGCAAAGCCGAGACGGTCAGTAACGAGCTGTCAACGGGGAGCGAGCGGGTCGGGCTTTGGCGCACCAAGGCTGACATTGGTCTCTTTCCAGAGGCGCTGAGCCGGCAGGAAGAACACTGCAACGGCGCAGAACGCCGCACTGACAAGAACCAGGAACGCGCGAATGACAGCCGTTAGTCTCTTGATCGGATTAGACTCCGGGATGAAGGAATCAAGCAAACCGGCAGCATAGAAAGCGAGTTGCGGAGCCAGCGCGATCCATCTTGCAGGATAGGGAAGGAAGACACTGCTGACAAGGCTGGTCAACATGGCAACCGGCAGCAGCAAACGGCCCAGCTTGTGAGAGAAGAAGTGTATGAAGCGCCGATTGCCCGGCCAAAGCAACCGGGGGAAACGAAGGAGGATCTGATACATCCCGGCTTGGGTGCGCACTTTTCGATGGAACTCAGATTGCAGCGATGTGGGGTAGTCGTACGCCTTTGCAGAATCTTCGAAGAAAATACGCGAGCCCTGGAGAGCAGCGACGAAAGGGAGATGGACGTCATCGAGCAGGGTATCAGGCGGTAACGGACGAAAGAGGCTGAGGCGGATAGCGTAGATGGCGCCGGTAGCGCCGAGCATGGCATCGATTCGGTTCAGATTACGGCGGATCCACTTCTCGTACTTCCAATACAGGCCCGTGTTGTACTCCTCCTGACTGGAACCACTGCGGATTACAAGCTCTCCGGTTACTACGCCGACCGAAGGATCGGCAAAGCATGCTACAAGGCGACTGATAGCTGACGGGTGAAACTCCTGGCGAACATCAGTGAGCACGACGACATCGGTTGTTACCTGTTCGAGCGCGCGGTTCACGGCCGTTGCTTTGCCGCCACCCAGTAGTTCAAGCAAGGAGATACGGCTGTCGCCGAACTCTTTCACTAGCGCGTTGGTGGAGTCGGTTGAGCCGTCGGAAGCCACCAGGATACGTATTAGGTTGGACGGATAGTCGGACGCAAGCAGCGACTGCAGTTTGCGGACAATCCAGCGTTCACCATTGCGAACAGGGACCACGACTGTGAGGGCGACGGGAGTTAGAACTTTGTGGATCGGCTTAGGAAAGAGCCGGGCGTAGATAGCAAGCAGTCCGGGATAGCCAATTAGAACGTATAGGATGAATGCAGTGCTGACGGCAAAGATGATGGCTGCAACGCTCATCGCGATAGGGCCGAAACGGCAGGCCGGACCAGCGCCGATTCAAATCGCTCGGTGACCTTGGCCCAGGAGAAGTTATCGAGCACCAAGCGTAAAGCTGCCTGCGATATTCTCTGGCGATGGTCTGAATCAGACAGCAAACTGAGACATTCGGCCGCAAAGGCATCGGCGCTGTCCGCGATCTGAATCGTCTTGTTATGAAGAACGGGTAAGCCTTCGGCACCAATCGTAGTCGAGACCACCGGGGTGGAGGCCGCCATGGCTTCGAAAATCTTAAGCCGGGTGCCGCCACCTACTCGCAAAGGAACAATCGAGAGGGCTGATTGCCATAAGTAAGGCCGAACATCCGGAACGGTTCCTGTAACCGACACCAGGGGATTGGCGCTTGCATCAAGGATCGACTGCGGCGGATTCCGGCCCACAATTGCGAGCGTTGTTCCGGGGCGCTGCGCCTGGATGCGAGGGAACACATCAGAGAGAAACCAGCGAATCCCGTCGATGTTGGGCATCCAGTCCATGGATCCCACGAACACAAGATCGCGGCTGATGGACGAGTTTGCGGGTCGCTCAAAGTAGGAAGTATCAACACCGGTCGGAACAGAGGAAATGCGGGTAACGCCAAACCGGGAGCGCATGACCTGTTCATCTATTTCGGAGACAGCAACGGTGTGTCCTACCGAGAGACAGACGCGCTTCTCCCAAGCGAACATTCGTTTGGCCTGCAGCGCGAAGTACGCTTTGTGGGCAGGGGTTCGGCCGCTCTGAGCATGACGCTCCCAGATCACGGCTTCAACATTGTGCTGGAAAAGAGTCCAGTCTTCCAGGCGGTCAATGTTGATGCTTGGAAAGAGGAAGTCGCACACTTTAGCGTCGAAGGAGTGCTGCGATTCGAGGTGGGCAATGGTGTTCCGCATCGCTTCGGAGCGGTAACGCATTCCGGAAACGGGAATGGGCGAGAAAAGCCCGGCAATGAGTTGGCCCGCAAAGGCAGGAGAGGTTTTCGAGACCACCTTATGCGGAACCGGGTGGGCAACCGAACAATATTCTCCGCTGCGAGTTAAGCCTTCAGGGTTGTCCGGATCGTCGAAAGCCACATAGTGCAGCTCGTGACGTTTATGCAGCTCGCGCACCATCTCCAGGGTTCGAATCTGGCCGCCGCGTGTCGTGGGATGAAGGAAGTCGGTTTTCACCCAGAGAATCTTCATGCCGAAACCTTGGCGAGAGAAGATTGCAGGCTGCCCTCCCAGGCGTCTTGCTTTCGGCCGGCAAAAGACATCTCGCCCCAGAGTTGAAGGTTGACCAAACGCCAGAGACGGTCAGTGGCATCATCCGCTCCGCTGCGTTGGCGATTGACAAGGTCTTGGACGTAATCGAGATTTACGTATTCGCCCAAGAATGAGTTGCGGTCGAGCAGCATCTTAAAAAGGGGCTCGGAACGGTCGTCGCGGAACCACTGCTTGAGCGGGGTAGGGAAGCCCATCTTCTTTCGATAGATGATGTCGTGCGGAAGGATGTCTTCGACAGCTTTCTTGATGATGTACTTGCCAGTCTTACCTTGGATTTTCAGGTGTTCAGGTACGCGCGCGGCAAACTCGACAAACGTATGGTCAAGGAACGGCACTCGGCTTTCGATAGAGCAGGCCATGCTCATCTGATCTTGCTTCATCAACAGCTCGACGAGATAGGTCTTCTGGTCGGCATACAGCATTTGAGAGAGCAGCGAGCTATGCCGCGAGTTCCAGTAGTCAAGGAATGCTCGATACGATGCTGCCTCATTTTGCCCGGTATTGCGAAGCATGAGCTGGCGTTCACGGGAGGAGAAAGCGCCGTAGAAATTGTCGAGCTGTAGTGATTCAACCGTCCCTTCCCGTCCCAGAAACGTGTGTTGTAGCTTGCGGCGAAGATCGGCGGAAAGAATGGATGAGTTGTCAATCGTGTGGCGAACACCGGATCGAATTGCGGAAGGCAAGTAGCGGTAGCGATCAGCCCACTGGCGATTGAACAAGTAGTGCTGATAGCGACTGTAGCCGGCAAACAGTTCATCGCTACCCTCACCCGTAAGCACAACTTTGACGTGTTCCGAAGCCAGTTTCGAAACAAAGTAGAGGGCAACACTAGAGGGCCACGAGATCGGTTCGTCCTCGTGCCAAATCAGTCGGGGAAGAGCCTCAAAGAACTGATCGGAGCCGATGACCACTTCGTGGTGTTCAGTGCCGATGGCTTCAGCTACTTTGCGCGCATAGGAGAGTTCACTATAAGCTTCCTCGTTATAGCCAACGGCGAAGGTTTGCACTGGACCCGGGCGAAGACGCTTCATCAGCGCTGCAATGGCACTCGAATCGACGCCACCGCTGAGGAACATGCCCAAAGGCACATCGCTCATCAGGCGCATCTCGACGGTTTCCTCTAACCGCTGGCGACATTCTTTGATCCACAATTCATCAGATTTCGAATCGGAACCGGAGGTGTGGCGGCCAGGTTCGGGCACATCCCAGTAGCGCTGAATATCGAGCGCGCCAGTGCGGGCATCCAGCCGCAATGTATGGCCGGGCATCAGTTTGCGAATGCCTCGAAAGAGCGTCTGGTCGCTGCTGATGTAACCGAACGTCAGGTACTCAGATAGAAGCGAATCATTGAACTCAGTGCGGATCTCGGGATGCCGGAGAAGGGCTTTGATCTCCGATGCGAAAGCAAAAATTCGATCATTGAGGAAATAGTAGAAAGGCTTGATGCCAAGGCGATCGCGAACGCAAAACAATTGCTCGGTGTTGCTATTCCAGAGGGCGAAGGCGAACATGCCCCGAAACTTTTGCACACAATCAGGGCCGTATGCTTCGAAGGCGTGGACGATGGTCTCGGTATCGCAGCGGCTGACATACTGGTGGCCTGCTGCCTCCAGTTCCGGTCGAAGGGCGGCGTGGTTGAAGATTTCTCCGTTGAAAGTGATCCAAAGAGTGCCGTCCTCATTGGACATGGGCTGATGGCCGCCAGCGACATCGATAATACTGAGACGGCGGTGGCCGAGGTAGGCGATTCCATCCTCGTGGATGCCTTGTCCATCTGGTCCGCGATGGTGGATTGCATCCATCATGTGACGAAGGTCTGAGCTAGTCGCCGCAGAAGGCTTCAGCTTTACGAAACCGCTAATTCCACACATTGTTTATGGTTTCCACTTAAGAACGTGATTTAGTTCGATCAGCGCGATGTCCAAACTGAGGAGGCTGAATCTGATTCTGAACCGAAGAACGCAGACCGCTTGATCGGGGCCGATCGGTCCTTGCAGAATAGAGCGGACGAGGCCGGGCAGTTACTGGCGCTGAGAGCGGCTTGGGCGCGCTTAAAGTTGATGCCGTCTGCACTGGCTCTTCGAGCGTCGCCACCATGCGACGGAAAGCAAGTGTAAAGGCAAACATAATTCCAAGTAAGTGCGTGTACCCCACACTCAGGAAAAAGATGCCAACAGATAGAGCCGCCAGGGCAGAAAACAGATAACGTCCATACTGAGCAAGCTGGGGGTTGGTCTTCGATAGGCGGCGAAAATCGGAGTAGCTGTAGCGGACGCCGAGGATCACAGTTGTGAAAAACAGAAAGAAGCCAGGAAAGCCAGTCTCGCTCGAGATCTGGGTGTATGTGTTATGGGAGACCAGATTGTCTCCACCCATGCCTGTCTCTGCTTTGCGTTCGTCCCACGCCACAAAAGAAAAGTCTCCGGGACCTACACCCACAATCGGATGGTGCAGCGTCATGGAAATACTCTGCATCAGCAAAGCTTTGCGTTCGTTACTGGAGGCTATATCGGATTCGATCCGTTCTCTGGTTGCAGTGTCGTAGGTCCCCTCCTGCGGTGTGAAGAAGGTTAAAAAACGAGCCTGCACGTAACCGGGCAAGAAAACGGTGGTAGAGGCTACGCCCACAACAGCCACAACTGCCAGCAAGACCTTTTTGCTGCCTTGGGCAAAGATAAATGTGATTAGGAAGAGGACACCGAGAGCGAGCAGGCCCGCCCGTGATCCAGCCCGAGCGAAAGCATAAAAGATGGGCAACGTACAGGCAAAGAAAAGTGCTTTGCGGAAGCCAGTAGCGCGGCTCGCTTTAAACCACCAGAACGGAAGCCCGACCACAAGATGCAAGGCAAATTCATTGGGATCTCCCAGTGTGCCGCCAGCGAGAGCAATGCGCCCCTCCACATTGCGGCCATAGTGGAAGCTGAAAAGTGCGGCAGCAAGGATTGCATAGGCATAAGCGCCGGCAACCTTCTCATAATCTCGTTTGCTCCGAATGATTTGAACAATGATGAGGAAGATAACGAAAGCTTGAACCTGGAGCTGGACGGAGGGCATGCTGGCAAACCGCCAGGTACTGAACGGATAACAAATAATGACCCATAGCGTGAAAAACCCAAAGTAGCGGGTCATACTGTCGCTGAAGGAGTGCTGGAGATCTCCGCGCGAAATCATTGTGATGGTGAGAAGAATCAGCATCAGCAATGGGATGTGAAGCACGTGAAGCGGCGAAAGATCTAGTGCTCTCCCGGTCAGCAGGAATATATAAACCGCGACCAATGTAGAACCAATCAGGTTCGGTTTGATCGACTTCAGCTTGGAATTGGGTAACGGAGGCCTGCTGGAAACAGAGCGACCTGCCATCACAGGCGCGGCAGTTGAGCTGGTCATGATGTTCGATACGCAGACTGCACGGCAGAAGTGCCCTTCATGAAGAGACGGTGCGGACGAGGCTCACAAAATCTGCGATAATCACGGCATAAAAACTCGCCGGGAACCATTGATCTCCTTATTCTTGCACGATTTGCGACCATTCGCAGCTTTGCGGTATCCTTTGCGGAGCTGGTTCTGCCCCATTGCTACTACCTTATCGGCAGCACCCGTGAAACTCTTTAGCTACGCAATGAAAATTTTCTTCTCCAGGTTTGATGCGAAGCTTCGCGGAGCTTAGTTTCAGAGCAAGGCAGGAGGCTGCTAACCTTTTCCTGCTTTATAAGCGACCTGGGTTCAAGGGACGCATCGATTCCGCTTTGGCTCTGCCTAATGGCAAACAGGTTGCCGAAGGATTAAGGTCATCTTCGTTCGCCACAGAGGTGGAGAAGATCGCAGATCAAATTGTTGTCCATGAGTTTTCAATTTTGGGCTTAAAGATTACAACCGGGCCTGAAATTCGCTGGCGCAAGGATTATCTGCACGGCAAGGAATCGGGACTGCCCTATTTTAAGCGCGTTCCGTACCTGAATTTTGAGGTAGTTGGCGACCACAAACTGGTATGGGAGTTAAATCGCCATCAGCATCTGGTGTTGCTGGCGCAGGCTTACCTCTTAAACGGACGGCGCGCATATTGTGACGAAGTCTGGGCTCAGATTCGTTCCTGGCTCGAGCAGAATCCGTTTCAGCGAGGCATGAACTGGGCAAGTGCGTTAGAGGTCGCGTTCCGGACGTTGTCGTGGATCTGGGTACTTCATTTAATCGGTCATGAGATGCCCGAGCAATTGCGAACACCTTTCTTGACGAGCCTTTACCAGCACGGGAGACATCTTGCTGACAACCTCTCCGTGTATTTTTCACCGAATACACACCTGCTGGGCGAAGCGGTCGCGCTGTTCGTACTGGGAACCCTGATCCCGGACTTTCCTGAGTCTAAGGCCTGGGTCACCGAGAGCCGCGCAATTGTTCTGAAGCAGCTTGCGTTTCAAGTTTGGCCGGATGGTGCTCATTTTGAACAGTCCAGCTACTATCACGTCTACGCGGCCGATTTCTTTTTACTGTTCTATCTTGCAAACGGGCGCGACCATGAAACGGGAAATGTCCTTGAGCGCATGGCGGAGTACTTATATTGGCTATTAGGTACTGCCCGGGAGATCAGTTTTTTCGGAGATGACGATGGCGGGCGATTGTTCCATCCTTATGGTGTCCGGAGCCGCTTTGGGAGAGCAACTTTGGCGACCTGCGGAATACTACTTGGGCGAAAGGAATGGATCGGCACATGCGATGAACTTGCCGAACAAGCAGCTTGGTGGGTCGGGCCGGAGGCGCTGGAATGCGCCGTGGAGAGACCGAGTGTGCCAAGTGGCGGCCGATCATTTAAAGATAGTGGAGCAGTATTCCTGGAAGCCGGTGAATTCTGGTTACAGATGGATTGCGGACCATTTGGATATGGCGGCGCGGGTCATAGTCACTCAGACACGTTGAGCTTGACACTGCGATACGCAGGTGAGCCAGTGTTGG
Organism: uncultured Bryobacteraceae bacterium; assembly: GCA_964248065.1. Classification (GTDB taxonomy): domain Bacteria; phylum Acidobacteriota; class Terriglobia; order Bryobacterales; family Bryobacteraceae; genus Bog-105. The sequence continues at coordinate 6,994 of CAXTWQ010000038.1, read as the reverse complement.
TGGACCCGGGGACGTTTACCTACATTGCTGATATCGAGGAGCGTAATTGGTTTCGGGGATCGATTGCGCACAGTTCGGTGCGAGTCGGTGGAAAAGATCAGGCTGTTGGCGCAGGTCCGTTCCGGTGGACGGACAAACCCATTGCTACTCTTTCCGAGTTGAAACAAAAGGGCGCGGGCTGGTACGTGAATGCCAGTTGCGAGTACAGGGGATTGACGCACAGACGCCGTCTGTGGCTAGATCCGGAACAGTTGCTTGTTCTTGATGAGATAACCGGTTGGCCCGGTGAGCACTTGTGCGAGCAAATTTGGCAATTGGGCGAAGGCGCCCGTGGTCTGCACATTTCAACTTCGACGGCGGATTCCAAGGTCGAGAGGTCAAGATTTTCCCCGGCTTACGGAAGCAAGGTGGAAGGCCAATGCCTGGTAGCAACGATGGCTTCGACGCTGCCGATTCGGGCAGCTATGCGCCTCAGTGTCGAGGACAGAGGGCCGATAACGGCGGTGATTGCTGAGGAGCTGCTGTCGCGGCTGTTGGAGGAAGAGACGAAATTGTGAAAAATATTGAGCTGACGAAAGTTTTCAATCGACTGTAAAGATTGAGCGACAAACAGCCGATAAACTGGTGAGAACAACCACAAGTAAGGACCTGTTGCCGATAGAGATGAGCGAGCAAGTAAAAACAATTGCAGTAATAGGGCTGGGATACGTCGGCTGTGTGACGGGCGCATGCTTAAGCAGCCTGGGTCATATGGTCATCGGTGTTGACCGCGACATGCACAAAGTGCAATCGGTTATGGACGGCAAGGCGCCGTTCTTCGAGCCTGGCCTTGAAGAGATGATTCGAGCAAACGTGCAGGCGGGGCGATACCGGGCGACAACGACCCTGCGAGACGCAATGGCTGAAGCAGATGTGGCTTTAATCTGCGTCGGTACGCCCTCGGAAAAGAATGGCAACCTGGGGCTGGACCAGTTGCGGCGTGTGATCGCCGAGATTGCAGGTTCGCTTGCGAATCGAGTGAAGCCGTTGATCGTTGCTATCCGCAGTACAGTGTTCCCTGGTACTTGCGAAGAAGTAGTAGCGCCCTTGTTGGGGCCCAGTATACCGGTAGTTTCGAATCCTGAGTTTTTGCGCGAAGGCGTTGCAGTGAAGGACTTTATGGAGCCTTCCCTGGTTGTGGTTGGAGGCAATGATCAGAACGCTGTTGGAATAGTTGCTGGACTTTATCAACCTTTAGGCGTGCCTGCTTGCCAAGTTTCGCTTAGAACGGCCGAGATGATCAAGTACGCCTGCAATGCATTTCATGCGACCAAGATTGCGTTTGCGAATGAGATTGGTGCTTTGAGTACCAGCCTCGGTGTTGACGCCCAGGAAGTAATGGCGACTGTTTGTGAGGATGTCAAGCTCAACGCGTCAGCTGCTTATCTGAAGCCTGGTTTTGCCTTTGGCGGTTCCTGTTTACCGAAAGATCTGCGGGCCTTGGTATATCGGGCGGGGCGGCTGGATTTGCAGCTTCCACTACTTGAGTCGGTCCTGCCGAGCAATCAGCATCAGCTAAGTAGGGGTTTCTCCACCATCATGGATCTGCCGGCTAGGAAATTAGGAGTTGTGGGTCTTGCCTTCAAGGAGAATACGGATGACTTGCGGGAAAGTCCGGTTGTCTCATTGCTTGAGCAGTTAATTGGAAAAGGTAAGGACGTGCGGGTTTTCGATCCACATATACAGATTGAAACCATCTATGGCGCGAACCGCACGTTTATTCTTGAGTCAATTCCTCATATCGGGCGGCTGATGGAATCGAGCCTTGATGGGCTGCTGGGGTGGGCTGACCAGGTCGTAGTTGCGCAGAAACCAAGCCCAGCAGTTGCTGCAAAAATCAGGGAATCGGGTCTGCCGGTGCTGGATCTGATTAGTGGAACGCGCACAGCTCCGGCCATGAGCCTGGCATAGGTCGTCACTGTGTCAGGTGAGAATGGGCGAGGATTAACTAGTACGAAGGAGAGCGGTCCGAGGATCCGGTTTGCGCAGGAAGACCTGGAAATCTTCAGCCGGGCTTCGGGCGATTTCAATCCTTTGCACCTCTCCGAACCGTATGCCTCCCGCACAGCTTACGGGGAACCAGTAGTGTTTGGCGCCTTGGGCAGTTTGGCGGCGCTTGGGTGCATCCGCAGAACCGACGTCTCGATCAATCGGCTAACGGCGGACTTTCACCGGCCAATGTTCCGGAACGTGAGCTATCGACTCGAAGCCGTTGACACACGGGACGGAGTGACGGTGCGGCTGTTGGACGGGTCTACTCCTCTGCTGACCATGAGCGTGCATTTAGTACCTAAGCAAGAGCAAGAGGCTGAAACAACGATGCTCGCCGACAGCTTGTTTCCTTGTGCGGAGGCACGGACTCTAGCTTGGCAGGATCTAACGGTTGGTTTGGAAACGCGCGGGGAATATCAGTGCGATCCGGCTGCTCTGCAGAAGCTTCGTGAACGATGGCAGCTGCTGGTGGAGCGAAAAGTCGTGGAAGCGGTGCTCTGGAGTAGTTACTACGTCGGGATGGAAATGCCGGGCCAAAGTGCACTGTTTTTTCGGCTGGCTTTAGACTTCAAAACCGGGGTGTGCGGTGACGGGCCGATTCGGTTCACCACCAAGATCGCGAACCTGAACAGAGCTCTCGGTCAAGTGAAGATAGCTGTGGAACTAGGTGTTCCACAGCGCATCATGGCTCTCGGGCAGCTGACCGCTTTCGTTCGATCTTCGATTGAAGCCGCCACGAGGGAGACTGACGGCACGAAAAGTGGGAATAGGCTCACTGGCAAGGTGGCAGTTGTGTTAGGGGCGAGCCGGGGGTTTGGGGCGGCTCTAGTCCAAGCTTTGGCAAGGGAAGGAGCTCGGGTAATTGCGGTGTCCCGGTCGGAACCGGCCTGGGCTACCCGTCGCTTTTCGTGGATGCAGCTTGTTGAGACGCGGCTCGCAGATGCCGGCAATCCCGGAGAAATGAGGCAGGCAGCACAGGACATTTCGGAGCAGTATCGCCGGGTGGACTTCTTGGTTTGCTCTGCTTTTCCAGCTATTCCGTCACTCCGGCTGGAGCCGGAAGGGGCAGAACGAATTTCAGCTTATATCGAAAAAGCGACTAGCCTCGTGCTGCAACCACTTTGTTCCTTTCTGCCAATCCTGCAGCAATCAGACGGATGTGCCGTGGTGATTTCTTCGATTGCGGTTGAAAAACCAGTACGTGATTGGCCGCATTATGTCGCAGCAAAGCAGGCGATCGAAGGACTTTGCAAAGTAGCTCCGCTGCAGTACCCGCATGTGAGCTCGATCATTGTTAGGCCTGAACGGCTTTTAACGGAGATGACCAACACCCCGATGGGCCGGCAAGGCGCTCAGGATCCTTCCATACTGGCGCATGAGCTGTGCGAACATCTGGCGAATCCTCCTGTGGCTGGAACCTGCGAAGTATTTATGCCCGGGTTGGTAAGTAGAGATGAGCGAAAGGCGTTGGAAGCTCAGTTCCAGCAAGCGTGAGTGGATTGCCGGTAGATAGGAATCAGAGCCTATGAAGTTAGCCGAAGCACTCGCGATCGTCACAAAAGCACCGGTGGATGCCAAAGCGATGCCGGTGGTACTCGCCTGTGGCTTCACTCCGCTCCACTTGCAGAATTATCTTGCCGCTTACTTGCAGAAGGCTCACCCTGATCGAAAAGTTTCGATCGCGACAGGCTTGTTTGGTGATGTGGCTGGAACGATCGCGCGGTTCGCCAAGGGACATATTGCTTTGGGCGCACTTGCACTAGAGTGGCAGGATCTGGATCCGAGACTCGGCTATCGGCAAACCGGAGGTTGGGGCCAGCGCTTGGTGCCCAGCATCTTAGGAAGCGTTCAAGCGAAGTTGAGACAGCTTGAGGATGCAATCAAGGAGATTCCGTCCGCATCGCGGTTGGTAATTTCAATGCCGACGCTTGCCCTTCCACCGGCGTTCCACACCACCGGATGGCAGGCAAGCGAAGCCGAAGTGGCGTTGGAACTCGCGGCAGCGGATTTCGTCAGCCGGGTGGTTGCTCACCCGGCAGTCTCAGTGGTCAACGAACATCGGCTTCGATCGGTGTCCACTCCAGCATCAAGATACGATTTTCGGTCTGATCTCAATACTGGTTTTCCCTACACGCAGGGTCATGCAGAAGCCATGGGAAGTGCTTTTGCCAAGCTGCTGCAAATGCCGGAGCCTAAGAAGGGGCTGATCACCGACTTAGATGACACTGTATGGCTGGGTCTCGTTGGGGAAATTGGTCATCAGGAGGTTGCCTGGGATCTGGCGAGTCATGCTCAGATGCATGGACTCTACCAACAGATGTTGAATGCCTTCGCCGAGCAAGGTGTACTGGTTGCGATTGCCAGTAAGAACTCACTGGAGATAGTAGGAAAGGCGCTTGCGCGTACGGATCTGATACTTGATCGCGACAAAGTTTATCCACTCGAAGTCCATTGGGACGTGAAGTCTGGTTCGGTGAGCCGCATTCTTAAGACGTGGAACATCTCTGCCGACAGCGTAGTGTTCGTTGACGATAGCCCGATGGAGTTGGCAGAAGTGCAGGCTCAGCATCCCGGGATGGAATGCATCTTATTTCCTAAGTCAGACTACGCGGCTGGCTTTGCTCTACTGCAGCGTTTGCGCGATCTGTTTGGCAAGCCCAGGCTCTCTGAAGAGGACAGCTTCAGGCTGCAAAGCATCCGAAAAGGGCAGCAGTTCGCGGAGATGGCTCGTACAGGATCAGCCAACGATCTTCTTGCATCGGCTGAGGCCATATTGACCCTGGAGTTTAGTCGTCAATCTGCCGATAGACGGACAGTAGAGCTGGTGAATAAGACGAATCAGTTTAACCTGAATGGTCGCCGTTTTACGGAAGCTGAATGGCTGGAATCGCTGGCAGGCGCCGGTTCGTTCGTGACAGCCGTTTCATACGAGGACAAATTTGGGCCTCTTGGAAAGATTGCAGCAGTACGAGGTTGGCACCACGCAGGTAGCGTGACGGTTGATGCCTGGGTAATGAGTTGCCGGGCTTTCTCCCGTCAAATTGAGCATCAGACGCTCACTCAACTGTTCAGCAGATTTCAGGCCCAGGAAGTTGTCTTTGATTATGCCCCTACACCCAAGAATCAGCCGCTAACCGAATTCCTGACCGAGTTGTTAGGGCATGCACCATCCGCAGGCTGCCGGTTGAGCAAAGGTGAATTTAACAGCAGGTGCCCTGACTTGCACCACCAAGTTGTGCTTAAAGATGAATAACACAGAAGAAAAACTAACGAGCATATTCGAAACAGTGTTCCCGGACGTTCCGGCTGAAAAGATCCGTTCAGCAACGCAGGATTCAATCTCCAATTGGGATTCGGTGGCGGCTATCACCTTGATGAATCTCATAGAGGAGGAGTTCGGGTTTCAAATGGAGTTCGACGATCTAGGTGAGCTGACTTCGTTCGGGAAGATCCGAAGTTACATAGATAGCAAGTTAGAGCAGCCTGCGGCTTGAGTCGCCTCTGATTTCAATGCCGACCTTTGCTCAAGCTCGCAACCTGCTTGGCCATCGCTTAGCTAAAAACGCAGCCGCTATCTTCATTGTTCAGATGAGTGCGTATGCAGCGCCGTTGCTCGTGCTTCCGTACCTGTCGCGTGTGCTCAGTACGGAGCACTTTGGGTTAATTGGTTTCGCGACTACCTTCAACTTTTACTTCATAACGCTGGTGGAATACGGCTTCAATCTGACTGCCACCCGGCGGATCGCGGTTCATGCGGATGATCCCGAAAAGGTTGCTCAGATAACTTGGTCTGTCTATGCCGCGAAAGCATTGCTCACCTTGGTTGGATTCGTGATGATGGTCTCGATTGTTCTCATCACACCGCAGTTACGTCCAGACCTCGGTCTACTCTGCATCGGGTATCTTGCTGTGATTGGCGACCTGCTTTTCCCAATCTGGCTCTTTCAAGGTTTGCAGAAAATGGAGAATCTTGTATGGCGAGACCTGCTAGCCAAGGTCGTCTCGCTTGGGCTCGTCTTCGCATTTGTCCACCATGACAATCAGTATCAGTGGGCGCTTGTTTTTCAAGCCGGATCGACGGTTGTAGCTGGAGTGATTGGCCTGATAACCGTACCGTTCGTGCTCAAGTCGCGCTGGGTCGCGCCAACGTGGCAGGAAACCACTCGAGCTTTGAGGGAAGGTTGGCCTGTTTTCCTTTCCATGGCCTCATTCACGTTGACTTCTGCCACCAGCATCCTCTTCCTGCAGTTGAAGGGAGGTCCCAAAGACGTCGCTTATTTTCTCGCTTCGTACCGCCTCGTGGTCGCCTTACGAGCACTGGTTGATCCAGTTAAAACGGCGATCTATCCGCATATCAGTCACATGGCAGCGCGATCCAAAGAGGACGCAATCTTCTTTTTGCGCAAATACGGCCTCTTGTTGACCTCGCCGTTTCTGCTTGCCTCGCTCGTACTGCTCTTATTTGCGCCTTTGATCATCAAGCTTCTTTATGGGGCGAAGTACGCGCCATCAGTTCCGGTGATGCAGATACTCGCCTTGAGTCCGTTTCTGCTCTCGCTCCAGCACAACTACTCGACTTTTTTTATGCTGGCCTTTGGCTATGAGAAGCAGTGGTCCAGGGTCGTTTTGCAGAGTGCCTTTCTGCACTTTGCTTTGTTGATTCCACTTCTGTTCCTAGTCTGGCCGCCAATTGCCGTTGCCACCACTGGCATCACATTGGATGTTTTTGTGACCATAATCACCTACCTTTTCTATCGCCGGCACTCGCAGCCAATGAAGGCAGAACTGGCGGCCGTGTGATCTGGGCGGACATTTGTAATTGGTGAGCGCACCTTCCAAGATCCGCGTTCTACTCATCGCTCCATCACTTGCGATTGTTGGGGGGCAATCGGTACAGGCGGCAAAACTCGTGTCCATTCTAGGGGCCGTTCCGGGCCTGGAGATGCGATTTTTTGCGATCGAC
>CAXTWQ010000037.1:0-43605 GCA_964248065.1 uncultured Bryobacteraceae bacterium | reverse complement strand
CGGCATACCGTTTGACTGTTCCAATATTTATGCAAGCGGCAACATTGCCGCAGATATGTTTTCGAATGCCTGCGCCGAGGCAAACGGACGCACCCTGGCCTGCCGTCTCTACGAGATGACCGATGACCCCGGCATGAAGGACATGCTCTCCTTTATGATCGCGCGCGACACCATGCACCAGCAGCAGTGGCTGGCCGTGATTGAAGAACTGGGCGGCTACAAGGAGCAATTGCCTATTCCAAACAGCTTCCCGCAAGCGAAAGAGAAGACTGACTGGAGCTATGTCTTCCTCAACTCCAACGTGGACGGAAGCATCGATCTGAAAGGCCGATTCACCGAAGGCCCGTCCCTAGACGGTAAGGGCACGTTCAGCATTATGCAGAATAAGCCTTTGGGCCAGGAGCCTACGTTGGCTGCGGGTCCGAAAGAGGCGCATGCGCAAGCCGAGCAGAGGCCGGGCATCTCTGAGAGATTAGGACATCTGATTCACTCGCACTGAACGGGATCAACTAGGAAAGGCGCAACCGGTGACGAGCGCGGATAGCAGCGCGTCACCGGCCATGCCCCATACCGGAAAACTCTCACTGATTCCTTTCAACAAGTTGTAGTCGCCTTTCGCGGAAAAGCGTCTTTCCCTCCCTGCGGCTTGTGATTAAATTGAAAGAGCCTCGCTACATGCCCGAACGGAATAGCAAGCGCGATCGGCGCCGTCGCACTCTTGACCGCCGCCTTCGCGAACTGAAATTACTAGCCAAAGGTGCGCTGGAAATCGATCATCCGATCATGGCGCACATCATTCCAATCCGGCGCTGCAATCTCTCCTGTACTTATTGCAACGAGTACGATACGTTCTCACCGCCGGTGCCGCTGGAAACAATGCTGGCGCGGGTAGCCGAGCTTGGGCGTCTTAGAACCGGAATCATCACCCTCAGTGGCGGTGAACCGCTGCTGCACCCCGAACTGGACGACATCATCCGAGGCATTCGGCGTCACGCCACGTTGGCTGGCATGATCACGAACGGCTACCTGCTGACAGCCGAGCGAATTGCGCGATTAAACGAAGCCGGACTTGATTATCTTCAGATCAGCATCGATAATATTAAGCCCGATGATGTTTCCAAGAAGAGCTTAAAGGTTCTGGACAAGAAGCTGCAACTTCTGTCTGAGCATGCTGATTTTCACGTCAACATCAACTCGGTGCTCGGCGGTGGTATTCACAATCCGGAAGACGCGTTAACGGTCGGCAAGCGCGCGATGGAACTGGGTTTTACTTCTACGGTCGGCATTATTCACGACGGGGACGGCCAGCTGCGGCCTCTAGCTGAGCGCGAACGAAAGGTTTTCCTGGAAATGAAGGGCTTCGAGAAGAAACACTTCTCGCGTCTGAACGGGTTCCAGGACAACATTGCAAACGGTCAGCCTAGTGACTGGCGTTGTCGCGCCGGCTCTCGTTATTTATATATCTGTGAAAACGGGTTAGTGCATTACTGCTCTCAGCAGCGCGGCTTTCCTGCTAAGCCATTGGGAGAGTACACAGTCGAAGATATCCGGCGTGAATATGTGACGCAGAAATCGTGTGCGCCCATGTGTACTATCTCTTGTGTGCACCAGATCTCTTACTTCGATTTCTTTCGTGGCAAGCAGACCCGCATCGTTGAGCCTGAGCCAGTTGAAGAATTAGTCAGTATCAAGGTCGCACAAGTTTAGCCTCCGCGCATATGGCTACTGCCATTGGCTTCGATTCGCGTGTTCGTCAGCACGATACCGGCCCTGAGCACCCGGAGCAGATCGCTCGTTTTGATGCAGTGCTGTCGCGCCTGGAGTCGCGGGGCTGGCTCGGTAGAACCGCGCGGCTTCCGGAGCGGCTGGCCAGCAACGACGAATTGAAGCTGGCGCACACTCTCAGCTACATCGACCTGATCGATCGTGAAATAGCTGCTCACCGTCATCAGCTCAGCACTGGCGATACAGCCATCAACCAATTTTCAGGTCTTGCCTCTCGCTCCGCCGTAGGCTGTGCGCTATCGGCAGTTGACGCTGTGTTTACCCGTGCGGTCACTAACGCTTTCTGTGTGGTTCGCCCGCCCGGTCATCACGCCAGTGCAGCCCGCGGAATGGGTTTTTGCCTGTTCAATACAGTCGCGGTTGCTGCCCGCTATGCCCAGCATCAGCACGGCGCTGAACGCGTTGCCATCATTGACTGGGACGTTCACCACGGCAACGGCACGCAGGATATCTTCTACCAGGATGGATCAGTGCTGTTCTTCAGTACTCATCAGTCGCCTTGGTATCCCGGAACCGGCTCTGCAAAAGAAACGGGCAAGGACGCGGGCGCAGGAACCACCATCAATTGTCCTTTCCCAGCTGGCTCTGGTGAACCGGAGATCACCGAAGCGTTCATGGAGCGATTTGCACCGGCGGTGGCATCGTTCAAACCAGATGTGATTCTGATCTCAGCTGGCTTTGATTCGCGCATCGGCGATCCGCTGGGTCAATTCACTCTGACCGACCGTGACTTCTTCAACTTGACTACACGCGTGATGAACCTTGCTTCTCAGCACTGCGGCGATCGGGTTGTATCGGTGCTGGAAGGCGGTTATAGCCTGAGCGGACTGGCCAGCGCTGCCGATGCTCATGTAGCTGCGCTATGCGGCGCAAAGTTCCAGTAACACACGGGATTGGATATCTATTGCGATTGTTATACTTTCAATTTCGTGTCCATAGTCAGGTAGGGAATGCGTAGGAAAGTTACAGTTGTCGGAGCTGGCAATGTTGGCGCCAATACAGCTCAGAAAATTGCTTCAAAAGAACTAGCGGACGTCGTGCTGGTTGACGTCGTGGAAGGAATTCCGCAAGGCAAGAGCCTCGACATGCTGCAGTCTGCTCCGGTGGAAGGGTACGACGTTCTGTTGACCGGAACAAACGGGTATGAGGAAACGGCCAACTCAGACATCGTAGTCATTACTGCCGGCTTCCCGCGTAAGCCCGGCATGAGCCGCGATGATCTTCTAATTGCGAACTATGCGGTTGTGAAGAGTGCCACCGAGCAGGCTGCCCGTTACTCCCCCAATGCCATCCTGGTGCTCGTCACCAATCCTCTGGACGCAATGTGCTGGACGGCAATGACAGTGTCCGGCTTCCCACGCGAGCGTGTCATCGGCATGGCAGGTGTGTTGGACACGGCGCGATTTCGCACCTTCATCGCCCAGGAGCTGAACGTATCTTTTGAGAACGTAACTGCAATGGTCCTGGGCGGGCACGGAGATACGATGGTGCCGCTGGTTCGACTTACCAATGTTAGTGGGATTCCACTCAGCGAGCTTACTGACCAGGCAACGATCGACCGAATGGTTCAGCGGACCCGTGATGGCGGCGCGGAGATCGTAAAGTATCTCAAGACCGGCAGTGCTTACTATGCTCCTGCGGCTTCGACCGTGGAGATGGTCGAGTCGATTTTGAAAGACAGGAAGAAAGTCTTACCATGCGCGGTTTACCTTCAAGGCGAGTACGGCATCCGCGATCTTTTCGTCGGCGTACCTGTCCGATTGGGCGCTAGCGGCGTTGAGAAAGTCTACGAAATCAAACTGCAGCCCGACGAGGCGCAAGCGTTGGCGAAAAGTGCTGAGGCAGTGAAGGAATTGGTTGAGGTTCTAAAGCAGAAAGCACAGTAGCTGCCATCTCTTCCAAGAGTCGTCGCTTTACTATGCCGCGTATCAAAGCTATTGCTGCAGATTTCCAAACTGAGTCGAAGCCTACCATCGACCCCGAATATGCCTGCTTTAAGTTGAGGCTGGCACCCTCGAAGATCCACCGCTGGGGCGTGTATGCCGCCGAGCCAATTCCCGCTAACCGGAAAGTTATGGAATATACCGGGGAACGCATCAGCCGTCGTGAGACTCGCCGCCGCTCAGAGGAGAGTGAGTTCACCTATCTCTTTACGCTGGATAAATATTGGACAATTGACGGCGCTGCCGGCGGATCGGGTGCTGAATACGTGAACCATTCCTGCGAGCCCAATCTGATCTCGCGCATTCTAAAAGGCCACATCGTCTATATGAGCCTGCGGCCGATTCAACGCGGAGAAGAACTGACGCTCGATTATCGCTTCGACAGCAAGGTCGATAAGGTTGTTTGCAAATGCGGCGCCAGCAAGTGCCGCGGCACAATTAACGTCGTTAAATAAGCGAGTTTCCCCTCTGTAGTCAATGGTCATGTGAAATTTGTTCTAAGAGGCTTTGCCGCTGTCGAATAGCTGAAACACCTCCCGTTAGTGGTCGGAGCCTTTGTCATTTCTGCGAGTCCCCTCTCGTGCTCGCAAATGCTCGCAGCAGAAGTACCTCGCAAATAACAAACTATAAGTGGAGATCACAGACAAGTGAAGACACTTGCAAGTACTCCGAATACACTCCGTTCCTGTATCTCACGCAGAGCACAGAATCTTTCTGCTGTGAGGATATCTCCGCCATTGCCAATTTCAAACTGACACACTGACCCTGCTTTAGCCCCCATTTATCCCCAGATTATTCCGAAGTAGGCCATATTGCCAGCCTTTATCCCAGTGACGCGGGAGAGTATTTCTTTTCGATTGCGACTAAAGTGATTGAATTCTCCTGCCGATAAGAAATACGAGGGATTGATGGAAACGCAAATAGGCAGACCGAAAAAGACAGTTTCAGTGTGTGAAACGCAGCCACTGACGGTCAAAGGGCTTGTTCACCTTTTGGATTCCACCGACGACCTTCGCTTTGGATCGGCCCATGGATCTCCGACCGAGTGGATGCTAAGCTCCAATGCTGAAAAAACCGATCTTCTGATCATCGACAAAGGGCTTGGGGCGAAGACCGTCCTCGATGCTCTCACTCAGTTGCCCGCCGAACATGGCATGTCTAGGTCTACGGTTCCGGCTGTTGTGGTGTGGGGGATGTCAATCACGGAGGCAGAAGCTCTTCGGTTCCTTCAGGCAGGAGCCAAGGGAATAGTTCGAAAATCAGCCGACACTGACGTTGTTCTTTCTTGCCTGCGTGCCGTGGCCCAGGGAAGAAGTTGGATGCAGGATTCCGTGTTTCGGGAGTCCTCAGCGACTGAGACGCAGGTTCGCACCGATCTAACGCCGCGGGAACACCAAGTCATGGAATTGGTGGAGCAAGGGTTCAAAAATCGCGAAATCGCTCAGGAACTCGGTATTCGGCCAGGCACTGTAAAGATCCACCTCAAGCACATTTTCGAAAAGACGGGCGTACGCGGCCGGCATGGATTGGCTCTAAACGGACTTCGGCAGAAGGGCATCGTCTCGCTATTAGCTTCCTAAACTGACTGCTTGACAATAGGCGAATAAAGAGCGAAGATGCTCTTGGGTTCACCTATGCAGCAGCTCGTTAATCTGGTTGGGATCGCACGTTTGGCTTCTGAGGGCAGCACCCTCGCCGAAAAGAATCGTGTCGAGTACCGGACTCTACCGACCCGAAAATGGTTGAACCGTTGTCACTCCCAGCGTGTCCCGTTTCAATGGACCATCAATCCTTATCGCGGGTGTGAGTACGGCTGCAAGTATTGCTATGCGCGATTTACACATGAGTTCCTTGAGCGGCGTAAAGCAGACGCATTTGAAACCGAGATTTACGCCAAAGATTGGGACCGCAATGCCTTCCAACAGGAGCTCGGCACTCTCAAGCCGGGCGATGTCATTGGACTGGGAACAGCGACTGACCCTTACCAACCGGCTGAGCGGCAGTTCGAGCGAACCCGGCATTTGCTTGAGGCAATGGTCAGCGTTCGCGACATTGCTTTGTTCGTCACCACGAAATCTGACTTGGTGGCTCGCGATGCCGACCTGTACGGCGAGATTGCTAAGCGAAACGATGTACGCGTCTCAGTAACTGTCACCACTTTGGACCGAGTCTTTGCGAGGCGAACCGAGCCATTTGCGCCCCGGCCCGATCTACGTCTGCAAGCAGTAAAGGAACTGGCAAAGGCCGGCGTTCCTGTAGGCGTGATTGCAAGCCCGGTATTGCCTCTGCTCACTGATTCGGAAACGAACCTTAAACAGGTAGCGGCAGCGGCCCGGCAAGCAGGCGCGCGATTCTTTGCGGCTGGTGTTCTATTCCTAAAGCCCGCAGCCAAACGAGTCTTTTTCGCATTCTTAGCCGACCAGCATCCGCACCTGCTAAAGCGCTATCAGGCCAGCTACGAATTCAATAGTTATCTACGGGGCTCCTATCCCGATCGCATAGCTCAAATGGTCGATGGCATCCGAAATGAGTTTGGATTCGCCCATCGCGATCTGTCTTTCGCGCCCCCACCGCCTGTCGCCGATTCCCAACTCCGCCTGTTCTGAAGCTGGTTTAGGCTCCAACCGTACGGTCGCTCGCGGCTTCCTTGCGGCTCTTCAAGATCTGCAGGAACACTGGAACCAGTGAAATGAAGATAATAAACAGCACTACCTTTTCAAAGTTCTGCCGAATAACCGGAACATGACCGAGCAAGGAGCCAAGTGTCACCATCAGCGACACCCAGCCGACACCGCCAACAATGTTGAACAGAAGGAAGCGGGAGTAGTGCATCTTACCGACGCCAGCAATAAAAGCGGCAAAGGTGCGAATGATGGGAACGAACTTCGCGTAAATGATCGTCTTACCGCCGTGTTTCTCGTAGAAGGCTCGCGTACGATCCAGGTACTCGCGCCTGAAGATTTTAGAGTTGGCCCGATCGAAAAGGCGATAGCCCAAGGTACTGCCAAGCAGAAATCCAGACCCGTCCCCCAGGATGGAAGCAGCCGCTAATAGCGCAATAATCACTCCAGTGTCGAGTTTGCCGGCACCAGCCACAATGCCAACGGTGAAGAGCAGCGAATCGCCTGGCAGGAAAAACCCAACTAGCAAGCCGCTCTCTGCAAACACGATGATGAAGAGAAGCAGGTAGCCCACCCACCCGTTCATCGTTGTCGAAAGTAGGTGAATCAGCTGATCCGGATTGGTCAGACTGTGGAATAGCTCAAGAAGGTGTGCGCTCAATCAGGTTCCTAACTCTTATAAGAGCCGACAAGGCGATTCAGAGTGTCTTGGTAGATGGAGATTTTACCCCTCCGCTTCAGCTCCGAAACGATACTGTCCCGAAACAGAGGTTGCTGCAACTGCTGGCGCTGCTGAGCAAGGTTTTGAACAATCGCATCTTTGTTTTTTGCAAACTGTGACATGTCGGCTGGAATCTTCTCTGAAACCTTAGAAACAACTTGACCAGAGGCGCCTGTGACGGGTCCCACAATATCTCCAATCTTGTCCTTAAACGCCGCTGCCAGCAGCGTTCCTGACCCGATTCCTTCTGCAGCTCCATCCATCGTGAAGGGCGCTGCAGTCTTAACGCTCAGACCGTAGCTCTTGCCGATGTTCTCCAATGAATCGCCTTTGCGGGCGCGGTCCGCCGCCGCTCGGGCTGCCTCCTGCGACAACCTGAGCGCCTCATCGTTTGTGTACTTCTGAATAACCGCAGCCTGCACGTCTGCAAACTCGGCATTCTTAGCGGACTCAATGTTCCGAATGACAGCAAAGCTCGCTTTACCTTGATTGGCCGAGTCGACTACATCTGTGACGCTGCCCTTTGGCGCTGCGAAGATCGCGTTCATGGCTTCCGGTGCATTCAGGTCTGGTAGCGAGCCATTTGATGTCAGCCCATTCAGCTTCGAGTAGTGAAGATTATATTTCTTGGCGATCGCGTCTGCGTTAGCCGGCGTTTTAGCAACTTCGGCCCGTGCAGCTTCCATTGTCTTCTTCAGGCTCTCTGCGCCAAACTGCTTTTGTGCATCGGCAATTAGCTGAGGCTTCACCTCGTCGAAGGTCTGCGTATGTGCTTCCTGCCTGGAGACTACTTGGAGAATGTGATATCCGTACTCGGTCTCAACAATGTTGCTTAACTCACCCGGTTTCAACGAAAATGCTGCCTTTTCGAAAGCTGGTACGGTTTGGCCGCGCACAATCGGGTCCAGAGCACCGCCCTTCACAGCAGAGCCGGTATCTTCGGAGTTCTTTTTAGCTAATTCCGCGAAATCGCCGCCCGCGCGTATCTGCTTCAGCAAATCCTCTGCTTTGGCTTTCAGACTCGGCCACTGCTCTTTCGGCTTGCCCTGCGTCTTGATCAAGATATGGCGAACGGTGACCTTCTCAGGCAGGCGATACGAGTCCAGATTGTCCTGATAAGTTCGTTGCAATTCTGCGTCGCTGGTGGTTGCATTGCGCGCAAAGTCGGAGGCATTGCCCACCAGGAGATCCACATCGCGCTTCTCCGGGGTACGAAACGCTGCCCGGTTCTTCTGGAAATATGCGTTTACCGCGACAGGATCTTTATTGACTTTGCTCGTGAAGTCCTTGCTCTCGAAACTGAGGTAGCGAAGACCTACTTTCTCGTTTTTGCGCTGGTACTCGGCGCGCGCATCGGCATCGGAAACAATCATCGACTGCAGCTCGAGATTTTCCAAACGCGACGCCAGCATGCCTTCGCGCTGACGCGCTTCGAAATCGGGAATCGTCAAACCCTGCTGTGACAGAATTTGCCGGTAGGTTTCCATATCGAATTTACTGCCCACTTGCGTCGTGAACTCGTTCTGAATGGTATCGGCTAGCTCCTGATCGGAGACCTGCAAGCCCATCTCTTTGGCCTTGTATGCAACCGCTTTCGCTTCAACCAGCTGATTCACAAGCATCGGCGTATACATGCCGAGAATACCGGGCGGCAGCTGCTGTCCTCGCGAGATGCCTTGCAGTGCCCGCTGGACATCATCAGTGGTAATCTTTTCTTTTCCAACAGAGGCTACAACGTTTTGACCGCCCGCATTGTCATTACCAAAACCGCCCGGAATTAGGTAGACAAGCATGCCTAAAGCCACTACGCCGAGCAGCACACCGAGCAGGATGCGCACACTTTTCTCTCGGCTTCGAAACAGATCAAACATAACGGGGAAGAAACTCCTGGGGTGAACAGCTTGGAGGTTGACGCTTCGACGCAGTCAACTGTGCTTTTCCCGTCAGTATAGCCGATCGAAAGACTACTGGCGGCTGCGCCGAATCCAACAAAGAATTAAACCACTCGCCTATGAGAACATTGGACTAAGAATGGCAGGGCCAAAACAGTTCGGTAACCCACAAGGCTGCGCGAAGTGCGGATCGTTGGATGTTACTCGCTCCCACCGGCGCAACCCGCTCGAAGTGATTCTGGGAACTGTGGTTTTACCATGGCGATGCCGAGTCTGCTACAGCCGATTTTTCCGATTGAAGAGTTTTCGGCCAGCCCCCTTACCGGTTGAGGAGCGCTCGGCGATTATCAAGCCTGCTGAGAAGAAAGAAACGGTGTCGGCCGCCAGCGCGTAGCCCTCGAGTGACTTGGGAGATGCAGCTCTTTTGCATCACCGTGCGTTGAAGCTGGCCTAGGGATCCAAAACTCTGGCGCCGAGCTTATCAAAATCTTTCACGTTTCGAGTGACGACCGTAAGGTCATGTTCAATGGCCGTAGCCGCGATCATGCTGTCAGCGACGTTCGGAGGTTGACCTCGCGTTCGAATATGTCCCCGATGCTGAATTAAGAGCCGAGGGCGTGAGAAAGACTTCGACTTCACTGAGTGAACCCGTCAAGGCCTTCTACGACAACCTACCCGAATCTAAGATCTGATCTTCGAAGATTGGAACAGGAGCATAGCCATCGATCCTCAAGCCGATTCTGGAGCGTTACACCGGGACAGCGTCGCCCTTTGTTCTCGATACCCCGGCAAGCCTCAAAAGCGTCCACGTACCCGGAGACTCCCTTCTCGCGGCCATCTGAATCAAAGGAAGTTATGAAGCCCTGCTTAACTGGGTCGTGAACCTAACGAAGGCGCAAGGTCGACATATTGACACCACGGCCAGCCATTGACACACTTGCAAACTCCGAGGCTCTACGTGGGTTCGGGTAATGGGGATTGAATCTTTCTTCGGTCGCGGGTTGACCTGGCACAGTATTACCTATGCCAGTAGCCGCTCTTCAGGTACGAGCGTTTCTGTCTCAATACCTACACCAGACTCCTACTCCAGTTGAAATCGAGCGGATCGTCAGAATCATCGGCATTTTGTCGTCTTGCTGTTCATAGAATTCACTAATGCGCTTTCTAGTCCGGGCGCTGTGCAGATGATAAACACGCTGAAGTCCCCCGGAAAATCGCCCAGAAACTTTCCCTAGAAATCAGCGTTGCATCACGAACCGTCATCTCAAAACCTCCGACATCCAGCCCGATTGTCTCTCAGATGTGCGCGCCTTTAGCCAACGATAGGCTTCGCAGTAAAGCCTTCATGGCCCGTCCACGATGGCTCACCGCAAGCTTCTCGCTAGGCGCAAGCTCGGCGAAGGACTTTCGTAGCGGCGGATAACAGAACAGAGGGTCATAGCCGAATCCGCCCTGCCCTCTGGGCATCGCTAGAATTTCGCCCTCTACCGAACCGCGTGCAGTCTGAAGCACCACGCCGGATCGCGCCAACGCTACAACACAGACGAACCGAGCCGTACGCACGGCTGCATTACTGAGCGTGCTCAAGAGAAGGTTGTTGTTATCTTCATCGCTCGCGCCCGGCCCGGCATAGCGAGCTGACAGCACACCCGGCGCACCATACAGCGCGTCTACTTCGATGCCCGAATCGTCACAAAGCACAGCCTCGTCCGTAAACCCGGAGTAGTATCGTGCCTTGAGCACCGCATTCTCTTCGAACGTCGCACCAGTCTCTTCCGGCGGCACAAGCGACGAGAGGCCGGGCAGTACTTCTAGATCGAAAGAACTCTGGCCGCTCTTCTCGACAGCAGCAAGCAGCTCATTGAGCTTGCCGGCATTCGAGGTGCAAGCGTAGACCAGCATCAGACGCGTGTAGCCAGTGTTTGCTGCTGCAGTTGATGCAGCTGAGTTATTCCACCTCGGCCCAACGCCAGGAGCTGTTCCAGTTGTCCGTCATCGAAAGCTTCGCGCTCTGACGTGGCCTGAAGTTCGACAAACTTCCCCGCGCCTGTCATCACCAGGTTCATGTCCACATCGGCGCGCGAGTCTTCCTCGTAAGCTAAATCAAGCATCGCTTCACCGCCTACAATACCAACCGAAGTCGCGGCAACGGAGTCAAGCAAGGGTGTCTTCGCAACCACCTTGTACTTCACTAGAGTGTTCAATGCAATTGCGAGCGCTACATAAGCCCCGGTTATAGCAGCAGTGCGTGTGCCGCCATCTGCTTGCAACACGTCGCAGTCCACAATAATGCTGCGTTCACCCAAGAGCTTCAAGTCCACCACCGCCCGCAGCGATCGCCCAATCAGTCTCTGAATTTCGTGCGTCCGGCCCGACTGCCGTCCTTTCGAAACTTCACGTTGCGTTCGTGTCGACGTTGCTCGAGGCAGCATCGCATACTCGGCTGTTACCCAACCCTTGCCGGTATTGCGGAGAAATGGAGGAGTCGAGTCTTCCACCGTTGCCGCACATAGCACTCGCGTATTCCCAACTTCAATCAGGACTGAGCCCTCGGCCGTTTTTAGGTAATCGGGCGTAATCCGGGTCTCTCTCAGTTGATCGGGCGTTCGCCCATCTGTTCTCAAAACTTCTCCTGACTTTTAACGCTTAGCTTTGCGTCGTGAAATGAAATCCAGCGAAGAAGAAGAACGCCAGAACGATGAAGATCAGCACAATCAGAACCAGGCAGGGAATCGCAGCTTGCCTTGGAAGTGGAGAGGCCTTGGTATTGAGTGCTTTCTTTTTGATTCTAGGAGCGGCCATGCAAAAAGATCTGCGCAGCGCTGAGACAGGCGCAGTTGAATAGATCGAAAGACAAGTATTTTACTTCTTAAACAGACTGTCGAATGCAGCCCGGGCATCACTGACAGATCGCGGCGCTCCGTCCGAAGGTTGATAACTCGCTGCCGCGCGTTCAACCGGTCCCATAGGCTGGGAGTCTTTTGCCACCGTTACTCTCGGCATGAAGTACTCGCACGCGTTGGCGCGATCTTTCGCCACAAGTCTTGCTGAGATCGGCTTCAGACATTGAAAGCGGGTGGAAGAGTCAAAGTGAACACATTGCTTACAGCAGTGCAACTCAGCCTTACATTTCGGGCACACCGTGTCGGCTGCAATGTCCGGCATCAATGTGGTGGCACAGTTGAAACAGCGTGTTGCCGTTACACTTTGCACCAACCGGGGAAGCCGGGGGCCTGTAATATCAAGCGGAGGTCTCGGACCTTGTGCACGCGAGCGGTCAAAATTGTTTGATTCAAACCTGCGCCCGGAGTCCTGATAGCCTTGCTGTTTGTACTTGCGATCGCCGTCCATAGTCGTTGATCGGCTCCTTCAATCGTCGACACTCAGTCGAAAAAGCAACTGTTGCTGCCTGTTCGCGGGGTTCGACGTACGTTAAGTGCATCACCAGTGTTGGTTGTAAAAAGAAATTTATACGCTGGCGTCTCGAGTATGAGAGCAGGTTTGATAGACCGGTGAGACGACTGAGCAGAACCTGCCTGCCTCTGCTAGAGATGTACCACAATTAACGAACACGGCGCTAGTGGTACATCTCCTTTTCTTCTCACCACTCGAACCAATTAGTACTATTTTATTCCGAAACCCACTTCAAAAGTGAGTTGCAAGGCCGGGTAAGCGGATTATCGAAATGGTTTGGCCCAATCCGAACCGAGTATCCCACCCGCCCAGTCTGCTGAACATTAAATTCATTTGAGAATGTAACAGCCGTTCCGTTCTGCTCTCCGGCTTTCAGCGGGAGAACGAACGTATGCTGCAACTGTCCATTGATCCCTACTTGTCCGATCACCGCTTCCACGCGTACGTCGTCCGATTTCAAACCGGCCAAGTCAACGGTGGCGTTCAAGGGAACAGCCGCGCCGCTCTGAATCTGTTCCTCCCCATGTCCGCCAACTTGAACAAAGCGCACCGCATTCCAGTTTTGATGGACGCGGCTATCCCAAATGCTCTTTTGCCGTGCTTCTTCAAACTGATTAGCCGAAATCTGCTTCCAGAGTTTGTGCGCCGGTTGATACAGATCTGACATGTACTCAGCCACCATGCGCCCACAACTGAACCAGGGCGTGATATTGGCGATGCACGTTTTCATACGCCTCACCCACTCAGCCGGTATCTCCTGTTCAGATGCTGCATAGTAAAGCGGAACAATGTCGTTCTCAAGAGTTGAGTAGATCCCGCTGGCATGCAAGTCGTTCTGATCTTCTGAAAAAGGAACACGGTCGCCGATAGCCCAACCCGCCGACTTCTCGTATGCCTCGTCGAACCAGCCATCGAGCACGCTGAAATTCAGTACGCCGTTCATGCTGGCCTTCATGCCGCTGGTGCCGCACGCCTCTTCACCACGGCGCGGATTGTTGACCCACAAATCCACTCCTTGCACCATCTCGCGCGCAACCTGAATGCTGTAGTCTTCAACAAAGATCAGCCGTTTGGCCAGTTCAGGATCACGCGACAAGCTCACGATCTCTCGTATGAGCGTCTTGCCCTCATTGTCCTTGGGATGTGCCTTTCCAGCAATCACAATCTGGACCGGCATCTTTGGATTATTTAGCAGCCGCTTCAATCGGGCCACATCGCGGAACAGCAAGGTGGCGCGCTTGTATGTCGCGAAGCGCCGCGCAAATCCCAGAGTCAATACGTCTGGATCAAGCACCTCCTGCATTCGTCGCACTTCAGCTGCCGACGCCTTACGCTCGGTGGCAGCAGTAACGGCGCGCTCCCGCACATAGGCCACCATGCGCCGCTTGCGCTTGCGGTGCATTTCCCATAATTCCTGACCCGGTATCTCGTGGACCAGTTCCCACATCTTTGTGTCTTCCAACCGGTCGCGCCAGTCAGGCTGAAGATACTGGTCGTACAAGCCTGCCAGGTCTCCGTTGATCCAGGTCGGCGAATGTACACCGTTGGTGACGGACGTAATCGGAATCTCATTTACCGGCAATCGCGGCCACAGATCCTGGAACATCTCCTGCGAAACGCAGCGATGCAGCAGGCTGACTGCGTTGCGAAAGGCTGAGGTCTTCAGCGCGAAGACCGCCATTGAAAACCGCTCGGAGGGATCACTGAGCTTGTTGCGCCCCAACGCCAACATCTTGTCAAACGGAATTTGTGCAGCTTCGCAATATCGGGCGAAGTATTCATACACCAGCCCGCTATCAAAAAGGTCGATGCCTGCCGGTACGGAGGTGTGAGTTGTGAAGACGTTGCTGAGTCGTGTGGCTTCCAGAGCTTGGTCGAAAGCCAAGCCATGCTCGGCCATCAACAACCGCACCCGCTCCAAAGCCTGGAACGCCGAATGGCCCTCGTTCATGTGGTGCACGGTCGGCTGAATGTTTAACGCTCGCAGTGCCCGCAAGCCACCGATGCCTAATACGATTTCCTGCTTGATTCGCTTATGTGTATCGCCGCCGTACAACTGATCGGTGATATCGCGGTGGTCCTGCGAGGTGTTCTGAGGAATGTTGGTATCCAGCAGATAAAGCTTCACCCGGCCAATATCGATGTGCCAAACCTTGATGAACACTTCACCTGCGGGAAGAGTGACACTGACGATCACGTCGCCCCCATTCGGGCCTTCGCATGGCCGTACAGGAAGAGTGTAGAAGTCGTTGATAGGCTGGCGCTCCTGCTGCCAACCATCGGGATTGAGAGCCTGTTGAAAATAGCCGCGCTGATAAAGAAGCCCTACGCCATCAAGGGCAAAATCGCTATCGCTGGCGGCCTTCATGTGATCGCCCGACAACAGCCCTAAGCCGCCTGAATAGATCTGCATGCAATCGAGCAGACCGTACTCCATCGAAAAATATGCAATCCGAGGGGTGGCCTCGTTCCTTGGAGCGACATGCAGGTAGTTGTCATGAAGTTCACAAGCGCGTCGATACAACGAAGTAAAACGGGGATCGTTGGCTGCCTTGTCCAGCTTTTCCTGCGAGACACGGCCTAATAGCGCGATAGGGTTATGGTTCAACTCTTTCCACAGCAACGGATCCAAACGCCGGAATAACGCCCGAATCGAATGATCCCAGCTCCAAAGCAGGTTGTATCCTAATTCGGATAGTCGGCTAAGTGAGGGCGGAAGCGAAGGATGGACGAGAAACTCGCGAAGTGGTTGAATCTGATAGGGCATGCGGAAGGCGGGCCATCCAATTAATCAAGTGGCCCCGAAAGCTATAAAATAGCAGAGAATTTCACGCTTGCCTGTCAGATCTGCTTACCTCCTACTATTTCCCGTACAATAATTCCAAGAGCCGGTATTGTGGAGACTTCCTGGCGTATCTAGAGTTCCGTGATATTGGCTACTCGGCAAGCGGACATGTCGTGCTTCAGGGTTTAAGCCTCGAAGTGGAACGGGGAGAGACTCTGGTCCTGTTGGGCCGTAGCGGTTCCGGCAAGACTACGGCGCTTCGGCTCATCAATCGCCTGCTGGAACCTTCTTCGGGCAGCATCTTACTGGACGGGCAGGACAACAGGAAAGTGGACCCGATAGCGCTTCGGCGACAGATCGGCTATGTGATCCAGGAGTTTGGTTTGATGCCGCATTGGACTGTCGAACAGAATGTGTCGCTCATGCCGCGGCTCTTGGAGTGGCCCCTTGAGCGTCGGAAGGAGCGTGCCCGTGAGCTTCTTAATCAAGTTGGCCTCAGCTACGAGTCTATTCGCGGGCGCTACCCGCAAGAGCTATCCGGAGGTCAGCGGCAGCGGGTCGCTGTTGCCCGGGCCTTGGCTGCTTCGCCTGCGCTGCTCCTTTTTGATGAACCCTTCGGTGCTCTCGACCCGATCACCAGGCACGATATGCAGCAGCAGTTCCTGCAACTTCGGGATCAGTATCAAGTTGCTTCGGTGTTTGTCACTCACGACATTGCAGAAGCATTGGCCATTGGCACGCGTATTGCCGTGCTCAGCGATGGCAAGTTGGAAGTCCTGACGACACCCGCCGAGTTTTTCAGAGTAAATACCCCGACCGCCGCTGCCTTCCGAAGCACTCTGGCTCCAGAAGTGATCGCTGCTCGCAACGCATGACAAGACTACCTTTCCTTCTCCTTGGGATACTTGCCGCCTTTGGTGGCATGGGTAAAACTCTTGCCAACGATGCACCCATTCCAAATCCGGGGCAGTTGAAAGCGCGTGCGCTTGCCAGTATGCGGAAGGCTCAGCAGTCACTGGAGCGATACTCCTGCAGCGTTCACGGATACTATGACGAACTGAACGACGATGGGTCAATGAAGAAGCACTCCTCTCGCCGATCTGAGCGGTTCTTTGTGAACGGCGTCCAGATCGATCACGTCCTGGCGCGCAATGGCAAGGATCTTACCGGCGTTGATGCAAAGCGTGAGCAGGAGAAAGCCGATAAGCAAGTCAGGCAGTATAGCGACCGCGCAGAGGCAGCAAAGAAAGAAGATTCTAAGTCACGCCAGACTGAAATGTTCCTGCGTGCCCAAAGATTGAGTAATGGCCGCCGCGAAAGCCGCTGGGGTCGTGACACAATTGCTTTCGATATGTCAGGTGACCCGAATTTCCAACCGCATAAGGCGGAGGAGCGGCTCGCCCAGGCGCTTAGCGGCCGCATCTGGATTGATGAAGAAAGCGGAACACCTGTCGAACTGCAGATCCGCACTGACCGCGATGTTCGCATTGGAGGTGGTCTGGTTGCCAGCCTGCATAAGGGCTTCGAACTGAAACTGATTGAGCGACGCGAGGCGGATGGGACGTGGCTGGAAAAATCTGCCGAAGGGAACGGCGATGTGCGCGCTGCTCTTTTCTTTCACCCCAGGTTTCGATTCCGCGAAGATGTGGACAGCTGCCACCTCTATGCTGTTGACGCGCAAGATACGCAGCACGACAAACCGCCGGTTAAGCCATAGGACAGAGTTTGGATTCAGTTGTTCTTCAGAGCCTGTTGCAAGACATTGTCCAGCTTACTGGCGAGCATCTGTTTCTGGTTGGCGTGTCGTCGTTTTTCGCGATCGTTATCGGCGTCGGTCTGGGCATCCTGGGTACGCGGCGACCTCGCCTGCGTCGCGCTTCCATCACTGTGGCCAACATCTTTCAAACGGTACCCAGCCTTGCACTGTTTGGCTTTCTGCTTCCTGTGCCGTTCCTTGGAGGCATTGGCGCCCACACGGCTATCATCAGTTTGGTTCTGTATTCGCTGCTGCCCATTCTGCGGAACACAGTTGTGGGAATTACGTCCGTTGATCAACCGGTGCGCGAGGCTGCCGTTGCCATGGGGATGACGGACGGGCAGCTACTACGTCTGGTGGAACTGCCGCTGGCTGCGCCCACGATCATTGCGGGAATCCGTATTGCGCTGGTGACAAACATCGGCACCGCAGTGATTGCTGCCGTGATCGGTGGGGGCGGTCTGGGCGTACTCATCTTTCGAGGCGTAGCTTCGGTGGATACGCTTCAGATCCTGGCTGGGGCGATACCAGCTGCAGTTATGGCGCTTGCCGTCGATGCAGGAATGACAGTGGTCGAACGGAAGCTCCGACGAATATGAGGAAGCTTGCGGCCATTGCTCTCGCTTGCCTTGCGGTGTGCTCCTGTTCACGCTCAGGCGAAATCGTTGTCGGCTCAAAGAACTTCACTGAACAACTGGTGCTGGGCGAGATTGCCGCTCAACAGATTGAACGCAAACTCCACGTCAAGGTTTTGCGCAGGCTCGATCTTGGAGGAACTCTGCTTACCCACGAAGCCATTCGCAAGGGCGAGATTGACATTTACCCCGAGTACACCGGCACGGCGAGCAGCGTCGTTTTGAAGACGCAAATTCCGACAGATCCGGCCCGCGCTTATCTCGATGTGAAGGCTCAATATATCGAGCGCTTCGGCCTTATCTGGTTGCCGCCTCTTGGATTCAACGATACATTTGCGATGGTAGTGAGAGCGCAGGATGCAAAACAGTTGACCACGCCGGATCTTTCTTCAGCGCACAGCCGTGCTTGGCGGCTTGGCATCGGCTATGAATTTCTGACTCGACCGGATGGGCTTCGCAAACTTGATAAGAACTACGATCTGCACTGGCAAGGCACTCCGCAGAGCATGGATCTGGGCTTGCTCTATCAAGCTTTACGGCAGCGCAACATCGATATGATTGCGGCGAACTCAACTGACTCGCTGCTTACCGATAACCGCTTTGCGGTGCTTGCCGACGATAAACATACGTTCCCGCCGTATAGTGCTTGCTACGTTGTCCGTCGCTCTGCCATAGAGCAGCAGCCTGCGATTGAACTTGCGTTGACCATGCTTTCCAATCACATCAACGACGAAACTATGCGGATGCTGAACCGCCGCATTGACGTTGACCATCAGCCCGTTCAGCGCGTTGCGAAAGATTTCCTGGCAACTCAGCAGTGACGCCGGTTCCAACGATGCAGGTTTCGACATAAATGATTAACAAGCTCGTAATCGAAAACATCAAGTACCGTCTGGTGCGCACTTTGCTTTGCGCATTGGTTGTTGGCGTCCAGGTGATGTTGATTCTCACTCTTATCGGACTCAGCCGGGGCATGCTGCAGGATAATGCTCGTCGAGCTAAAGGGACGGGTGCCGATATCTTCTTAAAGCCGGGAGCAACGCTTTCGTTTTCCGCTGGCCAGATTGATGCCAAGTTCGTCCAGTTTGTGCAAAAGGAGCCGCACGTCAAGCTTGCCGTTGGCGGGTTGATTATTCCGGTTCCGGGCGAGCTGCTTACGGCTGTTAACGGCGTTGACATTGCTCCGTTTGTTCAGATGAGCGGCGGTTTTCGATTAGAAAAGGGCCAGCCTCCGTCAGAGCCGAACGATCTTCTCGTAGATGAGTACTACGCTCAGCAACATAAGATCCACGTTGGACAGAATTATAAGCTGCTCAATCATAATTGGCGGGTCACCGGAATCATGGACGGCGGTGTGTTGGGTCGGCTTGTTGTTCAGCTAAAGACACTTCAAGAGCTGACGGCAAATGCGTCACCGGCACGCATCTCTCAGATCTTTGTCAAGCTGGATGACCCTGCTGTCACCGATGCTGAAGTTAAGCGTCTGAACAAGAAACTTGAAGGTAATCTGACCGCTATCTCAGCGGAGGCTTTTCTCAGCCAGTTCAGCATCAGCAATCTGCCTCAACTGCGTTCGTTTATCTACGTCGTTACCGGCTTGGCGGTGTTTGTCGGTTTTCTGGTTGTGTTCCTGTCCATGTATACAGCGGTCGTGGAGCGCACGCGCGAGTTGGGCATCTTGAAAGCGTTGGGCGCGAAACCGTTCACCATACTCGATATGCTTGTGCGCGAATCCATCGTGCTCGCCCTGGTGGGCTGTTTGATCGGCATCATTCTTTCGTTCGGAGCTAAGGGGCTGATCATGGGGATTATGCCGGCCTCGCTCCAGGTAGTTACGGTCCCGGACTGGTGGCCGATTGCCGGCGGAATCGCATTGGTGGGAGCCTTGCTCGGTGCGATTTACCCTGGCTTGAAAGCTGCCCGGCAGGACGCAATCGAGGCGCTGTCGTATGAGTAGCGGCGGCACGATCATCCAAGTCTCAAAGCTACAGAAGACATACCGGCTTGGCGAAGTGGATGTGCATGCCTTGCGAGGCGTTGACCTCAGCGTGCCCCGAGGTGAGTTTCTGGCGGTGATCGGGCCGTCTGGTTCAGGCAAGTCGACGCTGTTTCATATCCTAGGTGGATTGGCTCCGCCGACTGCGGGCGAAGTATTGATAGACGGCGTTGATCTTCGGAAGCTAAGTGAAAACGAGCGAACGGAGTTGCGGCAGAAGAAGGTCGGGTTCGTCTTCCAGAAGTACAACTTGCTGCCTACACTCACCGCGGCTGACAACATTCGGATTGCGCGGTCGCTGGCGGGCAACGAAGCGGAGCCGGCCGATTTCCAAACGACGCTGGAGCTTCTAGGCATTCGGAATCGCCTGCATCACAGGCCGCGCGCGCTTTCCGGTGGCGAGCAGCAGCGGGTCGCCATTGCGAGGGCGTTAGTGAATCAACCGGCAATACTGCTGGCCGATGAACCGACTGGCAATCTGGATACGGCCAACTCCGATGCTGTTCTAAACATACTGCGGGATCTAAACAAGCGGAGCGGCCAGACGATCCTGATGATTACGCATAATCCGGAGGCGGCTGCCTTTGCCGACCGGACAGTGACGATGCGAGACGGACAGATTATCGGAGCGTAGCTGCTGCCAACGAGGGCTCTCCGATGACAGTAAGCGAAGAACCAACTTGCCGGGCCAGATTACGCAGCTGACTCGCAGTAGTGATCATGGACGGTGAGGGCTTGGCAAAGTAGTAACCCTGCATCAGCTCGATGCCGAGGTTAAGACACACTTCGGCAGATTCCCGGGTTTCGATTCCTTCAGCAATCACGCGAGCGCCGAACTCGTTTCCGAGATCGACCAGCTTCTGTATCGCTGATCGATACATGGGATTGCCGATGCCTGAGATTAAGGACTTGTCGATCTTCATGTAGTGCGGTTGCAGGTCGCACACCATTTGCAGAGAATTGGAGCCGGTGCCAACGTCATCGAGCGCGAAGCTGAAGCCGTGTTCGCGATAGTAGGCGCAGATCTTTTTCAAGTGGTTAACGTCGGTGATGGCCTCTGACTCGACCACTTCGAAAACGATGTCTTCCGGAGTCAGATCAGTACGACTCATTGCATCCAGCGTTGACTTCATGCAGAAGGCCGGATCGTAGATAGACGACGGCATGAAATTGATGAAGACTTTGGAGCCGGGCGTATGTTGAGCGCCGGCGAGCCGAACGCTGAGCTGCCGTGTATATGAGTCAAAGACATGGATGCGCCCGCGTGAAACAGCAGCATTGATGATTTCGCCACCGCTGTAAGGCCGTTCCATCTGGAGACGAATGAGACATTCATGCCCGTGTACACCGCCGCCACGATAGTTAACGATCGGTTGGAAATGAGAGGTGAAGCAGTTGGCCTCCAGCGCGCGGTCGAACCACGATGTATCTGATTGGTTCATCCAGCTTGCCAAGCTGGAAGCATTCATCATTTCGGCATTGCGGGAACGAGTGATGCGAATATCCCGCATCTCAAACTCGCTCAGGCGTGGCTTGATGCCGGCTGCAAGCTGGTCATCGGTGATGGCCGGATCAAGACAGACCATGTCGCGCTCCAAGCGGTGGCCGAGCTTCGCATCCCACAGAGCACGGATCAAAATATCTTTGACGATGGGCGTAACTGGGTACAGCACTACGGAACTCTGTCCGCAGTTTTCTTTGAAAGTACAGAGTAAGCAGGTATTCATGCGCCAGACAAGGTTAGCCTGCTTGGTTAGTGGATGAATCGGACGCAAAATCTTAGACTTTCTCTTAAGCAGGATCAGTGAGGATGGCCTGGAGCCGGGGAGTGGTTTGCCGGGTGCGGCCGAACCAGGCTTGCAGCTTAGCGAGATACAAATAGACAACCGGCGTGGTGTAGAGCGTTAGCACCTGGCTGACAAGCAGCCCGCCAACGATGGTGATTCCAAGAGGTTTGCGCAACTCGGAGCCAGTGCCTGTGCCAAGGGCAAGCGGGAGGCCGCCCAGTAAGGCCGCAGCAGTGGTCATCATAATGGGCCGGAAGCGCAGCAGGCAGGCCTGATAAATGGCGTGCTTGGAATCGAGACCGCCTTTACGCTCGGCCTCCAGCGCGAAATCAATCATCATGATGGCGTTCTTCTTCACAATGCCGATCAGGAGGATGATGCCGATGAGCGCGATAACGGTGAGGTCGGTTCCGCAGATAATCAGTGCCAGCAGCGCGCCGACGCCAGCGGAAGGAATTGTCGAGAGAATCGTAATGGGGTGAATGTAGCTTTCGTACAGGACGCCGAGCACGATGTAGACGGTGAGCAATGCCGCCAAAATGAGCAACGGCTGGCTGGCAAGCGAGGCCTGGAACGCTTTGGCGGTGCCAGCAAATGCGCCATGGATGCTGGCCGGCATCCGAATATCGTCTTCGGCATCCTGGACAACTTTCACAGCGTCGCTAAGAGCAGTTCCTGGCGCCAAAGCGAAAGAAAGTGTGGTGGAAGGGAACGGGCCTTGGTGGTTGACGGTCAGAGAGCTTAGTTCTGTTTTGACCGTCGTGAAATTAGAGATTGGAATTTCCGTTCCGTTATTGGAGCGAACGTAGATCTGCTTTAGAGATTGAGGATCCTGCTGAAACTCGGGAAGAACCTCAAGAACTACGTGATACTGATTGATCCCGGTGTACATGGTGGACACCTGACGCTGGCCAAAGGCGCTGTAGAGGGATGTGTCAATAAGAAAGGGACTGACGCCAAGACGGGCGGCGGTGTTGCGGTCGATCACTATTTGAGTGGTGAGTCCGTGCACCTGCAGGTCGCTGTTTGCATCGAGGATCTGCGGAAGCGACTTCAACTTAGCCAGCAGTTTGGGCGACCATTCGTAAAGATCTCTCAAGTTGTCGGCTTGCAGGGTGTACTGGTATTGCGAGTTGCCGCCACGGCCACCAACGCGGAAGTCCTGATCGGTTTGCATGTAGAGTGTCGCGCCGGGAACGCGCGCGAGCTTGCCACGAAGGCGGGCGATGACCGCATCGGAGGTCACTTTGCGTTCAGAAAGCGGCTTAAGCTGTGCTCGCATCATGGCGACGTTGAGGGTGCCGCCACCGGTAAAGCCATTGACGTCGGCAATGGCCGGGTCTTTCATGACAATGGCCATCATCTGATGCATTTTGTCGCGCATGGCAGCAAAGGAGATGTCCTGGTCGGCGACGAGTGCCCCGCCAATGCGGCCGGTGTCCTGCTGGGGGAAGAAGCCTTTCGGCACGATGATGTACAGGTAGACAGTGATGCCGCAAGCCACCAGGGTGATCATCAACGTCAGTTGAGGATGGCGCAGCACGCCGGCAAGACTGGAGCCGTAGGCGCGGGTCAGGAGATCGAAGCCACGCTCACTCAGACGGTACAGAAAATTGTGGCGCTGATCTTTGCGGTGCGGCTTGAGAAACAGAGCGCACATCATGGGTGTGGTGGTAAGTGAGACCAGGAGCGAGATGCCAATAGCAACGGCGAGGGTGACAGCAAACTCGCGAAACAAGCGTCCGACGATGCCGCCCATGAGCAGGATGGGGATGAAGACAGCGATTAGGGAGATGCTCATGGAAAGCACGGTGAAGCCGATTTCCTGGGCGCCTCGCAGGGCTGCTTTGACTGGCGGTATGCCTTCTTCCAAGTACCGGGAGATGTTCTCAATGACGACGATGGCGTCATCGACAACGAAGCCGGTGGAGACGGTAAGCGCCATCAGCGAGAGGTTGTCGAGCGTGTAGCCAAGCAGGTACATGGCACCGAAAGTTCCGAGCAAAGAGAGCGGAACGGCAGTGCCGGGGATGATGGTGGCCCAAACGCTCCGGAGGAAAACGAAGACGACCAGGATGACCAAGATAATGGAAATGATGAGTGTGCCCTCGACGTCGCGCACCGAGGCTCGAATGGTTGCGGTACGGTCCTGGGCAACGCGCAGATGAATGGCGGGGGGCAGGGAAGCGCTTAGCAGGGGCAACATCGCACGCACGCGATCTACAGCGGCGATGATGTTGGCTCCCGGCTGTCTGGAAATGGCTGCGATGACGGATGGTTTGCCGTTTTCCAAGCCTTCATTGCGGGTATCAGCAACGGAATCAATGACGTTTGCGATGTCGCCGAGCCGCACCGCCGCACCATTGCGATAGGCGACCAAGAGGCTTCGATACTCGTCGGCATGAAAAAGCTCATCGGTAGTGTTAAGCAGCCAGCGACGTTCGCCATTGGCGAGGTCGCCCTTTGCCTGGTGGGCGTTTGCTGCTTGCAAGGCGGCAGAGACATCGGTGATGCCAATGCCGAGATTGTTCATCACGGTGGGATTGACCTGGACGCGTACAGCTGGGCGCGAACTGCCCCAGATATGCACTTGGCCAACGCCGTCGATCTGGGAGATTTTCTGCGACAAGATGGAATCGGCAATGTCGAACATGTGCGGCTTATCGTAGACATCGGACTCCATCGACAGCATGAGGATGGGAGCGTCTGAGGGGTTAACCTTCCAATAGCCGGGATTGCTGGGCAAGTCGGGAGGGAGCTGGCCGCGCGCTGCGTTGATAGCGGCTTGGACATCCCGCCCGGCTGCATTGATATCGCGGTCAAGATCAAATTGAAGAGTGATGCCAGTGCTGCTCAGCTGGCTGGAAGAGGTCATCTCGGTGATGCCCGCGATACGGCCGAACTGGCGCTCAAGCGGGGTGGCAACGGCAGAAGCCATGGTCTCAGGACTGGCGCCGGGCAGATTGGCGGTTACCTGAATGGTTGGGAAGTCTACTTCGGGGAGGGGCGCAACGGGCAGCAGGCGAAACGCGAGGACGCCAGAGAGCGCGAGGGCTGCGGTGAGCAGCGATGTTGCGACAGGACGCTTGATGAAGGGCGCGGATAGATTCATGGTTGTTCCAGCGGACTAATCGCCAGCGACCGGCTCAGGGAAGGATTGATGGGCGCCAAGGGCAACAGGCGCCCTGCGGCTGATTCGGGAGGCCAAGCGATCGAAGAACAAATAGACGACGGGCGTAGTGTAGAGCGTGAGCATCTGGCTGACGATCAATCCGCCAACGATGGTGATACCAAGAGGCCTACGAAGTTCGGAGCCTACGCCAGTACCTAAGGCGAGCGGCAGTCCGCCGAATAGGGCGGCCATGGTGGTCATCATGATGGGGCGGAATCGGAGCAGGCAAGCCTGGTAGATAGCTTCACGTGGCGACTTGCCACCGTAGCGTTCGGCTTCCAGGGCGAAATCGATCATCATGATGGCGTTCTTCTTGACGATGCCGATCAGCAGGATGATGCCGATCAGAGCGACAACAGAGAAGTCGGTATGACAGATGTAGAGGGCTAGAATGGCTCCAATACCGGCGGAAGGAAGCGTTGACAGAATCGTAATCGGATGAATGTAGCTCTCATACAGGACGCCGAGAACGATGTAAACGACTACCAGCGCGGCAATGATGAGGTAAGCCTGATTAGACAGCGAGTTCTGGAAAGCGGCAGCAGTGCCTTGGAAAGATGTATGGATGCTGGCCGGCAGGCCGATCTCAGCTTCGGCGGATTTGATAGCCTTTACGCCATTGCCCAGGGACTCATTGGCGGGCAGGTTGAAAGAGATGGTGACCACGGGAAACTGGCCCTGATGATTGACGGTCAGCGGCGTGGTTTGCACTTCAAAGCGGCTGACCGTGCTGAGCGGGACTTGGGTGCCTGAGTTGGAGCGGACATAGACATCGTCGAGCGAATCGGGATTGCGGCGAAAGCCGGGCTCGACTTCCATGACGACGTGATATTGATTCAGCTGCGTGAACATGGTGGAGACCAAGCGTTGGCCAAAAGCATCGTAGAGCGTATCGTCAATCTGCTGCATGCTGATGCCGAGGCGTGAGGCATTGTCACGATCGATGACGAGCAGAGTTTCAAGGCCATTGTTCTGCTGATCGGTGGCGACATCACGCAGGGTTGGAATTGTTTTGAGCTTTGAGACGAGGCGGTTGGTCCAAGTGTTGAGCTCCTTGGCATCGGCATCTTCCATCGTGTACTGATACTGGGTGCGGCTGACGCGGTCTTCCACGGTAAGATCCTGCACCGGCTGCATGAACAGGGTAATGTCCTCGACACCGGCGAGCTTGGTTTGCAGGCGGCGGATAATCTGCTCGGCATTATCGCGGCGCTCTTCGAGCGGCTTGAGATTGATCTGGATTCGACCGCTGTTCAGGGTCGTATTGACGCCATCGATACCGATAAACGAGCTGAGGCTCTGAACTCCTGGGTCTTGCAGGATGACATTAGAAAGCGCCTGCTGGCGACGGGCCATGGCGGCAAACGAGACGGTTTCGGGCGCTTCGGAGATGCCGAGAATGACGCCAGTATCCTGCACAGGGAAGAAGCCTTTAGGGACAGCGATAAAGAGAAGAATGGTGCCGACCAGCGTTGCTACGGTGACTAATAGCGTGAGCGGCTGATGGCGCAAGACCCACTGCAGCGTGCTGCCGTACGAGGCGATGATGCGTTCGAACAGGCGCTCTGAGCTGCGATAGAACCAGTTCTGCTGAGAATCGGGCTTGTGCTTCAGAAGCTTGGCACACATCATCGGCGTGAGCGTGAGGGAGACCAGGGCTGAGACCAGGATGGTGATGGCAAGGGTGATGGCGAACTCGCGAAAGAGCCGGCCCACGATGTCGCCCATGAAAAGAAGTGGGATGAGGACCGCGATGAGCGAAACAGTTAGAGAGACGATGGTGAAGCCAATCTGCGCCGAGCCTTCGAGCGCGGCTTCCAGGGGCCCGTGGCCTTCTTCGAGATAGCGCGAAATGTTCTCGATCATGACAATGGCGTCGTCCACGACGAAACCGGTCGAGATGGTGAGGGCCATGAGCGTGAGGTTATTCAGGCTGTAGCCGAGCAGATACATGATGCCGAAGGTGCCGACAAGCGACAGGGGTACAGCAACGCTGGGAATAACGGTGGCAGCCAGATTGCGCAGGAATAAGAAGATGACCATCACAACCAGCGCGATGGTGAGCAGAAGCTCGAATTGAACATCGGCTACAGAAGCGCGGATAGTGGTGGTGCGGTCAGTCAGCACTTGCACATCGACAGCCGCCGGCATGGAGGCACGTAACTGGGGAAGTAAGGTTTTCACGCGATCGACGACGGAGATGATGTTCGCGCCAGGTTGACGCTGGATGTTCACAATGACGGCTGGTGTGGAGTTCATCCAAGCAGCCAGGCGAGTGTTCTCAGAGCCGTCGACAATGGCGGCGACGTCCTGAAGGCGTATAGGCGCGCCATTCTTATAAGCGACGATGACCGGTTTATAGCCGGAACTACTCAGAATCTGGTCGTTGGCACCGATGGTGTAAGCCTGACGCAGGCCGTCGAAGTTACCTTTAGCCTGATTGAGGTTGGTCTGGTTTAGCGCAGTGCGCAGATCTTCCAGGCTGAGGCCGTAAGCAGCCAAAGCAGTAGGATTCACGCGAATGCGCACCGCCGGCTTCTGACCGCCGCTGATGGTGACGAGGCCGACACCGGGCAACTGCGAAATTTTTTGGGAGAGCGTGGTGTCGGCGAGGTCTTCGACTTTGGTCAGAGAGACCGTTTTCGAGCTAAGCGCAAGCGTAAGGATGGGCGCGTCGGCCGGGTTGACCTTGCTATAAATCGGCGGGTTAGGAAGGTCGGGAGGCAGATAGGTGCCGGCAGCGTTGATGGAGGCTTGCACCTGCTGTTCGGCGATATCGATATTGAGATCCAGATCGAATTGGAGCGTGATGATGGAGCTGCCGAACGAGCTGGTGGAGGTCATCTGCTTCAAGCCGGGAACTTGGCCGAAGGTTCGTTCAAGTGGCGCCGTGACAGAGGAAGCCATCACGTCGGGACTTGCGCCTGGATAGGCAGTGACGCACTGGATGGTAGGGTAATCGACCTCGGGCAGAGCCGAGACGGGCAGCTGTTTATAGGCAAGGCCTCCAGCAATGAGGATGCCGGCCATCAAGAGCGACGTAGCAACCGGCCGGAGGATGAAGGGTCGGGACGGATTCATCATTGCAGGTTTCTTCGACCGGGTCGCTCGGGCCTTGCCGGAGAGGCCGGAGCGTTTGCCATATGCACGGTAACCTTCATGCCTTCGGTTAGTTTTTCAGCTCCATCGGTGACCACCTTTTCCCCGGGCTGCAGGCCGTCGGCAATGGCGATGTCGGGACCGCTAACCATGCCGAGTTTGACAGGACGAATGCTGACAGTTGAATCAGCGTTGACCAGGTAGACGAAAGTGCCGGTGGGGCCGCGCTGGATGGCCACATTGGGCACGATGACCTGGTTGCGCTCTGTGTCAAGGGAGAGGCGGACATTGACGAACTGATTGGGGAAGAGCGCGTAATCGGAGTTGGGAAAGACGGCTTTAAGGCGCGAGGTGCCGGTGGTGGCATCGATCTGGTTATCGACGGTGAGAAGCGTGCCATCGGCCAGCTTCTTGGACTGTTCGCGATCAAAGGCGGCTGTAGGGAGCTTGGCATTGTTGCGCAGCTTGGCTAGTACGGGCGGCAGTTCTTCTTCCGGGATGCTGAAGAGCACGGCAATGGGTTGAAGCTGGGTAATAACTGCGAGGCCAGTGGGATCGGCAGCATGGATCATATTGCCGGTGTCTACCAGGCGAAGGCCAATGCGTCCGCTGAGTGGCGCAATGATCCGGGTGTAGGTGAGGTTCAGCTTGGCGCTGTTGATATTGGCCTGTGCTCCGGCGATAGCGGCTTGGTCGGCGATGATGGTGCCGCGTATCTGGTCGGCGGTGGCCAGCTGGGTATCGAGTTGCTGCTTGGCAATGATCTGTGATTTAAAGAGTTCCTGATAGCGCTGATAGTTGGCTTGTGCGTCTCGAAGCGCAGCTTGATCTTTTTCGAGAGTGCCGTTAGCTTGGGCCAGAGCGCCGTTGGCTTGATCGAGTGCTACTTGGTATGGACGCGGATCTACCTCGGCCAGCAATTGACCTTTATTGACAAATTGGCCTTCATGGAAGGTGACGTTAGTGAGCTGGCCATCGACGCGAGTCTTGACCGTAACGGTGTTGAAGGCTGTCACGTTGCCCAGCCCTTGCAGGTAGACCGGAACGTTGCCTTCCCGGGCCACTCCTGCGGAAATGGGGATGGAGCGAGGACGCAAGGCACTGGCGCCTTTCTTGGCCATCTCCGCTTTTTTCCCGCTTTCAAATGTATACAGCCGGTAGCAGCCATAACCAATGGCGGCAAAAACCAGGACCCAGACCCACCAGTAGCGGGCACCGCTACGGCCATCTCCGTCCAGATCCGGAAAGCGATTTGGGCTATTACGGCGCGGTTCGTCTAGATGCGAATCTTCCAACGTTTCGAGCGGCTTCAATCATTACCCCTTCCCAATTTGATCCCCAGTTTGCAGCGATGTGACACGTAGACGCCCATAGCGATTTAGACGTTACGCAAGTGTAACTGTTTGAGCCGCTAACCCGGCAATAGTGCCAGAGGCGTGAGCCGGCGGTTCGTGCGACCGAGGCTTGCGATATGCCCCTGCAACCGGAGTTGAGCTGGGGCGCACTCTGATTGTCGCAAGCCATGATGATGCGTTTCAACAGCTGGAGGTGGAGGGTTGAAAAAGTTTGTGGATGTAGAACGACGCCGGGCGTGGGATTTGCGGATTATGGGTGATTTCAGCCATTGAAAATTCGAAGCCATAATCGGCAGGGTGGAAGGGCTGCCCATTTGCTTTGGTTTCGTGAAAGAGGCGGTGGGCGCTGGTGAGAAGAGCGGCACGCTCGGTTTTGCGGTCTTCCTGAGTG
Organism: uncultured Bryobacteraceae bacterium; assembly: GCA_964248065.1. Lineage (GTDB taxonomy): Bacteria > Acidobacteriota > Terriglobia > Bryobacterales > Bryobacteraceae > Bog-105. The sequence continues at coordinate 14,253 of CAXTWQ010000037.1, read as the reverse complement.
AGGCGCAACTCGGCCAAGTCTTTCTCGCGTATGCGGTGAAGGCGAGCCTGCTGGAGTTGGAGATTGCGGAACTGCTTTTCGTATTTGAGTTGAGTTTCGAGTTCAATGCGAACCGAGCGAGCAGCAGGTGGGGGATGCGAGCGAGACGCCAATCGGTATCAGCCAGGCATTGGACCAGGAGAGCCTCAGCATAGCTCACCGGGCGGTACTTGAGGCGGTAAGCGGTTAGATGCGCTTCGTATTCGGTTAGGTTATCGGAAGGCAGCAGGACAGTGCGACCGGTGAGCGCGGTAGTGAGAGCGTTGAGGCTTGATTTAACTTTTCCGTCTGGAGTTGCCGGGCCGGTAGAGAGTTGCGCGTTCGTTTTGTTGGCGGCGAGTTGGGCGGGGGACAGATGCTTGCTCATGCCTGCAGGGTGGAAGGCCGAAAATTGGAGTACGGTTGGGAAAAGGGGCAAACGGCTGAAGAGCAAAGGGAAAAGGAATCTTGCAAACCTGAGACTGGGTTGCGGACGGGCGAAGGAAGTTGGTGATCGCGGCCGGGTAAATTGACTTGCAAAAGAACTTGTCCGGTGTTGATGTCGAAGAGCGAGATGTTGCTGGCCAAGCTTGTTCTTGTGAATTGGCCTGTTGAGTACGAAGAGGTGAGCGAAGGAGAAGAGGTGGCAGTGCGCGAAGCCCGTGAGTGGGCCAAGCATAACGAATCCTTCTCGAACGAAGACGTGCTGGCGGAGTTCGGATTGACTCCCGGTGATTTCGAGCGTATGGCACAAACTCCACTTCCCGGCGAAACAGAACGTTCTCGCTAGGAGGTTCACCTTTCCTTTCAGATGGCAAGACGACTCATCTGGACAGACCAGGCCAAGGCTGACCTTCGCGCCATTGATCGAAGGACGGCACTGGACATATTGCACGGTTTAGCGCGCTTTATAGGAACGGATGAGGGCGATATAAGACAGCTTCGAGGCAAGCAACCGCCTGAGTTTCGGCTCCGTCTTGGGGACTATCGGCTTCGCTTTTAGGACCATGGCGACACAATGCAGATTTTGCGCGTGAAGCATCGTAAGGATGTTTATCGCGATTAAGTAGCCGCACTTGATTAGTGGGCGGGCAGCAGTACGATTCTTTCTTCTGTTGCGGCTTCTACGGCTTTGCGAGAGTAGGGCATTTGATGGTATTCGCCTTTGGACCAGGGTTCGGCCAGGTCGCTGTAATGGGGTGAATCCGGATTGCCTGACTCGCCAGGGGTATTGGTCATCACTGAGCGGTCCCAATTGCCGACGTCGAGAATTTCACGGTAGGAAGCTCCGTAGGCCTCTGAAAAGTTGGGGCCGCCTGTCGCGTTGACTGTGTTGGAGTCGCCGGGACGGGAGAGCGGGCGCAAGTCAAACGAATGCGGAGAGTGTTCGTGGTGAGCAGTCACCGCGTCCAGGCCGAAAGGCGGGGCTGAGGGGCCTGGAGCTCCCCCTTCGCCACCGGCGAGAGTTGAGAGTGGATGGCGGAAGAAAACCTTATGCAGGTTGCCCCACGTCCAATGAGACTGGTCGGGGCCGAGGCGGCGTTCGAGATCGTGCATGGTCTCTTCCAGCGACTGGGAGAGCAATTCGTCCAGTTGCGGAGCCGATTGCAAGGCGGCAAGGACGGCGCGGGGATTGGTGCGGGGCAGAGGCAATACTTTGGACGTGAGTTTAGGACTGAGTCGCGCGGACCAGAGTTCATAGAGGAGTGCCAGGCGGGAATCGGCGGTTATGTTGCCGTCCCAATTCGCGAATTCGGCTTTGATGTGGGCGCCGGGGCTGTCAAGGGGCGGATGCCAGGAGTCCAGGAGCTTGACAAAGTCCTGAGCGACCAGGGAGACGGTGTCTTGCTGAAGTTTTTCGAAGTCGGCAACATCGAACTTGCTGCCATGAGAGAGGACATCTGTGATGCGCTGGGCGCGTTCGGGAGAAGCCCAGTAGTAAGCGAGCTGATGCGAGTAGCCCTGGGGCAGGATGTTGTTGTTTGCCGTGACGATGAAGTGACGCGTAGGGTCATAGGTGGTGGGGTGGTCGGCGGCATTGAGATAGCCGGACCACTCGTACTCGCCTGTATCGCCGGGGACAGGGAAGAGTCCTTGCCAGCCTTCGCGAATGGGGGCGAGACCGGCTGCAATCCACCCGATGTTGCCTTTGGTGTCGGCATAAACCAAGTTTTCTGACGGGACTTTGTAGGCAGCGGCAGCGGACTGAAACTGCTTCCAACTGTGAGCCTGCGCCAAGGAGAGAGCAGGCAGATAACCGGCGGTTCCAGGCAGCTCTCCAACCCATTTCAGGGTGTAGGCGCGATGGCGAGTGGTGTCCTCGTGAATAACCGGGCCGTGGTCGGTGAACTTGAGATCCAGCTGTTCGGGAGCAGGAGCTTCGGCAGTTGATCCGCTCTCGCCGCCGCCGCGCACATTGATAGTTTCGTGCTCGACGCGAAACTTTCTCCACTCGCCCTTAAAGAGATACTCGGTCGGGTTTTCCGGGTTGGTCTTTTCGATATAGAGATCCTGCTGATCGATGCCGACGATGGTGAAGCCAAACGCGACGTCTTCGTTATGGCCGAGCGCGATGCCGGGCAGGGAGGGCTCGCCAGCACCGATAACGTTCCAGCCGGGGGCCACCAGATGAACGGTTTTGCGCAGAGACGGCAATTGCAGAGCGCGATGGGGATCGTTGGCCAGGATGGGCTTGCCAGTGCGTGAGAGTGTGCCATCGATGACCCAGTTATTGCTCCCCTGCTGGCCGGGAAAACGCAGCGGACCGATAGCGTTGGTGTAGTCGCGGAGAACGGAGCTGGTGATATCGGAAAGATTGAGACCTCGTGGCAGGACGAAGGGAGTTGGAGGATCAGGCGGGGAAAGCATTTCGACGGTACTGAGGCCAAGGCGCGTAACCTGCTGAGCGCGATTCACTTCCTGGAGCATATTGCCGGTCATCTGCAGACCGGCCAGACGGGAGACGACGTCCTCGGGTGCCCACAGGCCGGGGTCAAAACCGGCGATACGAAATTCTTCGGGACGCTGGCCGTTGAGGGACCTGATGTAGGCGTTGATGCCGTCGACAAAGCTGGTGCAAATTTGCTGGGTGCCGGGCCCGTAGCTCTTCCATTCGGCGTTCCAATCGCCGCGGTACCGGACCAAGCGGGCGATGCGGTCGCGGTTGATGAAATTGGGGCCCAGGACTTCGGAGAGTTTGCCGGTGCCAATGCGGCGCCAGAGATCGATCTGGAAGAGGCGATCGACAGCGGTGATGTAGCCTTGCGCGAAGAAGAGATCGTCGGCGTTCTCCGCATAGATATGGGGCACGCCCCAGCGGTCGCGAAGAATCTCGACTGATTGATGGAGGCCGGACAGAGTGCGTTCGGATTGACGCCAGTCCGCTGACTGCTTTCGATCTTGAGAGGCGCCCCCGAGCACATAGGCGAGGAAGATTAGCGGGAGTGCGAAGGCGAGGAGCGCGCGTTTGAGGCGCATGGAGAAAGTGTAGCGGAGGGTGGTTGAGATGCGTTTCCCTGGCTTTTACCAACGGCGCGCAAGCCGGTGCGCGTATAACGCTAACGACTCACTTTGATTTACACCGGACGGGTGCGTTGGGGGCGTGAACCGAAGTGGACAGGGTTCCATCTGTTCGGGTAAATTGTAAGCGCCGTACACGACTGCGCAGGCCGGCATTCGGTATTAAGCACGGCACACAACGGAGGGTGCAAGATGGCTGACAAAGCACAGAACGGGTTCGTCTGGTACGAGCTGATGACCGGCGATCTGGAGAAGGCGGTCCAATTCTACGGCGCTGTCGTGGGTTGGGACGTGCGTGACAGCGGCATGCCGGGCATGCGTTACATGCTGTTTGGCAAGGATGGGAAAGATGTCGGCGGAATGATGTCCCTGTCATCGCTCGGAATGGAGAGTCCGACTGTATGGAAAGGCCACATTTTGACGCCGGACGTCCATGCTGAAACCGCGGCTGTGGTCGCCGATGGCGGTATTGAACATCGCGCTCCACAAGATATTCCGGGCGTGGGTTGTTTCTCGGTGGTGTCCGACCCTCAAGGGGCGGAGTTTCTGCTCTTTCAGCCCAGCCAAACCGAAGCACCGCCGCGGCTTGGGCCTGCTGATGTGGGAGGGGTTGGCTGGCACGAGCTGGCGACGACAGATTGGCAGAAAGCGTGGGAGTTTTACAGCCGCCACTATGGCTGGACGAAAGGTATGGCGGTGGACATGGGCCCGATGGGGACCTACCAGACCTTTATGCAGGACGATGTTCACGGCGGCGGCATGATGAGCATTCCTACAGATTTAGCTGACAAGATGCCTGGCCCATCGTGGCTCTTCTATTTCACAGTGGAAGACATTCAAGCTGCAGCCTCACGCGTCAAAGGCGCTGGCGGCCAGATTACTCATGGACCGGTGCAGGTGCCGGGCGGCAGTTGGATTGTGCAGGGTCTCGACTCACAGGGCGGCCGGTTCGCCTTAACGGCAGGGAAGTAATCTGCTTAGACAGCCGTGCCGGCTACCGTCACCACCCCTAGGGCAAGCGCCTGTAAATCATTCGGCAAAGTAAGCTGTTGATAGATTCAAGCGTTGATAGAAAGCCAGCAAATTCTGGAGTTGTGGGACCGGGCGCAAGCGCGGGGTGAGCCTTGCGTGCTGGCGACTGTGGTGAAGACGCAGGGGTCGTCTTACCGCATGCCGGGTGCGCGATTGCTGCTGACGCGTGATGGTGAGCGGGCTGGTTCGGTCAGCGGTGGCTGTCTGGAAGACGATCTGGTGAAGCGCGCCTGGTGGTTTACCGAGCGGGGTGCAATGGTGCGCCGTTACGATACGACGCCCGATGGAGAGATTGCGGCCGAGTACGGGCTCGGGTGCAACGGGATTATTCATGTGGCGCTGCAGCGATTGATGCCAGGTACGCCTTCGGTTCTGGATGTGCTGCGGCAGGTTCGAGCGACTCGCAGGCCTGCGACCGTGACTCATACTCTACAGCCGGAGCTGGATGGTGGTGAAGTCTTCATCGAGCAGATAGTGCCGCCGCTGCGCCTGCTCTTGTGCGGGGCGGGAGACGATGCGGTCCCGTTGTGCAAGCTTGCAGCAGAGTTTCTGGGGTGGCAGGTGCTGGTGTATGACGGGCGGGCTCACTATGGAAGAGCTGAGCGATTTCCTTTAGCCGCACAGGTGACGGTCACTGACCGGGAGAACTTGCCCGCGTTTCCGGTTGATGAGTGGACGGTAGCTGCGGTGATGACACACAGCTATGTGCAGGATTTAGCTTTCGTGCGTGCACTGGGTTCGCTGCGACTGCCGTATCTGGGCGTCTTAGGGCCGCAAAAGCGTACGGTTCAACTTCTTGCGGAATCAGGTTTGCCAGAGCACCAGGTGACCTCGAACCTTCATTCACCGATGGGTCTGGATATCGGTGCGGACGGGCCGGAGCAGGTAGCTTTGGCTGTGGTGGCCGAGATCCAAGCGGCGCTCAACAAACGGACCGGCGGGCCGTTGCGGCTTCGGGCAGGCTCGATACATTCAGGTTCGCAAAGCGGTGAATACTCGCGATCGCTGCTCTGCGTCTAATTGGTTTTGTATGAGTAAGCAGTGCCAGTGGAAGTGGGCGGGTGTGGCGAGTTTGGGTGCGATAGTTCTTGCCGTTAGCGCGTTGGGACAAGCGCCAGTTGATCTCTCAGATGACAAGGCCAAAGCAGTTGTGCAGCAGGCCTTGCAGGCGCTCGGAGGAGATCGGTTCGTGAATCTGCGTTTCCGGACCTCGACCGGACGCATCTATAGTTTTTTTCGCGATCAAACGGTGGGTTCCGACATCGCCAAGATTTATACCGAGTATTTGCCAGAGGCTCCAAAGGAGGGCGTGGCAATTCGGGAGCGTCAGTATCTTGGCAAGAAGCTTGATTATTCGTATCTGTATTTGGAGAATCGGGCTTGGGACGTCACGTTTCGCGGGGCCCGACCGATTGAGGATGAGCAGTGGCAGCGGTATGTCAGGACGATGCAGAACGATATCTTGTACTTCCTGAAGTACCGGTATCACGAAGCGGGGCTGTTCTTCGACTTCATTGGAAGCGAGGTGTATCTGAGCCGGCATGTCGAAATCGTCGAAATTACGGACTCGGAGCGCCGAACCATTCGTGTGTACTTTGACCACAACACGCACCTGCCGCTTCGCGAGACGTTCAGCTGGCTCGACCCGGACAGCAAGTATAAGAACGACGAGGTTCTGGATTACGACAAGTACCGTGATATCGGCGGCGGAGTAATGTGGCCGTTTACAGTGGAGCGTTCGCGGAACGGGTATAAGAGTTTCCAGATGTTTGCGAACACAGTGGAGGCGAACGGGAACGTGCCTTCAAATGCGTTTGAGCTGCCGGCTAAAGCGAAGATGCTGAATCGGTAGGTGTAGCTGTTGAGCCCGGATGCGAGGCGAAGCTCTGCTCCGCCTCACTGCATCAGTGCAGCTTAAGCACTGTAGTGCTGGTTGGCTGAAGCGATCGCACCGAAGAAATCAGGTTGGAAAGCAAATTGGGCGCTCCAGGAGTATTTGGGCGGCGGGTTTCCGTCACTCATTCCAGGACTATTGAAAGTGCCTAAGTGGAACAGCACGGCTCCGTTAGACCCTTTTACATCAAAGCTGGAATGCCATACGTCATGGGTATGCGTGTGATAAGTCAGTGTTGTGCAACTCCAGGTTCCGGTCCCATCTGAGTGGAGGGCTAAAGTGCCGTTGTCCTGCTGGTCATCGCCCGCGTGGAGTTCGCCCCATCGAAGCACTTTCGTTTGTACGGCTTGCGCGATCGCTTCGGTTTGATTTAGTAATTTCTGAGTTTGTTCCATGAGTGTTTCTCTTTCTTGCATCTCGTTCAGTCGCTTGTATGCCAAGCGGAGAAGCAATTTGACTTATGCACTCTATGGGCCGTATCAGGAAAGCAATTTCAGAGATGATTTACTCGGGTTCCTCCTAACCGTCTGCCGTATATTCGTGAGTAACTTAAACAAATGGATAATAAGTTCGAAAAGGTTTATCTGATTTAAGTTATCGGATTAGATGTTAGATAAAGGTGCGCGTGTACCAAGTCAGTTTATACGACTTGCGACTAAATTGGTTCGAAGCTTCCAAAAGTCATGCTTCACTGATCTGGCTGCCGACTATTAGTAACTGTGTGCATTATTAATCAGCTGTACCATCAGGATTCGTTTAGACCTCGTGACATCATGCAATTCAATAAGGGTATGAATCGTTGCAGATGGAACTTTCCGGTCTTTGTCGCTGTATTGTTTTCTGGCTTTGCTTCAGGTGAGGCTCAAGTGCCCCAACCTAAGAGAATGACGGTCCATACATCAGAAGTTGACATCGCGACATTCGCGTATGGGGCGAAGTCCGGCAGCACGCCGGTAATTGCTGTGAACGGCGGCCCGGGACTTTCACACGTCTACATGATTCAAAACGATGTTTGGACACGACGGGTGGCAGTTCATCGGCAAGTGATCTTTTACGATCAGCGCGGTACTGGAGCTTCTCAGATAACGAAAACTGGAGCGCCGCAGAGTATGGAGGCTCAGATAGCAGACCTTGAAGCTGTGCGCGCTTCGCTGCATGTTGACAAAGTGGATCTTGCCGGTGATTCTTACGGCGGGCTTCTTGCTTCAGCGTATGCCAGTGCTTATCCAGCACATGTTCAAGCTTTGATCCTGTCTGATTCGGCCGCTCCAGGCTTTGCAAGTCTTCATCCGCGACTTGATGAGGTTTACCCGGATGTCATTTCGAAAACAAAGGCGCAGGTTGCTGAGCTGTCGGGGCCTGGCAAAGACGAAAAAGCCGCTGACCTCCAATTGCGCGCACATTTTCGGATGATCTTCTATTCGGCTGAGCTTTGTGAACGATATCTAACCAATGCTACTGATCTGGGATCCACGCCGGCTGTAGGAGAAGCAGTGGGGAAAGCGATTGAGCATCTTGACTTAATGTCACAGATGGCTCAGTTTCGTTTTCCTGTGCTTGTTCTGCAAGGCCGCTTTGATCTGAATGTGACAGCTGATGTTTCCTGGAAGGTTGCTCATTCCATTCCTGGTGCGCAGTTGGTCTGGTTTGAACATAGCGGGCATCTGCCGTATTACGAAGAGCCGGACAAGTATGCGTCCGTAGTAATTGCATTTTTGCAGGCTCATTGATATCAGGATTAAGGGGTGGCGTGGGGAGTTTGCTAGCTGCATTAGGTGGGCATTAGTAGAGAGCATGGGAGAGCTTTTGCTGGGGGAACGCGCCTACTGTGGCTGCCATGGCGAGTCCGCAGACAGCAGGCCGGGGCGTCCCGAGTGGCTGGGTTGACTGTTGAAATCTATCTTGGCTGCTAGACTGCTGAGATGATTTTTCAGCGGTTGGGACCGCGGGCAATAACACTGTTGCTCTTTGCTTCCATGTCGATGGCGGCGCAGACGGCGAAGCGGCCGATGAGCCTCGATGACCTCGCGCGGATGTTGCGGGTGGGTGCTCCGCAGGTTTCTCCTGATGGGAAGTGGATTGCGTACACGTTATCCCATGTAGATACGGCAGAGGATAAGAGCGTCTCGGATCTCTGGATGGTCAGCTGGGATGGCGCAGACGATGTTCAGTTAACGTTTGGGTTGCCATCGGGCGAGGGCGCTTCGGTCGGGTCGCCTCGGTGGAGTCCTGATGGGCGCTACATTGCTTTCACTTCAGACCGGCCGGGGCCTGCTAAGGGCTCGCAGGTTTGGGTGTTGGATAGGCGTGGTGGCGAAGCTCGACAGCTGACTGATGTCAAAGACAATTTGTCGGAGTACCGTTGGTCGCCGGATGGGAAGCAGTTGCTGCTTAGTCTTCGTGCCAAGGAAGAGCCGGAGCCTGAAAAAGGCGCAAAGCCGAAACCGCCTAAACCGATCGTCATCGACCGTTACCACTTTAAGCAAGACATCGAAGGGTATCTAACCGACAAGCGCGATCACTTATATCTGTTTGATGTGGCAACCAAAAAGCTGAACAAGCTAACCAATGACGAGCATTTTGAAGAGCACGAGGCCGAGTGGTCGCCCGATGGGAAACTGATTGCTTTCGTGAGCAACCATGATGCGCCCGATGCGGACCGGACCGCGAACGAGGATGTTTTTGTCGTGGATGCGAAACCCGGGTCGGCTCCGCGCAAGCTCACGAGTTTTGAAGGACGGGATAGCGGTCCTCTGGCTTGGAGTCCGGACAGCCGGCAGATTGCTTATCGGCAGGGTCTTGCGAAGCACTACACCGCGTATGAAGCAAGCCGCTTAGCTGTAGTATCCGCTGACGGGGGCGCCGCGGAGTTAAAGAGCGCATCGATTGATAACAATGTTGGTCCTCCGGTGTTCACGGGTGACGGGCGCGCGCTGTTGACAACCGTTGCCGAAGATGAAGTGGAGTATGTGGCGGAGATCCCAATTGCGGGCACCAAAGCAAAGCGCTTAACAGAGGAGAAGGGAGTCGCAAACGGCATCTCTGAAGGTGCTGAACACACGGCACTGCTCTGGTCAATGGACGAGACCCCTCCTGAGTTGTACGCTCTGGATTCGGGCAAGCTTCGCAAGCTAACGGCCCATAATGATTCGCTGCTTTCGCAGTTGAGGCTTGCTTCGACTGAGGAAATCTCTGGGAGAAGCAAAGATGGAACGGACGTGCACGGACTGCTTACCATGCCTTTAGGTTTCCAGGCAGGCAAGAAAGCGCCCATGCTTCTGTTTATTCATGGCGGACCGACAGCGCAGGATGAGCACCGCTTTGCTGTTGATCGGCAGTTGTTCGCGGCACACGGGTATGCCGTGCTGAACGTCAATTATCGCGGCAGTACGGGGCGGGGCCATGCGTATAGCGAGGTGATTGCGGCAGATTGGGGCAATAAGGAAGTGGCTGATCTAACCGCGGTTGTGGACGCGGCAGTAGGGACGGGCAAAGTTGATTCCGACAAGCTGGTGATCGGTGGGTGGAGCTACGGCGGCATCCTGACCGACTACATGATTGCTTCGACAACTCGATTTAAAGCGGCTTCGAGTGGAGCCGGAACTGCAAACTTATTCGGCATGTACGGCATTGATGAATACATACTGCAGTACGACAACGAGCTTGGGCCGCCGTGGAAGAATCCGCAGGCTTACATGAAGTTATCCTATCCCTTCTTTCATGTGGACCGGATCAAAACACCGACTCTGTTCATGGGTGGAGACAAGGATTTCAACGTGTCTCTTGCAGGTGGAGAGCAGATGTATCAGGCGCTGAAGAGTGTGGGTGTTCCGGCTGAGCTCATCGTGTACCCGGGCCAGTTCCATGGTTTCACCCGGCCGAGTTTCATACGCGACCGCTATCAGCGGTGGTTTGACTGGTACGACAGGTATTTGGGTTTGAACTCGGGAACTCCGGCAACTTCTACGAACTGAGCTGCTAGGTCGGCAGGGTGAGAGGAAGTCACCTGGTGAAGGTAAGTAAGCCAAAAAACCCTGGCTGCGACTCTTCGAGGTTAAATGAACCCAGAACAGGAGCTGTTACTGAAACGAAGTATTGAGGAGGACACCCGGATTATCTCCACTCAATTTATTGAGGTGCAGTCGCACCCCGTCCTGTTAGAGCAGTGGTCATGGGAAGGTATCACCGGTATGTCGGCAGTATTCTTAACCCAGCACGTCGCAGGCCTCGATGACTCTCAGCTATTGCAACTCCTCGAATCTGCCGTGAACACCAACATTGGATCCACAACGATCAAAAAAGAGCCCGTTTATACCTTCGTTAACTATGGGTTTCGCGGGTGAAAACGCCCGCCGGGTAATTCGCCACCGCAATGTGCCGGATGGAATTTCCTGCGCGGATAAACTGCATAACGCACGTGCTATTCTCGCCGACTACAGGCAGGTGGGCGAGGCTGTTTGGCAGCGATTTCGGACAAAAAGTCGTGCTGATCAGGTCTGGTACTACGGTGAACTAGTCAAGATCTTTAAGAATTCTAACCCTAGCCGGCTAGCCGGGGACCTTGAAGAGACAGTGAACAAGTGGAAGTAGATCGGCTACCTTACGACTGGCATAACAGCGCCCGAGCCACTGATTCCTATATGAGACCACGCCTATCAGGCCAAGCGACTGATCCGTTATCCTCTTCGTCGTTACAGGATGGCTGATTCAATTTTGCTTTGAAAAAAGGCAAACGGCGAGACTGCGTTTCCCCTGCTACAATTTGTACGCAAGCGGACAACTTCCGGCAATCAAACATCTTTACAGACGCTATGGATCTCGATCAACTGCATACGTTCCTTGAGATCGTTCGATTGAAGAGCTTTTCCAAGGCTGCACAGACGTGCTACCGGACGCAGCCGGCCATCAGCGCGCAGGTCAGGCAGCTGGAACAGGAGATGAATACCACCCTGTTCGAACGCCTGGGGACTAAGATTTCGCTGACTGTGGCTGGACGAATCTTTGCCGAGCATGCCGAGCAGATACTGGCGCTACGGCGGCGGGCGCAGGATGCAATCAATGAGTTGGAGAAAGTGCCTCGGGGAGAGCTTCTCATCGCGGCCAATGAGGCGACTTGCATATACGTGCTGCCGGCCGTTTTTGCGGAATTCAAAGTTCAGTTTCCGAATGTACAGCTGCTGGTAGACCGATCATATGGGGCGCGGGTTGTACAGGCGGTGCTGGATAATCTGGCGGATTTTGGCTTCACTCAGCTGCCAGTAGAAGAAAAGAAGCTGCAGGTAGTGAAGATTTATTCGGACGAGATCAAGCTGCTGGTTCCGGCTGGCCACAAGCTGGCATCATACGAGCGAATCATGCCTCGGGATCTGCAGGGCGAGCAGGTACTGCTCCCGAAAACAGGCACAACGCGGGCGCGACTCAACACGTGGCTGGAAACGGTGCAGGAAGAGCTGAGCGTGTCGATGGAGCTGGACTCGACAGAGATGATCAAGCGGTTTGTGATGGCAAATCTAGGGATCTCATTTCTGGCCGCTTCGCACTGCCAGGAGGAAGTAGCGGCCGGCAGATTGTCGGCAGTTTCACTGGGACCAGAACCGATGATTCGGCGCGTGGGTTTGATTTACAGACGGGATAAGGTATTATCCAAAGCGGGTTTAGGATTTATCCGAGTAACCTCAGAGAATGCTGGTAATGAGATGGGGATGTCGGCGGCCAGCACAAGGCTGAGGGCGCTTGGATCCTAGAACAACGATAGGCGGTAATGGCGTTGGTAACTGCAAAAAGCTCGACTATATTTATTGCGACAAGCGAGAGCACGCAGGTGTTCCGCTCAGTGAACGAAGTGCCTCGGTCACTGCGCCGTAAGCTGAATGAGACAACCCAGAGCGCAAGTTCAGCAACGATTTTAATAGCGGACAAGCGGGGGCGGGAAGAACTGGTAAGGGCACTACAGGGCGAACCGAGCAGCGTACACTGCCGCTTGGCCGATACCATTCGAGCCCGCCAATCCGAGAAAGCAGCGCTTCAGAGGCGGCAAGTCTCCCTGCGTTATCTGCGGCGGTGCCTGGAACTACTGGTGCCGCTTGCGGTTGCCACTTCTCTGTGGTTTTTGGTCGACGTACACTTTCAATAAGTTTTTTCCGCTGAGATATAAAGGTGCCCCAGCCATCTGCCGATTAGATGGTTGTGAAACACTTCGACAGTCAACATCCACGATTCGCAACCATTAAGTCGTCGTCGGCGTTGGTCGCCATTCCCTGTTTTTTTGGTGAGGTACAGGGGAAGCGTCTTTTTGCCGACGGACAAGGCGCGTTGGCCGCGGGTTCCACGGTGACAGTGGAATTCGACGATGCATTGTTTCTGGGTGAGGTTGTTGTGTGCAAGGAAAATTCCGATAGCTGGGCTTTCGAGATTAAGGTGGAGCAGGTCCTGAGTGGCTTGCAGAGCTTGATGGCACTTCGGGCACAGCTGCTTGGCGATGCGCCAGCCACTCGACCGGTGGCGGTAAATCCATTCGCGCAAGCCTTCGCACTACGGTAGGTTCTGCTCCAGCACTGGGCTAAATTCCTGTCTGTTCCTGCGTTCGGTATTCTGCAAACGTGCAGAAAACGGTGATGGTCTTTGGGGCAGGGGGGCAGTTGGGCGTCGAACTATGTCAGGAGTTCCAGCGGCGGAGTTGGACGGTTCATGGCTATCATCGGCAATCGCTGGACGTGACAGATGCGGCTGCTGTACGGCAGGAGGTCGTACAAGTAAAGCCGCAGGTGGTGATTAATGCAGCTGCTTACAACCAGGTAGACCAGGCGGAGTCGGAGCCGCTGATGGCTTATCAGGCGAACGGGTTAGCCGTACGGAATTTGGCGGTTGCGTGCAAAGAAGCGGAGGCACGTTTAGTTCATTTTTCGACGGATTACGTGTTTGATGGGACGAAAGGAACGCCGTACACCGAGGCGGATCGCCCGCATCCGCTTGGTGCCTATGGCGTGTCAAAGCTGGCCGGTGAACTGTATGCGCAAGCGTATCTGCCCGACGCTTTAGTGTTAAGAACCTCGGGGGTGTTTGGACCAGCAGGGCGGTTTACGCCACGAGGCAATTTTCCGGAGATGATGTTACGGTTGGCTGCGAGCGGGAGGCCGATCCGGGTGGTGGCAGACTCGGTCGCCTCACCCAGTTATGCACCCGCCATGGCGGAACGAACGGCGGAACTTGTTGAGCGGGACTGTCGAGGCCTGTTTCACCTGGGTGGAGGACAACCGATCTCGTGGTTTGACTATGCGCGCATGATATTTGAGGGTGCTGGTCTTTCGCCGGAGGTAATCCCTATTGAAGGATCAGAGTTTAAGACCGCGGCGCGGCGGCCTAAGTATTCAGCACTCGCCAATGAGCGGCTAACAGGGGCTGGAGTGGCGAAAATGCCGGAGTTGTCTACAGCCGTTGCTGAATACTTTGCGCTACGCGAGCAAACTACTGCGCATCGGGCTTTGTAGCGTAATACCCACTGCGAGCTTGCACACGATAGTCCTTGTTGTCAGTACGGATATCAAGTTTTCGAAAAGTGTTGTCGCGTTGCGGATTGGTTGATTGGTAACCGATGGAGTACTGGTTCCGCAACTCGTCCTGGATTTGATTGAAGATCTCGTTCAGGGGATGTTTTGAGCTGACAGTGAATACTTTGCCTCCGGTTTCTTCGGACATTTTGCGGAGTTCCGATTCGCCTCCGCCACCGCCCAGCAGGCCCGCGCCTGCGTAGAATCCACGATCGACGTAGTAAATGCTGTAGATGATTGCGT
>CAXTWQ010000036.1:29709-44651 GCA_964248065.1 uncultured Bryobacteraceae bacterium | reverse complement strand
GCGCGGAATCGCCGCCGTCGGAATCATGTTGACGCCACGCAGCATTCGTACCAGCAGCCGCGCATTCACAAACTCATTCGGGAACAACCGGTAATCTTTGTTGGGAAAAGAAGCTCGCGCCCTCACCGTCCCGGTAGTTGGGTCGATGGTGTTGTCGATAGTCAGCAGCGTACCGTGCGCCAACACGATCTGATTCGACCGGTCCAGTGCATCCACGTGTAAGGCATGGCGGGCGCGCAATTGCGAAGTCAACTCCGAGAGGTAATCCTCGGCTACCGTGAAAATTACGGTGATGGGCTGAAGCTGCGTGATAGTTGCAAGTGCGGTTGTGCCATTTGCTTGAACAATGTTGCCCGGGTCCACAAGCCGCAAGCCTACTCGTCCATCAATCGGCGAAACGATTCGTGAATATTCTACGTTCACCTGTGCTGCGGCCAAATTGCCCTGATCTAACTCGACCGTGCCTTGGTCCTGCTCCACTGTGGCCTGCTGAGTAGCAACTGTCTGCTCTGGAATCGCCTTCTGCGCGTAGATCATCTTGTACCTGTCAAGGTCGATGTTGGCGTTTTTCAGAAGCGCCTGGTCGCGTGCCAGTTGCCCGCGAGCCTGTATAAGCACGGCTTGATAAGGCCTCGGATCCACTACCGCCAGCAGCTCACCCTTGTGGACAATCTGGCCTTCTTTGTAATTCACCGATTCCAATTGGCCCACTACGCGGCTTGTCACGGTCACCGTATAAACCGGAGTCACTGTCCCAAGTGCATTGATGTAAACACCAATGTCTCCCTGCTGGACTGCCGCCACGCCTACTGAGACTGCGCCGCCTGCGCCTCGCCCACGTCCGCCCGCATTGGCACCGTTGTTACCGCGCCCACTTGCATTTGCACCTGTACCTTGGCCGGAGTTCTGTCTTCTTTGCGATAACAGAAAAGTCGCGCCGACTAAGGCGAGCAATACCGTAATGCCAACTGTCCAGCTTCGCCAGCTCTTATGATTCGAAGAGCGCGTCGTCCCTGTGACTGGCTGCCCGTCCTTCGCCGGTTTATCAGATAGATCCACGCTTTAGTATTGGCCTTAAGCGAGACGTTGCGCGACTGCTGAACGACAGCCTTTCTCCATTGCCGTTCGGCATACCATCAAATAAGAATGGGTGGAATACTGAGACTTGGTCTAAGCGTAATCCGGGCAACCACGCTTGTCTCCCTTCTTACTCTTCTCGTTTCACCCTGTTGCGCGCTTGATCCGGCCAAGTCCATCAATCAATATGCGCACCGCATATGGGGCTAGGAGGAAGGCCTTTTTCAACCCAGCATTTACTCCATTCTTCAGACGCGCGACGGCATGCTCTGGCTCGGTACTCAGGACAGTCTCATTAGTTTCGATGGTGTTCATTTCCGTGAGTTCGACGGCGCGCCTGATGCGGCTTTTCACCGCAGCTTGGTTCGTGATCTAGCGCAAGACTCCTCAGGAAACCTCTGGGCCGCCTCCATCGGAAATGGCATTCTTCGAGTGGCGCCCAATGGCACTTCCAAACGCTACACAACGGAGAATGGGCTGCCCAGCAACGACGTGTTCTGCCTTGATACCAGCACCCCTGGACAAGTCTGGGCATGCACGAATCGCGGGCTTGTACGAATCGAAGGAAACGGTTCAAGAACTTTTACTATTGCCGACGGCTTGCCTTCCGATTCAATTCGCGGAACCTGTGTTGCTTCGAACGGAACGCGCTGGGTTGCCGGTCTCGATTTCGGCTTGGCTCGCGCATTCGGTTCACAGTTCGCAGGCTACAGCCATCCAATGCTGCCTACGCAGGGCGGTATCTCGGCTCTCCGGTGCGCCCACGATGGAACTCTTTGGGTCGGAACGGAAGGTGGAGTTCTGCACGTAGCTGGCGCCGACTCACGGCTGCTCACGTCGAGAGACGGTTTGCCCGACAACTCTGTCTTATCGCTTGGGGAGAGCCGTGACGGTAGTATTTGGATCGGTACAGAGCACGGCATCTCTCGCTTTTGCAACGGCAGCATCTCCGTCTATCGCACCAGCGACGGCCTTTCTCATAGCTTGGTGCTCTCTTTGTTTGAGGATCGGGAAGGGAGCGTATGGGCCGGCACCAAGGACGGTCTCGACCAGTTCACCGAAGGTACAGTCACTCCCTATACTCGCGAGGAAGGTCTCTCCTCGAATAACGTCGGACCGCTGCTGGAAGATGGGTCGGGGCGGCTCTGGGTTGGCACTCTCGGCGATGGTCTCAATGTTTATGAGAACAACCATTTCCGTCATCTCACGCGCGCAAGCGGACTGCTCGATAATACGATCCTGAGTCTTGCTGTCGACCAATCCGGCTCGCTCTGGGTAGGCACCAGGCTGGGAGTCAATCGTATTGTGCACGGCAAAGTAGCCAGTACATTTACTCGAAGCAATGGCCTCTCCGGCGAGCAAATCCTGGCGCTCTTCTGCGATGTCAACGGAACTTTGTGGGCTGGCACAGAGAACGGGCTTGATCGCTTTACAGGAACGCGTTTCGTCTCTGCCAACAGTCTAATTACTGGTGACCGCATCGGAAGTGTTGTCGCTCTCAGTGGCGGACAAATCACGAACTTAATTGCCAGCACCGAACGTTCAACACTATTCACTTTGCAAGACAAAGTTGCGACCCGTCACTCCCTAGAACTGCTTCGGCCGGTCGACTGTTTCTTGCCCGATCCAATGCACCGTCAAGTTTGGATGGGCACTCTCGGTTCAGGTTTGCTGCGCTATCGCAATGGCACGCTCTCACGGGTGCGAATTAGGGACGGGCTCTATGATGGCCGCATTTACGGCATTCTTCGGGACGATCGCTCGAATCTTTGGATGGCGTCCAGCAAAGGTATTTTCCGTGTCAGCGAACAGGAGCTTGACAGTGTTGCTGATGGCCGTTCCCAGTGGGTCACCAGTCTTCCTTTCAGTACCGGACAGCTGCGCTTTGAGTGCCAGCCCGGGGTTCAACCCGCTGCAACCCGCACGCGCGATGGCCGTCTCTGGTTCTCTACCGACAACGGCCTTGTCATGGTTGATCCTCGCCATCTCGCTACCAATCAAACGCCGCCTCCTGCCCGCTTACTCCAAACACTAGTGAACGGTAAGCCTGTTATCCCTTCCAATGCCAGCCTGCACCTTACTCCTGATGAGCGCAACATTGAGATCCGTTACGCCGGCCTAAGCTTCGTATCTCCCGAGCGTGTTACCTTCCGCTACCGGCTGAAAGGGTACGAACAAAACTGGACCGACGCGAATACCCGGCATGTCGCTACCTATACGAATCTGCCGCCCGGCAACTTCGAATTTCAGGTCACAGCGCGTAATGCTGACGGGGTCTGGTCTGTTGAACCAGCGGCTCTTTCCGTTTCGGTTGCGCCCCGCTTCTATCAACGCTCCTGGTTTTTTCCGCTACTGATCCTGTGCGGGTGCGCCGTTGTTTACGCTGGTTATCAGTTCCGTGTTGCAAGGCTCCGCCGCCGCTTCTCTGCCGTTTTATCTGAGCGCAGCCGCATCGCTCGCGAGCTGCACGACACACTCCTACAAGGCCTCTCCGGTATCACTATGCAGCTCCAAGCGCTCTGGACCAGCATGCCTGGCTCACCCGAAAAGCAACATCTTCTCGGCATCATTGACGACGCACAACGCTGTAGCCGCGAGGCTCGCCACTCCCTCTGGGGCCTGCGCACATTCGGCTCTACTCAAACTGATCTTGCCGAGAAGCTTGAACGCCTTGCCCGTGAGACTCTGCCCGATGACGGCCCTTTTCTTAGGCTTCACCTGCAGCCGATCTCGATCCGGGAGTCGCCTGAGATCGAGTATCAACTGCTTCGGATTATCCGCGAAGCTCTGGCTAACACGCTCGCCCATGCCAATGCACGTACGGTTGATCTAACCCTTGCTTTAGAGCGCGGCACACTTTGCCTTAGAGTCGAAGATGATGGCGTTGGTTTTCTGACTGATGCAAAACGGTTCGGCCACTTCGGCATGATCGGAATGCGGGAACGTGCTGCCAGCATCGGCGCGGTCCTCACAATCAGTAGTCAACCGGGGCAGGGAACTGTTGTGTCCGTTTCACTTCATTTACCAGGAGTTTCGAAGCTCCACTGTCAAGTGAAACAGACTCCCATTTGTACGGGAGATACTGATGCGGCCATGCCAGTCGTGCATCATAAGTAGTAAGTGACTCTTAGCCGAAGATGGACGCGCTGTACGTAATCCGAGTTCTTTCGGTCGATGACCACGACCTTGTCCGGAAAGGCATCGCCGCAATCCTTTCCTTAGCCAAAGACATTCAGTTAGTAGCGGAAGCAAGTGACTCAGCCAGTGCCATTCGTCTCCATCGGGAAGTCCGCCCTGATGTTACGTTGATGGACCTGCGCCTTCCCGATCAAAGCGGAGTCGAAACAATCAACGCGATACGAGCGGAATCACCAGACGCGCGCTTTATAGCGCTGACCTCCTATGACGGCGATCAAGACATCTATCGTGCACTCGAAGCAGGCGTCCGCGGCTACTTGTTAAAGGAAATGGCTCACACCGAAATCGTGCACGCTATTCGGATCGTGCAGAGCGGTAAGCGATACATTCCGCAGGAGGTCTCAGACCAGCTCAATGGTTTCTTCCCTGAGGTTGCACTGACGCCGCGTGAAGTCGACGTGCTGAGTTTGGTGGCTCGTGGCCTTGGCAATAAAGAAATCGGGGACATGCTGGGTACTGCGTCCGGCACTGCGAAAATGCACGTTCAAAGTATCCTGAGCAAACTCGGCGCAAAGGACCGCACTCACGCGGTCACCATTGGCCTGCGCCGTGGCATCATTCATCTCCACTCACCGCAATTGGCCGGATTCCTTCCCAATGGCTGATGGGCGAGCCGTTGTTAAACGGATTTTGTTTTGGGGATTGCTGGCCGCAGTGGCGCTACTCTGCTTGACTTATCTAACCGATCTTGCCATCCTGCGCTGGCGTTTCAATACTAAGCGCAATCCGGTTCAGACGGTCATTATTAAGCCCTACTTCGCCGTGCCCCGTAAAGACCACCGCACAGAATACATGGCCGATGATCCGAAACCCGAGACGTGTGTCAACTCAATTTATCCGCACGCCGGCGCCAAGCCGTGCTGGTATCTGACCCGCCACACTGATCGCCGGATCGATTTATAAATCGATACTTGTTGAACTAAGGCGAACGCTGTCTTGCGTTGTGCTTGCCTAAAGTACTCGTAATGTGTATACTATTACCAGGCACTACACATCATGCGAACTAATATTGTGATTGACGACAAGCTGATGCAAGACACTCTGCGCGTCACTGGCTTGAAGACGAAACGCGATGCTGTCGAACTGGGCCTGAAGACCATTCTACGCTTGGGCAAGCAAGAAAAAATCCGTCAGTTTCGGGGGAAGTTGAACTGGCAAGGTGATATCGAGTCACTCCGGAGAGACGGTTGATTCTTGTCGATTCCAGTATCTGGATTGATTACTTTAACGGGGCAAGAACGCCACAGACCGATAAGCTCGACACGTTGTTGGGTCTGGAGTCGCTGGTCATTGGTGACCTAATCCTGGCAGAGGTTTTGCAAGGGTTCGCCAGTGAAAGCGACTTCGCTCACGCGAAATCACTACTCACCTCTTTGATAGTTGTGGAATTGGGCGGCACGAAAATAGCCGTGCAGGCAGCCAATAACTTTCGGCTACTGCGAAAGTGCGGTATTACAGTCCGCAAGACGATCGACATGATCATTGCAACCTACTGCATTGAAACCGGACTTCAACTCCTGCACGGAGACCGGGATTTTGATGGCTGCGCTGAATATTTAGGGCTTCAGACTGTAGCGTGCGACTGAACAAAGCGCAACGGCAATGACGCTTTGTTCAGTACTGCATGAGGCTCAGCCTTATGCCCCGACCGCTACTTCCTCCGGAACACCAGCCTCTTTTCGCTTCTTTAAAAACGGCATCATCGACCGCAACTCCGCTCCGACTTTCTCAATCGGCTGATCCTTCGCACTCTCACGCATGGCGAGAAACTTCTTCCGGCCCTCGCGATTTTCCGCCAGCCACGTTCGGGCAAATTCGCCAGATTGAATCTCAGACAAAATCTTCCTCATCTCAGCCCGTGTCTGCTCCGTAACGATACGCGACCCTCGCGTGTAGTCGCCGTATTCAGCGGTGTCTGATATCGAATACCGCATATAACCCAGCCCGCCTTCATAGATCAAATCGACGATGAGTTTCAATTCATGCAGGCACTCGAAGTACGCAATCTCGGGCGCATACCCGGCCGATGTCAACGTCTCGAAGCCGGCCCGAATCAGCTCGCTCACGCCTCCGCAAAGCACAGCCTGCTCACCGAATAAATCACTCTCGGTCTCTTCTTTGAAGGTGGTCTCAATCACGCCCGCCTTCAGACATCCCAACCCGAACGCATAAGCCAATGCATTCGGCAGCGCTTGCCCGGAAGCATCTTGTGCAACTGCTACCAGCGCCGGCACGCCAACACCCTCAACAAATAATTCGCGTACTCGATGTCCCGGCGCTTTCGGCGCAATCATGGACACATCCACGTTCTCTGGTGGCTTAATCTCCCCGAAGTGGATATTGAACCCGTGCGCGAACATCAACGTCTTTCCCGCCGTCAGGTTAGGCGCAATCTCATTCCGGTAGACTTCGCCCTGCAAGTGATCAGGCAGCAGAACCATTACTACATCTGCCGTCTTGGTGGCCTCGCTTACAGTTAGAACCTGCAGCCCAGCCGTCTCTGCTTTCGCCTTGCTTTTGCTTCCGGCATGCAGCCCGACCACCACCTGCAAGCCTGAATCCCTCAGGTTCAGAGCATGTGCGTGCCCCTGGCTTCCGTAGCCGATAATCGCGATCGTCTTGTTCAGAAGCGGAGTCAGCTCTCCGTCTCCCTCGTAGTAACGTTTTGGCATCTCTATCCTAATTCCGCTTCTTCCAGTTCCAGGACTTCTTCCGGCGCAGCTCCTAGCGGCACCGGTGGCGACAGCCGCAGTTTCTTGCTCTCTAGCGTCATGGACACAATGCCTGACCGCGAAATATCAATTTCGCCATAGCTCCGCATTGCATCTACAAACTCGTCTAGCTTCTCACTGTCCCCGGTCGCCTCTAACGCAAAACCTTCCGCCGTGGAATCCACCACGCGCGCTTTGAAAATCTCAGCTTCCTTCAAAACAGCTGCTCGCGTTTCCTGGGTCGTTCTCACCCGCAGCAGCACCAGTTCCCGATTCACCGCCGGCCCGTCAGTTGCATCCGTTGCCTGTAGCACGTTGATCAGCTTGTTCATTTGCTTAATCACCTGTGCCCGAATATTTGCTTCCACGTCCACCGTGATTGTCATGCGGGAGAGCGTTGGGTCCGTGGTCCGTGCAACCGTCAGGCTCTCGATGTTATACCCTCGCTGGCTCAACAGACCGGTGACTCGCATTAGCGCTCCCGGTTTGTTCTCCAGTAACAGCGAAATTACTTGCTGCATCGCGCTTCTCTACACTTCCACCGGCTGCGGCGGACGCAGCACCATCTCATTTAAAGCTCCACCGGCCGGCACCATCGGAAACACGTTTTCAAACGATGAAACTTTCACATTTAAGAGGTACGGCCCCGGTTCACGTACCGCTTCCTCCAGCACCCGCGGCATTTCTTTTACGTCCTCCACTGTGCTGCCCTTGAACCCATATGCGCCAGCCAGTTTCTCCGGATCAGGGAACGACGTCAGCTCTACCTGGCTCAGCCGGTTGTTGTAGAACAGCTCCTGCCATTGCCTTACCATTCCCAAGTAGCCGTTGTTCATCACAATGATCTTGATCGGCAGCGCATGGTTGGCTATCGTCGCCAACTCCGGAATCGACATCTGGAAACCGCCGTCGCCAACGATGGCGAACACCAGCTTGTCCGGCCGCGCAAACTGACAGCCGATCGCTGCAGGCAGGCCGAAACCCATCGAACCCAAACCGCCCGAGTTAATCCAAAGCCGTGGCTCGTTGTAGCGGATCAGCTGTGCAGACCACATCTGATGCTGGCCCACGTCGCTTGCAATAATCGCCCGTCCGCCCGACAGCCGGTCTATCTCGGCCATCAGGTGCTGCGGCTTGATCTCAGTTTCAGACCGCACCGGCACCAGCGGGTTCTCATCCTTCCACGCCTGAATCTGGCCACGCCACCCCTGCCGTGCCGCCGCTTTCTGCCCTTCCATTTCCGGCGCCAGGTCCTTCAATGCAGCAATCAGCTTCGGCAAGACCTTCTTCGCATTGCCCACAATCGGCAGATCGACATACCGATTCTTGCCAATCTCAGCCGGATCTACATCTACATGGATCACCTTGGCATGAGGAGCAAACGCGTTCAGCCGCCCCGTTACTCGATCGTCGAACCGAACGCCTAACGCAATAATCAGGTCCGTGTGCGTCATGCCCATATTGGCTGCATAGCTGCCGTGCATTCCGGGCATGCTAATGAAGTTCGGATGATCGCAGGGCAGAACCCCTAAACCCATCAACGTGCAAACCGTGGGCGCGTCCAGTGTCTCTACTAATTCCCGCAATTCCTGGTGCGCATTGGCCGCGATAATGCCACCGCCTCCATACACAAACGGGCGCTCGGCTTCCCACATCATCTGGGCCGCCCGATGAATCTGTCCCGCGTGCCCTTCGCTGAACACGCGATAACCGGGCAGGTGGATCTCTGTCACCGGGGCATAGTGAGCTTGCGCTTGGAAAACATCCTTGGTAATGTCCACCAGCACCGGCCCCGGCCGCCCCGAAGCCGCAATGTAGAACGCTTCGTGAATAGTCTGTGGCAGGTCCGCCACGTTCTTCACTAGAAAGTTGTGCTTCGTCGCCGACCTTGTAATACCGAACGTGTCCGCCTCCTGGAACGCGTCGCTGCCCATCAGTTTGTTCGACACCTGACCGGTAATAGCCACAATCGGGATCGAATCCATCATTGCGTCCACCAAACCGGTCACCAGGTTCGTCGCGCCCGGTCCGGAGGTCGCGCAACAAACTCCCACCTTGCCCGTGGTGCGCGCATATCCCTGCGCTGCAAATGCCGCGTTCTGCTCATGCCTCACCAGCACATGGCGAATCTGGTGTTCGTACAAGGCATCATAGAGCGGCAGCGTCACCCCGCCCGGATAGCCGAACATGCAGTCAACGCCTTCCTGCACCAAACAATTAAGCAGAATTTTTGCGCCGGAAAGAAGATTTGTTCCCATTTTTGATTCCAAGTCCTTGCTCTGAAGACCTCAAAGGAGCTTCCCACTGGAAAACTACTCATAAAGGCCTGAATACGATGCCGGACGGGCAATCGCGCCGAGCCACAAGGGTGGTCTAGAGGACTTTCGTACCCATGAAAATACCGTATCCTAGAAGTTATCTTTATGCAAGAGCATCTCTGAATAAGAAATAATTATACCCGGGTCGGCCTGCATCCAGGGGCAGCGTATACTTTAGTACCAAGAGTCCTAGTATTCATGTCACACCGTTATTACGAGAAGATCTAGCCGCAACAGCCACACTCTCTCTACAGTATTCCTTGCAAACTTCCGCTCCAAATCGCTTCGCTGAATGTCATGGGGGCAAGTCTCGATGACAACTTTCCCGATCCCTGTTGACGAAACAGAGCGCATTCAGGCACTGCGTGAATACGAGATTCTCGACACTCCGGCGGAAGCAGCCTATGATCGCCTGACCCGGTTAGCAGCTGCTCTTTTCCAGGTACCTAGCGCTGCGGTAAGTCTCCTCGACCAGAATCGTCAATGGTTTAAGAGTTGTTTCGGGTTCGAGGAGACCGAAACACCTCGCGACCTTGCTTTTTGCAGCCACGCGATCTTATCAGACCAGCCGCTGATCATACCTGATGCTACTCGCGATCACCGGTTTGTTCACAACCCTCTTGTAACGGGCAAACCGCATCTCAGGTTCTATGTCGGCGCTCCCCTTGTTACCAGGGAAGGCCATCGCCTTGGCACTCTTTCCGTAATGGATATAAGGCCACGAGCTCAGCCCACTCCCGAGCAGGTTTTATCACTTCAGACCTTAGCTGCCTGTGTGGTCGAGCAACTCGAGGCAGCGCGGACCGTGCGGAAGTTGGCGGCTCTCCATGCCGATTTGCAGCGTCGCGAACGCGAACTGGAAAACCAGCGTCAACAGATGCTGGAACTGCAGGTGCGCGTCAACCTGGCGTTAGAAGCCGGTCTACTACAAATTTGGGAATGGAATCGTACGAACAACACAATTGTTCGAAGCTCGGTGGCTGATCGCCTGTTTGGCTTTGTGCCCGGCCAGTTTGAATCTTCCCTCAGTGCTTGGGAACAACGGTTGCATCCTGAAGATCGCGAGCAGGTGTTACAGAAGCTCAATGCCTGCTGCTGGGGCGAAGAGGATTTCAGTGTCCAATACCGCATTGTTCAACCTAATGGTTCAGTTCGTCGTCTGGCCGCTCGCGCTCGGCAGCAGGCAACGGCGAATGGCTCCATTCCCAATGTCATTGGAATTTGCTGGGATATCACAGAACAGGAGTACGCCGAAGAGAGTCTTCGAAGAAATCAGGAGCTGGAGCGCGGCCTTAATCAAGCCAGTCCAGTCGGCATTTTCCGCTTCAACGCTGAGGGAAAACTTGATTACTTGAATCCGCGCGTTGAGCAGATCTTTGGATTGAGCCGGGAACGGATTCTCAACATGGAACATCGCGCTATGCTGCCTTCTGATCAGAGTCATGTCTTGGCCGAATGGGATCAGAAGCGTGCTGCCGGCGAGCCTTTTCAGTCCGAGTTCCGCATTCAGTTGAAAGACGGAACTTGCCGTTGGATCGATATGCGCACCTCGCCCGTTAAAGATAGTGAGGGACAACTGGCCGGTACTGTTGGCACCATAGACGACATCACCGTCCGTAAGGATGCAGAAGCTGAACTGGGCCGCCTTCAAAGCCTGCTTCGTCTTGCCATTGATGCGATGCCTCAGCGAGTGTTCTGGAAAGATCGCGACAGCCGCTTCCAGGGCTGCAATCAGGCATTTGCGTCCGATGTCGGACTACAGTCTCCTCTCTCAGTGGTCGGTAAGACCGATAACGACCTCCATGATGCTCTTTGCGCCTCTCACTACCAAGCCGATGATCGTGTGGTTATGTTCACCGGCGCCCCTAAGCGTGACTACGAGGAAAAGCTGCCACTCCAGGACGGCGGTATCAAGACGGTGCGCACTTGCAAGATTCCCCTAAAGGACGACAAAGGCCGCATTGTCGGAGTCATGGGTACGTATGAGGACATTAGTGAGCAGAAGCGTAAGGAGGAAGAGCTCCACCGTGCCAAGGAGGCTGCTGAAACAGCCGCCCGGGCGAAAGGTCAGTTCCTGGCGAACATGAGCCACGAGATCCGTACGCCTCTCAACGGCGTTCTCGGGATGGTTTCGCTCCTTCTCGATAGTCACCTCAACACCGAGCAGCGCGAGTGGGCCGAAACTGCGCAAGTTTCCGGCGAAGCCCTGCTGCGATTGTTGAACAACGTCCTTGACCTCAGCAAAGCTGAAGCTGGGAAACTAAGCGTCGAAAAGATCTCGTTCAATTTGCGCCGCACTGTCGAGCAATGTGCCGAACTTCTGCATGCTGAGGCTTCGCACAAAGGCCTTACTCTCACCGTCGACTATCAGAGTTCGGTCCCCAATTACTTGATCGGCGATTCGGCTCGCATCCGTCAGATCCTGCTAAACTTCCTGGCCAATGCCGTTAAGTTCACTCCGTCTGGCTGCATCACAGTCCGCACTTTAGGTGAAAGTCTTTCTTCCAGTGACTTGCGCGTTCGCTTGAGCGTGATTGACACCGGAATCGGCATTTCAACCGAGGCAGAACAGTCCCTTTTCAAGCCATTTAGCCAAGCCGACGGCTCCACTACCCGGCGCTTTGGCGGCACCGGCCTCGGTCTGTATATTGCTAAGCAGGTGGCTGAGCTGATGGGCGGATCAGTTGGAACATCACAGAACCCGGGTGGCGGAAGTACCTTCTGGGTAGACCTTCCTCTCGCGCGAGGGCGTGAGTATGTCGGAGCTAAGCCCGCACCGGAGAAGTTGCATTCATCGCCGCAGCTTGAAGATCGCCATATTCTGATTGCCGAAGATAATCCTGTCAATCAGGTCGTCGCTAGCCGCATTGTGCAGAAACTTGGGTGTCGCGTCGACATCGCAGCTAATGGAGTGGAAGCCGTAAGCCGTTGGCAGCAGACCAAGTACGATCTCATTCTGATGGATGGGCAAATGCCCGAACTGGACGGCTATGGAGCAACCGGCAGAATTCGCGATTTGGAAAGAGAGAGCGGCGGCAGACGAACGCCCATCATCGCGCTTACAGCCCACGCTCTGCCCGGCGATAAAGAACGATGCCTGGCAGCCGGAATGGACGACTATCTCAGCAAACCACTTCAGGTTGACGCCCTCAAGCGCATCCTGGAGTTTTGGTTGCCGGCCGTCAGCCTCCATCGCCAGACCGAAAAAGCCTAAACTGAAGCCAGCCAATCGCCAAGCGGTTCGCCTCCCTAGGGTTGTGAACCACTGAGAGCAGACAAAGACCGGTTTCCGGGAGGCATCGACATTGCTCCATCCGCTCTACAGCGGCATATTCAGCACTAAGGCAATAGCGCATGCGCATAAAAGGAATACCGCTCCATACAGCCCTTCTGGCAGTTCTGCCCGCAACCTATTTCGCGGAGGCCAGACTAGCAGTTGGACGTAGTATCAACACGAAACAGGAACTGTACGGACGCTGGAAAGTTCAAAAACTGGAAAACTTCAGCACGACCGTCGACGGATCGGCCCAGCCGCAAGCGCTAATCGGCAGTACCCTGACGATCACGCCGAAAGGGATTCGTTTTTCAAATCAAGCATGTGAAAATACTACCTTTGAAAAGAGCAGCGAGACCGCTGAACAAATGCGTTACGGGAAGGTTGACACTAAGGCGCTTCGTTTACCTGATCCAACGACAATCTTCGATGCCGATTGCACGGAACTGATGGTCCGCAACGCTAATGAACTTGTCTTTACTTGGAACGGATACTTCTTCACGGCGAAAAGGGTGAACAAGAAGTAGTGCCAAACTCATTCAGAGCCATCTTTCTGGCCACCGCTGGAGCAGCCAAAAGGATTCTCAACTGTCTAACCTTCGGCCGATAGTGAACGGCTGTAATTGTCCTGTCCTGCGGCGAACGCTTCATCGCGCCTGCTCCCGAATCCTCCCATAACTTTGGCTGGTGAAAGGCAGGCCGAGCGCTGGGTTGGCGCTCAATGGCCGGTAGTCGCGTTAGTGAAGCGAACGTAGGTTTTTGCTTCAGGTGTGATAGCAAGACTGTTGCGGGAGCTGGCCAGGAAACCTTCCTTACGCTGCGCTGCAGCTTCGAACCAGGGTTTGAGTCGAGGCGGAACAGGCAGATTGAGCTTCACAATCTTAATGTCGCCCCGGCAAGCTTCAGCGGAGAAGGGCAGACTGAGTTCCACATCAACCGCTCCGTTCGCATAGGCGGCGAACGCATAGCTTTCAAGCAGGTGATTGTCGAGAGCATAGGAGCAATCTCCACTGTTGATTGTGGCGCCCTCAAACTGATGGAGGAGGATCGGCAATCTGAGCGGGACTGCCTCGGGATTGCCAAGAACCTCCTGCACTTCTGGAACAGCTATCATGGCGCGCCGTATATCTTCTGGAGAAAACAAGGAAGAGAGCGGAACAGGTAACGGCCCGGCCAAATCACGATGTGAGAGGTCTACAACGTGGAAACGGCGAAAGGAGTCAGGGTGCGCGCCTCCGCAATCACAGTCATCTTCCTCATCGATGCTAAGAAGCGGACCCACAACTGACAGGAGCCGAAAGGTGAACTCCTGTGTATAGGGACGATCGCCTGGATGAGCGGCGATGTCTTTCCATTGAGCTTGTGCGCTCTTCCCTAAATCAAGCAAACTACCCGACAAGCCCGGTTTTCGCACAACGAGATTGGCAGCTGTCCAGCGAATTTCGTAACCGGCACTCGATCCCGACCAGAAAGTTGGGATTGCGCCAAGTACCTGTATGCGTGATGCAATGACCGCAAGTATTCCCAGCAAAAGAACTGCTCGCATAATCAGCGAAGAACTGGTCTAGGTTGCCCAGGGGCAGTGGGCGCGTATGCAGGATAAGTAAGCTCCGGGCAATTGCCCTGCCGAAGCTGAGGCGGATCCTCCCTGATTGGAATCAATGATCTCTCGTCAGGTTAGCGGCAGTTGAGTAAATAATTGTCTACTTTACCTGAGTGGCCGTAAAATCACCGCTGGTACTGTACTCCTCGACGGTCACTGTGCCCGCGATCTTCTCCTTTGAATCCAAGGTGCCTTGGTAGGTGAGCGTGATTGGGCCGCCGTTGTAGTCGGATTTGTACACCCAACTTACTTTTTTGCCATCTACTTTGCCCAAGATATTGACCGAACCTCTATCACCGACGCAACTCCCGGTAAGGTCATTGCTCTTCTGCGTGAACGTGCAGACCTGGTTGCTCTCGTTATCCGCGATGCTCTGGTGAAGTTTCCATTTTCCATTGATTGAAGAGACGTCGTCAGCCATAACTACGGCAGCCGATGCGGCTACGAAAATAAATAAAAGTGATTTCATGTTTTCGCCTTTTTGAACCTGGGCAGATCGGACCCAGAAGTGGCACAGGGGGCCAACTGAAAGTTTATGTGGCACACAATGCCATTGTCAACACACAATGTCATAAGCGAGCCGGCGTGCCGTTCGTGTTATGGTTGCGGCATCATGCCGAAACCTTTACCCTTAGCGGAGCTTTCGGAAGGAGCAACAGATCCAGTCGGCGAACCATCCTCTCTGCTAGCTCGGAAACAGCAATTGGTGCGCGGTGCAATCTGGGATGCTGCCATCGATCTGTTTGCAAAGAAGGGTTTTG
>CAXTWQ010000036.1:17160-29699 GCA_964248065.1 uncultured Bryobacteraceae bacterium | reverse complement strand
GACAACGATCGAAGAAATAGCGCAAGCTGCGGGAGTCTCTCGCCGCTCGTTCTTTCGTTACTTCTCCTCGAAAAACGACTTGATGGGTGAAGGAATGGCTATGTACGCGAAGACGCTGGGGGACACTATCGCAGCTTTCCCTGGAACTCATTCGCCACTCGAAGTGCTAAGACAAACGGTATTGGATGTAGCAAAAAGAGCGGCAGCCGAGCCGCGGACCCGTAAAATCATGCAGATCACATCGGACAATTCAGCCGCCCGGGAAGCGCACCTGGCACGGCTAATTGAAGTGCAGGATCATGTCGCTGAAGCATTCGGCCAGCGTTTGAGGAAACGCTCCGATGCCGACCTGACATCACGCGTTCTTGCCGGTGTGACCATGTCGATTTTCGATGTGATCTTCCGATCCTGGTTCGAGCACGACTATCAGGACATCTCGGTCCTGGCCGAGCAGTCGCTCGCAACACTCCATCGTGTGTTTTGTGAGGAGATTAGAGAAAGTAGGCAGGATAAGAGCGGGTCTATCCCGCTTCGCTATAAGGGAAAGCGCAAAAAAGGCTGAAGTCCTCGCGGCAGAATGACAGCAAGGCTGCCTGGACAAAGGAGTTGTTGCGGCG
Organism: uncultured Bryobacteraceae bacterium; assembly: GCA_964248065.1. Classification (GTDB taxonomy): domain Bacteria; phylum Acidobacteriota; class Terriglobia; order Bryobacterales; family Bryobacteraceae; genus Bog-105. The sequence goes on along the minus strand of CAXTWQ010000036.1, from coordinate 29,082 downwards.
GCGTAATCGCCCGCCGGAACACTACAAACGAGCTTAAGCTTTGGCCGATACCGCGTGACTGGAATGGCTTGGTCTTGACGATGAACGCTTCATCCCGCCCGGTCCGAACCCACTTGGCTTCGACCCTGGTCTAAAACCATTTTTGCGTTTCTCAGAAGAGAACTCCCCTCTTCCACGCCCGCTAGAATCTGGACGTTCGTCCCGATCATTCGCGCGATAAATAGGCTGAAAGCGCTTTGACTCGGTCGAAGTCTCAGGCAAGCTGTCCACCTGAGCGGCCGCTTCCATAAGCTCAACCATCAGAGCCGGCGATAGATCCTGACGCATGAGCCGCACTCTGCACTCACGCTCAATCCGCTTAATTTCGCCGCGCTCGCTCCGCAAGCTAAACGTCGAAGCAGAACCACGCTGGCCCGCGCGTCCTGTCCGTCCAACGCGATGGATGAAGTCTTGCGGTGCTTGCGGTAGGTCGAAGTTCACCACATGCGCGACACTATCCACGTGGATGCCACGAGCAGCCACATCGGTTGCCACCAGCACCCGATACCGGCCATCCCGGAAACCTGCTAACGCTTGGTTACGTTGGCTCTGCGTACGGTCGCCGTGCATCGCAACCGCGCGAACACCCAGTCCGGCCAGTCGCTTAGCCAATCGGTCGGTGCTGTGCTTGGTGCGCGCAAATACAAGAAATGAGCCTTGCTCCTGCCCAAGCAAGTGTTTCAACAGACCAATCTTCTGGTCGTTGTTTACTTCATACACGTGCAAATCCACCTGGTCAGGCGTCTTGTTCGTGCCGCTACCGCCAACCGCAATCCGCACCGGGCTCTTCGAGTGCCGGGCGATCAGCCGCTCCACCGTTTTCTCCATGGTTGCGGAGAAGAACAAGCTCTGTCGGTCGGAAGGAAGAATCGACAGAATCTTTTCAATCGCAGGCAGAAAGCCCATATCGAGCATCCGGTCCGCTTCATCCAACACCAGGGTCTGCACGGCAGTTAGGTTCACGAGCCGCCGGCTCAGGAAATCTTCAAGTCGGCCAGGTGTCGCAATCACCAGTTGAACGCCACGCTTGATGGCATTCAGCTGTGTCTGTTCGCTCAAGCCACCAACAACAACGGCAGCACGCAGGCCGGTTCCAACCGCCAGCTTCGAGAAAGCTTCAGCGATCTGGATGGCCAGTTCACGGGTCGGGCTCAAAACAAGCGCCCGAATCTGGGTTGCAGCAGGTCGTCCCGCTGTCGCGGTTGCTGCTTCTTTTGGGTTTAACAGCGAATTCATAATCGGCAGCAGAAATGCAAGCGTCTTGCCCGTGCCGGTCTGTGCTGTCGCAACAACGTCAGCCCCTGTCAGAGCAGGGGGAATTGCCTCAGCCTGAACAGGCGTAGGCTTTAAAAAGCTGTTCCGGAGCAAGTTTTGATGGAGCGCCGGAGAAAGGGTTAATTCAGAAAATTCAGTCATAATCAAGGACAATCAAAGCCCCGGGTACCGGGTAAAGACGTCCTTGAGGAGACGAACAACAGGTCTGTAGTCGTGTATTAACTTACAAAACTGAGAGTCGAGATAAGCAGGAACTGCTTAACAAAGGACGAATGTGGGCGGGGGGCACTATTAGAGTACCAACTTGGCGGCTACTTAGCAAATCATTCTCCCCGAAGTTTTCTAGTATCGAAGAATGCCTTGCGTCTATAGCTTGCAATTGAGTACCAGATTTCAACTAAGCCCGCTCACTGCCTCAACTAGGGCTCACAAGCCATTGCTGACAATACTATTCCGCCCGCAGTGCTTCGGATGGTGAAACGAGACACGTTCGAAACGCAGGAACCAGTGCCGCAGCCAAACCACACGAAGCAAGGGTTGTCATCGCAATTAAAGTTACGCCTAAGTCAAAGGGACTGAGACCGTACAGTTGACTACCAAGAAACCGGCCGGTAGCAAAGGTCAACGGCAATCCAATCAGGAGTCCAACCACGATCAGAACAAAAGACTCTCGCAGCAGAAGAGCCACAGCGTCTGTGCGGCCTGCTCCTAAAGCCATCCGAATGCCGATCTCGTTCGTGCGCCGTCCTGCGTTGTACGCCGTCACCCCGTATAGCCCGACCGAAGACAACAGCAGGGACAACAATCCAAAAAAAGAGGTAAGCCGAGCGAGCAATCGCTGCTGCCTGAATACATTTGCTACCTGCTGGCGAAAGCTTTGAATTGAAGTGATAGCTAAATTGGGATCGACGGAAGCAATCGCATGCCGCAGTGCCGAACTCGACACCGTCACGCCGGGTTTGGCGAGTACCACTAAGTTCTGCATATAGTGGGAACCAATATCGAGCTCTTTCGAACCGTCTCCGGAGGCGAAGTCGTGCTGTGCCTCGGGTAGAAATAGGAAAGGGTCGATAGGCTTGTCGAGATCGAAAGTCTTGTATCGAGCATCCTTGACAACGCCCACCACCTGGTAACGGCCCGGCCCGCCACTCGAAGCTCTTCCGAAATACTTACCCAGCGGATTCTCTTTCCCGAAGAATCGTCTGGCGAATGTCTCATTGATGATGGCCACATGCTGTGAAGCTGCTGTGTCTCTGTCGTCGAATGCTCGCCCAGCCACCACTGAAGTGCCAATCGCTGCAAAGTAGCCGACCCTTACCCGGTCAAATCCAGATTGCGCATCGTCCCCTGGTCCCGGAGCCGAATGCCCCTGCACCCAGACGTCAGACCCCCAATTATTACCGCTGAGCGGTGAGTAACCACAAAGCGCTTGAGCCTCAACGCCCGGAACAATTAAGGTGGCTTGCTCAATGTGTCGGTAAAGCGGCGCGAGTTGCTCGGGCCGATAACCGGCCAGCCGTGGATCGAACTTCACGATGGTGCGCCGGTTCTGATCGAATCCGAAGTTTTGTGTCTCGAGCTTTTGAAGCGCGCGGGTCAGCAGACCCGATGCTGACAACAGAATTAGCGCAATGGCGGCTTGCAGAATGAGGAATGCTTTTCTCGCCAGCGAACCACTCCGCACTGTGGCTCGATTGGCTCCCCGCAGCGCCTCAGTCGGAGCTACTCGGGTAGCCATCCACGCGGGAGCAATACCAAAGCCAATGCCCGTTAGCACCGAGACTAGAAACGCAAAGAGCAGAACAGCCATCGAGGGAGAAGCATCGATCGGAACATCGCCCATCTCTCCCAGACGCGGGAAGACAAAGCGCAAGATAAGACTTGTTCCAGCATAAGCAATGAACAAGCCTGACACGCCACCCAGTATCGAGAGCAGAACGCTTTCAGTAAGAGCTCGACGCACTAATTCCCATGGCCGTGCGCCTAGGGCCATACTCAAAGCGATCTGTTGCCGCTGCTCGGTGCCGCGAACCAGCATCAGACTGGCTACGTTTGCGCAGACGATCAGCAACACGAACCCTGCCACCATCATCAGCACCTGCAGCCAGTGTTCGTACTCATCACGCATTCCAGTTATGCCCGCCCCGCCCGGCTCCAGAAACAGAGTTTGGGAGGGGAAAGCGGCTCGATCATTTGCGCTCATATCCGCCCAGTGGGAGCGCAACCACTGTTTCAGTTGCACTCGCATTTCGGCCTGTATCGATTCTGTTTTAACGCCGGGTCGGACCCGCCCGATTAACTGCAGCCAGGATGTATCGGGTTTGTCGAGAGAACTATCGCTGTCCACTCGCTCGGCCGCTAGAGGTAGAAAGAAGTCGGGCGGAGGAGACCGAAGGCTGTCACCAGTAAAGCGGGGTGGAGTAACGCCAACAATGGTGAACGGCCGTCCATTCAGCTCAAACACGCTTCCCACCACCGAAAGGTCGGACCCATATCGCTCCTGCCACAGCCGGTAACTCATGACAGCGACGGGCGCAGCATTGGGTCGATCGTCCGCCGGTACGAGTGCCCGACCCGCATACGCCCGAACACCGAACATCCTGAAATAATCGCCCGAGACCAACTCACCCATGTCGCTTTGGGCCGCTTCGGATTTGCCTTTGCGCCGAACGCCAACGCCAATTTCACTGGCAGAAAAAGCGGCCAGTTCCGAGAACCCGTGTGTGCCATCGCGAAAGTACTTGTACAAGTCGTAGGAGACAATTCCGAACTCGGGTGGTTGACTATAGCCGCTGCTATAGCAACACTGCGCGCTCTTGCCCAGACGCAACAGTTCTGCCGGATTAGCCACGGCTAACGACTTTAGAAGCACGGCGTAAACCAGGGTGAAGATGGACGTGCTTGCGCCAATACCGAGCGCTAACGTCAATACCGTCGAGACCGTGAAGACGGGCGTTTTCCTCAACCGTCGCATCCCATATCGGACGTCCTTTATCAGCGCTTCAAAGAACGGCAATCCTTGCTGATCCCGATACTCCTGGCGAATCGCCTCTACTGCGCCAAATTTTAAAATCGCCCGACGCCGTGCCTCAACGGGAGGCAAACCAGCACCAATGTATTCTGCCGTTTGCATCGCGAGATGCGCCTCAATCTCGGCTTGCAATCGCGGGTCATCCTGCTTGCCCGTCACCCACACGGTCAGCCGTCCCCAAAGCCGTCGCAATCCTCTCATTGCAGGTCCTCTGCCTTTGCGGCGAAGAAGCGCTCGATAATGCCAACGGTTTGCTGCCAGCCCAGTGTTTCGGCTTGTAATTGCTTTTGCCCGGAGCGAGTCAGGCGATAGAATCGCGCCTTGCGATTGTTCTCCGAGGTTCCCCACTGAGAGCTGACTGAACCCTCTTGCTCAAGTTTCAGCAGTACCGGATAGAGCGTGCCCTGGTTAACAGCGAGCAGATCGCCGCTAATCTGCTCGATGCGCCGCGCGATGCCGTACCCGTGCAGCGGACCAAGAACCTCGAGCGTCTTCAACACCATCAACGCCAAAGTGCCTTGCAGCACATCAGCTTTGTCTTTCAGCGTTCCCATTGGCTTTCCTACAGGGACGATACCAAACTATCGTTTGGAAAGCAACAGGTGGGGCGGAACTGGGTTAGCTTCGTCGTCTTCGCCCGGCATAAGTTTTTAAGCAGCCGCAAAGCCGTTTTACTCGAGAGCCAATTGACTTTACCTTCACCGTTCCGGCACAAGAGTCATGTCGAGTTCGCTCGGATCATCCTTAGTTACGCGCAGGGATGTCCCAAGTTTTGGATCTCCAATGACAAGATGGCCGAGACTCGCACGGCCGCGAAGCGGACCAATCACAAAGTCGAAGCTGGCTTCTCGGGGCATGCTGGCCTTTTCTAGATCGGAGGCGGTATTTTGCAAGAGCTAAGGAGAAGAACATCAAAGGTTCGCACCTAGACCCCACAACTGTCCTCAAACCTGACTGGCTACTGACCTGGCCCCGGTAATCGAGTACTACTCCTGCTCGAAATGAACGATGATTCGTGCCACCCCAATGTACTTATCAGCCGCCCCGTAGTAGCCGGTCAACTCGACTGAGTCCTTACTTACTGCCGATTGAATCGCGCCTTCCAAAAAAATCACATTCGGCACCGTGCCGCTCTTCTCCCAGTCAAACTTCGGGGCCAGAAAGGACGTCTCACTCCGTGTAAGCAAGCGCGCCGGATTGTGCCGGTCAAAAAGTGCCCACCCGGGTCCATACACCAGCTTTTCATCGGCTCCGTTATACAGCAACAGAACGCCTGCATCTGTCACGATCGGAGTCGGGCCTGGCTCCATCACACGCGAGTCAAATGCACTCTCCCGACGCGGGAGAACCGGCTCTTGCGACGCATCTGTCCAGTGCAGCAGATCGTTTGAACTCGCAATACCCATGTAGTCGCGCGCCTTACCGTCGCGGTCGGTGCGCGTGCCTAGATAGTACATCCACCATTTGCCCTCAATCTGCTGCGGAATGATTGCCCCCGACTTGGTCCATTGCGTATTCCAACTGCCCCGGTACGCCGGCAGAATCACACCCTTTCGATCCCAATGAATCAGATCCTTCGAGGTTGCCAGACACAGCTGTGCCGAGTGCGTATCGAAGGCAGTGTAGGTCAAGTAGAACAGCCCGTTGATCTCCACCACGCGCGGGTCTTCTACTCCGCCATTACGCTCGTAAGCCGCTTCGGGACTGAGAACCGGTTCGGGCCGAACTGCAAAATGCAGCCCGTCTGTGCTCTCCGCATAGCCGATGCGAGAAGTCCTGTGCGCGTCCTGCGCACGAAACAGCAGCACCGTTTTTCGCCCGAACTGAATGGCCGTGGGATTGAATAACGCCAGTTCCGCCCAGCCAGGACGCGGGCCCAGAATCGGTTGCGTTACCAGCCGCTCAGCGGTCACAACCACCCGAGCCGGCTTCTCTGCCGCACCAGCAAGCGCCCAAAGTAGCAGGGCCGCAGCGAGCCTCACGCTCCCGAACCCTTTGTGGTGGGATAGCCTTTCACCACCCAATCAGTATGCAGGTTGGTGGGTAGATGCAGCACCGTTATGTGTTGAAATCCCATGTTGTGCAAATAAGTGTAAGCCGGACGGATATTCGGGCAGTGTCCAAACGGACAGCAACCGCAGTAGATGGCAATCCGTTTGGTTCGCGGCACCAGCTTCACCACTTGCCGTAGCTGATCAAGTGCCTCTGGCTTGGAAGCAGGTCCAGCCAAAATGGAATTAGTAATATGCGCTCCGCTGAACAGCGCCGGAAAGCCCACATAGATAATCACCGGCCTGCTGCTCGCATCCTGCGAAATCATTTCGGCAAATTGCGACGGCTCGACCAGGGCGCCTGCGGGCCAAGGGTCTGTTGCCTCCGAAGCACCGTCAAAGGCATGCACTGCCCCGAAACTCATAACAGTCAGCGACGCAAGAGCGAACAGTCGAGACGACCAAAGCATATCTCGATTGAAGCACTCCGGTCGGCTGCCGGCCCGCGTGGGCGATACTTGCAGTAACGTACCCCGCGCCCGACCGCGCATCAACTCTCTCTCGAACGGCATGAAAATTTCACTTTTCATCACCTGTTACAACGACCTGCTCTTTCCACAAACAGGCGTAGCCGTTGTCCAACTGCTGGAGCGTCTGGGCCATACGGTTGTCTTCCGTCCCGAACAAACATGTTGTGGCCAGATGCATTACAACACCGGATACGCGCGCGAGACAATTCCGATGGTCCGCAAGTTTGCCGAAACATTTAGGCAAGATCCTGTCATCTGCTGCCCGTCAGCCTCGTGCGTCGCGATGATTCGCGACCACTATGTCAAAGCAGCGCGCATGGTCGGCGACACGGAGCTTGAAAGCCAGATGCGCGAGATTGTTCCGCGCGTGTTTGAACTTACTGAGTTGCTGGTGAACAAACTCGGTGTTGAAGACGTGGGCGCTTACTATCCGCACCGGGTCACCTATCATCCGTCGTGCCACTCTCTGCGTCTGCTGCGAGTAGGGGATGCGCCCCTACGTCTATTGCGCAACGTAGGCGGTATCAACCTTGTCGAACTGGCCAGGCAAGAAGAGTGCTGCGGGTTCGGTGGTACCTTCGCCATCAAAAACGCGGAAACATCGTCCGCGATGCTGGCCGATAAGGTTCGCTGCATCCTGAATACAGGAGCGCAGATGTGCACGGCCGCTGACAATTCCTGCCTCATGCACATCTATGGATCACTGCACCGTCAAAAAACCGGCGTGAAAGCACTGCACATTGCAGAGATTCTCGCCTCCACCAAAGTCGCAGCGGCACACAAACCGACGGGCTCTCATGCGAACCCGAGTGAAGGCGGCAACGAATGAGCGTGAGCGAAGGTGGCGGGATGAGCGTTAGCGAAGGTCATTACAAGATGAGCGTTCCCGAAGGTTACAAAAAATGAGCGTTCATGTTGGCTCGGCCGCCACTGCCTCGCCTTTCCCGCAATTAGCCCATGAAGCCTTGGATAACTCGCAGCTGCGTCACAATGTTCGAAACGCAACCGATGTAATCCAGGAGAAGCGCCGCAGGATGACCGGCGAGCTACCCGATTGGGAAGAGCTTCGCAGCACGGGCCATGCGATCAAAACGCACACGTTGAAGTATTTGGACGTGTACCTCGAACAGTTCGAACGCAACGTTCAGCGCAACGGAGGCATAGTGCATTGGGCACGCGATGCCGACGAGGCAAACGCAATCGTTCTTGGCATCATCCAGCAGCATGGGGGGCGGGAAGTTATCAAGGTGAAAACGATGACGACCAATGAGACCCGTCTGAATCATCACCTGGAAGAGCACGGCGTACGCGCACTGGAGACAGATCTTGCGGACCTGATCGTGCAGTTAGGTCATGATCGTCCGTCGCACATTGTCGTACCTGCGCTGCACATTAACCGAGTGCAGGTGCGCGAGATCTTCGAGAAGCATATGCCGCTGGAAAGCCTCGGCATGGCCGGCCTTACCGACGATCCGCAGCAGCTTGCAGAAGCCGCACGGCGATACCTTCGACAGAAGTTCCTCACCGTCGACATCGGTATCAGCGGTGCCAATTTCGCAGTCGCTGAAACCGGCTCGCTCGTTGTCGTTGAGAGTGAAGGCAACGGCCGCATGTGTCTTACGCTACCGAAAGTTCTCATCAGTTTGGTAGGCATCGAGAAGCTGATACCAACCTTTCAGGATCTGGAAGTCTTTCTGCAAAGCCTGCCGCGATCTGCCACCGGCGAGCGCATGAATCCATACAACTCCATTTGGTCCGGCGTCACTCCGGGCGATGGTCCGCAGGAGATGCATGTCGTGCTGCTCGACAACGGACGGACGGGCGTTCTGGCCGATGAAGAAAGCCGCGAAACGCTGAACTGCATTCGCTGCGGCGCCTGCTTGAATGTCTGCCCGGTTTACCATCAGACCGGCGGGCACGCGTATGGCTCGGTATATCAGGGGCCGATTGGAGCCATCCTTACGCCCCAACTGCAAGACATGCAACACTCGCAATCGCTGCCCTATGCATCTTCTTTATGCGGTGCCTGCTACGACGTTTGCCCGGTCAAAATCAACATCCCTGAGATCCTCATCCACTTGCGTGGACAGATAGTTCGGCAGGAACAAAAGACGCTGCTCGGCCGGCTCCATCCGGAGAACCTTGCGATGCAAGCGATGGCTGTTGCGTTCTCAAAAGCGGGCTTGTTGACCGCAGCCGAGGCCATGGCTAAAATCCTGCAGTTCCCATTCGCACACGGCGGAGTTATCCAGCACCTGCCCGGCGTCCTGAGTGGTTGGACCGACACGCGCGACCTAATGCCCATTCCTCAACAATCATTCAGACAATGGTGGAACCAAACCCGGTCGGGCCGGAGCGATCGGGCGTGAGTTCACGCAGGGACATCCTCAATCGCGTAAAAGTCGCGGTCCACGCTACCGATGCTACCCGTGAGGTCGAGTGTGCAGCGGAATGGCAGAGCTTACCGCGGCACTACGACCGTTTAGGCAAGCTTGATGACTCCGAACGCCTCCGGCTGTTTGACGAACGGCTTCGCCATTATCACGGCACTCCCATCTACGGCACTGGAGACACATGCGCCAATATCGCAGGTATCCTGACCGCTCGAGAGAAGCGAGTTCTGATAACCCCTCCCGCATTCCCGAACGACTGGCTGCCACCCGGCTTCATGTTCATTCCGGATGAAAATCTCTCTAAAGAGCAGCTTGATTCCAGCGATGGCGTAGTCACTCTCTGCACCTTGGCCATCGCGCTTACCGGCACCGTTGTTCTGCAGAGCAGCCGCCATCAAGGCCGCCCTGCCGCTACGCTCATCCCCGACTATCACCTGTGTGTTCTTCGTCAACAGGACCTGGTGGAATTGGTTCCGGAGGCAATCAGCAAGTTAGCGCCATCAATGCACGCACCGCTCACCTTCGTCTCCGGCCCATCGGCGACTGTTGATATAGAGATGACGCGTGTGGGCGGCGTACACGGCCCGCGCGTTCTTGACGTGCTCATTATCTGAACTTGCGAATGGAGACCAATCAACTCCAGCCGAGGACCTGGGCCTCCGTATGGCAAAATGTGCGGGACCGCCTTCAGCCCGACTTATGGGCCTCGTTATGGCGAAACCTGAAGAAAGTAGACAAAGGCAAGATTAACAAGCTGCCCATTGCCCTACGCAATGCTGTTGCGGTTGCGGTACCCCTTGGCATCGGCATCGCTATTGGCAACCCTCTTGGTGGCACCGCCATGGCAACCGGTGCGCTCAACGTTTCGTATTCTGACGGTTCAGATCCCTATGCCCAAAGAGCCCGGCGCATGCTGGCCTGGTCGTTCATTGGCGCAATTGCTGTGTTCACTGGCTCTGTCACCCGCAGCAATCATCAGCTTGCCACGCTCATCACCATGGTTTGGGCATTCGGCGCGGGCATGCAACTGGCTATCAGTCCCAAAGCCGGCGATCTGGGCCTGAACACTTTGGTAGCCCTGATTGTTTTCTCCGCCCGTGGTCCCACCGACATGCGCGGCACTATCGACGGAACTCTCCTGGTGCTTGGAGGTGGTCTTCTGCAAACTACGTTGGCCCTTCTACTCTGGCCGGTGAACCGTCATGAGCCGGAACGCCGCGCCGTCAGCTCCGTCTATTCAGAACTGGCTGAAGGCATTGCAACACCTGCCACCGGTCTTCTTGCCGCACCCTTGAAGCAGCCCAGTGCTGAAGTGCAAGACACCTTGCGAGCCCTCGGCCGCGACTTCAGTCTCCATGGTGAACGCTTCTGCTACTTGTTCGACCAAACAGATCGTATTCGCTTATCCGCCTTTCACCTGCAGCAGTTACTGAGACTTCGCGAACATCAGCAATTGCATGCTTCCGGCAGTGGCGAACTCGCGCTTTCCAATCACGTCCAAAACCTGTTCTCGCTCGCCTCACAGTTATTGCTGGCCGTCAGCGAGAGCCTGGGAAGCGGAAAGGAGCGCCCGGGTGTAAAGCAGTGGAGCGATGCTTTGCATGCCGAGATGGAGGCGATTCATCAGCTTGCCGAAGAGTCCGATACCGGTGCCCAGGAAATTAGTAAGGCTGCTGATGTCTTAGCCGGGCAACTCCGTTCTGTGGCGAGAATGTGCGGTTCGGCAACGGTCGATAACTTGGGCACCGACCTCATAGAACGGCATGAATCGCCGTGGCGCAGTGAGCTGAAAAGCTGGACTGGCGCACTGCGTGCCAACCTTAGCCTTCAGTCGGCTATCTGTCGGCATGCTCTCCGTCTGGCGATTTGGGTTGGAATTGCTGACGCCATCAGCCGCGCCGTTAGCTGGCAGCGGTCTTATTGGATTCCCATGACGCTCGTCGTTATCTTGAAACCGGACTTCACAACTACCCTCAGCCGCGGTCTATTACGCCTCGCGGGTACGTTGGGAGGCCTGCTGCTGGCCACTGGGCTTTATCACGCACTGCCCAACTCAGCCCTTACCCAGTTGCTGCTGGTGGGCATCTTTGCTTTTGTCCTCCGCCTCTATGGACCTGCTAATTACGGAGTGTTTAGCGTCGCCATTAGCGGCTTAATCGTGTTCTTAATCGCAGCAACAGGTGTCGCGCCTTCCGAAGTAGTACTGCTTCGCGGCACCAACACGATTGCGGGCGGGCTGCTTGCCCTCATTGCCTACCTGCTATGGCCCACCTGGGAACGCCGCCGTATTGCTGAAGTCCTCGCTGCTTTGATCGATGCCCTGCGCTTCTACTTCCAGCGCTTCATGCAAGATCTGCTGGGAGGCGCAACTGAAAGCAGCACCGAGGAAGCGCGGCAAGCTTGGCGTCGGGCTCGCTCCGATGCTGAAGGATCGGTAGAACGCATCAGCTCTGAACCGAATATCACGGCCGGTCGCATCGGTCTTCTCACCTCCATGCTCGCCAGTTCCCATGCCCTGGCCGAATCCATTATGGAAATGGAGGCCGGAACGTTCCAAATGTCCGTCGGTCATTCGGAGGCCTTATCGAACTTCGCCAGGAATGTCGAGTTCACGCTGTATTACCTTTCGGCGGCTCTACGCGGATCGGCAGCAGCAGTGGAAG
>CAXTWQ010000036.1:13468-17150 GCA_964248065.1 uncultured Bryobacteraceae bacterium | reverse complement strand
CTTAGGAACCGACCGCATCACCACCACCCTCAACACACTTCGCGAACAAGTAGAACGATACATCGGATTGAACCCGGTCCTCCAAACGAAAGCGGCACCCTGAAGTGCCTCACCCGCCAGATGTTAGCATCAGCGCGTGGAAGAACTTGATCTCTATACCGTGCTCGGCGAAGAAGGCTTCCGCCGCCTGATTGGGGACTTCTACACTCAGGTTCGTTACGACGACATTCTCGGCCCTCTCTACCCACAAAATGAGTTTGATGCCGCCGAGGAACGTCTGCGTGACTTCCTCATCGGCCGCTTCGGTGGCCCACAGCGCTACATCGAGAACCGAGGCCATCCGCGTCTCCGCATGCGCCACGCCCCATTTCCGGTAAACCAAAGGGCGCGCGCCCGCTGGATGCAGTTGATGAATCGCGCTCTTTCGAGAGTCTCAATGCCCCCCGAAGCCGAAAGCATTCTGCGCGCCTACTTCGAATCAACAGCAACGGCCATGATCAATCGCCCTAGTTAAACTGAATCGCCCAGCATTCGAAGCTGCTTATCCGTACTTATTCTTGATAGCCGAACGGATTAAGTCTTAAAGAGCGCCCATTGTGTTATAAAGTGGGCTTAGGCCGCCCTGCGGAAGCTTGTCGAGCTGGACCTGTTACCACACATGACTAATGCTCGGGTTCTGGCCACCGACGCAATCCAGGAAGTTCCAGAGGCTCCGGCCCCTGCCATCTCTCATAAGCACGTCAAGTCTCTGGACGGCGTTCGCGGGCTTGCCATTTTAGTTGTATTGGTCCACCACCTGACCTCAAGTTGCTGGCCTAGCGCACATCCTTCGGTCCATCACCTGAGGGACATTCTCTATATGGGCTGGGCTGGCGTCGATCTCTTTTTCGTTCTGTCCGGCTTTCTAATTACCGGCATTCTTATGGACACCAAGTCTGCCGACAACTATTTCCAGGCCTTCTATATGCGCCGGGTGCTGCGTATCTTTCCGCTGTTCTACCTTGTTTTGACTGCCCTTACCCTGGCTTACTACGCCCCTTTTGGCTGGCACATGGTGCCCTTCTTCCCGCCCCCTAAACAGCAGCCGTTCTACTTCGTTTATCTCAACAATTGGCTCCCGCTTCACCGAGGCCAGCCGAACATCATCGGGCATTTCTGGACCCTGGCCGTTGAGGAACAGTTCTATTTACTCTGGCCTTTATGCGTTTGGCTGCTGCCGCGCAAGAAGATTCTCCCTGTAGCGGCGGCTGGTGTTCTGATCGGCTTTTGCCTCCGGTCGATAGTGCTTCTCTACTTCGAAAGTTTTCGGCATCAACCGATGCCGGATCTTCTCGAAAACCTATTCTTCCGCGGTCTCGATACCTTGCTTGCGGGCGCAGCGATTGCGGCCCTGGTCAGAGATCCGAAAGCACTCTTGCGTTTTCGCCGGCGCATCTATCTAGTCGGCGTTCTGAGCGGCGCTCTTGCATTCCTAATGCTGTATATCGACCGGCCCAGAGACATGTTTTATCTGATCGGCTTCACCTTGCTTGGCGCTGCCTTCGGTGCGCTGGTCCTGTTTGTGTTCAATACAGCAGATAAGAGTACTTGGTTCCAGAACGTAATGCGATCTGCCCCGCTGACTTCGTTTGGCAAGTACAGTTACGGCATCTACGTCTATCACGTGCCCGTGCTGGGCGTCGGGCTGGCTCTGCTGTCAAGCAAGTTTCCAATCGGCGTCGCGACCGTTCCGTCGTTGCTCTTCATGCTCGGCGTTCTTGTCTGCAGCTACGCGATTGCTGTGCTGAGCTACAGCTTGTTCGAACAGCGCATTCTCTCGTTAAAGAGTCGCTATACAGCGAATATGAAACGCGTGTAGTTACTCCTTACGGATGCGGATTTGCTGCTTTCACAGAGGACGTATGGTCCAGCAGGATCCGCCACCGGCCATTGCGATTCTCTAGCACCAGACTGAAGTAACCCCCGGCATCACCGCCACCCGCTGCATCCCGAGCCAGATGCCAGTCCCCGGTAGCGGTAGCAAAGCGATGGTCCAGAAGCCGCACGTTCAACGCGCTGAACGTCAGCTGACCCATGGCCGCCGACGTCGGGTAGGCCTTGCGATACCGCGTCAGCACCTGCGCCCGTCCATGCATCACCGGAGTTCCCATGAACGTGCAATCGTCAGCATATGAACTCATAAAGCTCTGCAAGTCTCCCCGGTTCCAAGCATTCGCTTGGGTCTCGAGTACATCTTTGACCGCGCCATCCGCATCAGCTCCCGCCGTATAAGACGTCCCGAGTGAGAGTAAGAGTAAGGCAACAACAAGTGGCTTCACGCCAGCATAGTAACGCTTGCCGTAGCAAAATAACTGAGTAAGTCTGGCAAGAGGCCTGGATAAGCTGCCGTGCTGCACCGCTTCTCAAAAATCTGTTACAGCACGATGGGCGCCACTACTCGTGATCAGAATCTCGATCACAGCCTGACTGACTTGGAGCAGAGAGCTCAATACTAACTCACCAATAACAAACTTCACCGGTGAGATAACGCGAACTAGTGACCTGCCGTGTAGAAACAATGAGCATGTGATGGCGTCTGATGTGGCATGCCTTTGCTGCTGAGTCGATCCTGTTAACAGCCGACGAGCGAGTCGAATTAGAACAGATGACGCAGTCACGCATCTTGCCTGCGGGTGATGTCTTTCGAGCCCGCCTCATTCTGATGCTCGCCGAGGGCGTGCCCTATCGGACGATACAGGTGCGACTTTACACAAAGAACTTTGGAGGCATACAAAGACGCTGCTCAAAGAGTTCTGCAGAGAGGCCCAGGTGCTCCCGGGTTTGAAGTGCAGAGCCTTCGATTACAACTTGTCGAGCGTGCCCTATCTGTCTTCAAATGATTCAATGAGACAAACGCGATCGTTAGCGGTGTTCCTCAGGAGCCAAATCACCCTTGCATGGGCAAATAGGCCTGTTGGAGCAATTAAACTAGAGAGTCAGACATACAGAGCGGTCGGCCCCGAATGGAGTGGCTTCTATGACTGGCTCTGTGATGCGGACGGGCGCTTAGTTGCTATCCGTTACGAACCGTGTGGAGAAGTTGCTCAGTATATTCGTGAGGGGTGTGAATTGGGCGACTATGCCGAGCCGGGCAAGTATGGTGACTGGACTATTTACTTGGGTGAACGCCGCGCTCTTGATCCTGCCAAATCAGAAGAACAGGATTTTCTTTATGATCAGGTTCTCGTCGCGGCTGACGGGAGCTGCGTCATCGTTTTTGCAAACAATGACTTCACAAAGTATGAACAAG
The DNA here is from genome assembly GCA_964248065.1 of uncultured Bryobacteraceae bacterium. Classification (GTDB taxonomy): domain Bacteria; phylum Acidobacteriota; class Terriglobia; order Bryobacterales; family Bryobacteraceae; genus Bog-105. Next base: position 13,861 of record CAXTWQ010000036.1, on the reverse strand, counting down.
CTGGCATCGGATCTTCCAATGTCACATGGGTTGCTCTATCGTAAAAGCACTTTAAACATAGCTTAGAAGGCCACGGTACCGGTGCACCGGCGCCGGAAGCGTGTACGAAACAAACAACCGGATTACGAACACTCACCGGGCTGCTGGCAAGCTGTTGATGGTGAATGCCAAATACGTTGACCTACGACGCCGAGAACCGCGAGGTGAGCGTTACAGTACCCCAGCCTTTGCCGGTCGCACCGGGCAAAAGCCTACGATGGCAACGGACGACAGGGTGGCAAAGAGCAGTCCTTCTAGAGCGACAGTCTATGTTCACGATGCTGCGATTAACTGGCGGAAGAGTAACCCGACCCTAGCTGCCAGCCCTCCCCGTGCGAGCTGTTACCTCAGTAC
>CAXTWQ010000036.1:0-13458 GCA_964248065.1 uncultured Bryobacteraceae bacterium | reverse complement strand
CCTCAGTACGAACCACCTGGGAACCACACAGCTGATCACCGATCAAAAGCGGAACGTGGTTTCCCGCATAATTTTGCTCCATTTGGCAGGCAACGCTCACCGCCGCCCCGCTCATCAACCAAAACAATACCCGCTCCCCAAAGACCCTCCACCCACCAACATTTCATTTCGTCCCGTTCAAGCTCTTCAACAACGCATCCAGCCCCGCCTGCGCAACAGCTTCATCGATCTCCGATTTAGCGCCACTCGCCGAAATAGCCCCAATCGTCTGCCCATCAATCTGGATCGGTAGCCCGCCCTGATTGGGAAAGAACTGCGGAAAATCCAAAACAGCCAGATCACCCTTCTTCACAGCTTCTGCGCCACCCCGTGACGGACCCTTGTAGAACGCCGAGTGCCGCGCCTTCCTCTGCGCAAACTCGATCGTATTCAGCGGCGCACCATCAGCTTTCTGGAAGAACAGTAGATTGCCGCTCTCATCCACAACACAGATAGATACCTGTACATTGCGCTGCGCCGCCTCCGCCTCTGAAGCCGCCACCATTGTCTTGATTGATGCCAGGTTAAGGCTTTTTTTCACCGACAGCTCCGCCCCAAAACAAACGCTGACCAAGCCCACCAGCAGCACCGTCGCACGAATCATGAAAGAGATGCTATCAGGCGACACCGGCCCTTACGTCGGGCGCTCGATGCACGGTAGTGAGAGTCATACGGGGGACGGCACAATCGTTCACAGCGAAATGAAATATCCGTAACCCGCTATCTCCCAGGAACTTGAACCCCATTCGGTCCCATTCCGAAATCCATATTCGCGCTCTTGCCTGCTAGCGTGAAACCGCCAAGAGAAACCCACCTAAAATGATCGAACCCCAACCCGTTTTCGCTGCCTCACAACTCCGCGTCATGCCAACGAGAAGCGGTCACAACGTTCTGCTAAGCGCCACAGATTTCGAGCTCTACCATCTCCACATCACCCGCTTCTTCACTCACTACCGGCCTGAAGGCCAGATGGAATCTGAACTTGTTCAGCGCCTCGCTGATACCGAGTGGCGCATCAACCGCATCGCACGCTTAGAGATGGCTCTCTACGCGCATGGTCAGGTCGAGTTTGCCAGTCTGTTCGTCACCGAAGATCCGAACGTACAGTCGCTTCTGCTCGAAGCTCACACGCACAATGCGTACGCGCGGCAGCTGAAAGAACTCAGCATTCAGGAGTCGCGCCTGCGCCGTTACTTTGAGAAAGATGCCGCTGCCCTCGCCGACCTTCAAGCGGACCGCGTAAGGGAAGGGCAAGAGCAGAAGCAGCAGGCATCCGAAGCCACCGCCATGCAACCCATTCAGACCGCTCCCGCCCCGTCTCCAAACTCCGTTGGCTTCGAATTTTCAACTGCGCCTTATCCGCGCCCTAACCGCGCCAAGACTCCTATATCAACTCTGCAAAGCCGCGGACCAAATGCTCCTGCTACGGGCGCATCCGCTATCAATGTCCCTTCGTCTCTTTCTTGATGAACGCAACTTCTGTTGGCCGGTACGGCTTGCCACTCAAGTAGAAAATGTCGTGGAACCAGACCGCCGGCGCCCGATTCACATAGGGCCGCTGCCACGAATCCCAAGGCAAATTCGTCTGCGTTTTTCCTTGCACGAAACCCCAATTGATTGCTGCCACCTTATTTGCCTTCGCAATCGGCAGCGTTCCCTGGAACGTGCTATTCACCCCGCGAGCCATGTACTCCGTGCAGATCAGCGGACGTCGGTATGGCTGCAAGCTTTTCATCTTCGCCTCAAATTCCGCGGGCGGCCCGTAATCATGAAAGCTGGTCACATCCGATTGGTCCAACTGTATTTTCGACGTCGCGCTCAACTTGCTCGGGTCACCCCAATCGCCCTGCCACACGCCGCTCGTTAGCGGCTGTGTAACGCCAGCCTCACGCGCCCACTCGAACGTCTGTGGCAACAGCGCCACCACCAGATCCACCTTATTTGCCGGTTCGTCTTTTCCGTAACTCGACGTGTTCGGATTATCCGGCTCGTTCCACATGTCCCACGCCAGCACCCGGTCATCTTTTCCAAAGGCTTTCACCACGCCCTGCACATACGTCTTCAATCGCGGATACTGTGCCGGATCGCCCAGTGCCTTTGACCCCGGACTTTGCACCCAGCCTGAATTGTGTACTCCCGGACGCGGCGCCCGCTGCTTTCCTAACTGCGGATTCGGGTCCCAGCACGAATCGAAAAACACGAACACCGGCTTGATCTTATGCTTTTGGCAGATATCCAGAAACGTGTCCATCCGCTTGGTAAACCCCGCTGAATCCTGCTCCCAAAGCAGGTCGTGCAGAAACACCCGCATCGTATTCATCCCAATCTTCTGCGCCCAGCCTAACTCGGTATCGATGCGCTTGGGGTCGAACGTATCCGCCTGCCACATCTCCAACTGATTAATCGCGTAAGCCGGCATATAATTGCTGCCCACCAGCCACGGCTCGGCGGCGTACCAGGTTTGCGCCTTCTGTTCCGTCCAACGTGCTGGCCCCTCTTGCCCCCAAGCCGCCGCCGCCAGTACCGCGACCGCAGTCAAATACCGCAATGTCTTCATCATCGTCCCTTTATCTCCGTTGCAGCTCAATGCGCGTCACGCTCTCATGGCGAAACGTATATCGCAGCTGCTCGCCTTCCACAGCTATATCCGACTCCACCGGCTTAATCGCATCCGGCTTGGCTTCGTCGTTCTCATCGTAAACGTCAGGCGCGGAAAGCGTCTGCACATGCCCGCTTCCCCCTGCCGCAAACCCTTTCAAATCCACCGTCGCCGGCGTATCCTCTGTCAGGTTTCGATTCACGCAAAACAGTGTTAGCTTATCTCCGTTCTTACTTAGCGCGGCCACAACATCCAGATACGGTACGTGATCAATCTCGGGCAGGCGAGTGATCCCTTGCTCTACATCGTAAGTGCGGCTGTTACTCTTCACTTCCACCGGCTGTTCAGCTGCTGCAGTCGAATACATTCGAAAAGCATAATAGGACGGCGTCGCATATACTCGTCCCCGCTTCTTCCAAATCCCCGCAAATTCGATAATCCCCGTCATATCCGATATAGGCACCACGTCCGCATTCTGCATCAGCATATTGAAGAAGCCGCCCGCCGCAATTGCCCCGCCCATATTGCTATAGCTCACCGCGTCTTTGCGCCCTCGCTCACCTGGGTGAAACAGCCACTCCGTGAAAGCAAGGTGAACCTGATTCTTATAGCCCTGCGTCGAGTTAATTTGGTCCTGCATCTTACGTAGCTGCCGACCGAGTTGTACCGGCAGTGCCAGGCTCGCGCTCGTCGAAACAGCAGCGGGGCCGGGCTGCTCAATTTGGGTTGTCGTCACTACAAAGTGAGTCGATAAGTAGTTGTAAGTGCCCGGCTCATTACTCAATTGCGCTGCGTTCCACTTTTGATACACATCCGGGTCCTGTCCAGTCGCAATTAACTGCGCACCTGGGTCCATCGCCCGGATTGCCCGGCTGAACGCAGCCGTTCTCCTCGGCAGTTCTTCCAGCGTTGGATAGCCCAGGTTCCACTCGCCCCATAACTCGTTGCCAAGCTCCCACAACAGGCCCATCTTCTTCTCGTGCTCATTCACATACCGGACCCAATCCGCTGCTTCATCGGGCGTACCGCTGCCCAGGTTCAACGCAATCTGCGGCGAAGCCCCAATCAGACTGCAAAAGTGCAGAAACTCGTCTGTTCCAAATGTGTTGTACTCCGGAATGCCCCACGCTATGTTTACTGTGCTGATGCGCTTATCCATCGGCCCCACGCCATCGCGCCAGTGATAGCCCGAAGTGAAGTTCCCGCCAAACCGAACCAGCGGCGTCTGCATCTCTTTGGCTAGGCGCACCATGTCAGGGTCGAGCCCGTCAAGCGCGTCGGCCGGCATCAAACTCATCTCGTCCACCAGCACGCGCTCGTCCTCTGCCACCTGCACCACGAAGTCGGCCGGTGCCAGCGACTCAAGTCTCCCCGCCGGTACCTCCAGCGCAAAGCGATGCTTGGTCCACTCGGGTTCCGTCGCCGGTACGCTTGCTTCCGCTAACACTTGGTCTGGCTGATTCCTCATTCGAAGCGAAATGTTCAACGTGCCCGGTCCGCTCAAGTGCTTTGCATACACGCTGCCCACATAGCGCAGCTCGCGATGGATCGGCAGAAAGACCCGCTCCTTGATGCCCGTGGCCTTTCCCGGTACGCCCAGAATTTCGAGCGAGCGCCATGAATTAGCCGCATCGCCCCACCGCGGTTCATAGCGGTTGCCTTCCTTCACGTCCAGCGGCTCCCAAGGCAAAGGCAGTCCCAACTGTGAAGCCTTTGCCAGCGAAGGTGTCTCTTTCAACAATTGTGCGGTGTTGCCGGCGCTCCAGAGATCTTCTTCCACGCTAGGGTTCTGCAGAATCTCCGCCCACAATCCGTTGTAAGTTGAGTTGCCGATCGGCTCCAGAAAGCTGCCAAAGATCGTTCGCGGGATCTCAAACTTGTATGGCTTATTTGCCCGAACCTCTATCTTTACCGGCTTCCCCTCTTCCGCACTTGCAGCGGCACAGCCTGCCAGCATCGCCAACGCGCAACTCCATCCCGCTCGCTTCATTGCTCCTCTTTCTTTACTCCCAACCGTTCTCACGAACTAGTGTTGTATCAGGGCGTCACAAGGCGTAACTGCCGATGCGCATTCTGCTTGCTCTGTTCGGCCAACTCGGTCGCCTTTAATCGTTCCTGCGCGGCCCGGTCGCCCTGGCCCATCCGCGCCAGCACGGTCGCTAGATTATAATGAGCCGCCGCCTCATTCGGGTCGGTCTGCAACGCTGTCTCAAGATAGGTTTGCGCAGCCTTCATATCTCCTCGCTGGAGCGCGATCTTCGCTGCCGCAACGTTTGCCTTTGCGTGTCGCGGCGCGTCGTTGAGCACAATCTTTAACTGCGCTTCGGCTTCTGTCTCATCGCCCGCGTCCAACTCCAACTGGGCTAACTCATAGCGCGCGTCCACCAGCTTCGAATCCAATTGCAAAGCCCGCTTCAACTGCTCGCGAGCCTCGTCTAGTTTGTTTAGCCGCACGTCCACCCATCCCAGCGCAAAGTGAGCGGGCGCATAACTCGGCACTGCTCGAAGGTACTCAGTAAATAGGTCCGCTGCTTGTTGCCAATTCTGCAGCGATACGTTAGCCCGGGCCAGAAGAAACAACGTGGTCTTGTTCCCAGGCTCTTTCCGATGCACTGCCTCCAGCGCATCTCGCGCGTCCAAGCCCAGATCGCGCCGGATACAAACCTCCGCAAAGTGGAGCGCCGTCGGAACGTCGGTTGAATCGATCTGCCGGGCTCGCACCAGATACGCCAACGCCTTCTCATCGTTGCCCTGCAGCACCGCCGCTTGCGCCGCGCCGTTCAACCCTGCCAGACTCTTTGGCTGCCGATCGAGTGCCTTGTCGAAGCTCTCCTCCGCCACTCCTGCATCCATTCCTAGCTCAGCTCGCCCGCGCTCCTCCCAATACTCAGCGCGATCGCGAAGCTCAGGTTCCAGCGCCACCAGCTCCGTCCGTGCTGCCGCGCCATTGCCGGTGCGCAATCGCGATGCCGCCAGGCTGAACTTCACCCCGGGCTTTTCGCTGCCTTCTGCAACCGCCCGCTCCAGATACTTCGCCGCCCCCGTATAATCGCTCTTCTGAAACAGCAAAAAGCCAAGGTTCTCATTGATCGACACTGCTTGCGGCGCAATCTTTAGACCTTGTCGAAACGCCGCCTCCGCTCCCTTACTGTCGCCAGTCTCAGCGCGTGCGATCCCCAATAGATTCCACCCATCAACCCGCTTAGGTTCCGCAGTCACAACCGATTGCAGTAGTGTGATCGCAGGCTCAAGCTGTTGCGCCTGCATCAGTTGAGTCGCCTGTTCCACCTTGTCCTGATTTGGTTGTGCGCAAGCGCCCGCTACGCTCAAGCCCGTGAGCATTGCCACCCTTACTGCTTGCCGATTTGTGATACAGCCCACCCTCACCGTGAACGACTGTAACAACCGAGCGTTCATCAGCTTACTGATATACTCCGAAAAAGTTAGTTTTCGACTGGTCACAAGGTCGGTCCGGGGGTTTATGAAAGCACTACGTTTGTGTTCTCTGTTAGGGATTGCTGCAGCCATTCTGCTGTTGCCTACGCCGTCTTTCTGTCAATCAGGAGAGGGTGCGCTCGCCGGCACCGTTACTGACCAATCGGGCGCCTCCGTTGAAGGCGCAACTATCACGCTGAAAAGCGAAGACACTGGCACTACGCTGAATGCGACAGCAGGGGCCGGTGGCGATTTCCGCTTCCCCTCGCTGCGCGTTGGCAAGTACGATCTCTCTGCCTCGCAAAAGGGCTTCAACTCCGTTACGCAAACCGGAGTCGAAGTGCAGGTCAACTCGACTGCCAGTGTCACCTTGACCCTGAACGTCGGCGAATCCACCCAGACCGTCACCGTTCAGGCAGAAGCAACGCGCGTCAATACTGATACCTCCGACATCGGCACCGTCATCAGCACTCAGCAGATTGTCGAACTCCCGCTCGCCCTTGGTGGCGTAGGTGCCATGCGATCTCCGGAAGCCTTTGTCTTCCTGGCGCCTGGTACTTCCGGGCCCGGAACCGCTAACAGCAATAACGGTATTTTCATTTCGAAAATCGGTGGCGGCCAGAACTTTGGAAATGAACTTCTGCTGGACGGCGCCAGCACGCTTCGCTCTGAGAATGGTTCGTCGTTCGATGAAGCCGGTCCTTCGGTCGAAGCCATCCAGGAATTTAAAGTTCTTACCTCCACCTTTCCCGCTATCTACGGTCGCACTACTGGCGGCATCGAGAGTTTCACCATCAAGTCGGGAACTAACACTTATCACGGCACCGCTTACGACATATTCCAGAACGAAGACCTCAACGCAAACTCTTACTTCAATAATGGATTCGCCGCCTCAAAATGCTCGCCTGGCGACTCTGCCTGCCTAGCCCCATACCGGCGGCCGCTTGATAAGAAGAACGACTATGGCGTAAATCTCGGCGGCCCCGTTTTCATTCCCAAGATCTACAGCGGCAAAAACAAAACCTTCTTTTTCTTCAACTGGGAGCAGTACCGCCAGAACAATGGGGGCGTGTCTAACAGCACTGTGCCAACGCTTGCACAGCGCGGCGGAGATTTCTCTTCATCGCTAGGCTCGGCCCTTGCTGGACAAACTAATCCCTGCACCGGCGCACCGGTGTTGGGCGGTCAGATTTTCGATCCGTCTTCCACCACCGCGGGCTCGAATGGCAGCCTGTGCCGCACTCCGTTTGCAGGCAACAAGATTCCAGTCGGCAGTCTCAATCCGCTGTCCTTGAAGCTTCTAAACTTCTTCCCCACTCCCAATACTCCGCTTGTGAATAACGGCAACTATGTATTTGCCTACTCTTACCCGATTGCAAACACCACTTACACAATCAAAATCGACGAGAACTTATCGGACAAGAGTCGGTTCTTCGGTATGTATGACTCGCGTCAGAATACGCGTCTTGCTGGCACTCCTTACTACCCCGGCATCATCGATGGCGGTGCGCCGACCCAGGACTTCATCACTCACTACGGTCGCTTAGGTTGGGATTACATCTTTAGTCCCACGCTCCTCAACCACTTGAACGGCGGTTGGAATCGCACCAATAGCATCAACATCAGTGCGGCAGTCGCAGCCGGTAACGGCACTAACTATGGAACACAACTAGGTATTCCCAACACTGCCGGCCTGCAGTTTCCCGTCATTAATATTGCTGAAGGCGTTCCGACGCTAGGCGTAACTCGCAACAATGACATCATCGACAACGGCATTCGCATCAACGACTACGTTGCTTGGTCACTTGGCAAACATAGCCTTACCATCGGCGCTGATTTCCGCAATCAGCTTTTCTCAAACATCAACCGCGACAACGATACTGGGACGTTCAACTTCAGCCGCAACTCCACAGCGGTGACCGAAGCACTAAATGGCCAGACTGGAAATGGTATTGCCAGCTTTCTGCTAGGTACGGTGGACAATGCCAGCCGTGCAATTCCTGCTCACTTCGCACTCTGGAACTCCCAATATGCCGCCGTTTTCGTGCAGGACGATTGGAAAGTTACTTCACACCTAACCCTGAATCTTGGCTTTCGTTGGGATGTAGACGTTCCGCGCAAAGAGTCCAAGAACGACACCTCCAACTTCAGCTTGTCGGCTCCAAACCCAGGCGCTGGCGGTCGTCCCGGCGCAATGGTATTTGGTGATACCTGTTCGCCCGGCTGCGATCCTCGCTGGGCGAAAACCTACTACAAAGACTTCGCTCCGCGCGTCGGTTTTGCATGGTCGCCCGGCGGCCAGAATTTTGTTGTTCGCGGCGGCTATGGCATCTACTACTCTCCCCTGCAATACACCGACTTCGGTGGCGAGCAGGTGCAGGGCTACACCGCAACGCCGAACTTCTCCAGTTCAAATAACTTCACTCCAGCCTTTAACATCCAGCAAGGTTTTCCGGCGTTTGCTCCTGCCCCAACCCGGGACCCGAGCCTCTTTAACGGCCAGTCTCACGCCGACTATATTGACCCCAGCTACGGCAAGCCTGGAGTAATTCAGAGCTGGAGCTTGCAGTTACAACAGCAGGTTTCCAAGAACATGGTTGCGACACTCGGCTACGTCGGTCAGCGGTCCACTCACCTTCGCTCGTCACTGCTGAATATCAACAACATCAACCCGTCTCAGTTCGCACTGGGCGATTTACTCAGCCAGTCACTAACTACGAATACCGGTGGAGTTACTGCCCCGTATCCCAACTTTGTAAGTGACTTCGGTAGCTCGGTCAACGTTGCCCAGGCACTTCGGCCTTTTCCTCAAAACAAGTTCCTTTTCACTGACGTATTGCAGAACGTAGGTCAGGCTAGCTACCACTCGCTACAAGCAACGCTGGAACGCCGCTTCAGTAGTGGGTTCAGCTTGCAAGCCTCGTTTACGTGGGCCAAGATCATCACCGACGCCGACAGTATCCTGCCTGGCATCAACGGCGGTGTTTCTCAAATTCAAAACCCCTACAATCTGCGGGATGAAAAAGCCCTCAGCAGCCAGGACGTTCCATACACATTCGCGACTGCACCTCTTTACGAGTTGCCGTTCGGTAAAGGCAAGCCGTTCCTCAAATCTGGCATAGGCGGTGCTGTCCTAGGTGGTTGGCAAGTCGGTGCCGTCCTTCGCTATCAATCAGGCGTACCGGTCTCCTTCGGTTGCGCCAACAACATTCCTGGTTGGGATAACTGCATTCGATTTAACCGGGTCGGCTCACTTTCACCCCTTAGTCCGTCTGTTCTCAATGGCACGTTCTCGCCATTCGTCACCGGAAATACTTACTACAATCCAGCCGCCTTCGCCGATCCAAACGCCAATCGGGCTTCACGCGGCGGCGGGTACCAGCTTGGTAATTACCCGCGGAATGATGGCTCAGTTCGTACGCCGAATTACTACAACGAGGACATCTCCATCATTCGTAATTTCCACTTCACCGAAGCAGTTTTCATCCAGGCGAAAGGCGAGTTACTGAATGCGACTAATAGCCATATCCTTTCGGTCCCCAACTCCGGCGATAACGCCTCTCCAAATAATCCAAACTTTGGTGTTGTCAACAGCACCGTTGACAATCAGCGAGTGGTTCAGTTTACTCTCAGACTGAACTTCTAACTTGTTGCTACTACTTTTCTTCCACAGTTACTAACTTACGGGTAGCGGGATTTGTCAAACTCTGACGAATTCCGCTCGGCCAACGTATCTCGATGTCACGCACCGCTGTTTCGTTGCCAAGACCGAAGTACACCCGTCTATCCTGGGCTGATTGATAACTGCCGGCTGTTTGCGCCGATCCGTATTGCACCTTGCCGGATGCCGTTGTTAATCTGATCACGGCACCAATGCCATCGCGGTTACTTTTAGTTCCGCGCAAGTCGAGCGCAATCCAATTGTTTTTGTTTCCGCCATCGGTGCGCAAAATATGAGCCGGTCCACCGCACGTCGCCACAACTACATCAATATCCCCATCATTGTCCAAGTCGCCAAATGCTGCGCCCCGGCTGGCCCATTTTTCCTGGAACACCGCGCCTGACTGCCCTGACACGTCCATGAATCGCCCGTCTACCTGCCGTAGCAGTAATAAAGGCTCCAGATATTCCAAGTGCGGCTGCATCTTCGCCACGTTATCCATCACATGGCTATTAGCGAAAAAGAGATCCTTCCACCCATCGTTATCGTAGTCAAAAATCCGCATACCCCAGCCGCCAAGTAACTTGGTCGCCGCACCCAACCTGCTTATGTTCGTGTCGTAACTGAAAGCTCCGTTGCCTAAATTATGGAAGTAAGAGTAGGTCTCATTTGACAACGCAGTCGAAACAATATCTGGCTTTCCATCATTGTCAAGATCACCCGCATCCGTACCCATGCCCGCAAAAGTCTTTCCCTCGTCGGTATAGCCAGTTCCTTCCGACATGCCGGTTTCTTGGAATGTTCCGTCTTTCTGATTCAGAAACAGAAACTGCTGGAAGGAATCATTCGCGATTGATACATCTGGGTACCCGTCGCCATTGAAATCGGCGAACGCCACACCCAGACTTTTGCCCGGCGTCGTCCCAACCTTGCTTTTGGCGCTCACGTCCGTAAATGTTCCATCGCCGTTGTTATGAAACAGGTAACTTCCAATTGGCTTGAAATTATCCGGATGACAGTAGGATCTTCCACCCTCAGCCCGTGACCCGCAAAAGATGTTCTTGGCAAAGCTCCAGTCCAGGTAGCGGCAGATAAACAGATCCAGATGTCCGTCATTGTCGTAGTCAAAGAATCCGGCGCTAGACATCCAACCCTCTACTGCCAGCCCGGACTTCTTAGTTACATCGGTAAACGTTCCGTTTCGATTGTTGTGGTACAAAACCGCGCTTCCATAGTTAGTCACCAGTAAGTCGTCATAACCGTCATTGTCAATGTCGCCCACTGCGACCCCCATCCCGTAGCCGCTCCCACTTACACCGGCCTTCACCGTAACGTCAGTGAAGGTTCCGTCGTGGTTATTGCGGTAGAGACGGTTCCAATACTTAGAGTCAGTCTTGGCTAGGGAGTCTGCGTCAGTCTGACCGCTGTGGATAGCCGCCCCGTTTACCAGAAAGATGTCCTGCCATCCATCATTATCGAAATCGATCACGGCAACGCCACCAGTCATCGCCTCAATCAAATACTTCTCAGAAGTAGGTGAGTTCTGGTTAACAAAGGCGACTCCACTCTGTTTCGTCACCTCGGTAAACGTCACAGCTCCAGTAGAACTGAAGAGGCTGAACCCGGTGAGAGCGATCGCTAAAACAGAGACGAAAAGTGCATTGCGGTATGTCAACATCTTAAGTGTGAAACGGTACTGGATCTGCGTTCTTGCCAATGTAATTGCGCTGCCTTTATGGTCTCAGACGTTCACTAATCCGTTGCTGCCTTCCGGGCCTGATCCCTGGGTCCTGCAGCAAGACGGCACTTACTATTACATGAATTCCACCGGCAATAACTTAACTGTCCGGAAAACGCAGTCCATGGCCGACCTTCTGACAGCCGAGAAGAAAGTGGTCTGGCGCGCGCCGCCTTACGGTCCTTTCTCGAAAGAGATCTGGGCGCCGGAGATTCACCGTTTCGGCAACAAATGGTATATCTACTTCGCAGCGGATAACGGGAAGAACAGGAATCATCGTTTATGGGTGATTGAGACCGACGCTGCTGATCCACTTCAGGGCTCTTGGAGCGAACCGCGCCCGATTGGCTCGGCTGACAATCATTGGGCTATTGATGCTTCGGTGTTCGAAAACAAGGGCCAACTCTATCTCATCTGGTCAGGGTGGGAAGGCGATAAGAACGGCGAACAGGACATCTACATTGCAAGCCTTTCCGACCCAACTACCGTAGCGAGCCCGCGCATCCGCTTGTCACGTCCAGAAAAGAGCTGGGAGACGGTCGGTGATTTGCCCAGGCTCGACCCGCCTCACGTCAATGTGAACGAAGGTCCGGAGATACTTAAGCACGGTGACAAGCTGTTCCTGGTTTACTCTGCCAGTGGTTGCTGGACTGATAACTACGAACTGGGTGAGCTTACCGCTTCGGTCAATAGTAACTTGCTGGATCCGGCTAGTTGGACCAAGAATCCGCATCCTGTCTTTAAGGGATCTAGTTCAGCGCACGCCTTTGGCCCAGGCCACAATGGCTTCTTCCAATCACCTGACGGCCAGACAAACTGGATCATCTACCATGCCAATCCCGGCCCCAATGAGGGATGCAGAAACCAGCGTTCGCCGCGTGCACAGCCGTTTACCTGGAACAAAAATGGTACGCCGCATTTTGGCAAACCGGGGCCCATCAATAAACCGTTACCTCGCCCCTAAGCCTTGACTGACAGATACGTCTGGTAATTCTCATCACCGATTGCGTAAAAGGGCCGAAGCGCAACCGAGGGGTTACTCAACTGCCAACCATTACCCTCCGTATGGTGAATCTGTGGGTTGCTGGCAGTGCCTGGCGACAGAACTACACCGGTGTCGCTGATAGCGAACAACACCTGCGCTCCTCGTCTGATCGCAACCTGATCTCTGTTCTGCTCATCTACGGGTACTGCCGAGACACGCTGATCAATGTCATACTCGATCAGATCGCCATCCTTCCAGGTACGGCGCAGCGAAAGAAACTTACCCGCAGCTACGGCCCCTCCCTGACGTTTTCCGTTGATCGAAACTGACGTGTTCGGTCCCGCCCAAGCCGGCACTCGTAAGTAAATTGTCAAGTCTGAGGGTCTAGAAGCTCCCAACGTTAGACGAATCAAATTACTTGTCGGGTAGTTCGTAATTTGGTTCAATCGATATCGAACCGAACCATTCATCCAACTAATGCGGGACGGAACAAACAGGTTGACGTAGATACCATTTGGACTACGAAAGTAAGTGCTGATTGTATAGTCGGCTGCAATCTGGGGTAGCGTGCCAGAGCAACAAGGCCAACGCCCATCATGGTCCCAGGAGTAACGCGCGCCCGCAATATCCCGCTTGTACGTTTTCTGTCCGGGCGCGCCATAATCTGAGTAGTAAAAGCTGCGGCCGTCCTCGCGAATCGGCTTTGCACCTAACACTGTGTTGTAGAGTACTTGCTCCATGCTGTCGCCATAGCGCGGATCCTGCGTGACACCGAGTAAGTAACGCATGGCTTTGAAATGCGCATAGGCGCCGCACGGAGTTTCGAAACTGCGATGCGTTGTCTTCAAACTGGCACCAAGCAAACCCTTGCCCGGCTCGACAAAGGACTCGTGCGGACCCCAGCCGCCGGTCGCGAAACTCTGGTTAGCCCAGATCATGTCGACTGCGTTACTCACAGCTTTCAGATACTTCGGGTCGCCCAGCTTTAGGTAACCCTGCAT
>CAXTWQ010000035.1:0-46795 GCA_964248065.1 uncultured Bryobacteraceae bacterium | reverse complement strand
GGATAGAGATGGTGCTGGCGGGTAACCGCTGGGTTTGGGCGATGACTTTTATAACTTTGGCTTCAACGGATTCGGAATCTGGGGCCTCAGGCATGGGTCCGACATCATGATATCGCTGTGGTCACAACTGGGGTGAGAGTGTCTGAATCTGCGCTTCCGGGCGATAGAGGGTGGGGCGTCCGGAAGCGCAGTATTGGTGGGCGTTAGTTGAGGAGTCCGCCGTGGCCAAGGCATGCAATTTCCCAACCGGAGATCCGGTATTTTGCAAGCATGGGCGGCAAAATCATGTCGAGAATATTCGGCTTCGGAGAGCGGAAGCAGCAAGGAGCCGAAACGATCGGGACATCGTTCATGTAGCTGAGCATCGTGAGATTGCCTGGTTCAACAGGCGCGAGGAAGCGTTCCAGATGGGCGCCAAGCCGAGTCATGGAACGACCGATTACGTCCTCCGGACCGGCTGGGGCAGTGGTAGAAGCAACCATGATGACGGCTGGTTTCATACGGACCAGATGTTGGAGCGACCGGGTGACGGGCTCATCCTCCTCAAGAGCGGTCATGGAGTAGCGCAGGTGGGCACCGAATTTTTCCAGCCGGGTGTGAACCACCGGTTGAAACAAGGTGCGGGCCCGCTCGCCATCGACCGGGTCTGTGTAAAGCACAGCTACGCCGGCTTCGCGAATCGGCCGGGCTTGCAGGATAGCGCCACGCTCTTCGAGTATGGAGAGCACTGTTTCGAGCTGAGCTTTTGCAATAGCAAAAGGAGCGCTCTTGATTGTTGCGATGCGCTCGCCCGCACGGGCAAAGCGATAATTGGCGACAGTGGCAATAACAACGCTGCTGGTGCAGTTGATCTGTTTGAGCAATTCGTCGTCCACCAAGGCACAGCAATCTTCGGTGGCGACCAAATTGGCTCTACCGCCGGCAGCTAGCCGGATCTCGACCGATCCGCAGCACATTGCTTCAGACACGGCCATGACGGCAGCATCTTCCCCTACTTCACCTTCTTCGAGTTCGGTAACCCAAACTTCCTGCATCCCCTCGGTTTTCAGCAGCCGGATATCCTCATCGCTAAGGACGTGACCTTTGGCCAGCAGCTTTCGTCCGCCTTGGCGAAAGATGGTGCAGCAAAGGATTCGGCCGGCCGAATTTTGGACGTCAACCGTGAGAGCTCGCATTACTTGTTTCCTCCAGAAACCATTTCGGTACTAGTCGACTAACTAGTACTGTCGCTAATTATACTGGTACTATTTTCGAAATAAAAGCGTTTTCTGGAGAATAGACTACGAATCTGTAGGATATTTCAGCTATTTTGGATTAAATCAAAGGTAATGTTTACTAGTAGTGAAACTTCTACCGTATGTCAACGAGGACTAAGCTGAATGAGATCGGAAATCAAATTGCTAGCAGAGTTGTTATACGAAATTGGGCGGTCTGTTAGATGTTTAATAACGGCGATTTCATCACAGTTATTAAATTTTGGACAGCGGAGACAATCCTTCCAGACTTTCAGCGGTAGCTCGCCTCGCTCGACCTCTTCGAAGCCAAGCCTGGCGAAGAAGCCGGGGACATAGGTAAAAGCAAAGATGGCGTCAAGGTCATTCTCGCGAGCTTCGGCTTCCAGGGATTCGATCAGCTTGCGGCCGACTCCGGACTGCTTGAGTTCAGGACGAACGGCCAGTGAACGAACTTCAGCGCTGGTCGGTGTATAGAAATGGAGAGCAGCGCAACCGGTCAACAAATTGCCGTCGTAGGCGACGGTGAAATCCCGGATATTTTCCGATAATTCGAACTCGGTTCTGGGCAGCATTATGCCAGCAGCGGCGTAATCATTGATCAGAGAGAGTACGGCTGCAATGTCGCGCATACCGGCTTTCCGGACCTGAAGGGCAGAACCGATCATTGGCTTTGCCTCAAGGCAGAGTTTTGTTCGCTTCCGTGGGGGAGCGAGGCCCAGTGTGTTCCGAGCCGCTCGCCGGCCAGCAAGCGCGGGATAACATCGGGTTCCAAACCATGTGCGATCGTAACGTCTATTTCAGCATCGACGGCGCGTCCGGCAGCTTCCAGTTTGGCCTGCATGCCGCCATGAGCGACCCCGGTTGCAATCAGATGACGAGCGCTGGCCAAAGTAATGTCCGGGAGCCATTCACCTTGCGCATTGCGGACCCCGCCCACATCAGTTAAGAAGAGCAGGCGGGAAGCGCGCCATCCGATTGCGCAGGAGACGGCCATGGTGTCCGCATTGACATTAAAGATCTGGCCAGACTTGCTGCCGGCAACGCAGGCGATTACGGGGGTGTATGCCGCGTTTGCTAAAAGGTCGAGCAGGCGGCCGTCGGTGCCTTCCGGTTGACCGACGAACTGCAGTTGGGGACAGAGTTGGCGAGCTTGGGTAAGAGATCCATCAATACCGGAAATGCCCACGGCTGGGCGTCCGGCGGCGATGATGGCCGAGACCAGGCGTTTGTTGATTCCGCCTGCAATCACATTGATGACAGCTTCGATGACGGCTCCGTCGGAGATGCGGAGTCCGCCGACAAAGCGGCTTTCGACCCCGCGCTCGGAAAGATAGCTGGTGACTTGTTTGCCGCCTCCGTGAACGACAGCAAGCTGATACTGGTCGGCAGCGTGCGCAATCTGGTGGGCTAGCGTGCTTAAGCTCTCGGGCTTATCGAGCAGGGTGCCGCCAAGTTTGATGAGCACCTTCAAAGCAGCCCGTCCGTTTCCTCAAAGCCGAGCATGAGATTCATGTTCTGGATTGCTTGACCGGCTGCGCCTTTGACCAGGTTGTCTTCAGCCGTGACGATGACCGCACGGCGGGTAGAGGCGTTGAAGTGAAAGCCGATATCGCAGAAATTGGTGTTCTGGACGGCATGGAGGTCCGGAAGCTGACCGGGCTCATAGAGGCGAATAAACGGCTCGCGTCCATAGCATTGCTCGTATATCGCTAGCAGGTCGATAGCCGAAGCGATTGCGTGGGCCTGTAGATAGATGGTTTCAAGAATGCCGCGGTAGAGCGGGAGAAGTTGGGCGGTGAAGGTGAACTCCTGCTCGGCGAGGCCGGAGTGCTGAAGAACCTCGGGAACATGGCGATGATCGGAGAAGCCGTAAGCTGAGAAGTTTTCCGCTACCTCGCCAAAGCTGGTTTTAAGGCTGGGCTTGCGGCCGGCGCCGCTGACGCCTGATTTGGCGTCGCAGATGACGCCGTGCTCGCGATCAATCGCATTTGCCTGGACGAGCGGACGCAGAACCAAGTTGGCAGCGGTCGGGTAGCAGCCGGGATTGGCGATGAGCGAACCATCGCGGATGCGGTCGCGATAGAACTCGGGAAGGCCGTACACGGCGTTGCGAAACAGCGCAGGGGCAGTGTGCTCTTCCTGGTACCAGCGGGCGTAGGTGGCAGAGTCGCCCAGCCGAAAAGCTCCGCTGAGATCGATAACCTTGACACCGGTCTCCAGGATGGCAGGGGCAAGGTCGAGGGAGACGGCGGGCGGGGTGGCCAGGAAGACCAAATCGAGCTTAGCGTCGCGAATGGCTTCTGCCGTGGCCGGGAGCGTTTCAGAAGTTCTGGTGTTACGGGGTAAAACACCGGCGGGCGCATCGGCGCGGTGTTCGAGCAAGACGGAGCGGATACTAGGACGGAGAGAGAGAAGGCGAATGAGTTCGGCACCGCTGTAGCCGCGAAAGCCCACGATGCCTACACTCCTCGGCGAGTAATTATTCACTGCAACGCATAAATATACCACAATACGTAAGGCGGTTCAGCGAGCGGTGAAGTCGTGGGTGCCGGTGGGCTGTGAGTCAGGCTGCTTTCGACGGGAAAGCAGGCTCTTGTGGAGCGGCTTTGACTGCTGAACGAGCAGGAACGGCATCCGGATTGTTGTTCTGAACGGGGGGAGCGACCGCCTTTACCTCTTCCAATCTCGCTTTCAGTATTTCGAGCTGAAGGGAGTGTCGATCTTGGCTGCGGTGGGAGTTCTCGATACGCATGGTTTGCGAAACGAAGCCATTTTGCTCGCGTTGACGCTCACGGCGCAATTTGAGGAGCGTGTCTAAGGATTTGTGGAAGGCGCGTTCGTGGTGAGCCTGATAACGGAGGTAGGTAGAGAGGAGGACTTCGGCGCACCGGCCGGGCCGAGTGTCGTCGAAACAAAGTTCCTGAAGTGTGGCGGCGCGGTCACTAAGCCAGCGGTGTTTTGCAAGGGCGACGACGAGCAGGGATTCAGTGGGAGTGGCAGGTTGGTGTTCGCTGTGAAGGTCTGCTAGAAGCTGGTCGAAGTCTGCCTGCGCTTCCCAGGCAAGGACCACGAAGTTGCTGCCGGTTAGACCGTGACGATGGCTGTTTTGGCTGGAGGCGGCTTTTCCGGCTTCTGTTTTCGGGCCGGTCGAGTGTTGCGCGTTGGCATGGTTGGCGGCTAGCCGGGCGGCAGAAGGAGTGTGGCTCGTCATGGTTGCAGGGTGGCTTGAGCAGGGGCGGCGCTGGTGATGAGGATCAAGGTAAGTGGTTGATTGAGCGGGAGATGAAAAATTGGAGACGTCTGGGAATAAGACTTTTAGCGGTAAGTCGGTCATAATTTGGCCCGTTCGCAAGCTGGTGTCGCTCACGGAATTAATAGAGGACATCTCTTGTGTCATACGACCTAAGCGTCCGGCAAAAGAGTGCGCGCGTGTGCTGCCGGGTGAACTACATCAGCGAGATGTCCGAGTTGGCAATCGCATCGCCGTAAGCCCGGCGCTCTGCCCCGATTCCTGGAGCGATTTGAAAAAGTTTACACAGGCCTGAGCAAAATGGAATCTATCATGCTAATGCAGTGGCCCCACCACGGCTGGTTGCGAATGCAGCCGCCAACCACTGGCTGTTATGGATCCATCCGTTTGCCGACGGGAACGGGCGAGTTGCACGTCTTCTATTGCGTGCGTTTTTCTCAATCTGCTTCAAACAGGTTCGGTCTGGCCAGTAGCACGAGGGCTGGCCAGAAATGTTCAGCGGTACAAGGCGTTGCTCGCTCATTGCGATAACACCCGCCGCAACGGTCTGGATGGACGCGGCATGTTAAGTGAGGAAGCCTGAGATGCGTTTACGAGTTTCTTCCTGCGAGTCTGTATTGACCAAGTTGAGTTCATGGAGAGCTTGGTCCAGGCAGATAGCGACGCGCCCGCATTCTGCAGTAGGCGGACGCCGAAGTACGTACCGGTGCGCTGCCCAGCCGAACGGTTAGTCTTTTGGAAGCTGTGCTCTGCCGGGGGGGGGGAACTGCCCAGGGGTGATGTGGACGCAATCATCGGCACAGGCGAGCGCCAAGCCCGAAGATTGGCTCGATGCTCCTCGAACGAGGAGTGCTGATTTCAGAGACTTCGCGTGCGCCACTACACCTTGCCTTTCCAGCCGTCTCCGTATCAGCTTGGATGCCAGGACTTATCCCGGAACCGCCGAGATAGTCGCGACGAGGTCGATCTTCAGCTGCGAAAGAGTGCGCCTTAACTATCTCAGCGAGTAGTAAACACGATTGGATAACGCCAAACGCAAATCTATGATGACTGCATGGCAAGCGGCACTCTCCTGCGTTACAGCATCCCCGCTGATTCGGTACTGAGCGCATCGGCACAGCGGGCTTATCTTAGGCTTTCGTTGTTTTTGTTTTCCTTTGGCGCAGTTCAACTTGTTCATGCGCAAGATCAGAATCCTCAGAACGGTCCTACACCGATTGCTACGGATCGGCCTGCGTTCACCAACTCTAGCGTCGTCGTGCCTAAAGGAAGCGTTCAAATCGAGAACGGCTTTCTGGAAACAACAACGCAAGGACAGCGTAGCTTCGATTTTCCTGAAAGCGTGCTGCGCTTCGGAGTGGGTGAGAAAACAGAATTGCGCTTTACCGTTCCCGACTACTACCAAAACTTTTACACCGGCACGGGCTTCGGCACAGGATGGAGTGATCACATGCTTGGAGTCAAACAGCAGCTTGGGCCTTTTCACGGCTTTGATCTTTCCTTGATGGTATCGCTCAGTTTACCGACCGGTGGCCACTCGGTCACCAGTCATGGCTACGACCCTGACGTGCAGCTACCGTGGTCTCGCAAGCTGTCTTCGAACTGGACGGCAGCGGGGATGCTCTCAGTGTATTGGCCAACTCAGCGTTCTTCGCGGAACACGACAGGCCAGGCAACTTTTCTGTTTGATCGGCAGTTGGCGAAACCTTGGGACGGCTTTGTCGAATACGTGGCAGATCTCCCGCAGTGTGGCGGCCCGGAGCATATCTTGCATTTCGGGACGGCGTATAAGTTAACGCCCCACCAACAATTAGACTTTCGTGTAGGCGTTGGGCTTTCGTCCGCTGCACCGGATCATTTCATTGGGTTCGGCTATTCGATTCTTATTCACAAGGCCAGTTAAAAACAGGTTGATCAATCGGGCACTTAGAAGATTGGCTGCTGAGGCCGGCAGCGACTCGGACAATGTGAAACGATCCCCAACGATCGCGAAGCTGCTGCCAGTTGCCGGGTAACGTTGGGATGGTCCATGCCTCGATTTGTTTAACGATTGGAAGTTCGACCAGTATCGTGACGAGCAGGGCGACGATGAATAAGGCTAGGCCTGCTGACGCTAAATAGCGAAAATTATGCTGATGAGTTCCCAAATTTTCAGAGTCATAAGTTTTGAGTTTTCTTGACGGTAGCGCGGCGTGTGAACGGCCGTGCGTGGGTCTAGTCCAGATCGGCGAACAGGTCCTGTAACGGAATGCGGATGGGAGAGACGTCGATCGTTAGAGTCTTGTTTTCAGGTTCGCGAAAATCACCGTGACTGCAGACGTATGCGCTGCGACGGACGGCGTCCAGCACCGAAATGTTCGGAACTCCGAAGGCTCGGTAATCATCTACGCGCTCTTGCATGCCGCGCAGAGTGTCATCTTTAGATAGGATTTCGATGCAGAGTAGCGGCGGACGGGTAAATACTTGCTCGACCTGCTGGTCTCGGGAGATGACGCAAATATCAGGAATACGATAGCGGCTCGGGGAGACTTTAATGCGTTGCTCGGGAAGGACACGGATGTTCCATTCGCGTTGATACTGACGCATGAAGGCAACTAGCGCACCCTGTAGATTACTGTGTTCGTATTCACCCACGTTTCGTTCGACTAGTTGCCCTTCGAGAAGTTCCTGGTCTGGACGATAGGTGGTATTGAGATATTCGGTCGTCGAAACTAGAACAGCAGCGGACATTGGTTCACTGATTTATTATTGCTGACCTTAGCCCGAGAGCGCTGAATCTCTTTGTTGCGCCGTGGCGTATGTGCAGCACGTGAACTAGGTCTGGCTTCCAAGCACGTGGTATAGCACCCGATCAATGTGGGGTCGTTGCCTAGAGGAGATTCGGAGCTTGTTAGTGTCGAGAGTAGGCATCGGTTCGGCTGTTCTTCCAAGCTTAGAATTGCTTTTTTGAACCCGCAATGCCGTTGCAAGGCTGCTTGAGATAACTCCGCGAGAATCTCCCGGTATAAGTCGTCGAGTCGCGCTCAGTGCGATCGTTGGTCTAAACCAGGTACGGCATGCTTAGCTTCGAAGTTTTTGAAGAACTCTCGTGCAGACCTGAGTTTTCCGTATTTCACACTCTCTAGTCCTTGCCGAATACCTTCTTCCACGTCAGCATTGGCAGGAATGTCGAGCAGCCGTTGGTAGGTTTTTGGCATCTTGGATAACCATTGCTGCTTTGGCTTTCACGGTCGAGACCATAGGTCGCTCGTTCATATTAGCTGTTTCAGGAATTCCGCAGAAGGCGGCGGAAAGTGATTAGCGATTGTATGTCTTTGGTGAGGTCGATCATGACAGGCTTCACAGCTCTGACGCCTTTTTAAGTGCTTTCAGGGTAGCTTATAGGCAGTTTGGGTGAGCGTCGGCGATTCGTGTGTATTGCTTGCGCTAACCATCAGGAATCTCGTCCCTGGCCGCGTAGTACATTCAATTTCTTGATGCCAGAAAGTTTTATACCGGATAAGAATTCTTCAGCTGGGCAAAGCATATTTCAGGGTCTGCCAGCAGCTAAAATACTTGACCTTAGCACTCCAGCTCCATTCGCAGCCTCCACTGGAACTGCGGCGACGGTTCTCGCGAATATCGCAAAGATTGGCGCACCTGCATCATTGCTGGTAGGAGTCGTACTCCTAATCAGTTACCTTCGGGATGAAGGAGCGCCACTTCCAGCAGCGGACACATCGATCAGCGTCCTGCTTTCGCTGGTATGCATTATTTTTATCTTTATAGCTACTATTCCGATCTCCGCTTTTCTCCTTCCGACGTTCGCAAAGCTATCGGACAACCTCAACCCTGAGGCGGGCTCTTCCTCAGTTGGCGGCGAGAAAAGTCGACAAGTTGGGCAACAAAGGTTTGAACACTTGTGGGAATACCTTTTTACCTTCGGTCCTTACCTGTGTTTTTTGCTCTTCGTTTCTCTCGGAATGGGCCTGAGCGGTAGCAAGAATTGGCGCTGGATTGCGCCAGCTCTAATTAGTCTGGCGAGCTTTGCCGTTTATTGTTGGTTTTTCTACAAGGTTCGTTATCTCAAGTTTAATTACGTGTGGCAGAGCAATGCCTATTCGCTTATGTCATTCGCCTTCTTTTTCCCTCTTACTATCGCAATTATTAGCCTTCTAAACTGGGATTTCAACATCTGGCTTCTAGCAGCGATATCTGTGATCGCTCCACTAACCGTCCATGTCCTGGCGGTGACAGTGGTTAGAAATTGGAGAGCTGCCGTTGCTATTAGTGCCGTGATGATGGTCGTGTTACCAATGCTTCTGGGATGGGGAAATTGTGGGGGTTTAGCTTTGCGTTTCATCGGCATTGGTGGGGGTGTTCCGGTCTCCATTAAAGTGAGGACTTACAGTGGGACGGGAATTCCATCAGGAATAGAAGAAGTGACCGGCTGTCTAATACTGATGACTGCAGGCGATGTCCTAATCCGGTCTACGGCGCGAATCGCTGATTGTAAGCTTCATTGGCAACTCATGGGTGGACAATCCTTGGCCCAGATCGGGACCTATTCACGCGTTGAAAGGTACATACGAGGAGATGTGGTCCGCATTTCGAAGTTTGCTGATCCTTGTGGCACGGTGGATGGCTTGCAAGTTGCTAGCTCTGGTTGCAATCCGATAGGGCTTCGTTGAAGTACGTGAAAAATCCAGCTGCAGTAGCAGTTTAAAGATATTGCTAAGCGACGTGCTGATTGGGTTCGTGGTGCAAAGGGGAAAGTGGGTCGCCGGATACGGCGGCAGAAGGATAGGTCCGTCCCCAATTGTCACAGAACTCAACCTCATAGATTCCTGGGGCGAGGTTTTTGATTATTGTGCCCACTTGGCCTCGCAGAAGCTGATGCTGGGGTAGCTCTTCGATAAGAGCCACTACGGAAAGCAATCTAAGTTCAGCGATCAGTAACTTTTTGGATGGTCTTGAACAGGGTGGTTAGTTGAGGAAGCACACTGATTGCTTGTAAAGCCTTGAGGAAGTTACGAGAGCCGACAGCAGTATCTACCTGTTGCAATGCATGAAGGTTGGAGGCTTGTTTGGGCCGATAGGATGCTTACCGGTGAGCTTTTCGGGTTTGGGGACACGCCTACTGATCGGTTCCCACTGGCGGTGTAGACCCTCGGCCGGGGTGTCCCCGAAGAGGTCTTGCTTGTTTGGGCCGATAGGATGCTTACCGGTGAGCTTTTCGGGTTGGGGACACGCCTACTAATCGGTTCCCATTGGCGGTGTAGACCCTCGGCCGGGGTGTCCCCGAAGAGGTCTTGCTTGTTTAGGATGGAGATCACGCGTAGCCGTGTTGCAGGACTTGTTCGATCTTGGTTACAGCGCAGGCGAGGCGTTCTTCATGTGGACCGGACAGTAGTACAAAAGGCCTTTGCTGCTTTGCTAGCTCCTCCAGAAAAGTTTGGTGCATCCAGGTTCTGATTCCTTCGCCGTCGCGGATGTTGTCGGGTTGGAAAGGGATATTGATATCGGTCAGTAAGTACAGGTCGGGACCCTTCTGTTTGGCAACGATCGCTTCCACCTCTGGCGAGCGGGTTTCGAAGTAGCGGCGGTACCAGACGGTGGTGGCGAAGGCGTCGGTGTCGCAGATCAGGATGCGGTTGGCGGTTCGGGCTCCGGCACTCTCGCGGTCGCATTGAGTTTGAGCGATGTGGGTGAACTCGGATGGAGACCATTCAGTGGAGCCGCCGGTGAGTGGCGCTTCGGAATATTCGCGGGCGTATTCCGGAATCCAGGTTGTTCGGTAGTGCTCGGCCAAGGCTTGCGCCAGTGTCGTTTTACCGGTCGACTCGGCGCCTACTATACAAACGCGCAGGGCGTACCAGGCACGAACTGGTGACTCCAGGAAGTCCCAGTGTTGAAATGGGGCGGATCGGATTTGTGTACCGGAGATCGGTACGGTTCTTCGGGCTCGGTCAACGGAGACGTGTTCGCAGCCGAGGGCTTGAGCGAACGGGACGCCGTAGTCTTCGGATGTGAAGAGAACGTCGGGGATGAAGCCAAGCCAGCGGATCGAGTTTTGAGCCCATACCCGGTAGTCCTGTTCGTCGTCGGTGTCGTTGACAAGAAGCACGATTACATTGGGATGGATTTCGCGCAGCCACGACGCGCGGAGTTCACCTGTTGGCTGCTCATGTGGGCGTTGGCAGACGATGACGGTCAGGTGGTCGACTCGGGCGCGGCCGGAATCAATCAGGTATTTGTGCCCTCGATGTGGAGGCCAGAACTTGCCGACGATCAAGCCGCGCTTAGGCAAGATTGCGCCGCCAGGTCAGGAATCCGGCAACGCATAGACAACCGAAGATGGCGTAGAGAACCGCCGTCAGCTGCAGGCCGCGCGAGAAGTACAGGTAAATGTAGATGGCGTCTGCCAGAAGCCAGATAAACCAGTTTTCAATAGCTTTGCGATTCAACAGATATTGTGCGGCGAGGCTTAACACGGTTGTGAGTGAGTCGAGAAATGGCGCTGCGTCTTTCACCATGCGGAAAACAAGCGTCAGACCGGTGGTGGCTGAAACAGTGAACGCCGCAACCAGAAGCAATAACTGCGGCGAGCTGCGAGTGATACGCAGAGCGGTTCGGCCCTCACCTCCATGCAGCCAGAGATACCAGCCCTGGACGCCCAGGATCAGGTAAACGATTTGCAGGCCGGCATCGCCGAACAACCGCCCGTTCAGAAATAAGACCAGAAAGAACAGATTGTTCGCCAAGCCGAGCGGGAAGTTCCAGATATTCTCGCGAAGGGTCAGGTAGACGCAGGCCGCGCCGGTAATAAAGCCCAGCATTTCCGTTGATGCCATTCAGGGGAGCTAGACGGCTACCACTGCTCGCTGGTAGAACGGGCGGCGAGGTCGCCGATGACGGGCAGACGAATCTGGCGTTCCTGGGCAGCGTTGATGAGAAGGTAAATCCAGCAGATGAAGACGGTGAACCGCAATAAGGATAGAAGAGAATGCTCGACGCCGAAACCGGCATGGTTACCGAACAGGATGGTGGGCGCGGCGGAGGTGACGATGAGCCAGGCGACGAAAAGATAGAGGGACTGAAAGCCGTCGAAGCGGACACGCGTACTGGTGCGAAAACGGCGGGAAGCAAGGAAGACAATGGCCGGGATAACACCGAAGACAGGGACGTAACAAAGGACGGAGGCGGTGCGGGTGCCGATGCCGGCGAGGAAATCGGAGTCAGCAGGCGGCACCTGATTGTCGAAACGGCCTCCCGCAGATTGGCTATATTGTGTGCGGCTCCCTCCAGTTTGAGAGGTCCCGCAATTCGGGCAGAAGCGCGCGGCATCGCTTACGCTGGTCCCGCAATTGGTACAGAACGGCACTGAATCTCCCATTCCCATCTTGTACTGTTAACTACGCGAAATCTATTGTGTATGTTCAACCAAGTGCTCTGGTAACATGGCGGCGCATGCGTGTTGTTTGTTCGATGATGTTGTGTTTGCTGGGGTTGGCGGTGGTAAGTCCGGCCGCGCCGAAGTCCCTGCAGGTTTTCTTTATTGACGTGGAGGGCGGCCAGGCCACTTTGTTTGTGGGACCGTCCGGCGAATCGATGCTGGTGGACACGGGCTGGGGCTACAACGCGTATCGGGATGCTAACCGCATTGCGGCAGCGTGCAAGCTGGCAAAGGTGAAGAAGATTAACTACGTTGTGGTGACTCACTATCATTCTGATCACGTGGGCGGAGTGCCACAGCTGGTTGCCAAGGTTCCTGTGGAGACATTCGTGGATCACGGACCAAACCGCGAGGATAGCAATGCGGTGAACCACATGATGGAGGAGTATCAGACGGCGATCGCTTCAGCCAAACACATTGTGGCAAAACCAGGCGATAAGCTGCCTTTCAAAGGACTGGATATTACGTTTGTGAGCGCAGATGGAGCGGTGTTGCAGACCCCTCTGGCCGGTGCGGGGCAGCCGAATGCCGCCTGTCAGAGTGTTCCGAAGAAAGAAGTGGATACTACGGAAAACGCACGCTCGGTTGGCATGGAAATAACGTTCGGACGGTTTAAGGCGGTTGACTTAGGCGATCTGACCTGGAACAAGGAGCTGGAGCTGATGTGCCCGAATAACCGGCTGGGGACGACAGATCTGCTGGTGGTTTCGCATCACGGATCGGACCTGAGCGGAAGTCCGGCGCTGGTACATGCATTGCATCCGCGGGTGGCAATTACCGATAACGGGGCCAAGAAAGGCGGGTCGGCTTCGACTTGGGACATTATCAAGTCCTCGCCTGGGTTGGAAGATATTTGGCAGCTGCACTACGCGGATGCAGCTGGACAAGAGCACAACGCGAGCGATCCGAACATTGCAAATGTGGACGAGGCAGACACAGGGT
Organism: uncultured Bryobacteraceae bacterium; assembly: GCA_964248065.1. Taxonomy (GTDB): domain Bacteria; phylum Acidobacteriota; class Terriglobia; order Bryobacterales; family Bryobacteraceae; genus Bog-105. The sequence goes on along the minus strand of CAXTWQ010000035.1, from coordinate 33,933 downwards.
TTTATCTGAAGCTGACAGCACAGGACGATGGCAGCTTTGAAGTATTCAATCCGCGCAACAAGAACAGCAAGCAGTACCCGGCGCGATAGCGCAAGAGCGGGTGAGCCGAAGTCTTACACTGGCTAACGTGCACCGTCTCTTAACATTTCTCTTTGTTGGCTGGCAGTTGCAGGCAGCAGGGTTGTGGTACGTCACGCCGCCTGCGCCGGAACTGACTCCGAGCGAGCGCGTGACGGAGCTTGCGGCTCGTCGCTCAAAGGTGATGGCGCAGGTGGGTCCGCGCGGAATGCTGATGCTGCTGGCGGCCGAGGAGCGTCCGTTTGCAGCCGATGTGGCGTATCCGTATCGGCAGGAGAACAATTTCTACTACCTGACCGGCATCAAACAGCAAGGCGCGGTGTTGCTGCTGATGCCTGGGGCAACCTCACAAGCCGAACGCGAACTGCTGTTTTTGCCTGTTAAGAGCCGAGTTCGCCAGATCTATACGGGAACGGTGATGGGGACATCGAAAGCGACGGCAATCAGCGGCATCTCAAACGTGCGGCCCATGGGAGAACTGATGCCGCTGCTGAACACACTTGCTCCGCTGGCCGACCAGGTTCTTGCAGGTACCGCGGTGGCTGAAACCGAGCTTGTGAGGAACGAGCCGCACGGAGCCGGGCCGGCTGAACCCACAAAAGAGACAACAGACAAGTGGCGCAAACAGTATGAGGCTTTCACCAAAGCGGAAAAGGACTGGAGTGCAGAAATATATCTGTTTCTGCCGCTGACGCCAAATGACGAGGAGTATCGCCGCGAGCAGAAGATAGCCGGCGCGCTGGCGACCGTTAGCGCTGGGTTTACGGTTCGGAATGCGCTGCCAATTTTTCGCGAACTGCGGGTGAAGAAGTCACCTTATGAGATTTCGCTGGTGCAGCACGCGATTGATATCAGTGCCGAGGGGTTTGAGCGAGCGTGGGCGACAGTCGCGCCAGGATTGCATGAATACGATCTGCAAGCTGAGTTCGATTTTACTTATACAAGAAGGCAGGCGCGCTTTGGGTATCCGAGCATTGTGGGCTCGGGTGCTAACGGGACCACGCTGCACTATGAGGACAACAGCGGTCCGTTGACAGATGGCAGTGTAGTTGTGCTGGATGCGGGCGCTGAATACGATGGCTACAGCGCTGATGTGACACGAACGTTTCCGGTGAATGGAAAGTTTTCGCCGGCGCAGGCCGAGATTTATCAGCTGGTCTATCGAGCGCAGCAGGCAGCGATTGCGGCCGCGCATCCCGGGCAATCAATCGGGACGGTGAAGCAGGAAGATGCGGCATCGTTCAGTGGAGCCTCGAGTCAGGTGTTGCGCGAGGGACTGATGAAGCTGGGCCTGATGACCAAGAAGGACGACGATGAACAGCTTCGCTTATGGCTTCCGCATGGGGTGACGCACCAGCTGGGAATGAATGTTCACGACATTGCCAAGCCGGGGTTGGAGTTGGCGCCGGGCATGATTGTGACCATTGAGCCTGGCCTTTACTTTCGTCCGGATGCTCTAGATGCGCTGCCCAAGAGTCCTGAGAACGACAAGCTGATTGCGGCGGTACGGCCGGCTTACGAGAGGTACAAGGGCATTGGCGTTCGGATCGAGGATGACATTTTGATTACCGAGACCGGCGCGAAGGTGATGTCGGCGCATGTGCCTTCCAAGCTGGAGGATGTTGAAGCGGCGATGGCCAAGTTGAAAGCGCAACGTCAGCAGCAGCCGCTGCCATAGGTATTTTCACCAACTATTCACGCAACAGCTATCGGAGAAAGGCGCGTCTAAAGGGACGCTGTTGACGTGGAAAGAGGTGAGGGGACCGCAGAAAATTCATGGAAGCGCTAGCCGGTTCCGGCGGGCTTGCATGGTTGGGTATGCAAGCAATGTCTGCTCAGACGCCAAGTGAAAGCCCTTATGCAAACGGTGTAGCGTTCGTGCCCGGCCCGGGAGATGCCGGAGTATCGGCGGCTGAGGTGGAAGCTTTGTTCTCCGTCAATCCCTCCGTAAATACCGAGGCACAAGCGCAGATTTTTCCGCAGAGCGTGGCGTCGGGTGACCCCAGCCCGAATGGCATTGTGCTGTGGACGCGCGTCGACCCATCGGCGCAGGGGGGAAATCTTTCAAACCAAATTGCCTGGCAGATTGCGGCCGTGCCGGATTTTGCCGCTGTGCTGATTCAGGGTGTGGCGACGATCGATCCGGGGCGCGATAACACGGTGAAGCTGCCGGTGTCGAGTCCATCGCTCCTGCCGTTTACGCTCTACTACTATCGGTTCATATATAACGCCACTGCTACCCGGATTGGCCGCTTCAAAACACTCCCGTCGCCCACCCAAACCCTGCCAACGCTGCAGCTGGGTTGTATTGTTTGCCAGGATTACGGCAATGGCTTCTATACAGCCCTGCAATATTTGGCGCAGGAGGAGGTCGATTATGTCGTTCACCTCGGAGATTACATCTACGAAACCATCACGAGTACGGCATTTCAGAACAATCCAGCGCGAACCGTGCCTCCGTTTCCAAGCGGGAGCACAACCATTCCGCAGAACCTAGCGGATTATCGGCACCTTTATCAGGTGTATGGCAGCGACCTGAACCAGCAGGCAGTGCATGAACGGTTCGCTTACATTCAATTGTGGGACGATCACGAGTTCGCCAACGACTGCCACCAAGATTTCCATCCCGATAACAACACGAGTCCAAATACACCCACTACGGAGCAGCCCACGCTACGCCAAGCTGCCAATCAGGCTTGGGCCGAGTATGGACTTGCCGATGTACTGTTCGACCCGAGCAAAGATTGGGAAGATTCGGTAAAGGTTTATCGGAAGTTCAGCTTTGGCACATTGGCCGATCTAGTGATTACTGATGAGCGGCTGTATCGGGATGGTCCGCCCTGTGGTGACGGCGCTACGTTCGGACGTTACTTTTCCCTTGGTTGCGCGGCGCTACACAATCCGGCACGAACGATGCTGGGCGCAGCGCAGAAGGCCTGGTTTTTGAACGAAGTTACGAGGTCGCAAGCCACTTGGAAGTTGTGGGCAAATGAAGTGATGCTGATGCAGTTAAAGGGCGCCGGGTTTGTTTATGCGGACCTGGATCAATGGGACGGCTACCCGCAGGAGCGGAACCAAATTCTGAAAGCAGTCAGCAATGCGAACGTGAAAAACTTTGTAGCGCTAACAGGCGACTTGCACACGTTTCTGGCAGGCTACCTGAAAACAGATTTCAGCGACTTATTCGAATCGCCCATGGGTGTGGAGCTGATGGTGGGTTCGCTTACCTCGGCCAATTTAGCCGAAGAGATTGAGTCGGCGGTCTCATTGCCGAGCGCGCCGTTGCCGGCCAAAGGTTTCGGCGTGCCGCCAAACTTGCTGGAGCCGCTGATTCGATTGAATAACCCGCACATTCAGTACTGGGATTCATCGACCCATGGCTATGGGCTGCTGACGGTTACGCCGTCACAGCTGACCTGCGTGTTCAAGGCTGTGACGACGATTCGCAGTCCAAGCGCCGAACTGGTGAGGCTAAAAACGTTCACGATTCCGGTGAACGAGGTGCGAATCAACCAGAGCTGAAGCTTAGCCGAAAAAGTCGCGTACCTTCTCGAAAACACTCTTCTCATGAGGAGTATTTTCGGTGGGTAGCTGCTCTTTTAATTCTTCAAAAAGACGACGCTGTTCGCGCGTGAGCTTTTTGGGCACTTGCACGTCGACGTGTACGTAGAGGTCACCGCGGACGCGACCGCTATTGAGGTGCGGGACGCCGAGAGCGCGCAGCTTGAAGTTGGCGCCGGACTGCGTTCCTTCGGGGACACGCACGGTTTGCGGGCCGTCGAAAGTCTCCACCTCGATCTCATCGCCGAGTGCAGCTTGCGCGATATTGATGGGCAAGGTGCAGTGAAGATCGTACTCGCGGCGTTCAAAGACGGCGTGTTCGGTTACTTTCACGACCACATAGAGATCGCCGGGCTGACTGCCGGGAGGCCCAGGATTGCCTTCGCCGGTGAGACGCAGCCGCGTGCCGCTATCGACACCGGCAGGGATGTTGACTTTGAGCTTCTTCTCACTGCGATTAAAGCCTTCGCCTCGGCACTGGGAACAAGCCTGGCGAATGACTTTGCCGCGGCCGCCGCACGTGGGACAAGTCTTACGGATTGAAAGAAAGCTCTGCTGGTAGAGGACCTCACCACGCCCGTTGCAAGTCTGACAAGTGACCAGACCACCCTCGGGTTCGGCTCCTGTGCCGGAACATTTGGTGCAGGCTTCCATGCGGGGAATCTGCAAATCAGCAGAGAGACCCTTCATGGTGTCTTCGAAGCTGATTTCAAGGTCGTAGCGGATGTCTTCTCCGCGCTGGACGCGCTGACGCCGACCGCGTCCGCCATTCCCTCCAAAAACATCGCCAAACCCGAACAGGTCGCCCAGGATGTCGCCGAAATCCTGGAAAGTTCCATCGTCGAAGCCGCCTTGCGCACCAGCACCATTCACGCCCTGATGGCCAAAGCGATCATAGGCGGCGCGCTTTTGCGCATCGCTAAGCACGCTGTATGCCTCGGCTGCTTCCTTGAACTTCTCCTCCGCTTCGGTATTGCCGGGATTACGGTCCGGGTGATACTGAAGGGCCAGCTTGCGGTAAGAAGCCTTCAGCGTTCCCTCATCGCAGTCGCGGCTGACGCTGAGGATCTCGTAGTAATCTCTTTTTAAAACAGCCATGCTGCTTTACGGATTCACCGCTACTTTCACCATGGCCGGACGTACCAGGCGGCCCTTGAAATTAAAGCCTTTCTGGTATTCGTCGAGAATGGTCTGATCGGGATGATCTTTGGTATCCACCATCTCCACCGCGTGATGGATGTGCGGGTTAAAAGTCGTAACGTCGCTGCTGAAAGGCTCCAGCCCCAGCTTGCGAAGAGACTCGTAGAGGCGGTTGTAAATCAATTCCATGCCGCGGGAGTATTCGTCGTCGGCACTTTTGGCCTTCAATGCACGTTCGAAATCGTCCAGCACCGGGAGCAGTGCCTTCACCGCGTCCATTGCTGCGAATTCAAAGATGTCGCTGCGCTCGCGCTCGGTACGGCGGCGAAAGTTCTCAAATTCAGCCTGCCGGCGCTGTAGCAGATCTTGCAGCTCGGCCTTGTCATGAAGCAGCCGCTCGCGGTCAGATGCGTCGGAGAGGTCCGATCGCACAGCCGCCTCTGGTTCTACCACTTCAGCCTGGCGCCCATCGCGCCCACGTTCGTCTTCCGTAGTCACACCGTTGCTCAAATTTACCGTGTCCATTTACTGCACCGAATAATAGGGAAGGACGGGAGAACTCCCGCCCGCTTTCAGGGTAACAGAATGGGGTGGTTTTGACCAAATGAGAGGCCGCCGATTAATGGGCTGATAAAATTTCCTCACAAGAGAGCATGGCAGCTACACCGCTAACCTACGATCGGTTCCGGGAACAGTACGAGAACGGGGACCGTGCCTACGAGTTCTGGTATGGAAAGGCGGTTCCCAAGGGCATGCCGACGTGGGTGCGCGGTTTACTGCAGCAAATCATCATGGGGCTGCTGAAGGAACACGGCTTCATCGCTGGATCCGAAGTGGAACTTCGAATAGACCCAGGCGCTCATCCTAAGCCAGATGTGATTGCTACCAAAACTAAGCTGCCGCCTGGACCCTACCCAACCGAAGCGATGGACGTTGTCATAGAGATCCTCTCAGAGGACGATGCGTACGTCAGAGTTCGAGAGAAATGCCGAAACTATCAGGCGTGGGGATTTGGGCATATCTATCTTGTCGTGCCCAACGATCGATCCATTCTGGAGTGGAGGGATGGCATCTCTGTACCTGTGGCTGAGTTTGTTGGCATCGCATCGGACCGAGTTTGGGAAGCCCTGGATGAACAGTACTCAAGCAGCTGATCTGCAGGCGTGGTTCACCTAAACGAGAGTGCAACTAACGAGTAGGCGCATGCGGTCCGCAAGGACTTAATGCGTGGCGCTTTTAGAGACGTAGTCGCGGAGGTCTAGTTCGACATAGCGCGACTGGTTAGCGCGCCTGACGACCACACCGACAGTAGTACCGGGTGCCTGATCTAGCAGGTCGTGCCACTGGTAGTCGGTCAGCACCTGGCCTTGTCCGTTAGTCAACTCGTCGCCTTTGTCAATACGTGCTTCAGCTGCGGGTGAACCAGGATAGACGAATAACACTTTCGCAGGTCCGCTGCGGGTGTCTAGTACCATGCCTGACCGATCTGTCGGTTCCGGTTCGCCAAACCACTTATTTGGTTCCAGGTAAAACGAATTGTGTGGAACATCGAAAACGCACTTGAATTGGCGGAGGAGCGGACTGCCTATGTTGCCGTCGGCAGCTCCGGATTCGATGCCGGCTTTGTCCATCGATAGATGAACGATGGCAGACCTAAGCGCGTAGCTGCCGAGATTCAATGAAGGAGCGCGCGTCACCATCGCTCGGGTAAGGCCGCCGAATCCGTATCCTGTAACCGCTTGCAGGTTGGAGTGTAGCCCATGCTGCTGCACGAACCTTGCGAACAGCACCAGTGGGGCTTCTGATCCGGTGTCGAGTTGGAGGGCTGCGGCGGACCCGAACACCGTGCCGGGGATGGTGAGCATGTTGGTCCCTTGAATTGTTATCGGGATACGGACGCCGTGTCCGGTGTACGCGTAGGTTTGTGGGTCGTAGAAGTTCAGCTTGCCGCGTTCGTAGTCGATCTCGACGACCAACTTGGATAGGAACTCCCAGCCCAGCATGCCGCGGGGTGAGCCTTTTGTGAATGGCCCACCACCGATCGCAGTGACTTCCGTGCGACCCATGGTGAGCTCGCCGAGTTTGACGGAGTCCAGGGCCACAGCAGCCGTTTCGACTGATCCTCCAAAGGCGGCCATCGTGCGTTTTCCCTTTACGTTCAGGCCTAGTTGCTTTGCAAGATCGAGCGAGATGATGTTGATTGAGCCGGTATCGAACAGAAACGGAAATGGTCCCTGGTCATTGATTCGGGCATCGATAACGATGCGTCCTTGCGCGCCTCCTTGGAAGGTCAAGGAAGCAACCGGGTCGGATGCAAGAGCCTGGGCACAAGAAATCAATAAGCAAGCGGCGACCAATCTGAACAAGGCGAATAGTAGCTTACTGCATAGATATTGAGTTACCGCGCAAGAGCTTGGCAAGGCTTGCTGATCCGAGGCCGATGATCATCGCCAGGAGCGGGCCGAGAAGCAGGTGAAAGAAGGTTGCGCCTCGCAGGTCTTGCAGTGTAAAACTGGCGAAGCCGTTCGTGCCGCTCCGGGTAAAGTCTTCGAAGTCACCCTCAGCAGCAAACACGATCAGGATGAGCGGACACAAGAACTCGGAGCTGCTTGCCTTGCATTAAAACGAGCTTATCGATCGTTTAACCCGCCGTCGACTGCCAGGATCTGGCCGGTGATGAAGTCCGGCGCGGTCAGGAAAAAGTGCACAGCTTCGGCGATCTCGTCGGCTGTACCGGGCCGCTTCATGGGAGTCGCGTCGATCATCTTCTGAGTGCGTTCATCAACATCGTTGAAGGAAATAACGCCTGGGGCAACTGAGTTCACCGTGATCTTCGGAGCTAATGCTTTAGACAGGGCCTTGGTCATCATGATGACGCCGGCCTTGGAGGCGCAGTAGTGAACGTGGTCGGCCCAGGGACGGATGCCACCTAAAGAGCTTATGTTCACGATGCGGCCACTGCCCTGCTCCAACATCTGACGGGCTCCTTCCTGGCAGCAGAAGAAGGTTCCTTTCAGGTTGACGTCGTGGATGAAATCCCAGTCAGATTCGGTGATGGCGAGTGGATCGAAGCGGGTGAAGCGTGCTGCGTTATTGACCAGACAATCAAGCGGGCCAAAGTTGTCTTTCACTTGAGCAAAGAGACGGCGGATCTGCCCAACATCTGACAGGTCAGCTTGAAAGATTGGAGCGTCGCTGCATTCGCGCGAGACCTCTTCGGCTTCGGACCTTGACTGGCCATAGTGAATGGCAACTTGAAAGCCTTTGTGCGCCAAATGAATGGCAATAGCCCGGCCAATGCGCTTACCGGCGCCGGTGACCAGGACGCGCTGCTTTCTAACGGAAGAGCCTGAGGCGCTCGCTTTCACGTTTTACCTGCCGTCCTCTGCCATGAAGCAAATCTCTCAGCGAAAGCGTACCGCATATCTGCGATGTCGCTCGATCTACTACCGGCAGGACCTCGAGTCCCGCCGTGGCCATCACTCCTGCTGCTCCACTTGTAGTCTGGTCAGCATATGCATAGTGTGACGGCAGGGGTGAGGTTGAGCCGTTGATGGGCAGGGGCGACATGACATCGCGGACCAGGACAAGCTCAAGCGGATCGACACCGTACTCACGACTTAAATGGCAACCTCGCCGGCTCAGCTTTTCGGTCAAGATGGACCGGGGCATGAGTAATGCAGTAACTAAATAGGATGCTATGCACGCGATGGTCAGCGGCAGTAAGGCAGGAAGATAGTGTGTCACCTCCAAGCTGAACAAGATGGCAGTCAACGGAACGCCGAGTGCTCCTGCCAGCATGGAACCCATACCAATCAAAGCCCAGAACGCCTGCACTTCGACCGAAGCATGAGCTAAGCGACCGGCCAGCGCACCTAGGGCGCTTCCGATCATCAGAAGCGGAGCGAGAACGCCTCCAGATGTTCCTGATCCGAGGGAAAAGGCCCACATGAGAGTTTTCGCGAGCAACACTCCTGCAATGAGTCCAAGCGGAGCGTTACCGCCCAGCAGTTCCGCGATGTTGTCGTAGCCAACGCCTAGGCCGCGTGGGAAGAAGAGGCCACCCACTCCGATGCCGATACCGCCCAGCGCCGGCCACCACATCCAGTGAATAGGCAGATGGTCGAAAGAGTCTTCGAATGCATACATGATGCGGCTCAGGGCGCCCGAGATTAGCCCGACAAGAGCGCCCAGCAGAAGCGCGCCGATGGCGAAGGAAGTACCAGGCATGAGCAGGGGATTTGGCATTGGAAACAGCGGGCCGTTGCCAAGCCAGTAAACACGAAGGAGGGCCGCTGTTGCGCTGGCGAGGGCAACCGGGACCAGACTTCGAGGACGCCACTCAAACAGCAAGAGTTCGACCGCAAGCAAGATAGCTGCCACGGGTGTGGCGAAGGTAGCCGACATGCCTGCCGCCGCACCGGCAACGAGCAGGGTGGTTCTCTCCGCGTCGGTCACCTGGAGCGATTGTCCAATCAACGAGCCTGCGGCGCCTCCAGTCATGATGATTGGGCCTTCGGCTCCGAACGGTCCGCCCGAACCAATGGCGATTGCAGCAGAAATCGGCTTCAGAACAGCTATTTTGGGATCAACCTTGGCGCGACGCAACAGAATGGCCTCGATAGCCTCAGGGATGCCATGCCCACGAATTTTGTCCGACCCGAAGCGTGCAATCAATCCAACTAGCAGGCCTCCGACTACCGGGACAATGAGCATCCAATGCCCCCATGGGCTGCCTGCCGGTGAAACGGGCGACAGGCTGAGGCGGCCGTAGTAGAAGAAGTTTGTGGCCAATGCAATGCAACGCAACAGTATGACTGCGAGTGCCGTTGAGCAGACGCTGATTCCGATTGAAACGGCCGAGATTAAGCAGACTCTGCTATCGACCGAAAAGTCTCTGAGGATCGACGGTTCTGACTTCAAAGGTTCCTCCTCGCTCTCGTGTTGGAGGACGGTTGCGAGCCTTCCTCCTCACCAATGCGTATGCGCTTTAGAGCTCCGATCAAGTTAGGGGCGAGTTCGCGCAATTGCCGAGCATGAGTTTCTGAGAGCTGGCGGAGTGCCCCCTGGCCTTGCTCGGTGAGCTTCAACACGACACATCGGCGATCTTCGGAGTCATGAGTTTTCCGCAAGAGACCTGCAATCTCGCAGCGCTTACTGAGTTCTACTGCTGTATGGTGCCGGAGCCCTAATCGTTCTGCGACATAAGAGATAGTGACGGGAATTTCGTCCGAAGCTCCGGCGATCTGAAGCAGAAGTTGGTGCTGCTGGGGCTGGAGGTTCACCGCGGCTGCTGCTTGCTCGCTGAAGTGCAGGAAACGCCTGATCTCATAACGAAACTGCGCGAGCAGCTTGATCTGTTTTCTTTCGTTCGCCTTAAGCACCGCTAGAATGTATCGTAACACGATATTCTCGGGCGAGGAGAAGAGATCAGACGGGGGATGAGCCTTTAACGAGTTGGAACGCTCGCCAGGACTCTGGCGAACTGGGCGATGGCGCTCTTGGTTTGAGCGATGTCGGCAGACGTATGAACGGCTGACATGAAGCCGGCTTCGAACTGCGAAGGCGGGAAGTAGATGCCGTTGTCGAGCAGGTGATGGAAGAACTCACCAAAGGAGGTCAGGTCGCACCGCTTGGCCTCTTCGTAGTTACGCACCGGGCCCTCGCCGCAGAAGAAGGTGAACATGGAGCCGACGCGGTTGATCGTCATACCCCGGGGCACATGGGCGGTGAGTTGTGCAGTGTTTTGCTCCAGGCTGTCGTATGTTTCGGGATGCTCCTCCAGGTAGGTCAGCATCGCAATGCCGGCGCTTACAGCCAGCGGGTTGCCGGACAAGGTACCGGCCTGATAGACGGGTCCGGAGGGCGCTATCATGCGCATAATGTCAGCTCGGCCGCCGTAGGCAGCAATGGGTAAACCGCCGCCGAGAATTTTGCCGAGCGTGGTCAGGTCGGGAGTAACGCCGTATAGCTTTTGTGCTCCTCCGCGACTCAAGCGAAAGCCGGTCATGACTTCATCGAAGATCAGGACGGTGCCGTACTGAAGGGTTAATCTGCGGAGTCCTTCCAGAAAGCCGGGCGCAGGCGGAATGCAACCCATGTTGCCGGCTACCGGTTCGACAATAACAGAGGCAATGCGGTCACCTTGCAGGCGAAAGACGGCTTCGGCGGCTTCCAGATCGTTGAATGGGATTGCTATTGTCGTTTCGGAAAAGGCTCGTGGAACGCCAGCAGTGTCGGGCAAGCTTAGAGTCGCCAGACCGGAGCCAGCCTTCACCAGCAGTGAATCAACGTGGCCGTGATAGCAGCCTTCGAACTTCACGGTGAGCTCCCGGCCGGTGAATCCGCGAGCCAAGCGGATAGCACTCATGCAGGCTTCAGTGCCGGAGTTGACCAAACGCACCAACTCGATTGAAGGAACAGCATCGATAATTAGCTCAGCAAGTTCGACTTCGCGTCCAGTAGGAGCGCCGAAGCTGGTGCCCATTTCAAGAACAGCTTGGATAGCATCGACCACCGGCTTTGGCTTGTGCCCGAGAATGAGCGGACCCCAGGAGCCGATGTAGTCGATGTACTCGTTCCCATCAACGTCGAAGAAGTGTGAGCCTTCGCCGCGCTGAATGAAGCGAGGCACGCCCCCGACGGCTTTGAAGGCACGCACGGGAGAGTTAACGCCGCCGGGGATGCTGGCCTGCGCTCGGTGCAGCAGGGTTTCCGATAGCGCCGTTTTCATACTCTGGTCTGGCCGAGTATCAATTTGCGGAACAGGAAGCTCATGAAGATTTCATGCAGGGTGGTGTTGACGTTGCGGAGCAGGCGGACTTTTAAATCGAGGTAAGGCTGGGTTCCGGAGAACAAGTCTTGAATGATCTCGCAGAACTTGGGGCTGCGCTTCATGAAATCGATCATGCGCGTAGGTACGGCGCCAAAGCAGATAGCACCGCAGAAGAGGCGCTTGGCCAGGCCCGCGCCGTAGGTCAAGTCAGTGCCGAAATCACCAGCGATGAGGTGGCGGTAGGCGTCGGCTTTCTTTTCTGGATCGGTATTGTCGAGCAGCACTCGGCTAGCTAGATCTCCCGAACGAATTGCGTAATAAAGACCTTCGCCGGTGATGGGATCTACCAGCCCGCCGGCATCGCCGACTGCAATCCAGCCATCGCCGGCAAGGCGGTTATTGCGCCAGCCGCGTGACTCCAGCGCCGGCAGCATATGCCCATAAAATTTGGCGTCTTTGCGAGAGAGGCCTTTCTCATCCATGTAGCGTTCCAGACGTGCGCGCAGGCATTGGGCTGATTCGCTTTTACCGCAGATGCCTACCGAGAGATGGCCGGCGCGCGGAAAGACCCAGATGTAGCCTTCCAGGTTCGGCAGAAACTGAATGTCAATGTGAGGCTGATCGAGCGGCACCCAGTAACCGAGCGCATACATGGTGTCCTGCGCGGTGTACTGCGTTCCGACATCACGAAGCGGGTTGCGGGCGCCGGTTGCGATAACGCAAGCGTCAGCGTCGATACGGCCTGAGCGCGTTCGAATGGTCCAGCCGGACGATGTACGATCGAGCCCCATGACACGCGTTTTTTCGATTTCGGCACCCGCCAGTTCGGCTCGACGGAGAAGCATGCCATTCAAGTCGATGCGGGAGTAAATGACAAGCGGACGCGAGAGAGACATCTTGTATGCCCCCGAACGCGGAGCAGCCAGAAGTGTGTCGTTGACAAGCTTCTTAGGTGTTTCGTTGTCAATCAGGTAAGGGTATTGAGAATAGGCTTTGTAAGTAATGCCGCCGCCACAGGGCTTCTCCCACGCCAGCTTTTCGTCAAGGATGATTGTGCGTAGGCCAGCCTTGGCGAGACGTTCGGCAGCGGTGGCCCCGGCGGGACCTCCGCCTAGAACCGCGACCGTTTTCATCGACCTGTTCCGCCAGCTCCAGGAGCTACGGACGGGTGTCCTGGGGGCAGCGTATCGGCGCCGCCCTGCGACTGCGCCATTGGATTAGCCACCGGCGAATCCAGCTTCACCACCGCCCACTTGCCATCATGATTTTCGAGCGTGTACTTCACCGTCATCCCGTGGCCCACCGTCGTGTCGCCCTTTGGATGAATTGCAACAGTTGCGTACGCCATATTTTTATCGAAGGTGACTGCCGTTGTATTGACGTCGAGATTGTTCACATCCAGACCGGTACTCTTCGTTTTTAACCGCTCGAGAATGGCCGCCTGCACCTTCTCTTTACTATTGATGTTCTCGCCACAGCTGAGGAGGAAAGTAACCGAGATTAGAAGCGCTAAGGGCGCACGTAACACTTCCTGATTATAGCTACGAGCAGATGAGGCGTCCGGAAGACAGCGGCCAGCAGCACGCGCTTCCCTCACTACTATGGAAGAAGCAACCGTGTTCTATATAAGGCCTTTGTTCATCGCCGCTTTACTGCTTCGTCAAGCAGCAGCCGTCAGCATTCCAGCAGGAACAGAGCTGACCGTTCGCTTAACAACGGCGGTCTCCAGCGCCCAGAAAAAGGGCGACCCGGTAAGCGCGGCCGTGGTGGTTCCCGTGCTGATTAACGGCGCGCCTGCCATTGACATCGGTACCGTGGTGAACGGGAAGATAGCTGCCGCGAGCCAGTATCAGGCAGCCGGAACGGACGGATCTGCCGAACGGCCCGCAACGCTTCACCTTCAGTTTGACCATATTGTGTGCGGTGGGAAATCGCTTGCGCTCCCAAGCGTTCTTACCGGCGTCGACAATGCCCGGGAGTCAGTGGATGCAACCGGCCTAATTACCGGCATTCAGAAGTCGCAAACATATGGAGCGCAACTAGGCCGGGGCGTAGCGAAATTGGCGGAACGTTACGGACAGTTTGGAGACATTCTCAACCAATTGAAGAGTTCGTTCGTGAAAGAAGTGGATCCCTCCATTGATTTCAAAGCAGGCGTGGACTTAATGCTGCGAACTACGAAGGCGCTGGACTGGCCCGGAGAGCCTTCCAAAACGCCTGTACCGGTTATTACCCCGGCAGATCAGTTGGCGGCACTCGTGAATTCGCAACCGCTCAGGACACAAGCGCTGAAACCGCCGGCGCCATCGGACCTGACCAACATCATGTTGATTGGAACTGCCGAGCAGATACAGGGAGCTTTCCAAAGCGCGGGTTGGTTTCCTGCTGCTGCTTTGAGCCAGACGTCAAAGATGGAGACAGCGCGCGCCATTATTGAAGATCGCGGTTACAACGAAGCGCCGATGTCGGTTCTGACGCTCGATGGCCGGCCGCCTGACTTGGCACTGCAACGGCAGAACGACACGTTTTCGATGCGCCACCATATACGCATTTGGCAAATGCAGCAGCAGTTTGACGGCAAGCCGGTGTGGGTTGCTGCGGCCACGCACGATATCAGCATTACGTTCTCGCAGGAATCTAAGTCGTTCACGCATGGCATTGACCCGAACATCGATCTGGAGCGATCGAAGGTTGTAAATGACATGTTATTTACCGGCCAGGTTCACGGCATTGCGCTGGTTAATCGCACCAATTTGCCTCCCGATCCTTCCAATGCGACAGGAGATAAGCTCGTCACAGATGGAAAGATGGCGGTCGTTGAGTTCTAAAACTGGCGTGCTGACAACCGCCCCGGCGAAGAGGGACGGCTATAAATATCTCGCCCCATTTATTACGCTGTTCGTCACGGTGCTGTTGATCTCAAATCTGATTGCGCCGAAATTCTTCGCATTAGGTCCGCTGCGGATCAGCGCTGCACAATTCCTGTTTCCGATTACGTACATTTTTGGCGATATCTTCACGGAAGTCTATGGATATGCGGCCTCGCGCCGAGCAATCTGGTACGGTTTTGGCGCGTCACTTTTGATGGTGGTGATCAGCTACATCGCCGTGATAGTGCCGCCGGCTCCGGAATATAAAGATCAGGTTGCGTTCGAGACAATTTTCAAGCCGGTAGGGCGGATTGTTGCGGCGAGTCTGCTTGCGTATTGGCTGGGCGAGTTTGCTAACTCGTTCACGTTAGCGCGTTTGAAATTGCTGACTAAGGGTCGCTATCTCTGGACCCGAACTATCGGCTCGACTGTGGTGGGGCAGGCTGTCGATACGACCGTGGTTATGTTCGCGGCTTTTTATGGAACAAGGTCGACGGAGGTGATCTGGAAGCTGATTCTGTCTGGGTACCTAATCAAAGTTGTCTATGAAACTTTGATGACTCCGGTGACTTATGCGATTGTCGGTTTTCTGAAGAGGAGCGAAGGCGTGGATGCGTTTGATTATCAGACGAACTTCAATCCGTTTGCGCGAGCCGCCGATGAACGCCGATAAACACGGATTAGGGCAATAACCCGGATCAGCCCAAGTCGGCCGGGGCGCGGATTAGCTTTACGGAGAGGCTCAAGGGCTTGCCTTCGCGGATAACGGATAAGGTCATCGACTCGCCTACTCGCTTGGTGGCGATGACACGAACCAGTACATCCTGCCGATCGACGGCGCGGCCATCGACAGCTACGATGAGGTCGCCGCCAATGCCTAGCTCGACGTTGCCGACGTCGACAATTTCGCGGGCGCCGCGCACTCCCGCTGCTTCTTCGGAGGTTCCCCGCCCGACATTCTGAACAAGTAGACCGCCCCGCCTGGGCAGCCCGAGTGCCTCAGCTAAGTCGCCAGCGACATACTCGGTTGTAATGCCGAGTTTGGGCCGCTCTGTTACCCGGCCGGCCTGGTAGTCCGCCAATAATGCCTTTGCTCGATTAATGGGCAGCGCGAAGCCGATCCCTAGATTGGTCTGCCCGAGGATGGCGGTATTGATTCCAATGACTGCGCCATTCGAGTCAAGCAATGGTCCACCGCTATTGCCCCCATTGATGGCCGCGTCCGTCTGCACCATGCCTTCCAGGCGCTGTTGATTTTCGCCCTCGATGGCCCGGCCAATGGAGCTCACTACGCCAACGGTAAGCGTTCCCTCCAACCCGAATGGATTGCCGATGGCGAGCACTTTCTGCCCTACCTGCAAGTGTTCGGAGTCACCAAGACGCAAAAACTCTGCCTTGCGCTTGAGATCGATTTTGATGAGCGCCAAGTCATCTGAGCGGTCGACATCCAGGGCGGTTGCGTAGTATTGCGACTGGTCTGAGAGAGTCACTTGCAAGCGGCTGCTGCCTGAGACAACGTGAAAGTTGGTCAGGATGAAACCTTGGTCGTTGATTAGAAAACCAGAGCCGAGACTCTGGGAGGCAACGGGTTGGTAGAAGAAGTCACGGCGGACGGTGGTGCTGGTGATGTAGACCGTTGCCTGACGTGCGGTTTTGTAGATGTCGATGTTATTCTGCTCATCCGACGACAGGCCGGCTCCGCGAACCGAGACGGGTTCGGACCAATGTAAGGCATTGCGCAGCAGGGGCGCAGAGAGGCGGCGAAGGCTCCAACTGGTACCTGAGGTGACCCAGATGAAGAGCACTGCGAGGCAAGCGCCCACGAGCATGGATCGGAGCCTCAGGCAAGCCTCCGCAGGTCGGTGTAGACAGCAGCAACTTGCTCCAGTGTTTCCGCGGTTGTGCCGTCCGTATCGATCACATAGTGAGCGAATGCTCTCTTGTCTGCGACGGGCAACTGCGAACCAAGGCGCGTCCGCACTTGCTTTTCGGTCAGGCCGTCTCTGGCCATCGCCCGCGCAATTTGTAGCTGTTCACTGCAAGCTGTCACTATCAATCGATCGTAGATTTTATAGCGTCCCGTCTCTATCAGGATAGCTGCTTCCACCACTGCGATGGGGTGAGTGTGTTCCTCCGCAAATTCTTGCAGCAGCTGATCCTGAATGCGGTACACGGCGGGATGAACAATGCTGTTCAGCAAGGCGAGTTTTTCCGGAGATGCGAACACGATTGCGCCAAGTTTGCTGCGATTGATGGTCCCATCCGGGTTCAAGATTTCGGGCCCGAAGGCTTGCAGCGTTGGGCCGTATGCTTCGCCCGCAGGCTGAAGCGCCTGGTGGCCGAGTTTGTCGGCGTAAATCAGGTAACAGCCTAGTCTTTCGAGTTCTTTAGCAACGGTTGTTTTGCCGCTCGCGTAGCCGCCGGTCAGGCCGACGGTTAACATCCGTGGCGATGTTCAGCCAGCGTGACAGTGTTCGCCATCAGCATGGCAATTGTGAGTGGACCCACCCCGCCCGGAACAGGCGTGTACGCGGATGAGAGTTCTTCCATCGCTTTGGGGTCGACGTCGCCAACCAGAACACTTCCTGTCTTCTCGAAGGAATCCAGGCGCTTCGGTTGGTGAGCAAACAGGCGACGAGCATCGGCAACGTCGGTCACGCGGTTCATGCCAACGTCGATCACAACGGCGCCGGGCTTGATATGGTCAGGGCCGAGCATAGCCGGACGTCCAATGGCGGCAACCAGGATATCGGCCGTGCGACATTCTGCTGCCAGGTCAGAAGTTCGGGAGTGACAGACTGTTACGGTTGCGTTGGCATGGAGCAGCAGCAGAGCCATTGGCTTACCGACAATGTCGCTGCGGCCAACAACGACCGCCTTTCTGCCCGCGATCGGGATTTGAGAGCGACGCAGCATCTCCATGATGCCGGCCGGGGTACAGGCGCGCGGCCATGGCCGGTTCAGAACCAATTGCCCCAAGCTGAACGCACCGAAGCCGTCAACATCATGCGCTCCATCGACAAACCGGGTCGTGATTGCTTCGGCATCGATCTGCGGCGGCAATGGCATTTGAATGAGAATCGCGTCGGCATTGCGCAACTGGTCCTCACGTGCTTTCAAATATTCGAAAAGCTGCTCAGTGGAGAGATCGCCCGGTACCCGCAGTTCGATGCTGCGGATGCCAAGCTCCTCGGAAGCCTTCAGCTTGTTGCGTACGTAGATATGCGATGCAGGATCATCGCCCACCAGTACAACCGCTAGTGCCGGCGTGTGATTGCGTGCATGCAGCGCCTCAATGCGGGGACGTAATTCGTGAAGAATTTCGTCCCTAATCCGCTTGCCATCGAGGACCAAACCGCTCATGCATTCGTGAGAATAGCAGAGGATGGACGCCGGTCGACTACTTGCATAGCGGCCAGAAAATGTTTGACAGGGCTGAGG
Source organism: uncultured Bryobacteraceae bacterium (assembly GCA_964248065.1). Classification (GTDB taxonomy): domain Bacteria; phylum Acidobacteriota; class Terriglobia; order Bryobacterales; family Bryobacteraceae; genus Bog-105. The sequence continues at coordinate 16,068 of CAXTWQ010000035.1, read as the reverse complement.
CTGTGCTCTCCATAGACCGAGGAAAATGAGACTGGTGCCGCGTCTTCGGTTGTCCGGTAGAAGATACGGTCGGCAAAGGTCCGGCGATCTTCGAAGTTGTCGGAGTAGTCACGGACCACATCGGTCACCATGTGCAAAATTCGGAGAAACCGTGACTGCCGAAACTGCGGCATGTAGACCATGTGGCTCCAGCGGTCGTAGCGAACCTCGGAGACGAACTCGGCGAGCGTTGTTCCATGGGACAGGTTGAGGATGGCGTTCGGCTCCAGGCCATGGCGATCTCCGCCGGCTACTACTGGCAGGTTCCGCTCAGCGCCGAGTTGAAGGACACGATTGTTCTCTTCCAGCGTGCGCAGGCCGTTTGCTTCCAGCGCATGAAGCAGCGCACCGGCTGTGGTTAGTAGTTGCAAGAGCGTGGCTTGGTGCTCGCGAAGCCCAATGCCCTTCTCATCCCACAGCGGATGATTGACCACTACGAGAACGGCGTGGTCCTGATTCAGCACGTGGAGCAATTCGATCAGCCTTGGAGGCGACGGTGCAGCTGTGTAGCTGTTCAGTTCGGCAACCGTGGCTTCCGCCGTCTGAGGGTTGAGATTGTGGACACCGAGATGGAAGAAGGTCCGGCCGAATGGAATGCTCCATTCAACAGAAATGGGGACGCGGCGAAACTGCGGGATGACCCGCAACAGCATGCCGGCGTGGATGTTGTCGTGGTCGGTTAAAGAGACAATGGCGGGTAGATCGAACGAAGCGTGTACCTGCTTCTCTTCGAGACGATAGGCTTGGCGTGGCGGAAGCGGCGGCGTCCAGAAACCATTGGCGAAGTCAGGTTTGACAGTGGCTCCAGGAACTTTTTTGCGCAGAAAGTGGCTGCGCCAGGAAATAAAGCCGGCAATGGCAGGCGGCACCACAGACAGGCTCTCTTCCGAGCACGTTGTGTGGCTATGGATGGAAACACCGGCGCAGAATTCCGGAGCGATTGCAGAGTTCTGCCAGAGGAGTTGCTGCGTCGTGGTGGCTGTAACAGACATGTGGTTTCAGTTCCCTGCTACCAATGTCCGGAGTTCGCGTTGCGATTACATAATTAGAGTGTTAAGAAGCAATGAAAACAGATTCCACAGGGAATGTTTGTGTTGCCTGCAACTTCTTCCTGGCATGCACGTTCCGCAAAAATTTCATGAGAGTATACCGCCGTATACCGCTCTGACTTAAGAGGTATAGCTGTTTGGTAAGTAAGCAGTTGCAGTTTGTTCGGGCACTTGCAGGCATTTTTCTTTTCACTGCTGCGGGATGGGCTCAATCGTCGGGCGGAAGCTTCCATAGCGAAAGTCCGGAAGATTTCCGGATTGAAGTATCTGGTTCAGGCTGGCTCCTGAACTCAGGCGGCAACATACAATCGGGCGGCTCGCCGGTTGATTTTGTTCACGATCTGAACGTCGGTCAGGGGCAGCCGACATTCTTCGGCAAGCTTATCTTCAAGCCTGCCCGCAAGCACAGGATTGTGGTGGAAGGCACGCCGTTTCACTTGAGTGGTTTGAACACGATCAATCGCACGTTTCTCTATCAAGGTCGGTCGTTCAACGTGAGCGAGACAATTCGCTCCTCGGCCGATTTGAATTACTTCTTTGCCGGCTATCAATACGACATTCTGACGGGAGCTAAAGGACACCTTGGCTTCTCGGTGGGCGGCGCCTACTTGGGCGCGACGGGATCGATTTTGGCCGAGCAGACCAATACGGTGGGCACACGTTCAGAGAAGATCGGGTTGCCTCTGGCCGGGGCGGACTTCCGCGTTTTCCCGATTCCACACCATCGCCTTTTTGAGATAGAGGGCGATATGCGCGGCATGGGCCTGGGCAGTTACGGCTACTACGTGGAGGCAACCGGGAGTGGCGGCATCTGCCTGGGCCCGGTCACGTTTTTGGCCGGTTACCGCGGCGTGAACACACAGTTGCATGAGACGTCGGGTCGCCAGAACGGGATTACGGCGCGGCTGCAGGGTCCGATTTTCTCTGGCGTTTTCCGCTGGTAGACGGTGTCGTATTCGTTGACCTTGGCACTTATCTGAGAGGATAAGTCCAGGATGACTTCCGGTTCGCGAGCACGATTCTAAAGGCATGGCAGCGTTTCCTCCTGGGAGTAGCCGGCGCTCGCGATCGGCTTCCGACCGGCATCATGGCCGGGTCAGCATGTCGGCGCGCCTTTCGCGGGCGCCTGAAACGGCGCGCTTTCTGAGGCGTGCAGCACCTGCGCTTTTCCACGAGATTTCAAAAGACTACCGGCGCGTCAGCCAGCCAGCGCCACTGCACCCAAACCCCAGCCAATGGCCGAACGAAGGGCTGCATGTGGCTTGGCTTGGCCATAGCACGGTGCTGCTGAAGGTCCACGGGGTTACGATCCTGACTGACCCGGTCTTCAGTTCCCGCATTGGTTTAAATCTGGGCCCGCTGACGCTGGGCATCAAGCGACTGGTAGAGATTGCAACTCCGTTGGCACAGCTGCCACACATCGATCTGGTCCTGCTTTCGCATGCGCATATGGACCACTTTGACCTGCCGAGTTTGCGGTCGCTGGAGAACAGATCGACGCAGATAATTACCGCAATTCGAACCAGTGATTTGCTGCGCCCGCGCCGATACGCCAGCGTTCACGAGCTGCGCTGGAACGAAAGTACTTCGCTTGGCCCTTTGCATGTAAAGGCGTTCGAAGTGGCGCACTGGGGAGCGAGGATGCGCAGCGACGTTTATCGCGGCTACAACGGTTATCTGCTGGAATTGGGCGACTACCGAATTCTTTTTGGCGGCGATACAGCCCATACCGAATCGTTCAAAAAGCTACGTTCTTCAAAAAGAGTCGATCTAGCGATTATGCCGATTGGTGCGTATGACCCGTGGATACGTGTTCATTGCAACCCCGAGCAGGCATTGGCGATGGCTAACGATGCGGGTGCGGAACACATTCTGCCTGTCCATCACCAGACATTCAAGCTAAGCAACGAGGGTCTGCTGGAACCGATCGAGCGGCTGCTTACCGCGGCAGGCCCATCGGATGACCGAATCTGCCTGCGCGATATTGGGGGGGAATTTCGGCTGTAGCATCGGCATTACACGAGTTTGCCGGCGCGTTATTTGAGTGGATGGTTAAGCAATGATCCTGAGCGGATTGGTTACGAAGCCGCTGTACTGGCACTGTTCAGAGCACTGCCGGTCTTGGTCCAGAGCCCATTCAAAGTCGTCTTTGCAGTGCTAAGCAGAGCTACGGCCGCAATAGCAAGGAACGCCAACAGGAGCGAGTATTCCACCAAGTCCTGCCCATTTTCGTCGTTCCACAACCTGACTAAAGCTGACGTAATCACAGAGGCTCTTTCCAGACGGAGTTGAGTCTCCGCATCTCTCTGGTAGTAGATCGTGACCGGAAATCTCAGATGCTAAGAGTAACCTCGTGAAAAGAACGACTCGGTTTCCAATCCCGCATTGGCTTGAATCTGGCCACCGAGAGTTCATCGGACCTTCTGTGGAAAATGAATGCCTGGTTCAGAGCGGGTCTTTCTTCTGCCCGGTCGGAATCGATGAAGAAGAAAGAGGGAAGGACTGCCCAGACCGCAAGCCCAATGTAGGACCGAGATAACGGAGCGGGCTGAGTCGTTCCCGACATAGTAGAGCAGATAGCCTGTCAGGATCAGAACCGCGAAGCCGGCTATTAAAGAAATGCCCGATCTCTTGCGTTTCGGAGAGGGCAGCGCCTTAGAAACATGAACGCCCCACAGAAGGCCGAAGATCCAGATGGATGCGAACGAGAACGCTCCGTGAATCTTGAGCCACCAGATCTCAGAGGGGTGCGGTGTCGGACCGAACTCGCCTGTGCGCATGAAGAAGTAGTGAAAGAGCAGCCATAGTGCACCGGAAAGCCACAGGCCAATCGCGGTGAGATAGAGTTGCCACCGCCGCTGACGGCTGATTCGGCCTGAGTATACGGGGCTTGCGCTCACGCGTAGTGACTCCAGCGGCCGTTGCGATTGCATACTGAGGCTTCGGCGCCGAAGTGGCGCAGTATGCGTGCGCTTTGGGCAGGACTTGCCAGGACAAGCTTGGTCAGCGCGTCGGCAACCATACAGCTTTCGGCAACTACCGACGCGAAGATGCCGGCAGGGAGAGGCTTGCGGCTTCGGCCATGAATATGAGCGCCGGCCGTATCGGTTGTGGAACTACTGGCGACACTTCCGTCACAGAGATCGAGTACCGGGAGAAAACTGGCGGCAGATGGGAGTTCAATTCGCAAGCCTATGCGCTGAGGCGTTGAACCTATCACCCGCAGGTCGCCGCCTGCATTGATGACGGCGCTCATTGGTTTGGCCGCAAGTACTGCTTTCGTTGCGCAGTCGACCGCATAGCCTTTGGCAATTCCTCCCAGGTCGATCCAAAGCGGCTTCCTGAACGATATGGTCCGGCTTGAGTTAAGTATGATGTCGCGCCATGTTCCGCAGGGTTGAACCGCGGCCTGTGGCTGGGGAAGCAAACCGCCTTCAACCAGAGAGGGTGCGACTGTTACGTCGAAGATGCCGTCTGTTTCAGCGGAGAGCTGCTGCGCAAAGGAGAGAACGCTCCAAAGTTCCCGGGAAACCTGAACCGGTTTGACATGTGCGGTTCGGTTCAGGCGTGAAAGTTCGCTCCCTCTGCAATGGAAGCTCATGGAAGAGTGAACACGTTGGACGGCTGCAAACGCGCGCTCTATTGCTTCTATGCTTTGGGCTGGTGGGAGCCCTGCTATCTGGATAGAGACCAGCGTGCCCAATAGCGGTCGTGCCCGCTCAATGGTTGGGTGCGAGGAGGATTGCATAGGTGGCCAGCAGGCGGTTGATGCCATCAGTGACGTGACGGCAGGACAGGGTTGCGCCTGAGATGTTGTGAATTTCTTTGTCCAGGCGTAGCTTCTCGCCCGCTCGCTTACCGTTGAACTGCGCCCGCCAGGCAGCGTTTCGAATCGCGTCGCCGTACGCTTCGCGATACTCGAGAATCTCAATGCCTTTGACAACGCCAGTGTCATTCAGCGCAACGGCGAGCGGGACAAAGTCGTGCTTGCCTATCACCTCATCGGCGATGAACCAGCCACCGGTCGAAGCGCTCCAAAGTTTCAGTTGCTTGTTGTGAACGTTGGTTCCGGAGGCCTTTTCAATTGCTTTTGCCTGCTCCTCGGTAAGTTGGCGAAAATCGGGCTTGAAGGTGGCGCCAGGGAACAGCGACGCCTGCGCCTGTTCAACCGTTAGGAACACCTTCGCGTAGGCAGGGCCAGCCAGGGTGGCAAGAGCAGCAATGGGAACAAGGGTGAATTTGGCTTTCATATCGAGCCTAGAAGTACCAACCGAAGCGAAGCCGAACGCGGAATTTTTCAAAGTCGTTGTCGTAATCGCGGCCGCCGACAACAGCACCTGGGACAGTAGCGGAGTGGATGCTGGCCCAGGGCATCTGTTCTACGAAGGTTGCGGTAGCAAAGAAGTGCTTTCCTCCGTAGTGAACCGTGGGCCCCAGATAGTATCCGCTGTTGGTCAGGTTTTGAAAAACAAAGCTGTTGAACTCGCGCTCATTAAAGAATTCAGCGCCAAGCGACCAGTTGGGACGGAAACGGTAAGTTACGCCACTTGACATATTGACGTCTGTCTCATAGCCGAAGGTCTTGGTATCCGGGGCGCGCCGCCATTCGGGCGCATAGGTGAAATTGGCTGCCAGCACAAGACGATCATCTTTGAAGTTTTTCTGAGCAATGAGGCGAGTCTCTGACTCGATAAAGCCAGCCCCGACCGTGGGCTCTTCATATATGGCTAGTCCGATCGAGTGGCGATAGGGGCTCAGAATACGGAAGATTGCCTCGCCGGACGTGCCGAGATAACGGGATCGGTGGTAATGGTCAGTAGGCCCGGGTGTATCGTACGAAAATTGTTCAGGCGGGGTGGTGGCCCCGAATGGGCCGTTGCGAAAAGCCGTTGTTGAGTCGTAGTTCGCGTAAAGCGAGAACTGGAATCGGTCAGTAACTCCGTACTCCACTTCCGTGCGGTTGCTCTGTTCCCAGTACCGGCCGGCTACTTTGCTGAACCGAGTAGTAGACCACTGTTCCACTTCCCATTTGCCCTTTGGCAGCAAGTCGGTTGTGTAACTGAATCCGAAAAGCGGTTCGTCGGCTTGAGCGATCCGCGGCGCGACGAACAGGACGAAAGCGGCGAGTAGTAAGCCGCAATACCTAAATAACAAAGCCTTCCCCTTATATAAGACCACCGCGGTCCTATATCCAGAGATTCTCAAAACGAAACTGATCTGGTCACCAGTTATTCAGCGAATAGCAAGAATCTAAGGTTTGAAAGAAAGCAATACTTACTGGAAAGACTGCGGTCCGAAGTCGTCCGTCAAAGCTTCGCGCTAGGAGATCTTGAAGACGAAAGCGTACTCGCCGACTCTTTGTTTAGGCAGCTGGAGCTTGAGGCCGCCAGCATCGCGGGTCCACCTGATGGCTGCGTGTGAGCCGAGCAGGTCTACATGCTTGATCTCGCCGGGGAGGCCCGGGGCGCTCTTCCCAAGTGATTTGACCGTTAGCTTTCCGTCAGAGGGCCAGCCAAGACTGATAGCGTAGAGCGTCTTGCCTTTCGTGGTGAAGCGAATATCCTGGCTCGAGTAGGGCGCAGTAGCAACATCGTGAAAAGCACCGCCTTCCACCTTCGTTGGGCCCTCGCCGTAAGTTGTCCAGGGCCTGGAACCATAAATGGCTTCGCCGTTCACCGCCAGCCAGCCGCCTACTTTCTGTAGTATCTGAGCCGCTTGGCCTGGAATCGTTCCGTCCGGCTTCGGGCCAATGTTGAGTAGCAGTGCGCCGTTCTTACTGACCACATCGACCAACTCTCCAATCAAAGATTCCGGGGAGCGAAACGTATCATTCTCGACGTAGCCCCAGGACTTGATACTGATGGATGTATCAGTTTGCCAGAACAGTTTGCGGGAGGCATCAAGCTGGCCGCGTTCGATGTCGAGAACTGCAGCACGGTCCGGAAAGGCCGTGTACTTGTAGTTGATAGCGGCGGTGGCGTGTCGTGCGGCGGCATCGTTGTAGTAGTAAGAAGCAAAGCGCTTCAGGTAAGGCTCCACCTCTTTGGTGTTGATCCACCAATCGAACCAGACGATCTCAGGCTTGTACTTGTCCACGATCTCGGCCGAGCGCGCAAGCCAATCGTCCAGGAAAGCAGGGTCGGGGTGCGCCATCCATTTCTGTCCGTTCTGATCAGTGACGCCGGCGTGTGCCGGGCCGTAGAAAGCGGCATAGCGCGGGTCCTGCACATCAGAGGGATGCTCGCGGCCGCCGTTCATGAAGAAGTAGTGCTCAATGCGATGGCTGGAGGCGCCGAAGTGCAGACCTTGCGCGCGCACCGCAGCAGCCAGCTCGGCGATGGTGTCGCGCTTAGGACCCATGCGGGCAGCGGTCCAAACCGAGAGATCAGAGTCGTACATCGCAAATCCGTCATGATGTTCGGCCACCGGAATGACATACTTGGCGCCTGATTGCTCGAACAGTTTTGCCCAGGCATTGGGATCGAAATGTTGTGCCTGGAACGACGGAATAAAGTCTTTGTACCCGAAGGCGGTTTCAGGGCCATGAGTGTCTACCTGATGCTGATACTCCGGCTTTGCCTTTAAGTACATGTTGCGCGGATACCATTCATTCCCGAAAGCCGGAACCGCATACAATCCCCAGTGGAGAAAGATGCCGAACTTAGCATCTTGATACCAGTCCGGTATGGTGTAGCGCTCCAAGGAGACCCAGTCCGGATGGAACGGCCCCTGCTTGCCTACTTTGTCTACGTGCTGCAAGATGGCTCTGCGTTTGCTGTCGAACTGGCTGACTGATTTCTGCCAGACCAAGTCGTTGGCATCCGGCTTTTGAGCGAAAGTTGAGATAACTGCAATCAGAAAAAGGGGGAGCAGACGGCAGATCTTCATCGGAAACTGGCGCTATTGTATCGGAGCAGACTGGATACTCTACAAGGCAGAAGGCAGCAGACTGGAGGCAGCCCGGCGTCCTCCCTCGGTGACTAGGCCGAATAGGATGTGAGCCAGTAGCGCGCTGCTGTGGGAGGACGCTTTTCGGGACCAGGGATTGGAGAGGCCGGTAAGGGTGATTGCGAGCTCATCACCGATAAGCCAGAGCGCCGCACCGAAAGCCATACCGAAGCCGGCGCGGGCCGCGGGCCGATGCGCGACCGCAATTCCGTAAGCTGCGCCCGACAGCAAGCCATAGCCATAGTGGAGCCAAAGCGCCGCCAGCAGTGCCTCGTCTCTGGACAGAACAGCCAATTCGAAAGCCGCACAAATCTGGTCTACTGAACCAGTATCGGCCTCTTCGTCGAACCCGAAAATGCCGGTGTTGGCACTTGCCCCTGGCCGGGCATCCCAGCGACGGCGAAACTGCTGCATAGCCCAGGCTCCTGCAAGGCCGCCAACTGCTCCTGCAAGACTGCTTCGGAAAAAGCCCATTCGTAACCTCATCTTGCGCTTATTCGTCAGAGAATGAAAGCGCACTACTAACTGATTACAAATTGTCTAACCACAACGCAGCCTGGAACGAGGGGTTAAACGGCAACCGCCCCAGAACTCGATCAGCTTTCGGCGCATCAGGTTACCTATACTCGGGTGGTCTGCTCGTAGCCGATAATCGGATACTACGTTCTCGCTGATGCCGACAGTGCCAGAGAAGATTGAACAAATTAGAGCGGCACTCGCGTCAGCCTTGGAGAGCGATGGAATGCGGCGGTTACGGGCGACTCTGCCCGCAAGCAGCAGTGAGCTGCTGACTTGGTCCGCTACGTTCTGGGAAACGCGCCAATTTCCTTCCGGGGCAGCGAACCAGCTTGCTGCGGCTGACCAGAGCGCTCCCGGTGAGTTTCTTCCCTACCGATACCTGCTTCTGACCAATAGCCTGCACAGTTTAGAGCGGCTGGCGCAACTGCCGGTAGACGATGCGGTGAAGCAATTGATGTGCGACGAGTACGGCGCATTCGCCTCGGCCGAACCGGACTGGCTTCATTTGTTCAATCCGAACGAGTATTCTTTTCGCGCTCTCATTGGCATCAGTTTATGCAGGCGTTTTCGGGCTGGCCTGCTGGATTGGGAGGACGCCGGGTTTCCCCGTTCCTGGTTTGGGCGGCTGCCACGCAAGGATCTGCTGCGGACGCTGCACTTTCTTCTATTCCGCATGCGCGGTCGGACGCGCCTTTGGTTTCCACATAATGCGTTCCTGCGCGGCAAGGTCCAATTCATGCGCGAGCGGGAGTGGGAGGCAAGCTTGGCGCTCATGGCCAAATCCATGCAGCTGCAGCCGGAGATCAGAGGAATCCTTACCGGCTCGTGGTTTTATTCGCCGGAGACTCATCGCGTGACGCCGCACCTGTCCTGGACTACCCGCATCTTTCTGGAGAATGGTGCGCTGATGACTGATATCGGACCTGCTGACCCCGGCGCCGGATTTATACAAGGCAGCAAGGAACGCGAACAATTGTATCGATCTGGCCAGTACCACCCGACCGAAACCATTCTGCTTTGGCCGCGCAAGAACATTCTGGACTGGCTGAGAAATCGCCCGGTCAAACCAGCTAGGCATTAGTCTTCGCGGTCCCGCTTAGATGGGCCCGGTACCTTATACTAGGAGTTCAAACAGCGACTTCGCTGGCGTATTTCCATTGGTAATGACTGACAACATCGACAAATTGAAGGGCGCCTTCGTTGAGAATGTGGGCGTTCCTTCTGATACTGACTGGCAGAAGCTGGCTTACGGAAGCACTCCCGGCTGGGACTCGGTGGCACACATGGCGCTAATTTCAGGCATTGAGAATGCTTTTGACATCATGCTCAGCACCGATGAGGTCATTAACATGAGCGACTTCAGCAAGGCGAAAGAGATTGTGGCGTCGCACGGCGTTGCGTTGGATAAATAACGGTGGGGATTCGTCGTCCCTTTCGAACTGCAAATGTTCGGCAATCAGGGATTAGAGCATCCGATGCTCAAAGATAAGGTAGCCTTTATCACCGGCTCAACACGTGGCATCGGCTGGGCTGTTGCCAGGACGTTTGCCCGGCACGGAGCCAGCATTATTCTCAACGGGGTTTCTGATCAATCGCGATTGGACGAATGCGTCAGACAGATTCGCGACGAATATAACGTGGAGTGCACTGGGTTTTTGGCTGACGTCTGCGAACCGGCTTCGGTAAAGCGCTGCTACATGGATATCTTCAAGAAGCATAAGCGGCTGGACGTGCTGGTGAACAATGCCGGTGTTTTGCAAGACGCATTGCTGGGAATGATTCCAGATTCGGCTATCACCCGAACGATTCAAATCAATACGGTCGGGCCTATTTATCATCTGCAAGAAGCGGCGCGGCTGATGTCGCGTAATAAGAGCGGCTCCATCATCAATATCAGCTCCATCATTGGGCGTGTCGGAAACGAAGGACAGGCCGTCTATGGCGCCTCGAAGGCTGCATTAATTGGCCTGACACTTTCGGCGGCAAAGGAACTTGCTCCGAAGAACATTCGTGTGAATGCCGTGGCTCCTGGCTTTATCGGGACTGACATGGTGAAGCACTTGCCACCAGCTAAGTATGAGGAACGCGTGCGATCCATCAAAATGGGGCGCGTGGGTGAAGCGCAGGATGTTGCTAACGCAGTTCTTTTTTTGGCGTCTGATTTGTCCTCTTACGTCACCGGTCAAGTGCTGGGCGTAGATGGCGGCATGCTGATTTAAGCGCACTTATGTTTCTGCTGAACAAAGCTGACCCGGCTGCAGTGGCGTTGCATGACTCCGAACAATCGGAGACCGTGACTTATGCAAAGCTGTCGCAATTGACTGACAAGCTGAGTATGCAGTTCCGGGCCACTAGCAAGCAGTTGGTATTCCACTTTGGCCGGAACGACCTTCAATCGCTGGCCTGGTATCTGGCGGCCGTCGATGCAGGTCAGGCAATCGCTCTTCTGGATGAGGCGTTAGCGCCGGGGTTGAAGACGCAGTTAATTGAGCTGTATCAACCGGACTGGATCGTGTACTCAAATCCTGCGATCGCATTGGGCGAGACAGGCGAGTATGCCAGTGTGCCTGTCCCGGTGCCAAACGCGTTCGCGCTTGCCCGGCAGACTTCAGTCACGAACGGTGATGCGATCCATCCTGATCTGGCCGTGTTGTTGTCTACATCCGGAAGCACCGGAAGCCCGAAGTTTGTGCGGCTGACGCAGAACAACATTCTAAGTAATGCTCAGTCCATCTCACAAGCTTTAGAGATAGACGAAGCGGAATGTGCCATCACCAGTCTGCCGTTCTATTACTCTTACGGACTATCGGTCATCAACACGCACCTGCTCCGGGGCGGGAGGCTTGCGTTGACTCGTGAATCAATTGTTGCTCCGGGATTTTGGAACGCGTTCCGGGCAGCCCGGTGCACCTCTTTCTCTGGCGTGCCTTACACGTATGAGATGCTGAGCCGCCGCATCAAGCTGAGTGACTTGCATCTGCCCACCTTGCGTACGCTCACGCAAGCTGGCGGGAAGCTGGTAGACAAATTGGTGAGCGAATTTCATGCGGAAATGCAACGGCGCGACGGCCGCTTTTACGTAATGTATGGACAGACCGAGGCCACAGCGCGCATTGCCATTTTGCCGTACGACCGCCTGCCGGAGAAGCTGGGTTCGGCAGGCCGTGCCATTCCGGGCGGCTCCATCACCATCGACACAGATGATGGTCGCGAAGCTCTTCCCGATAGCAGCGGTGAGCTGGTGTATCGTGGCCCGAATGTCATGCTCGGCTATGCCACCTGTCGCGCTAATCTGGCGAAGGGTGATGAGATGCACGGTGAACTGCGCACCGGCGATCTTGCCACTTTGGACGACGAAGGCTTTGTTCACATCAAGGGCCGGCTGAAACGCGATGCCAAGCTGTTTGGTGTGCGCGTCAATCTGGATGAGGTTGAGGCGCTGCTGAAGGGCCAGACAACGGCTGCAGCGGTGGGCGCCGGCGAAAAGTTGGCGATTTTCTGCGAAGGCAGTGGCGATCTGGAGGCACTTCGCGCGCAATTGGCGACGACCCTGCGGGTTCATCCTACGGCCTTCCTGTTCCGCAGAGTTGAGCATTTGCCTCTGAATGCGAACGGCAAAGTGGATTACGCCCACTTACAGGGCTTGCTATGAACTTTGATGAACTGCTGGCTGTGCCGCAATACAGTCTTCCGCAGCCTGAGAAGGAACAGGTGCTGCTCCCATTGCTGAACGAATTGACGAGCTATCATCGGGAGCATTGCCCCGAGTACGATCGCCTGACTGATGTTCTGCGCCCCGGTTATGAGCGCGCAACTACGATGGCTGAGCTGCCGTTTGTTCCCGTTGGATTGTTTAAAAGCCACTTGTTGAGCAGCGTTCCGAAAGAGAAGCGTTTTAAGACTCTCACCTCAAGCGGCACCACCGGGCAGCAGGTTAGCCAGATAGTTCTCGATCAGGAAACAGCTCGACGGCAGACTACCGCTCTGAGCCGGATCATGACACATGTGCTGGGTCCCGAACGGCTGCCGATGGTCATGGTTGAGAGCGGCGCTTTGATTAAAGACCGCACCCGCTTCAGTGCTCGTGCTGCTGGTGTTCTGGGCATGGCCAACTTCGGCCGCAGCCACTTCTATGCGCTGGATGACAACATGCAGCTGGACGAAGCCGGGCTCGAGCGATTTCTCGAGAAGCACGGCAGCCAACCGTTCCTGATGTTCGGCTTCACGTTCATGGTTTGGCAGTACCTGTATCAGCGGATCAAGACCCGGCACTTCGATCTGTCAAACGGAATCCTGATTCATAGCGGCGGATGGAAGAAACTGCAAGACCAGGCGGTGAGCAACAATGAGTTCAAACGACGCTTGCGCGAGGCATCCGGTCTCCATCGAATTTATAATTTCTATGGCATGGTGGAGCAGGTAGGCAGCATTTACCTGGAGGGCGAGGATGGGTATTTATATCCGCCGAACTTCAGTGACGTGATTATCCGAGACGTCAACACATGGCAGGAAGTTGCGCCTGGCAAACCCGGGCTGATTCAGGTAGTGAGCGTATTACCGCTAAGCTATCCGGGGCACTCGATTCTTACCGAAGACATCGGTATCCAGCATGAGAATAGTGGCGAGCGTAGCGGGCGGCAGGGCAAAGCCTTCACGGTAACCGGACGCGTTCCGAAAGCCGAGTTGCGCGGCTGCAGCGACACTCATGAAGTAGCAAGGTGATTGTTCAACAACTCACGCCCGTAGCCGAATCGATCGAACTGGAGACGTTGCTCGACCGGCTCTCGCGGCCAACGCAAACATTGCGGCCGTTCTCCGACGAAGTTGTTGAGTTTTGCCATGCGCTATCTCGCCGCATGTTCGCTGATCCGGAAGCGAAACGCTATCCGGAATTGCAGTCCCTGGCCTTCTGGATGCGGAAATCAGAAGTGCTGCGGATGCGTGCGGAATTTCAGAATGCCGATCGCGCACCGTTGCGCCTGACGCCGCGCGGGCTGGTGTTCCACATACCTCCGACCAACGTTGATACCATCTCAATCTATTCTTTGCTGCTTGCTTTGTTAACAGGCAATCGGAATATCGTGCGCTTGTCACCGCGAGCGGCGGTGCAATCGCACATACTGGTTCGGCTCTTGAACGAGGAGTTGCAGACAGCCGGACCGGCTCTGCAGGCAGGCAACTCGGTCGTAAGCTATGGCCGCGACGATGCGATCACTGCAGCGATTTCCCATGCCTGCGACGTACGCGTGATCTGGGGCGGAGATGCCACGGTGAACACGATTCGTGCGTTTCCGCTTTCGCCGCATGGGCGCGATATCTCGTTTCCAGATCGCTACTCGCTGAGTGCGATTGAGACCTCCCGATACCTGGAAGCAAGCGACGCAGCCCGCCGAGACTTAGCTGCGCGCTTCTTCAACGATGTGTATTGGTTCGACCAGATGGCTTGCTCGTCGCCTCATCTGATCAGCTGGTTTGGAGAGGACGCAGGCGCCTCCATCACGGCAAGCCGCGATTTTTACGGACGGGTAGGAGCTTACGCTCAATCGCGAGGCGTGCAGTCGGAGCCTGCTACCCGCATTGCAAAGTTTACTTTTGCCTGCAGGGCGATTCTGGATCGGCCGGTGATTCGTTATCGCAATTTCGCGAATGAGCTTACTGTGGTTGAGGTGGAAGGGCTGTCTGGACTCAGCCGTGAGCACAGCGGCGGAGGGCTTTTGTATCACGTCTTCTTACGCCGCCTGACTGAACTGGTACCGTTCATTGAGCGCCGGGACCAAACGCTGAGCCACTTCGGGTTCACCCCGCCTGAACTTGACGGCTTTGTACAAGAGTTGAACGGCCGCGGTATTGACCGTATCGTGCCGATTGGCGATGCGCTTTCCTTTCGCCGCCACTGGGATGGCATGGATCTGTTTGCAGAACTGACCCGCGCGGTTTACATTCACCCGGTATAGCGTCTAAGCGGAGTCTATTCACAGCTGCTAATGCTCCGGCTTTCACAGTAAAATCCGTACGTAAACTGATGGGTTAAATCTCTTGATTTTGTGTTAGCGTCGAATTACTCGATACTTTCTTTGAAAGAGAGATGCATTTGATCCTTCGGCCGTTCTCTTCCTCTGTGCTGCTGGTCATGGTTTCCGGACTTCCAGCGTTCTCCCAGATTGCCAATAGCATTCCGCCGCCTCGTGCGCTGATCACGCAAGCGGTCGATAATGGACGGCGCGTGGCGCTTAAGGGAAATACACGGTCGGCCGCTAACGCGGAGAACGATCGTGGCCGAGTCTCAGAAGGCTTGCTGATGGATCATATGCTGCTGCAGTTGCAGCGTTCTCCCGAAGCTGAACAGGCTTTAGAGCAATACACAAAGGATCTGCAAAGCCCGGCATCGCCGAACTATCATCACTGGCTGACGCCGCCTCAGTTTGGCGAGCGTTTCGGCGCCGCTCAGTCGGATATCGACAAGATTACGACTTGGCTGGGTTCGGAGGGTTTTGTCGTGAACCAGGTTTATCCCAATAAAATGACGGTAGATTTTTCAGGAACAGCAGGCCAGGTCAGGCAGGCATTTGCTACCGAAATTCACCATCTCAGCGTGAATGGTGAAGCACATATCGCGAATATGAGCGATCCGGAGATTCCAGCGGCCTTCGCGTCTGTTATTACCGGCATTGTTTCGCTTCATAATTTCAGACCACATGCGATGAAGACAGCGCATACAAAGTTCACGCTCACATCGGGGAGTACCGACCAGGCTGTTGTACCGGGCGACCTGGCGACTATCTACAACCTGAATCCTCTCTTCGCACAAGGTGTTACCGGCAAGGGTCAGACGATTGCCGTCATCGAAGACACTAATGTTTACAGCGCTAGTGACTGGTCGGCTTTCCGCGCCAAATTCGGACTCGCAGGCTATACGGCGGGCTCTTTCACCCAGGGGCAGCCGGGCAGCTGCGCCCGCCCGGGCGTAGTTGGTGGTGATGATGGAGAGGCCATTATGGCTGCGGTGTGGGGTAGTGCTGCGGCTCCCGATGCGGCCATTGTGCTGGCGTCCTGCCGCAATACGGCGACCACTTTCGGTGGCCTGATTGCCTTACAGAATTTGCTTAACGCAAACAGCGCGCCTCCCGCCATCGTGAGCATCAGCTATGGCGAGTGTGAGGCGGAGAACGGCGCAGCAGCCAATGCCGCTTTTTCCAGAATTTACCAGCAGGCCGCCGTTGAGGGCATATCCGTTTTTGTTGCTGCCGGCGATGAGGGCGCAACCAGCTGCGACGCGGGCGCAACCTACGCGACACATGGAATCGGAGTCAGCGGCTTTGCGTCCACTCCTTACAACGTTGCCGTTGGTGGTACTGACTTTGGCGATTCGTACGCAAGCTCGAACAGTTATTTTTGGAATGCAACGAACTCTCCCACGTTCGCTTCAGCAAAATATTACATCCCAGAAATTCCCTGGAACGACTCTTGTGCGAGCAGCTTATTGGCTTCGTACGCTGGTTATTCGACCTCGACT